>CAZCFZ010000048.1:0-29157 GCA_964498065.1 uncultured Ignavibacteriaceae bacterium
TTTCTTTAGTAATATAGTTGCTTTTCTCTTTGTATACTATGCGGGGGACAGTTTAATATGATAATGGTCAGCCGTTCTATGATGCTTATGTATGGTTCGAAAATACAAATGAAAGTAAAATATACAGCACACGTACCGATAACAATGGGAACTATACTATAATGATTGACTCAGGAGCTTATTATATAGCTGCGTATGTTAATTATATTGAAGGTAATATGCTGACAAATCGAAGCATGTATTACAATAACAAACAATCCTTTAATAATGCCGATGTGATAACTATTAGTAACGATACAACAAATATTGACTTTACTTTCCCAACACTAACTCTCTGTACCATTTCCGGTACAATAAGAGATGCTGTAACACATAATCCGTTAAGTAATGTTTTTATTGCTGTAAATTCAATAGAGAATAGTGATTCAACTTTTATAGGGACAGATCAAAACGGAAATTATTCGATACAAGTTTTTGAAGGAAGCTATACGTTGTATGCTTATCAATCCGGTTACTTTCTCGATTATTATAAGGATGTATTTGACAGTTTTGACGCAACCCCCGTTATTGTAAATCAAGACAGTTCACAGGTAACCGGAATAGATTTTAATTTGACAAAACCTGAACCTGGAAGTAATTCAATATCAGGTTTAGTTGGAGATCCAAGTTGGCTTGCCGGAGTAGAAATATATGCTATACCTGCCAATGGAGGAAAATGGATCGGAACTCGATCAAGTAATAACGGAAGTTTTTCTATCGTAAATCTTAAGAGCGGTAAATATGTTTTATTATTTTATAAGGATGGCTATAAAAGTCAATATTATGGCGATAGTTTAAATACAATTGATCTAACTGGAAATATGAGTGTAAAGAACATATTTATCATAATGGAAAAATTAAATTCCATTGGTGGAGAAATATCGGGTACAGTTAACTCTAATTCCAATTCACCTTTGAGCGGGACTTTGTTGCTGGCAGTTGATTCATTAGGTGATACGGTCTCGACTAGTATATCGAATTTCAGTGGTTATTATAAAATACCTTCGTTATCCAACGGAAATTATAAAATAATTGCTAATAAAATTGGATATGAGAAGACAATATATCCCCAAAAAGTTGATATAAACTTAACAAATAATCCAATTGTAAGTGGAATAAATATTTCGATAATTCCAACTGGAATAGATAAAAAGGTGAACAATTTACCCAAAACCTTTGCACTATATCAGAATTATCCTAATCCCTTTAATCCTTCAACTACAATTAAATACTCTCTTCCATATGAAAGTAATGTTAAACTCATTATATATAATATCCTTGGAGAAGCAGTAAAAGAATTAAGAAATTCAACAGAAACTGCAGGTTATCATAAAATAAATTTCAATGCCGAAAATTTATCTTCCGGAATTTATTTCTATAGGATTTCAGCAAAATCAATAGATGGTAAACATCAATTTGAAAGTGTCAAAAAATTAATTTTGTTAAAATGAAAATAGGAAGATCTTCTTCATAATGTTTAAATAGTTTTATTTCTTATTAGCAAAATGATTTTTAGTGTTAAATATTCAAGCATTTACTTAAATAAAAAAACAAAATTATGACAAACTTTCTCAATGCGTTAATGTGATATGTGGTTTTTTTATTATCGACAACATTTCACGAAGTATCTCATGCATTTGCGGCAATGAAAATGGGGATTTCAACGGCTTATAAAAACGGACAGGTTACAATAAATCCATGACCGCATGTAAAGAGAGAACCGGTCGGAACGATTGTGGTCCCTATTATATCTTTTTTAATCGGTGGATGGATCGTGGGATAGGAAAGTGCGCTGTATGATCCTGAATGGGCTTATAAGTATTCTAAAAAATTTGCTGCAATGGCTCCCGCAGGACCATGGCAAATTTTATTTTAGTTGTTATTTCAGCATTTAATACATTTAGGCATAATATTTCACGTGCGTTATGCTCCTGAAACTATCAAAGGAGTCAATATGGTTTCAGCGGTTAACAGCGGTGTATATGACGGTGTAGCAAAAATATTAGGAATAACTTTTATTCTAAATTCTATTTTGTTCTTGTTTAATTTGATTCCCGTTCCTCCTCTTGACGGTAGCGGCATACTTCCGATATATTTAAATGAAGAGAATGGAAGAAGGTATATGGAAGAAATAAAAGGTTATGCTTTTGAAATTGTAGGCATACTCATAGCATGTAATGTTTTTGATTTTATTTATTCCGGTTTACATACAGTCTTAATGAATATATTATATCCGGAGAGTAATTATCATTAATTATCATTTTTATTTTACTTTTTAATCTGCTCATACTAATTAAATTATTCGTTTAGTTCGGGAGATTAGAAAGAACAATTCGGATAAGGAATAAAAAAATTCTTAATTTATCAATTTGCATTTTATTCCGGCGAAGTTAATTATAAATTTCAAGGTATTATAGGCACTTAAAATTTATATCAAAAAGTATGGTACAATCCTAAATAATATGAAAAATGTTTATAGGAAGTTATTCCGTTTCCGAGATCCGCTGAAAAAAGAATTTGATAATTTTTTACTACCGGAATACCGCCGCCAAAATGCAAACCGGAATAACCGGTAGAATATATCGAAGAAGGCGTTTGATGAAATAATTCGGCACCGAGAAAGAAAGCATCAGTAAAATTATACTGGATTAGAATGCCGGAAAAATTCCAGTTTTTATTTCCCGGGCCCGGATTTATCCAGTAGCCGCCGCCGCCGTAGATAGTCCATTTGCCTATGTCTTTTTGAAGCCAGATTGGAATATATATTTGAGCCTTTCCGTTTCCCAAATTTTTAGAAGCATTTCCCGTTGGAATTTCTATTAGCGGAAAAGTAGCGATATCCGGCAGTATGTTTGTTTGTTCGACAAAACGATATTTAACTCCGACTTCCGTATCTCCGTAACCGGCATATGCGGGCTCATGCTTTGGAGATGAAAACGCAAGAGGGGCGACTATATGAAATTGCATATTGGGAAAAACTCCATAGTTAAATTCAACAGCGGGTCCAATTCCGCTTGCACCATCACCGTCAAAAACACCCGTCGAAAATAAATATAATTCACCATGCAAGTACGGTACTGGAATAGGATCGTCCGTTCTAAAAGGCGGTCCGGCAATTGCACATATATTAAATAGTAACATGCTAATCAGCACTTTTAATAATGACTTCATTTTAACAGGCTAATTTCTAATTATATTAACAATGACGGAAATCGATTTATTTTATAAATTAACAACTGACAATATCGAAATGCCATATTGTGTTTTTGCACCAAAATAGACTTATCTGTTGTGAAAGACAAGCTTTTAACCGATCTGTTTCCTGGTTTTATAAAAATACATATTCTGCATCACGCCAAAAAAGAAAAAATTTTCGGACAGGAATTTAAAGTTGAACTGGAACGTCACGGCTACCATATTTCATACGGTACATGTACCCGATATTTCACAAATAAGAAGAAGAAAAATATCTAAATCAGTCAAGATAAATGTAGAAGGTAAAGTGAGAAGATATTACCTAATTACACCTTAAGGGAATAGAATTTTAGAAAAAGCAAAAAATCAGGTTAAGGGATTGGTTGATGAATTATTTATAGTAAAATAAGCGCTGCAAAAACCATTCAATATCAATAAAAAATCATTACTTCTCGTAAATTATCTTCCTGCAGGTGATAATAAATCTGAGTCGTCTTAATAGGTGAAATTTTAAAAATCAAAATACATTATTAACCAAATTTTTTGTATTGTTAAAAATATAATTACACTAATATTTTTCCGGGTCTCAACTATTCAACTTCATGTTCGATTATGATATAGGAGGATTATACCGGAAAGGATTTGTTCTGTTTTGAGTTTATAAAAATATTAGAATAATGTATATTGCCAAGTATAAAATAATTCTAAAAACCAGAGGGAATTTGCGCCGTAATTTATTTTTTTTGTCGGTTTTAATATTTAGCTGTCCTAATTCTTTTACACAAATAAAAAATATTCGTTTAGGCCATCTTTCCATTGAACAGGGCCTTTCTCAAAGTACAGTTTTATCCATCGCTCAAGATAGCAGCGGTTTTCTGTGGTTCGGTACGCAAGATGGACTTAATAGGTACGATGGTTATAATTTTGTTGTTTATGAACCGATCCCTGAAGATTCTTCATCACTCTCCGATAATTACATTTACAGCATTTACGTTGATAAATACGGTAATGTATGGTTAGGAACAGACGACGGATTAAATAAATATAATCCTTATACGGATAGTTTTACCTCCTTCAAAAAAAATCCTGATGATCCGCAAAGCTTATCTTCAAATCGAGTATCATCAATAACTGAGGATGCATTAGGCAACCTATGGATAGGGACGATTAACGGATTAAATTATTTCGATAGAGGTAAAAATAAATTCATTCGTTATTTCCATAGCAGCAAGAAAAAATCCAGTTTATTAAGCAACTTTGTGCTTTCTATTTTTGTTGATTCTCAAAACAGACTTTGGGTCGGTACCGATAAGGGATTGGATTTATTTAATCCTAAAACAAAAACGTTTAGGCATTTTACTCATAATTCAAATGGGGAAAAATCAATCTTAGGACAAAAAATTAATTCTATAGCCGAAGACAAATTAGGAAATTTATGGATTGGTACTTACTGCGGATTAAACAAATTAAATGTCAATTCAAATATTGTTACTCATTTTATTCACTCCGTTACTAATAAAAGAAGCATAAACTCGGATTCTATAAGTGTATTGTATGTTGATAAAAAAGGGATTGTTTGGATTGGAACCAGAAATAATGGATTAAGTTATTATGATCCCGTCAACAATGCTTTTATAGAATTTGGAAATTCTGTTGTAAATTCCAATGAAGATGGCGATAAACAAATTAGATGTTTATCGGGGGACAGAGAAGGACTTTTGTGGATCGGAACTTTTACTTCCGGGATTTACAAATTTGATAAGATGAAAAAATCTTTCGGACTTATAACAATTTCCAATAAGAACAAAAATAATATTGAAGAAAATGATATTAGTGCGATTTATAAAGATAAACTTAATAACTTATGGATTGGCAGCTTTTATGCAGGTGTAATTAGGCTGAATGAAAATACCGGCAAGTTTAATCACTATGTCCATTCTTCTTCTATAAACAGTATTACAAAAGATTTTATAAATGCTATCTTTGCAGACCAAAAGGGGACTGTTTGGATCGGCACAACTGATGGACTGGATAAATATAATCTTAAAAAAAATACTTTTACACATTATAAACATAAAAATAATGATGCTAATAGTCTTGGCGCTGATTATGTTAATTCAATAACAAGTGATAAATTCGGAAATATTTGGCTGGGACTTATTGGGTCAGGAATGGATAAGTTTGATCCTTTCACCAAGAAATTCATTCATTATATACATAATCCGGACAATTCCAATAGTATAAATGATAATAATATAAATTATTTATTCTTCGATAACCGAGGAATTCTATGGATTGGCACAAATGGCAATGGATTGGATAGCTTTGATACTAAAACAGAAAAGTTCAAACACTATGTCCATGAAGCAAAAAATAATAACAGTCTTTGTAATAATATTATTTTAGACATATATCAATTCCCGGGAGATACGAGTGGCACGATTTGGATTACATCGGCGGGAGGAGGATTTAGCAGGTTAAATATCAAAAATAGTCAATTTATAAATTATACTGAAAAAGACGGACTTGCCAACAATGAAGTTTACAGCGCAATCGGTGATAAAAAAGGAAATCTTTGGCTTAGTACTAACAACGGTTTATCTAAATTTAATATTGCTGCACAAACGTTTCATAATTATAATCAAAGCGACGGATTGCAAAGTAATGAATTTAATCAAGGTGCTTTTTTTCAAAGCAAAACGGGTAAAATGTATTTTGGCGGAAAAAGCGGAATCAACGGCTTTTTCCCTGATTCAATAAAATACAATTCATTTAATCCTCAAGTTGTTTTCACATCATTTAAAGACTATATCAGACCGATTAAATTGAAAAAATCAATTTGGAAGACAAACCAAATAATACTCAACAATAAAGACAACATTTTCTCTTTCACATTTTCGGCATTAAGCTTTACGGATCCGAATAAAAATAAATTCGCGTATATGCTTGAAGGATTGAATAACCACTGGATTGATAAAGGCACCAACGATGAAGTTACATTTACAAATCTTCCGCCGGGGAATTATACTTTGCTTGTAAAAGGTACCAATAACGATAATATTTGGAGCAGCCATATCGCGTCGATAAAAATTATCATTTTGCCGCCTTTCTGGCAAACATTGTGGTTTCGATTTATCATTGTCGTTTTTTTAGCCGCCCTTATATTTATTATCTTCCACTTAAGGATGAGGGCGATTAGATTGAGGAATAAAAAGCTTGAAGAGGTTGTAACTGATAGAACTAAAGAATTAAATTCGAAAAAAGAAGAATTAGAAGAAGTAAATTTTAAACAGGCCGTGCTTGTAGAAAAACTTACAAAATCCGAAATAGAATTGAAAGGGCTCAATAAACATAAGGATAAAATTCTCTCTGTACTTGCTCATGATTTACGAAGTCCGTTTACCGGCTTGCTTGGTTTTACGGATTTACTTTCAAATAATATTGATCAATTGGAAACGGAAGAGATAAGGCAATCTGCCAAGAATATTAATAATGTTACTAATAATTTATATAAGCTTTTAAATAATCTTCTTGAGTGGTCTTTAGTACAGGAGGGAAAAATAAAATATTCGCCCTCCAATGAAAACCTGCTTCAATGCGTGAAAGACGCTGTGGGTCTGTTGAAAGCTAATGCTGAGCAAAAATCCATTTCATTAAAGATAAATATTGAAGATAAAGTAAACGTTTGGGCCGATAGAAATATGCTTGATATTATTTTTAGGAATTTGATATCTAATGCATTAAAATTTACATCAATAGGAGGCGAGGTTAATATTTATTCAATAGAATTGGATGATCAGCTTGATATTGACTTAGAGAGTACTAAAAACAAATATATCGAAATTGGAATACAAGACAATGGAATAGGTATGAAAGAAGATTTATTATCTCATTTGTTTAATTCGGATTCGCAAATTACTACAAAAGGGACAAACAATGAAGCAGGTACAGGTCTAGGATTAAACCTTTGCAAAGAGTTAATTGAAATGCAGGGAGGGAGAATTAGGATTGTCAGCAAAGAGGGAGAGGGAACTTCAGTTATATTTACATTACCACTCAATAAAAGTAATTAATTACTCATTTCTATTAGTTAACAAACACTAATTTCATTTCACAATTTGGATGATTGTTATTTTGCTGAGAAGGCAGCCAAGAAGTAATTAGCAAGTTAAAAATCCGCGGGTGTCTTGTAGATTCCGGCTGGCTTAATGAAGCTGACGACCTTCTAAACCTATGTACTCAGTGTCCCATTTTTCAATAAAATTACTTTTTATAAGTATCTCATAAAATGAAGTTTTATTGCTTTTTATATAGGGTTTAAGTTTTATGATAGATGTCTCTCTTATCATACCTAATATGAGATAAATTGACGATATTATATATGAAAAATTAAAAAATAAATGAATAATAATTCAAATAAAATAAACCAAGGCAGAAACAATAATCCCTATAAATTACCTAATGCAGGGTTAGGACTCTGGAAAATATTTTTAGCATTTTTTTTGATGTGGATTATTGCCTTTTATTTTATGAAATATTTAGAGGGTCCATCGAAAGCCGATATACCTTACAGTAAATTTGAAAATGAATTATCCGGTAAAAATGTAGTTAAAATTACAATACAGGGGGATAAAATATCCGTTGAATCTCAAAACAAATACATAAAAGTAAATAAACCGGGAGACAAAACAGCTTTCCAATATTTTTCAACAATTAAACCTTCTATTCATGATCCTAACTTGATGCCTTCTTTAGAGAAAAACAATGTGACAATCAATGCAAAAGAAGAAAGTAATAATGGCTGGATTTCAGATTTCATTTTTATCGTCCTGCCCTTTGTAGGAATAGTGGGCTATTTTATTTATATGCGGAGAAAAATGCAAGGCAAAGAAGGGGGAATAATGGGTGGATTTATTTTCAATATTGGAAGGTCAACCGCCCAAAAATTTAAAAAAGGGAAATCCGGCGTTACATTTAATGATGTTCCAGAGCTGCGCAATGCAGAAAAGGATCTTCAAGAAATTTTAGATTATTTAAGAGTAACGGGAAAATTTTCTGCTCTTATTGCCAATATTTTAAAAGGGATTTTATTAATGGGACCTCCGGGAATTAGGAAAACCTTGTTGGCCTGCGCTGCTGCAGGTGAAGCAAATGTTACTTTTTATAGTATCAGCGGATCCGAATTTAAAGATCTGGCACTGTTTTTCATTATTCCGGTTATAGACACTATATCTGACCGAAAAGAATACAGTACCCAAAACCTCCGATGGGGTATTCGTGAACATTTTCTCGTGATAGCAATTAACAATTATTGGTCCGGCGAATCGAATAGAAAAGGAAATTTATCATGAAAACAAAATTAATACTTGTCTCAATTGCCATTCCTATCATAATCTTCGTGGTGGTATTCTCCCTCTTTGTGGGATATTACGGCGACTGGCTGTGGTTCCTGAGTTTGGGTTACGGTGCAGTATTTACTACGATCTTGTGGACAAAAATCCTGTCGTTTTGTATCTTCTTCCTAGTATTTGGACTTTTTGCCTGGTGGAACATTGCCATTGCAAGAAAAAACGGAGTCTATACTCGCTTGTTAAAAGTGCATTCGCCCGAGCAAACCGTTAGAATTTCCGAGCTCGTTTTCAGTGATAGATTCGCCAAATATTCATGGGCGGCGATTATTCTGTTCTTTTCATATATCATGGGTTCACAGGCATCCGGCACATGGCAAACAATCTTGGAGTTCATACATGCCTCCAAATTCGGTATCGCAGATCCGATTTTTTCAAAGGATGCGGGCTTCTATATCTTCCGCCTCCCGTTCTATGATTTCTTACAGGGGTGGTACTTATTTGCAGTAGTTATTGTTTTCTTAGGCGTTGTGATTTCCTATTTCATGGACCAGGTTATGGGCCTCCAGGGAAACAGCTTCTATGTAAACCAGAAAGCCCGGTCTCATCTGGCGGTGCTGGGTGGTTTATTTTTTCTGGGAATCGCCTTTGTTGTCAGACTGAAATTTTACGATTTGATGTATTCGACTTCGGGTGTTGCATACGGCGCCTCGTACGCAGATATCCATGCGCAGATTCCTGCATACTGGGCCCTATTGATCGCATCTCTGATCGTTGCGACTCTCCTTTTTCTGTTTCCCTTTTACAACAAGAAGAAATATGTTTTCTATTCAATCGGGCTCTTTTTTGTCGTCCTCATAGGTTTTTCTTGGATTTATCCTGCCCTGATTGAACAATATGCTGTTAAGCCTAGCGAGCTGACAAAAGAGACACCGTATATTCTCAACAACATAAAATTTACCCGTCTTGGCTTCGGGTTGAATAAGGTCGAAGAAAAACCTTTCGCGGTGGGGCAGCCCATGACCTATGCCGAATTGAAGGCGAACGACTCTACAATCCACAATGTCAGGCTCTGGGATACAAGGCCGTTGATCGACACATACAGACAATTACAGGAAATTCGGCTTTATTACAATTTCCAATATGTGGACGTCGACCGGTATAATTTCAAGGGGAAGTATACTGAGGTGGCTCTTGCTGCTAGGGAATTACCTTCTTCGGAGCTTCCTCCCCGTGCACAAACATGGCTTAACATCCATATGAAATATACGCACGGTTACGGTCTGGTGATGAGCCCTGTAAACGAGATAGCTGAAAATGGCATGCCGAATCTTACTGTGCAAAACATTCCTCCCAGTTCGAATGTATTATCCATTACCCGGCCGGAAATCTACTATGGTGAGCAAACCAGTCAATATGTCCTTGTCAACACTGAAACAAAGGAGTTTGATTACCCGAGCGGCAGTCAGGATGTGTACACCTCATATCAGGGAAAGGGCGGCGTCCGGCTTTCCAATATTTTCCTAAGGCTCGTCTATGCATGGAAATTTTCGGACATCAACATCCTGCTGACCGGCTACCTGACAAACGAGAGCCGGCTCATGTTTCATAGAATCATCACCGACCGTGATCAAACGATCGCACCTTTTCTTCATTACGATTCCGATCCATACCTGGTAGTAGGCAAGGACGGCAAATTGTACTGGATTCATGACGCATATACGACGTCGAGCATGTTTCCATACTCGCAGCCTTTTTATGGGGAAGATAACTACTACGGCACCAACTACATCCGTAATTCGGTAAAGGTAGTCATCGATGCATACAGCGGAGCGGTTTCGTATTATGTCATAGATCCTTCAGATCCATTGATCCAAACTTACGAGAAAATTTTTCCTTCCTTGTTCAAACCCATCAGCGAGATGCCTTCGTTTCTGAAAGCGCATATACGCTACCCCATAGATCTGTTCCAGATCCAGGCGGACATGTTCAGGACATTCCACATGACGAATCCCCAGGTTTTCTATAACCAGGAAGATTTGTGGAGTCTACCAAAGGAGGTTTACCACCAGCACGAACAGCAGATGCTTCCTTATTACATCATCATGAGGCTGCCGGGCACCAAATCGGAGGAGTTTATTCTGATGGTTCCATTTACACCTTCGAACAAGAACAATATGGTGGGCTGGCTGTGCGCGCGGTGCGACGGCAGCAATTACGGACAATTACTGGAATACCGTCTCTCGAAAAGAAAGTTGATTTATGGTCCGCTGCAGATCGATGCCAGGATAAATCAAAAACCCGATATCTCTTCCGAACTGACTCTCTGGAATCAGATGGGCTCCAGCGTTATTCGGGGAAATCTGCTTGTCATCCCGATCGAGCATTCTTTCCTGTACGTGGAGCCTGTTTACCTCCAGTCGGAACAAAGCAAGATGCCGGAATTAAAACGTGTCATTGTTGCCCTTGGGGATAAACTTCAGATGCGCGACAACCTTGATGACGCTCTACGTGCTGTGTTTTCCGCAGATACTGTTTCTACAATCCAGATGCAGGCGGCTATCAGCGGACTTCCAACGGGGCATTTGTCCGGCATGGCACAAGAGGCTTTGAACCATTACAATAAGGCCCAGGATTATCTAAAGAAAGGTGACTGGGCAAACTATGGTCAGGAATTGAATAAGCTAAAGGGTATTTTACAAAGTATGGCGAAAAAGAAATGATGCGGTATCGGCAGCTTGGAGGCATTGCAGATTTAAATGCTTTAACCATGGGAATCGGCCAAGACAAAGCTAATAAAGAGAAGGAAAGCATCATTAATAAAGAAGAAATTATTTAATGAAAAATATTATGTACATGGAGATAAGATGAAAGAAAAGACCAATATTAGATATTTATTTATGGATATTGGCAGCGTTCTTTTCACGAATGGATGGCTCCATGAATACCGCAAACGGGCAGCTAAGAAGTTTCACTTGAATACGGAAGAACTTAAAAGACGGCATAACCAGGCGTTCGACACTTACGAAGAAGGTAAGCTGACAATTGCTGAGTACCTGAGCAGGGTAGTGTTTTATGAGAAACGTTTATTTACTCCATCCCGATTTCGGAATTTTATGTTTGCACAATATAAGCCTTATCCCAAAATGATAGAATTGATCCGGAGGTTGATTAATGGCTAACCGACAAACTTTAAAAGAATCTAATAATAATGTGCTTGTAGTAAATGGTGGCTCATCAAGTATTAAGTTTGCTGTTTACCAGGCCGGCAAAACATTAAAAGAATATTTTCACGGTAATATTAATCGTATTGGTTTGCCGGGGACTAATTTAACTTTTATTAACTCAATGGAAAACACAAACGAGAGTTTTGCATTGAAATCATCTGATATCAGATCTGCAGCTAATTACTTGGTCGATTGGCTCGAAAAGCAGATTAATTTTTCATCTATAAATGGCATAGGGCATCGTGTAGTTTTCGGATTGAACCACAAAAAACCCGAGCGCATTACAAGGGAATTGTTGAAAGAATTGCATCAAATCAGCCCGTACGATCCAGATCATCTTCCTGCTGAAATAGAATTAATAGAAGCCTTTATAAAGCGCTATCCTCAAACACCTCAATTTGCCTGCTATGATACATGGTTTCATCACACTATGCCGCATGTTGCTCAGATGTTATCTATTCCACGACGGTTTGAAAAGTTTGGAATTCAAAGGTACGGTTTTCACGGTTTGTCTTATTCTTATCTTATTGAAGAGATTGCTCGTATTGCTGGTAAAAATGCATCAAAGAATCGGGTAATTCTGGCTCATCTCGGCAGTGGTGCAAGTTTGGCAGCAGTGAAAGAAAGCAAAAGTATTGACACAAGTATGGGCTTTACTCCTTCCGGCGGTCTGGTGATGGGTACGCGTTCAGGCGATCTGGATCCCGGGGTCGCATGGTATATGATGAAGTCTGAAAATCTTACACCTCAACAGTTTAATAAAATTATAAACCACGAATCCGGATTACTTGGAGTTTCTGAAACTACTTCGGATATGCAAGATTTGTTAGAAAAGGAGAAAAATGATTCAAGGGCAGCCGAAGCAGTATCCTTATTTTGTTATCAGGTAAAAAAGTGGATTGGAGCATTTTCTGCTGTGATTGGCGGATTGGATACACTGGTTTTTTCAGGCGGTATAGGTGAGAATTCTCCGGTTATCAGGTCTCGTATTTGTGAAGGTTTGGGATTTCTAGGAATTCAGCTTGATGAAAAACAAAACACGAAGAACGCTACTGTAATTTCAGTGGATAATGGATCGGCTTTTGTCCGAGTTATCAAAACCAACGAACAATTAATGATAGCCAGAATAGTAAACGATATTTTAAATCATAAATTTAATATGGAAACTGATTATGAAAACAAGAAAAATAGCCGAAAAGAAAAAAGTTAAAACTATATCAAAAGATAGAAAAGATGTTAAAACAATAGGAAGGGAATCAAAGAAAAATCCTTTGTCTGAAGAGCTGTTACAAAAAATTAACGCCTATTGGCGTGCAGCTAATTATATATCGGTGGGACAAATTTATCTTTATGATAATCCGCTGCTCAAAAGACCGCTGACTATTAAGGATGTAAAACGTATGCTTTTAGGTCATTGGGGGACAACACCCGGTCAGAACTTTATTTATGTTCATTTGAACAGAGTTATAAAAAAATATGACCTTAATATGATTTATGTGTCAGGACCAGGTCACGGCGGCCCTGCTGTTGTGGGCAACACTTATCTAGAAGGAACTTATAGCGAAATATATCCCAACGTTAGTCAAGATGAAGAAGGGCTGCGAAAGCTTTTTATTCAATTTTCCTTTCCCGGAGGAATACCAAGCCATGCTTCACCGGAAACGCCCGGCTCAATACATGAGGGAGGTGAACTTGGTTATTCGCTTAGTCATTCATTCGGGGCGGTATTCGATAATCCCGATCTTATCGTAACCTGTGTCGTTGGAGATGGAGAAGCAGAAACTGGACCATTAGCAACAGCCTGGCATTCCAACAAATTTTTAAATCCGGTTACGGATGGTGCCGTATTACCGATATTTCATCTCAATGGATTTAAAATTTCCAATCCAACTGTTCTTGCCAGAATAACTCATGAAGAATTAGAAAAGTTGTTTAGTGGTTACGGGTGGAAACCTTACTTTGTTGAAGGACACGAACCGGAAAAGATGCATCAGGCAATGGCCGCTGCACTAGAAACTGCGGTTGAAGAAATAAAAAATATTCAGCAGGACGCACGACATCACGACAATGGAACGCGCCCAAGCTGGCCTATGATCATTCTCAATTCACCGAAGGGATGGACGGGCCCAAAAATGATTGACGGTCTTCAAATCGAAGGGACTTTTCGCGCCCATCAGGTACCGCTTTCCGATCCTGCTTCTAACCCCGAACATCTTAAGATGCTGGAAGAATGGTTAAGAAGTTATCATCCTGAGGAATTGTTTGATGAAAAAGGCCGCCTCAAAAAAGAATTGGCAGAACTTGCACCAAAAGGAGAAAGTCGTATGAGTGCAAATCCGCATGCTAACGGTGGTATATTGCTGCGAGACCTTCGCATGCCTGATTTTCGCAAATATGCAGCCGATGTCCCTTATCCCGGAGCCCCGGGAATAGGCGACACACATTTATTAGGTCGCTTCCTTCGTGATGTAATAAAAATTAATAGTGAACAAAGAAATTTTAGAATTTTTGCTCCGGATGAAACACTTTCAAATCGGCTTGAAGCCGTCTTTGAAGTTACTAATCGTCAATGGGAAGGAGCTACTTTACCAAACGATGAATTTCTCTCATCATCCGGGCGTGTAATGGAAATGCTTAGTGAACACCAATGTGAAGGCTGGCTTGAAGGATACCTACTTACAGGAAGACACGGAGTATTTAATTGTTATGAAGCTTTCATCCATATTATAGATTCGATGTTCAATCAGCACGCAAAGTGGCTAAAAGTTACTGCACACTTGCCATGGAGACGGAAAATTTCCTCTTTAAATTACATACTTGCCTCACACGTTTGGAGACAGGATCACAATGGCTTTACCCATCAGGATCCCGGTTTTATAGATCATGTTGTGAATAAAAAGGCTGAAGTCATTCGCGTTTATCTTCCCCCGGATGCAAACTGTTTATTATCCGTAATGGATCATTGCCTGCGCAGCCGTCACTACGTTAATGTTATTGTCTGCGGGAAGCACCCGGCTCCTCAGTGGCTTACGATGGATGCTGCAATCAAACATTGTTCCGAGGGTATCGGAATATGGCAATGGGCAAGCAACGACCAGGAAGTGGAAACGGATATAGTAATGGCTTGTTGCGGTGATGTTCCTACTTTGGAGACTCTTGCTGCCGTTTCAATAATGCGAGAACATCTGCCTGAATTAAAAATTAGGGTAGTTAATGTAGTCGATCTAATGAAACTTCAGCCGCAATCGGAGCATCCGCACGGTTTAAGTGACATGGATTTCGACGAATATTTTACAAAAGATAAACCGGTAATTTTCGCTTTTCACGCTTATCCATGGTTAATTCATAGACTAACCTACCGCCGCACTAATCATCAAAACATACATGTTCGAGGATATAAAGAGGAAGGTACTATAACAACGCCTTTTGATATGACAGTTATGAATGAAATGGATCGTTTTCACCTTGTTATGGATGCTATAGATCGCCAGCCTAAGACCGGCGAAAAAGGTGTTTACCTTAAGCAGCAGTTAAAGGATAAACTTATAGAACACAAGCAATATATTGATAAGTATGGTGAGGATATGCCGGAAGTAAAGAATTGGAAATGGAGAAATTGATATAGTTAATTAAAAACGATAGAGAGAAAAACATGTCACAAAAAACAGAAAATTATAAATCAAAAAGTTCGGAAGAAATTATAAAAAATTTAAATTCAAATCCTTCTACCGGTTTAAGTGATGTAGAAGCGAAGCAAAGACTGGATAAATACGGCTTAAATGAAATAACCGAAAAGAAAATAAATCCCATATTAAAGTTCTTAAGTTACTTTTGGGGACCCATCCCATGGATGATAGAAATAGCAATCGTTCTTTCCGCTCTAATACAACATTGGACAGATTTCTGGATAATTTTAGCACTACTGATGTTGAATGCAGTTGTAGGATTCTGGCAGGAACATAAAGCTGATAACGCGATAGAGCTGTTAAAGCAAAAACTTGCTCTTGAAGCTAGAGTGTTGCGCAGCGGTAAATGGCTGAAAATACCTGCAAAAGAGCTTGTCCCCGGGGACATTGTTAGAATTCGATTGGGTGACAGCCTTCCCGCCGATGTAAAATTACTGCAGGGTGAATACTTGATGGTTGATGAATCGGCGTTGACGGGCGAATCCCTGCCGGTTGAAAAACACGAATCGGATGTCGGCTATGCAGGTTCAATAGCACGGCAGGGTGAAATGATTGCAGTTGTAGTTGCTACGGCGATGAACACTTTCTTCGGTAAAACGGCTAAGCTGGTGGAAGAAGCAAAGACGCAAAGCCACTTCCAGAAGGCAATTATTAGAATAGGAGATTATCTTATAGTCCTGGCGATTGCTTTGGTTGCTGTTATTTTTATTGTTGCTATTTTCCGCCATGAAAGCTTTCTGGCAACACTTCAATTTGCGCTTGTATTAACAGTTGCAGCAATACCTGTTGCACTTCCGGCGGTTTTGTCCGTAACATTGGCAGTAGGAGCAATTGCTCTTGCCAAGAAAGAAGCTATCGTAAGTAAATTGGTTGCTATAGAAGAAATGTCCGGAATGGATGTGTTGTGCTCGGATAAAACCGGTACTATTACTAAGAATGAGATATCAGTTGCCGAAACAGTTACTTTTAGCAATTTCAAAGAAAAAGATGTCATGCTTTTCGGAGCACTTTCATCCAAGGAAGAAGATAAAGATCCAATAGATAGTGCTATCATAACTAAAGCCGGGGAAATAAATATAACTGCCGATATTCTAAAATCATATAAAATAGAAAATTTTAAACCTTTCGATCCGGTGTTAAAGCGTACCGAAGCTACAGTAACGGATTCTCAGGGACATCAATTTAAAGTGGCAAAAGGTGCCCCACAGATAATCCTATCTTTAATCGAAAACGGTGACAGCCTATCCGGAAGAATGAAAGAATATGTTGATAAATTTGCCGGTAAAGGATATCGTGCCCTCGGTGTTGCAACTACGGACGGTAATGGGCAATGGCAGTATGCCGGTTTAATTGCTATGCATGATCCTCCGAGAGAAGATTCCGCTGAGACAATAAAAACAGCCGAGGAAATGGGCATCAATGTTAAAATGGTAACAGGTGATCATACTGCAATTGCAAAACAGATAGCAGGTCAGGTTAATCTTGGCACTAACATAATTGAGGCATCATCATTCCTAGATAAATCCGACAGGCAAGCCCGGAAAATAGTTGAAGAAGCTGACGGCTTTGCGCAGGTATTCCCGGAACATAAATATCACATTGTTGAATTACTCCAGGAAAAAGGTCACATAGTAGGAATGACGGGAGATGGTGTAAACGATGCACCTGCACTAAAAAAAGCCGATGCGGGTATTGCTGTTGCAGGTGCTACCGATGCTGCAAAATCCGCTGCGGCAATAGTTCTTACAAAGCCCGGTCTATCAGTGATAATAGATGCTATTAAACAAAGCCGGATGATATTTCAAAGAATGACAAACTATTCCATTTATAGAATTGCCGAAACAATTAGGGTATTATTCTTCGTAACAATATCCATCATAATTTTTAATTTCTATCCTGTTACGGCTTTGATGATTGTTTTGCTGGCATTATTAAATGATGGCCCAATAATGTCAATTGCCTATGACAATGTTAAGTATTCAAACAAGCCGGAGCACTGGAATATGCGGACGATTCTCGGTATAGCAACAATGCTCGGTATCTTTGGAGTTATTGAGTCTTTTTTTGTACTTTATGTTGGTCTTGAATTTTTCCATATGAATCATACCGTTATTCAATCCTTTATATATCTTAAACTTTCGGTGGCAGGAACTTTAACGGTTTTTGTTGCCCGGACAAAAGGTAACTTTTGGACTGTTAAACCGGCAAAGCTATTGTTTTTTGCAATTTTAACTACACAAACTATAGCTACAATTATAACAGTCTACGGAATATTGCTTCCTGCAATGGGCTGGGGACCGGCACTATTTGTTTGGGCGGAAGCTTTGATAGTATTTGTAATTATAGATTTTATAAAAGTAAAAGCTTATAAAATGCTTGATCATAGTAATCTTGTATTTGCAAGGTAGAGGATATAAAATTATGGAAAAAATAAAAGAATTAATAAAAAGTTTTTACAGCGAAGACGGAATACAAAGAGCTAAGGCAAGATATGAAATTGTGAAAATAGGTAAGCCGGCTATTGAGTATTTGATAGGATTGCAGTATTCACCCAAGGTGTGGGTAAGATGGGAAGCTATTAAAACACTAAGTCAAATTGCCGATTCGGAATCAATCCCGATTTTAATTAATGCATTGGAAAACCAGGATCTTGATGTACGATGGCTGGCTGCCGAAGGCTTGATTGAAATCGGCAAAGATTCCCTTAAACCTGTGCTTGCATCACTTATTTCTGGTGGCAATTCAAAATATTTATTGGAGGGTGCCCATCATGTTTTAAAAGGCCTCCAGTTTAAGAAAATTTTTTCTGATGATGAAGGAATAATAAAAAAACTCGAACAAACTAATTTACGCCCTGGAGTAGTATTTGCAGCAAAGGAATTGCTTTCGAAATATTGAAATATGTTGATTCGTTAGGATACACTCTGTTACGAAGTTATAAGGGAAGGTTTGGTTCCATGCTGAAAAATATATTAACTAATATAGGTAGGAGCACTATTTCATTCTTGAATGCCGTAGGGAAACTTACGGTTATGACCATAACTTCCATAATTTCTGTTAAAAAGATTCACATATATATTGACCAGGTTATAGAAAACTTTATTTATATAGGAAGAGATTCTCTGCCGCTGCTGGTTGGCAGCGCTGCATTTATGGGACTTGTAGTAGGCTTGCAAATTGGAACTGGGGCAGGACCTTTTACACCTTCATGGGTTGAAGGCGGAATTGTTATTAAACTTGTGCTTCTGGAAATGGGACCGATAATTTTCGGACTTTTACTTGCCGGAAGAGTAAGTGCAGGCATTTCTTCGGAAATAGGAGAAATGAACGTTACCGAACAAATTGATGCATTGCGAACTGCCGCAATAAATCCGGTTGAGTATATAGTGATGCCCAGGGTTCTGGCAGGAATGCTTGCCGTTCCAATGTTAATTATTTGGGGAGATATTATTTCGATTTTGTTTTCATATGTTTCACTTTATATTGTGGTAGGTTTAACCTGGCCGGGTTTTGTTAAAGGAATGAGAAGTGCATTCATTCCGACCGACATGTATACATCGGTTATAAAGGGATTTATATTTGGAATAGTTATAACTTCGTTAGGATGTTATTTCGGGCTTCAAGCCGAGCATGGCGCAAAAGGAGTGGGCAGAGCTACAACTAGCTCGGTTATTTGGGCTTCAATTGTGATTATAACTTTTGATTATGTAATATCGGCAGCTTTGGTTTTTGTATGGTAGACATTATAAATATTTCAAAATCATTTAACGGCAATAAAGTGCTGGACAGTTTATGCCTTAAACTGAACGACGGCGAATTACTCTCCGTTATTGGCAGAAGCGGTGCGGGAAAATCCGTATTAATAAAAATTATTTTAGGTTTGATAAATGCCGACAGCGGTAAAGTGGTAATTGACGGCCAAGATATTACTGATTTTTCCGAAGATGAGATGAATGAAAAAGTACGGATTAAAATGGGTATGGTTTATCAATACGATGCTTTATGGGATTCGATGACAATAGGCGAGAATTTAAAGTTAACGTTAAAAATAAAAAAGCAATATTCCAAAGAAGAAATGAGTTATAAAGTTAAAGAGAGCCTTGAAATGGTTGAATTACCCGGAATTGAAAACAAGTATCCGGAAGAATTGAGCGGGGGTATGGAAAAAAGAATTGCTATTGCAAGGGCAATTATATTAAAACCGAAATATATCATTTATGATGAACCGACCACCGGTCTCGATCCGGTTCTGACAAATACAATAGATAATCTTATATTAAAGCTTAACAAAGAACAGAATATTACAACATTGCTTATAAGTCATGACATAAAAAGTGCCGAAAAAGTTTCCGATAGAATTTGTATGATTTATAAAGGCAGAATAATCCATTCCTGTACTTCAAACAAGTTATGGAACCAGGATAATGAAACTTTTAATAAATTTATACACGGAGATATTAATTTTCAATGAAAAGAAAATACAATGAATTTTATATCGGATTGGCAGTCTCTATTACTATTTTTATTGTAATAGCAAGTATTCTTTACCTGCAAAAGAATAACTTTCTGAAAAGCGGAATGACAGTGAACTTAATCGTTCAGAATGCCGAGGGAATTAAAAAAGGCGGGAATGTTTTATACAGGGGACTGGAAGTAGGTTCGGTTCAAAACACAAAACTCATTTCGGACGGTGTTTTATTAAAACTAAAAATTACAGGAACAGATTCAATTCCTGCTGATTCCAGGTTTAAAATTTCAACAGGCAGCCTTATCGGCAGTCCTTCCGTCGAAATAATTCCGGGCAAGTCGCAAGAATTTCTTAAAAATAATGCATACGTTAAAGAACAATCCGGTGCCGGATTTTCGGGTGTTTACCAGCAAATAAATAATATAACTGATAATATAAACCGGATGATAAATAATATCGATACTCTTACAAATAAAGATACAAGGGTAAAAGTAAAAAATGCGCTGAGAGAAATAGACAAATCCGTCCGGCTTATTCATAGTTCGCTTCAAAACAACCTGGGGAATATTAACGATATAATAGAAAACATGAAACAAATTACTACGGATAATAAAGCACCGATAGATTCTATAATTAACCGTCTATCGGAGCATTCTCGGCAAATTACTTCCGCAATAGACAATACCGAAAAAATTACTTACGATTTAAATAAAATTCTATCAGGAATTGAAAGCGGAAAAGGAACAGCCGGTAAGCTTTTAACGAATGACGAACTATACAATAAAATTAATAACACCGTAACAAACCTAAACAGCTTAATTAAAGATATTAAGGAGCATCCTGAAAAATATATTCATATAAGTATATTATAATCAATCCCAGCTTTTCATCTCCAAATGCAGCAAAATTTTGGTTTATTCTACTGATATATAACGTAATAATTTTATAAATTTTTCTACTTCTTAATTTTTATAAATTTGTTTAAATCGAAGAAGAGACAAAGAAGTATATGATTATTTTTATTTATTCCTGGTTTTAATTTGATTAAATTTGTACGTATTTAATTAAGTCTCACATTAAATTGAATAAATATTTCATATGGATAGTCTTTACGGACTAATATTCAATATTCAAAGATTTTCGGTAAACGACGGACCGGGTATAAGAACAACCGTTTTTTTCAAGGGGTGCCCGCTTAATTGTGTATGGTGTCATAATCCGGAAAGCAGACAAAAGTTTCCTGATAAATTTAATACAAATCCTTATAAAAATTTTAATAATCTTTTTGGAAGTAACAACGGAGTTATCGGTCAAAACATTTCCACTGATTCAATAATGATGTTAATTGAAAAAGATTTGATGTTTTATGAGGAATCAAAAGGAGGAGTAACTTTTTCAGGCGGCGAGCCTCTAATGCAGGTTGAATTCCTTTTAGAAATGTTGCAAAAATGTAAAAAGAAAGATATCCATACAGCGGTTGACACTTCCGGTTATGCTGCCTTCAACGATTTTTTAAAAATACTTCCGTTTACTGATTTGTTTTTATTCGATCTTAAAATTATTGATGATATTGAACATCTTAAATTTACCGGTGTTTCAAATGAGATTATTCTTAACAACCTTCGTGAATTATCTAATTCCGGAAAGGATTTAATTATAAGAATTCCCTTGATACCCGGAATAACGGATACGAAAAGTAATCTTAATGATATTATCAAAGTTATATCGCATTTGAAAATCAGTCCGAAAATATCTTTATTGCCTTATAATGAAATGACAGCGGGCAAATATCAAAACCTCGGAATCGATTTTAAATTAAAAAATGTTTTATCTCAATCTCCGGAATATTTAGATGGTATTGTAAATAAGTTTCATACACAGGGGTATGAAGTAAAATTAAGAGGGTAAAATGAATGAAAGAATTCAAAAGCTGAGAGTACAAACTTTAAATGCCGTTCCCAAAATCTCGCTTGAAAGAGCAGTACTCTTAACCGAATTTTATAAAAGCAGTGAAGCAAATAAAGTATCGGTGCCGGTGGCAAGGGCTCTTGCTTTTAAATATCTATTGAGAAATAAAAAGATTTGCATTAATGAAGGTGAATTGATAGTAGGTGAAAGGGGACCGGCTCCAAAGGAAACACCGACTTATCCGGAACTATGTACACACTCTTTGCATGATTTTGAAATACTCGATACCCGTCCGAAGGTTTTCTTTAAGGTAGATGATAATACAAAAAAACAGCAGGAAATTGAAATTATACCTTTCTGGAAAGGGAAATCAATAAGAGACAGAATTTTTGATGAAGCAGATGATGAATGGAAAGATTCCTATGAAGCGGGAATATTCACGGAATTTATGGAACAGCGGGCTCCGGGTCATACGGTTCTGGATAATAAAATCTATAAGAAAGGGATGCTTGATTTTAAAGAAGATTTAAAAAACTCTATTGATAATCTGGATTTCTTTAATGATCCCGAAGCCTTGGACAAACGTGAAGAACTGAAAGCAATGGATATTGCTGCTGATGCTATAATAAAGTTTGCAGAAAGATATTCGGAAGCGGCCAAACAACTTGCCGAAAAAGAACATGATTCAAAAAGAAAAAAAGAATTGTATGAAATTGCCGGTATATGCAGTAGAGTACCGGCGAATGCTCCTCAAAATTTTTGGGAAGCGCTTCAATATTATTGGTTTATTCATATTGGAATTATTACGGAACTTAATACTTGGGATTCGTTTAATCCGGGCAGACTCGATCAGCATTTATATCCTTTTTATAAAAAGGGAATAGAGGACGGTTCCTTAACCGAAGAAAAAGCAAGAGAGCTATTACAGGCATTTTGGTGTAAGTTTAATAATCAGCCTGCACCGCCGAAGGTTGGTGTTACTGCTCAGGAAAGTAATACTTATACGGACTTTTGCCTCATAAATTTAGGCGGGGTGGATGAACACGGCGACGATGCTTCCAATGAATTAACATATCTAATCCTCGATGTAATTGAAGAAATGAGACTTCTGCAGCCAAGTTCGATGGTTCAAATAAGTAAGAAGAACCCGGACAGGCTGGTTAAGCGTGCATTAAAAATAATAAAAACCGGATACGGTCAGCCGTCGCTTTTTAATACAGATGCGATCATCCAGGAATTGCTTCGGCAGGGTAAATCAGTAACCGATGCACGAAACGGAGGTGCTAGCGGCTGTGTAGAAACCGGCGCATTCGGAAAAGAACGTTATATACTAACAGGTTATTTTAATCTTGTTAAAATTCTTGAGCTTACACTGAATAACGGAATTGATCCGCGTACGGGAAAACAACTTGGTTTGAAAACCGGTAACCCTGTTGAATTTAAAACTTACGATGATTTATTCGATGCTTACAAAAAACAACTGAATTATTTTATTGATATTAAGATTAAAGGCAACCGGATAATAGAAAAGTTATATGCAAAAATATTGCCGGCTCCGTTTATGTCTATTTTTATTGACGACTGTATTAAGAACGGTAAAGATTATAACGGCGGAGGCGCAAGATACAATTCATCGTATATACAGGGAGTCGGTATGGGAAGTATTACGGATTCACTGACTTCAATTAAATACAATGTTTTTGACAAACATAATTTTTCAATGGAAGAATTATTAAATGCACTGAAGAATAACTACAATGGTTCTGAAGAAGTAAGAGATAATGTCCTTTATAAAACTCCTAAATACGGCAACGATAACGATTACGCCGATAAAGTATTGAAACAGGTTTTTGAATTATATTTTGAATCTATAGACGGCAGACCAAATACAAAAGGCGGGCACTACAGAATTAATCTTCTTCCGACTACTTCACATATTTATTTCGGATCTGTAGTTGGAGCAACACCCGATGGACGGCTTGCGAACGAACCTTTATCGGAGGGAATTTCTCCCGTACAAGGCTCGGATACTTTCGGTCCCACGGCAGTAATTAAATCGGCATCAAAAATAGATCATTTAAGAACAGGCGGCACATTATTAAATCAAAAATTTACGCCGATGTTTTTCGATAATCCCGACGGTTATGAAAAACTTACTCAATTAGTCAGAACTTATTTCAGAATGGACGGTCATCATATTCAATTTAATGTGGTATCGGCTAATACATTAAGGGATGCACAGAAACATCCCGATAAATATAGAGATTTAATAGTTAGAGTAGCTGGGTACAGCGATTATTTTGTTGATTTAATTCCGGAACTCCAGGAAGAAATTATCAGGAGAACGGAACAAGCAATTATGTAAGAATAATAATGTTTTGCTGAAAATTTGGTAATGTACCGGTTACTGTTGAGGGCGGTTGAACGGAGAGATAAATTTAATTTTTTTAAGAAAGATTTTTTATCAATTGAAAAATTAATTGGAAGGATGTTCTTAAATGTCTGAGAAAGTAGTTACTATGGGCGAAATAATGCTGAGACTTTCAACTCCCGGTTATAAAAGATTTGTTCAATCGGATCAATTTGATATTAATTATGGAGGAGGCGAAGCCAATGTAGCTGTGGCTTTATCTAATTATGGTTTGGAAAGTTATTTTGTTACAAAGCTGCCGGAACATGAAATTGGTCAGTCGGCTTTAAATAGCCTTAGGCAATTCGGTGTAAGAACAGATTACATTGTAAGAGGAGGAGATAGGCTGGGAATTTATTTCCTGGAAACTGGCGCAAGCCAGAGAGCTTCAAAAGTAATTTACGATAGAGCGGCTTCTGCAGTAACAACTTTAGATAAAAACGAATTAAACTGGAAAGAATTATTTAAAAATAAAAACTGGTTCCACTGGACCGGAATTACTCCTGCTTTGGGAAGTACTGTTAGGGAATCGCTTGTCGCAGCATGTATAGCGGCTAAAGATAACGGAGTAATAATTAGTGCCGATCTGAATTATCGTGCAAAGCTTTGGAGTATTAAAGAAGCTCAATCTGCCATGATTCCGCTTATGGAATATGTTGATGTTTGTATTGCCAACGAAGAAGATGCGGAAAAAAGTCTTGGATTTAAAGCCGGCAAAACCTCAGTAGAAAGCGGTGAACTGGATGAAGAAGGATATTTTAGTCTTGCCGGAAAATTGAAAGAAAAATTTGGTTTTAATACCGTTGCCATTACATTAAGAGAAAGCCATTCTGCTTCCCGCAATGGGTGGAGCGCTTTATTATACGATGATAAGGATTGCAGCCGGCCTTACCGTTCAAGAAAATATGATATAGAAATTATCGACAGAGTAGGCGGCGGGGATTCTTTTGCAAGCGGATTAATTTACGGTTTATTAAAAGGCGGAAACACAAAAGATGCTCTTGAATTTGCAGTTGCGGCGTCATGTCTAAAGCAAACGATACCGGGAGATTTTAATCTGGTAAGTAAACAGGAGGTAGAGAAATTAGCGAAAGGAAGTGGCTCCGGTCGAGTTGAAAGATGACAAGTATTATCATGATAATAAACCGGTAATGTTCGAATCATTTGTTAAAATGAAATGGAATAATTTCAGCGGCAGATTATTTTATTTTGAATTGAATTTTAAAACTTCTCAAGCCTATAATAGCATTATAAAGGAAGTTTTACTAATCAATACATGTCTGTTTATAGATAAAATTATATTCTTTGTTATTTACAGACACAACTATATCAATTATTCGGGCATTCGGTACAATAGGCAAAACTAAAATTCCTTCTATTTCATCACAGGGATAAAAAATTGAAACTCTAAATATGTTGTGTTCCCAGTATTCTTTTTGATTTTTAAGAGAAGATATCTTATTGTCATAATAATTATTTTCATCAATATTATCCTGTCTTTGCATTTCTCTATCATATTGAGTTTGCTCCACTTCTTTTTCGGATTTCCGTTTACCGATTGTTGCAATATCTGAGGCTAAATTTACAACTGAGGTTAGGAAGAACAATCCATTTGTTGTTTTTTGCCGGGCGGATGTACTGTTTATATCTTTATCTATATTAATAAGCTGTTTTTCCGGGTCAAGGGCGTGAAAATATTTATTTTTATTACTTACATTACCTTGGACTATTTTAGTGTAAATATTCTTAGGATCAACTGCAAATTGCTGCTGTGAATTATTTTTTATAGAAATGTAAAAAATATAATTTTCCCCGGATTGTTTTTGAAATTGTAGTGATACGGAAGCGGTACTATCTTCTTTTATTACTGTTTCCAGGCCCATATATAAATCGGTATTTTTATCAAGAGAATTTACTCTATATACCGGAACCGCTGAACATCCTAAAAAATAAATTAAAAAGGGGATAACAAAGATAATTGTTTTATACATACTAGCCTCCCGATTAATTGATTGATTAAAATCAATTTAAGTGCCGGATAAAAGTCTATATTATCGCTCATAATAAAATCTATTTTAAATATTAGTATTAAATTCTATACATCGATGAATAATGAATTCTACAATTGGTAAATAACGAGAGATAATTTGAGTAATATGCGAAAGATTTTTATTAAGTCTATTCTTACAAGAATTAATAATATTTTTTTAGAATTGATAACAGAAATGTGCAGATACGAAGAAGATGATTTTATTAAAACGAAATCAATCTTAGTTTAAACAGTTTTTATTGAGTAATCAGAAGTTTGCGAACTTGTCATGTGTCGCTCAAGATAAAACTCTTTCTTAAAGAAGCTTTTGTAAAAATTAAACAACAAGAAGTAAAGTAGGTTTGGAAACAGATGCCAGCTATTCTATTGTCACTTATATCACAGTATTGTTTATAATCAACAAAGATTATTTGATTTTAAATTAAAATTACAGCCGCGGATATTTAAGCTCATAAATTATTAAGCACATCATATTAAATTAAGGCATGAGATACAATGGAATATTGATTATTGAAAGATAAAAAACATTTTCCGGATTGCTACATAAACTAATTTCCAATTTCCCGTGCCTAATTTAATATTCTTTGAACGCGCATCTTTTCTTTTAAATAAATTTCGATTCGGTATAATCTTTTTAGCCGAAAAAATTAATTACGAGGAGAAATTATGTTTAAAAAGTCATATTTACAAATTCTATTTATTTGTTTTTTTGTAATCTCTGCTTATTCAGTATTAATCTTTGCTTCATCGATTAATATTAATAATAATATAACTTCGACTAAACAAATAAATTATAATTCACGCAAACAAGTAAGTTCCGTAACGGAAGTAAAAATAACAAACAATCCAAAGTACGGAGAGATTTTAACAGACGGTACTGGAATGTCTTTGTACTTTTTTGCAAATGATAAGGATACGGTTACTTCCGCATGTACCGGTGGCTGCACAACAATCTGGCCTACATTTTATGCCGATAGCCTAACAATCGGTGCCGGTCTTGATCCTAAGGATTTCGGGAAAATAACCAGACAGGACAGCACACTTCAAATTACATATAAAGGCTGGCCGTTATATTACTATTCCGGAGACAACACAGCCGGAGATGTTAACGGGGAAGGTTTTAAGGGAATATGGTTTGTAGCCAAGCCGAATTATACTATAATGCTAATGAATAATCAGCTTGTCGGAGGAGACGGTGTTGATTATAACAGTAGTTACCAGCCCGGTATGGAAACAGTTCAATATTTTGTTGACGCTTACGGGAGAACACTTTATTACTTTACAAAAGATACATTTGACAAAAACAACTTTACCAAATCGGACTTCAGCAATAATACATTATGGGCTATATATGAAGACAGTCTTCAAGCTGTACCGATTGGAGTGGACAGCAGTAATTTCGGAATGATAAACGTATACGGACGAAAACAACTAACATATAAAGGCTGGCCGTTGTATGAGTTTGGACCGGACAGCCTAAAGCGCGGAAGTACAAAAGGAGTCAGTTTTCCATCACCGGGTATTTGGCCTGTTGCTCAAACTTCAATAAAGAGCGCTATAATGGTTTCGGAAGTAAAAATAACAAACAATCCTAAGTACGGAGAGATTTTAACGGACGGTACGGGAAGATCTTTATACTTTTTTGCAAACGATAAAGATACGGTTACTTCCGCATGTACCGGTGGCTGTACAACAATCTGGCCTACATTTTATGCCGATAGCCTAACAATCGGTGCCGGTCTTGATCCTAAGGATTTCGGGAAAATAACCAGACAGGACAGCACACTTCAAATTACATATAAAGGCTGGCCGTTATATTACTATTCCGGAGACAACACAGCCGGAGATGTTAACGGGGAAGGTTTTAAGGGAATATGGTTTGTAGCCAAGCCGAATTATACTATAATGCTAATGAATAATCAGCTTGTCGGAGGAGACGGTGTTGATTATAACAGTAGTTACCAGCCCGGTATGGAAACAGTTCAATATTTTGTTGACGCTTACGGGAGAACACTTTATTACTTTACAAAAGATACATTTGACAAAAACAATTTTACCAAATCGGACTTCAGCAACAATACTTTATGGGCTGTATATGAAGATAGTCTTCAAGCTGTGCCGATTGGAGTGGACAGCAGTAATTTCGGTATGATTGACGTGTATGGACGAAAACAGCTAACATATAAAGGCTGGCCGTTGTATGAGTTTGGACCGGATAGTTTGAAGCGAGGAAGTACAAAAGGAGTCAGTTTTCCATCACCAGGAATTTGGCCAGTCGCTCAAACTTCAATAGACAGTGCAGTGGTAACAGGAATTAATGGAAATAACTTTACTTCAGGAATTCCTAAAGGATTTTCGCTTTCACAGAATTATCCTGATCCTTTTAATCCTTCAACTATGATAAGTTATAGTTTACCTGTACAATCATTTGTTACCCTAAAAGTTTATAACATACAAGGCGAACAGGTAGCTACCCTGGTAAGCGGTACGGAAAAGGCAGGGAGGTATACAATTAATTTCAACGCCAACAAGCTTTCCAGCGGGGTTTATTTTTACAATTTACGGACTTTTTCAACTTCAAATCATTCAGTGGCTTTTAGTCAAACCAAGAAGTTAATATTGTTGAAATAGGTTGAAATTTAATTAATATAACCCGTTGTTCTAAAGAGATTTCATAACTTTAAAGAGGTTGTATCAAAACTGTCATTCCGGGCTTGACCCGGAATCTAAATACTCGAATAACTACTAAAAAGAGATGCTGAATCAAGCCCGCCTGCCGGACGGGCAGGTTCAGCATGACATATAACCTCTTTTGAGACAGCCTCT
>CAZCFZ010000049.1:0-28797 GCA_964498065.1 uncultured Ignavibacteriaceae bacterium
TTAATATAATTTTTTATTATTCTATGGTTACCTTTTATTATGACCCAACACGTAATAATAAAACCTGCCTTCATCCAGCATTTTCGAATAAGAAATTTTGGGCCCCCGGCAAATATAAACCACAAGATTGTTTTCATGATTTGTTACATACGGATTTGTAAATTCACCGGGAAATTTCTCAACTTCTTTGAACCGCTCTTTCATTCCGTTAAAATCTCTGCGTTGTCCTAATTGAAGCACTATACTTCCATGCAGCTTATTTTTACTCCACAAATAATATGTATTATGTCCGCAAACAACAGCAGGGAAATTATACTTCTTTCCAAATAGTTCTAATGCTCCGGCTTGGCCGTAATTTCCAACAGCAATAAGTGTTTCCTTTTTTTCTTTATCCGTAAGACTATTATAGGTATTCAAAACAAGTTTAAATTTTTCTTCCCAGCCTATTCTGTCCGCAAGAATCTGTGGAAGCGGAGGTTTATTACCGGTTTCAAGTTCAGTATTAATTCCTAAAATTTTTGTATACGCTTTTACATCATTATAACTGAAATATGGTAAAGTTATTGGTAATGCTAATGCCAGTCCGGTATATAAAAAAACTATCATTACAACTTTAAGCCATTTTAAATTACGTTTTAAAATAAATCCTTCAAAGAAATACGCTCCGCCTGCAAATGCCGCCGGGTATGCAAAAGCAAGTCTGTCGGGACGGCTTGAACCGGAAAGCATCATAATTATAAATAAGCCTAAAAATAAAATTCCTAAGAATTTATATTCTTTTACCTTTTTTGAAATTGATAAAAACGTTAAACCTAAAAACCATATCGGAAAAGTAAAAGGTGACATATCAATTACCTGGTTAATAAAGAAAGCTAAAGGAGACGTATATATGTTTTTTGAAGTACTTATATTTTTATAGAACTCCAGTGAAGGAAAATTATTTTGAATCTGCCAGATGATGTTCGGCAAAAAAATGAGTAATGCAATAAAGGAACCAGCGGTAAACCATTTGTTTATTACAAGTTTCCATTTACCCGATACAAGCAAAGAAAAAATCATCATTACTATAAATACTGCGAAAGTATGTTTATTCATTATGCCTAATCCCATAATGATTCCAAGCAGTATCCATCTTTTCGGATTATTTTCTTTAATCATCTTCACTGTAAAAATCATAAAGGCAATTGCTATTAAAGGTTCATAAGCATTCATTGAATAAAAACCGGCAAACGTTACTATAATCGGCGATGCCGCCATTGCTATTGCAGCAAGACTCTGTGCAAATTTTCCGCCTCCGATTTCTTTAACAAGTATCCCAGTGAAAAACACTGATGCAGATTCTGCTAAGGCTGGCAATATCCTTATGGCGAAAATAGATGTTCCAAAAATAAATTGATACACGGTGAGTATGAGCGGAGCCAGTGGCGGGTGATCTACATAGCCGAATGCAGGCCTGAATGCACACGCAATATAATAAAACTCATCTATGAAATAACCGTATCCTTTTGTAAATGAGGATAAGTATACAAGCAAAAAATTTGCAAACGCAATTATAATGAGATATTTATTTTCAGAAATGGTTCGGCTGCTAAGGTATTTCATTCTTAATCTCCTGTAATTTCTGTTGTAAGATTCCCGCTAAAAGTTTTAAAGTCTGGTTGAAAATCGGTCCAAATTGTCGCAAGGACTACAAGTATTCCTGAGACAATAAATAAAAGGTTAAGATCCCATTTTATAATTACTCCCGATTTAGCTTGTGAAACGGGGGCAAATCCCATATTGAAAAATAATAATAAGCGTATCATCCTTTCAAGCATTTCTTTCAATATTCCAATCTGCCTCCATGTAAAAAAGTGTAATAGCTATATAACGGTTTCCCGGTCCAAGCACTAACGGTAGGGCAAAGTCAATCCGGGTTGAATAAAACTAAGAGAAAAAATTCTTGTGAATAAGCTGTTAAATTATATTTATAATTTATTTGTAAATGAAGATAGAATGTTATTAAATAGACAAAGAGATATAATTTTAATGTATGTATGAATTTCAACTGCGAATTAATTATCTGGTTAATTTATTATTTCAGACTTCCAAATTTTATTAATAGAAACCGTTGTGTGAATTAAGTAATAATATAGCTTGAATGAAATTTTAGATATAAATCTATTTTCGAAAATGTCTTAAATTGTCACCGTGAGCGAATTCGAACGGTAAATATCAGTCTTCGACTCCGCTCAGACCGACAGAAATGTTTGTTTATTTACTATTTTTAAATAAGTTTTTAATACACACAACCGGTTAATAGTTTATCAAATATCAGATATTAAGATTCCGGTTTCCAGCATCGAGTATATGTTTTCTCATCTCCCTATCCCCATCGATAGTGATTCGTATCAAAAATTTTTCTTACCTACATTGTCATGTAGTTGTCCCTGCTTAAAATATAATTTAAGTTGTAAATATGATGATGTTTTAAGCATAAAACTATTTTTCAGCATAATAACCTCAATATAAATGTCTTGTGGAGGGCTATTATCATTTTTTAAGTGATAATAATATGAAATGCTTCAAAGATAAAAAAATATCTGTCGGAGAATTTGATATGAAAATATCCACAAAAAGTTTGTTAAAATCATTACCGCCCCTCCCTGTGCTTAATAATAAGAGGATAAAAATGATTTTTTATTTATACGAAGTCAACGACTCCACAAACTCAAATGATAATTTTTATGGAGCCAGAAAACTTAAAAATATAATTTGATTGTTCTGTCTTTTAGGTAAGCACTTAATGCAGATATTAAGTGTCTGCCTTTCTAAAAAATCTTAATCTTAAAATTGTGCGGATCAACTTTAATTAATCTAAGAGGAAAAAATGAAAAATTATATACAACAATTCTATTGTATTTGTTTGTTCGTTATATTTTTTGTCTGCGGAACGAGCAACACTTTTGCACAAAGATACTGGAACACTGCAGCAAAATTTGATGGAACTGCAAACAGCTATATAGTTGTTGTTCCTTATTCAGGTCTTAGAAATATATCAGGCGGCTTTACCGTGGAATGCTGGTTTAATTGTTCAAAAGCCGGCTATTATACCTTGTTTGGTAAAAACGGACTTAGGCTTTTATTGGATGCGACAAATAATAATAGGGTTATCGGGCGAATGCAGACTAACAACAATACAAAGTTATATACAAGTACAAAAACTGCTATGAAAACAAATACATGGTATCACCTTGCATGCACATACGATAGCGTATCGGGGTTGATGAGTTTTTACATCAATGGGAATTTGGATACTTCAACTACTTATTCAAATGCAGGTCCTTTACCGGGTTCGGATTCATTATTAATAGGTAAATCAAACTTCGGTTATTTTAATGGTATGCTTGATGACATAAGAATATATAATAATGCTGTTACTCAATCTACTATCCAGATCGATTATAGGCATCCCCTTGTGGGCGCAATCGATGATCCTAATCCGAATTTTGTAACTTATCCCATTTTAGTTATGGCATGCAATTTCGGGCTTATTAGCACCGGACCGTTTGGCGGTTTATATTGCTATGACGGCTATAATAATTATTATCCTTATAATGTCACTCCTGTAGATCTTGGAAGTCATCCTTCTCAAACTTTAATTCCTAATTCGGCATTAAATATTCCTAATCAAACTAAAAGTTACGCAGCGGTTCCTTCGGATCCGAGCAACGATCTTTCCGGGCCGATGACTATTGAAGCATGGGTATTTCCTCAAAGTACTCCGACCGGCTATGAATATATTATTTCAAAAGAAAGTACGGATAATAAAGGCTATTTTATTTCTTATTCCATATATGATAACCAACCGGTTCTATGGTTTGGTACAAATTCAAGTGCTACCGGTTCACGCTTAACTGTTCCGGAAAATCAGTGGTCATTTATCGCAGGTACTATCACGAATTCGGATACGATGAAACTTTATGTTAATGGAAAACTCGACTTTGCATATATGAAGCCTTTCCCTGAAAGTAATACTGACAGTTTATATATCGGCAACATACCTAACGGAACTGTGAATAATAGCTTTGCGGGATATATAGATGCCGTAAGAATTTCTAATTTCTCAAAATCACAATCTGAAATTCTAAAAGATATGTTTAATATGACCGACTATGTAAATGCGCCTGCTCCTCCAAAATATACGGCTAGTTATAATTTTGATTATACCGGTTCGTCAAGTACCAATACAGGAGCTTACTGCTATTTGAAAGGAGATGCATTGTACAGTTCGGAATATTATGTTGCTAATCCCGTATACAGTGTCTCTCCGATACTGGGAAACAATTATCCTGGTTTTCCTGATAAATTTACTATCAAGCCTTCGGTTTTAAGAATTCCTCAATTCAATTCGTCAGGATATATGCAAAACGATAGCCTGAATATTACTAACTCCGGAAATATTTCCGATGTAAAATTGTTTGTTGCTTTAAATCATGCATCGCTAAGTGATCTACAAATTGCCTTAATTGATCCTTCGGGTGATTCGGTACTTGTTTGGAATAATGATTACGGTATTTCATCATGCTATCATTTAACAACTATTTTTGATGATAATTCGCCGGATACTTTAATAGACGGAAAGTATGTGGACTTTGGTCCGAGTATTAAGCCAGCGAATTCTTTGGATCAAGCTTTTGCCGGCAAAAAATCCAACGGCAAGTGGGTTTTAAAAATCACCGATATATATAACGGAAATACGGGCTTTCTGTATGGATGGGGACTTCAAATCAAAACAACTACGGGTATTAAAGATTATAAATCGTCACCGAAAAATTTTCAGCTTTCTCAAAATTATCCCAACCCTTTCAATCCTTCAACCGAAATAAATTATAATATACCTAAAGCCGGAATTGTAAAATTATCAGTATATAATTCTTTGGGACAAAAATTAGAAGAACTTGTAAATAAATATCAGCAAGCAGGAAAACATTCAATTAATTTTAACGCTAAGAATTTAGCAAGCGGAATTTATTTCTACAAATTAACTACAGGTAATTTTATAGAAACAAAGAAGATGATTCTTTTAAAATAGCTATATTCCATTGGGTGGCTGATCAAACATAGCATAGATTAGTAATCTGTGCCGTTATATTTGAAAATTCTTTTAAAAAGATAAGGGCGGATATGTCTCCGCCCTATAAGATTTATATTTAAATTAACCCAATTAAAAGAACACTACTCTTTCATCTTCTGTTTATGCAAAAATACCAATTGCGGGATTTACACCAAGAACATCCGGATCTTCAGCATACCTTGCAGTAGAGAAATTATCTTTTAAAAATTTGTGCTAACCTGTTAAAATCAGTGTCATCATTGTTCATCTTTAAGAAGGATATTTTTTTAGACAGCCCGCTTAAGAAGGTGAGAGCAAATAATAATTAATCAATTAATAGATAAAAAATAGTTTAATTCAAAAAATTTTTACGAGTTTTGATTATTTCCCAAGGAAAATATTTTGAGGTTAAAAATAAAGGGAAGATATTTTTAAATACCTTCCCTTTAAAAAATAAAAATAAGAATTGATTTTATTGAAGAGCCTTAAGAATCGTTTCTGAATAACTTTTATAAACAGGATCTGCTTTAGCTTTATTTAAATATTCTTTAGCCTTTTTAACTTCATTCTTTTGTGCGTATGAAGCTCCGATATAATAATTAGGTCCGCCTTCACCAATATCCTTTTTATATTTTAACGCTTTGAATCCCGCACTAATAGCTCTATTATATTGGCTGGCTTGGAAATAATTTCTTGCTAAAGCAAGGTAAGCAACATCATAGTTATCATAACCAACTGCTTTATTTAATTCACTAATTGCTTTTTTAAAGTTTTTATCATTTTCCGCAGTTGAAGCTAACCCGGTATATGAAAGGGCAAGATTAAATTTAACAACTTTATTTGTAGCTTCATTTTTTGAAAGTTCCAACACTTTTTCAAAATTAGTAATTGCATCCTGATATTTGCCAAGGCTATAATAAACATTTCCTAAATCATTATAAGCTCCATCAAATTTTGGGTTTGCTTTTATAGAATTTTCAAAATTTTTAATGGCTCCATCTGTATTTTTTAGTTTCATTTCAGCAAAGCCGATCTGGTAATAAACCCTATAATCCTGATCATATTTTAAGGCAGTTTTGAAATCATTAAGGGCATCTTTATAATCACCTTTTTTTGACTTCGCCAAACCATCGTTAAATGGTTTTACAGCTTCTTTCTTCATTGTTTGTGCCGAGGTATAACCTGAAAACATCAATATCAAAAAAAAGCTGAATAACAGATAAGTCAATTTTTTCATTAGAATCTCCGTCTTTTATTTTGGTTTTTTAATTAGTGCGGAAGAAGGGAATGTTACCTTCATGCCCAAAATTAGTCTGCCATACCAAAATCACTCCTGCGATTAAGGTTTCCGCAAAATTTTGCCCAAAAATATTTTTTTTTAGCAAAATAATCAATGTTTATTAAAAATGACTGGTATCAAGATCACACTAAGTTTTTCAAGGAAATCCTTTATGTTTTAACTTTTTATGCCTAAATAAAACTTTATTCTCTTATTTAATTATAATGTATCAAGTATAATGAATTTGATATCCGGCATATGAAATACCGCACGAGCAATCTGATGTCTATCATTTGCTTCATAAATGCTAATTTAACCTAGAAGTAATTCACATATCTTTCCTTTTTGTGATGCTAGAAAATAGTAAATCAATTTAATACAAATCTATTTCTATTTTGAATACGCTGTTGAATTATCTGCGGTAAGAAAAATTGTTCTATCTTCATTATTAATAATAATTTACAGCCTTAAACTATTTTACATGAAAATAATTTCAAATATTAATAATTCCGGAGACTAATTAATCACAAAATAAATGAATACTTTTATTTTATGATTTCTTAATAAGCTATTTTCTTGACAAACTATACCTGGAATCGTATATTAGCACTCGCTTTTTTAGAGTGCTAATAACTATAAAAAATAATCAATTTAAAATGGAGGTAAGTATATGGCAAAAATAAACTTAAAGCCACTGGCAGACAGAGTGATTGTTAAGCCAAGTGAAGCTGAAGAAAAGACAAAAGGGGGCATCATATTACCAGATACGGCAAAAGAAAAACCTATTGAAGGAACAATTGTAGCAATTGGTCCTGGTAAAGTTTCCGATGACGGTAAAATTGTAAAACCTGAAGTAAAAGTTGGGGATAAAGTTCTATACGGTAAATACAGCGGAACAGAAGTTACGGTTGAAGGTGTGGAATATTTAATTATGAGAGAGAGCGATATTTTCGCAATAATCGGTTAATAAAAATTTTGATAAAATAAATTGGAGGAAATAATATGGCTTCAAAATTAATAGAATATAATAGTGAAGCGCGTACAAAATTAAAGAGCGGCGTTGATAAATTAGCCAATGCCGTAAAAGTTACTCTCGGCCCTAAAGGCCGGAATGTTATTCTTGAAAAGAAATTCGGTGCACCGACAGTTACAAAAGACGGTGTATCCGTTGCAAAAGAAATTGAGCTTGAAGATAACGTAGAAAATATGGGTGCACAAATGGTTCGCGAAGTTGCTTCAAAAACCAGTGACGTTGCCGGAGACGGAACAACTACAGCTACTGTTTTAGCCCAAGCAATATATAGAGAAGGTTTAAAGAATGTTACTGCCGGCGCTAACCCGATGGATCTTAAAAGAGGTATTGATTTGGCAGTTACCAAAGTGGTTGAACATTTAAGATCAGTAAGCCGCGATGTTGAAGGCAGAAATGAAATAGCTCAAGTCGGTGCAATTTCTGCAAATAACGACAAGTCAATTGGTGAGTTAATTGCAGATGCAATGGAAAAAGTAGGAAAAGACGGTGTTATTACAGTTGAAGAAGCAAAAGGAACAGAAACCGGCTTGGAAGTTGTTGAAGGTATGCAGTTCGACCGCGGATATCTTTCACCTTATTTTGTTACCAACACTGAAACTATGGAAACAATTCTTGAAGATCCTTACATCTTAATTCATGATAAAAAAATCTCGGCAATGAAAGATCTTTTACCTGTACTTGAAAAAGTTGCTCAACAAGGTAAATCAATGCTGATAATTGCAGAAGATCTTGAAGGCGAAGCATTGGCAACCTTAGTTGTAAACAAAATTCGCGGAACTTTAAGAGTTGCAGCGGTTAAAGCTCCTGGATTTGGCGACAGAAGAAAAGCTATGCTCGAAGATATTGCAGTACTTACCGGCGGAACCGTTATTTCCGAGGAACGCGGTTTTAAATTGGAAAATGCTACTATTTCCTATTTAGGCACTGCTAAAAAAGTTGTCATAGATAAAGACAATACTACTATAGTTGAAGGTGCAGGCAAAACCGATGATATCAAAAAGAGAATTAATGAAATTAAAGCTCAGATAGACAAAACAACTTCGGATTATGATAAAGAAAAATTACAGGAAAGATTAGCAAAATTATCCGGCGGAGTTGCAGTTCTAAAAATCGGTGCTTCAACAGAAGTTGAAATGAAAGAAAAGAAAGCTCGTGTTGAAGATGCTTTACATGCTACACGTGCTGCAGTTGAAGAAGGTATTGTTGCGGGCGGCGGTGTTGCTCTAGTTAGAGCCGTTGCTGTTCTTGATAAAGTAAAAAGCGAAAATATTGATCAGGAAACCGGTATAAAAATAGTACAAAAATCCTTGGAAGAACCATTAAGACAAATAGTTAATAATGCCGGTCTGGAAGGTTCGGTCGTTCTTCAAAAAGTTAAGGAAGGTAAAGACGATTTCGGATTTAACGCAGCCACTGAAACTTATGAAAATCTTATTAAATCCGGCGTAATTGATCCGACTAAGGTTACAAGAACCGCTCTTGAAAATGCAGCATCCGTTGCATCATTATTGATTACTACGGAAGCAGTAGTTTATGAGAAGAAAGAAAAAGAACCGCCTATGCCAGCAATGCCTCCTGGAGGCGGAATGGGTGATATGTATTAATCACTTTTTCTTTGCAGAATTAAAAGAGGCAGGTAAAACACTTGCCTCTTTTTTTATTTTTGAATTTAAGACACCCAATGTTTAAAGATTTTATGCAGCATTGCTAAAACATTGGGTGTCTGGCCACCAAGTACCCATCCAGCCTATTTTTGGGTTTACTCCGTGTAAATTTATCATTAATGAAAAATTTAAAGACCTTGCATCTTTCACTACACATTAATTACTTCTTAAATTAAATTCCTTTTCAAAGAAATTATTATATTGCATCATTATTCATAAAAAAACTTTTACAAATACTTACTTTGCCGGAGAAATAATTGACCTCTGAAGAACTGGATGAACTTTTAGATGAAGCGTTTGAGCATTTAAGGCAGGGCCGTTACAGGATGGCCCTGACTGCCGCTAAACAAGTCTATGAGCAAAGACAAAATGATTTTAATGCAGCAACATGTTTAGCCTGGTCGCTTCTAGAAAATGGTTATCCTTCTCAGGCACTTGAAATGGCAAACCTCGCTGTCCAGGTTAGTGATGATGATGTAAGTTCAAGATTGTACCGCGGTTTTTTATTAATGCGTATGAGTATTTTTGAAGGTGCGTTATCGGATTTGGACTACGCCATCTCAAAAAAAACGGATATGCTTGTCTGGGCGCATTTAAATAAAGCAAGATCACTCGGCGGACTGGGCAGATATTTTGAAGGACTTGAGGAAATTGAGAAAGCAATTGAAAATGATGAAGAGAATAATAAAAAACTTCTTAAAATTAGGGACTGGTTTAAAGAAACTCTCGGCTACGAGGATGGTTTTTTTAATGAAATTTTATCTGAAAAATTATCTTTAATAGAAGAAGCGGAAAATGCAATTAAAGAAAAAGAATTTTGGTTCTCTTTATGGGCTGCCAGGGAAATATTAAATACACCTTCACTCAGTACCGATCATTATGCAGCTCACTTAATTGAATTGGAATCTTTATCTTCAATGTTTCAAATAAAAAATGCATATAAAAAAGCGGAATCTATAAAAGATTTATACAAGAACGATTCCAGATTTGAAAGTATTTATCAACGAGTATTAAAGCACAGTACAAAGGAAGAGACTAAAAACCAGAGTGAAATACAACTGAATATAATTAAACAAACTAATTTTGAATTTTATGAGAATAAACTTTTTCATGTATATAATGCTAAAACATATGATTTGATTGAGAATCTTCGTGCAGGTAAAAGGACATATCTGCTTCAATTTAATGAAGATAATATAAGATATATAGGCGTTGAGGTAGTTCTTGACAATCCTTTCTATGGAAACAAAAGAATCGATATCGAAGGAATTGCGGTTTGGTTTTTGAATAACACTGAAGTCGGCAGCCATCATTTTAATCTTACAATAGAAAAAGACTGGAGAATAGTAGAATTTGTTCAAAGCTGGGGAACCGATGCTCCCGGTTTCTGGAAAGAAGGACAGGGCCGTGTGGAGATTTATCTGGATAATTATTTAATCTGCGCCCGCTGGTTTTTAGTCGGCCAATCCGAAGTAGTTAATTTCGAAGAAACTAAAATTCCTCTTGGCACAACAGAACCGTTGGAAAAGCCTATGACAGATCAGCCGCGGGAGGTAGTATCTTCTTCTCTTAAAGCACAGGGAAATGAACCATTGGATGTCTTACTGAAAGAATTGGATAATTATATTGGCCTTCAGTTCGTTAAACAGTCTATGCGGGATTTTATTGATTATCTAAATTTTATAAACGAAAGAAAAAATCTCGGTTTAAAAACACAGGAGAATTTATCAATCCATTCTGTATTTCTCGGAAATCCCGGAACAGGCAAAACAACTATTGCCAGATTATTGGGTAAAATTTTCAAGGCAATGGGTTTGCTTAAAAACGGTCACGTAATTGAAGTTGACCGCTCCGGATTGGTCGGTCAGTATATTGGAGAAACCGCGCAAAAAACCAACAAAGTTATAAATGAGGCAATTGGCGGCGTACTTTTTATTGATGAAGCCTATTCATTGAAAAAGCCCGATAACCAGCAGGATTTTGGACAGGAAACAATTGATGTATTAATTAAAAGAATGGAAGATAATGAAAACGAATTTGTTGTAATTGCTGCCGGTTATCCGCATGAAATGAACTTTTTTATTGACTCGAATCCGGGATTAAAATCCCGGTTCACCCACTTTTTTAATTTTGACGATTATTCACCCGATGAATTGCTGGAAATTTTCAAGATGATTTCCGCTAAAGAAGAATATACAATTAAAGATGAGGCTTTGGATTTGTTAAAGAAGCAATTCATTAATTTATATCGGAAGAGAGATAAAACCTTCGGCAACGCACGTTTGGTAAAAAATTATTTTAGCGAAGCAAAGATTAATTTAAGTAAACGTTACTTAAAAATGCCGGTTGTTAAGCGTACCAAAGAAGCCATGACAACAATATATGCCGAAGATATACTCCCTATCCTCGAAAGTAGTAGTGCAAAAGACATACACTTGGGAATTGATGAAGAGGCATTAAAGAAAGCACAGGATAAATTAAATAATCTTACAGGCTTGAATTCTGTTAAAAAAGAAATTACTGAAATTATTAAGCTTGCAAGATTTTATTCCGAACAGGGCGAAAATATTCAGGATAAATTTTCCTCGCACATTATATTTCTAGGAAATCCCGGGACAGGAAAAACAACTGTTGCAAGGCTTTTTAGTGAAATTTATTCCGCTCTCGGAATTCTTCCTAAAGGCCATTTAGTTGAAGTTGACAGACAAGGATTAGTTGCCAGTTTCGTCGGACAAACTGCGGAAAAGACCAAGGAAGCGATTGATAAAGCTATAGGCGGTACTTTATTTATCGATGAAGCTTATACACTTATTAAAACCAAAGATGCCGGCGGATCGGATTTCGGCAAGGAAGCACTCGATACGTTATTAAAACGAATGGAAGACGACAGAGGAAAATTTATTGTTATTGCCGCCGGGTACACAGATGAAATGAACAATTTCATAAAAAGTAATCCCGGGCTTCAATCACGCTTTACTAAAAAAATAATTTTCGAAGATTATTCGCCTGATGAATTATTAGAAATAACTAATAAACTTCTTGAAAGCAAAGATCATAAACTTGATGAAGAGGCAAAAGAACCGCTTAAAAAATACTTCAATAAAATATACAGGAATAGAGACAAAACTTTCGGTAATGCGAGACTTGTTAGAGACCTGACGGAAAGCGCTTTAAAAAATCAGCTGCTGAGAATAGCGGATATTCCTTATGAAGAAAGACACGAAGAAGTAATTAAATATATTCTCCCGGAAGATGTTGCAGAACTAATAACTCAAAGAAAAGAAAAAGAATCCGTTAAAGTAGAGGGTGATCCGGAACTGCTGGATAAATATCTACAAAATCTTAAGGATTTAACCGGATTAGATTCTGTTAAAAAATCCGTAACAAAACTAATCAGCAGTTTGAAAGTAGCTAAGCTGAGAAAACAAAAAGGACTAAAAGTTATTCCTAAAAATCTGAATTCGGTTTTTATGGGAAATCCAGGTACAGGCAAAACTACGGTTGCAAGATTATTAAGCAAAATATATAAAGAAATGGGAGTGCTGGAAAAAGGTCACTTAATAGAAGTTGACCGATCAGGATTAGTTGCCGGATACCAGGGACAGACTGCAGCCAAGACAAATGATGTTATCGATAAGGCTCTCGGAGGTACTCTTTTCATTGATGAAGCCTACTCTCTTGCAAGAAGTCAAAACGACTTTGGAAGAGAAGTAATAGATACGCTGTTAAAACGCATGGAAGATGACTATGGGAAATTTATTGTTATTGTTGCCGGATATACGGCGGAGATGAAAGAATTTTTGGAATCGAATCCGGGTGTGCAGTCACGCTTTCCTAATTATTTTATCTTTGAAGACTTTACACCGAGGCAAATGCTGGAAATTACACATTTGATAAGCGAAAAAAACGGGTATAAGCTTGATGAAGGCGCCTGGCAGCTGCTGCTTGATATCTTTACCAAACAATACAAGGAAAGAGATAAAAATTTCGGAAATGCCAGGACGGTAAAAAATATTTTATATAAAGCTATCAGCAACCAGGAGGAAAGAATATTAACAATATTGGAACCGGATGAAAATGATTTAACAATGATTACTTTGGATGACGTTGATAAAATAGAATTGACGGAAATTTAAAAAAGTAAAATATTTTAATTATCTTATCTTTAATTTTAATTCTTATCAATATATTTCACTTTTCCAAATATGCTTCAGATAAAAAATCTAACAAAAAAATTCGGATCTTTTACAGCGGTAAATTCTATAAATCTTCAAGTAAAGAAAGGGGAACTATACGGTTTTCTTGGGCCAAACGGTGCAGGAAAAACTACAACAATAAAAATGATTGCGGGTTTATACTCCCCCACCGGCGGAAAAATTACTATAGATGGAATTGATATAACCAGAGAACCAATTAAAGCAAAATCAATTATAGGTTATATTCCCGATCAGCCTTTTTTATACGATAAATTAACCGGGAGAGAGTTTTTATATTTCAGCGGAGGCTTGTATAACCTGGATAAGGAATTTCTGCATAATAAAATCGAAGAATTGATAACGCAGTTTAATATAAAAGAATGGGTCGATAAAAGGACGGAAGAATATTCTCTTGGAATGCGGCAGAGAATAACATTTGCTTCGGCATTTCTTCATTCACCTAAATTATTATTGGTTGACGAGCCTATGGTCGGTCTTGATCCCCAAAGTGCTGTTGTTATCAAAAAAATATTAAAGGAAAAAGCCTTTGATGGCGCGGCAATATTTATGTCTACACACAGCTTGTCGGTTGCCGAAGAGATATGTGATAAAATTGCCATAATTAAAGAAGGGCAAATAATTTATGATGATAAAAAAGAAGAGGTGGAAAAATTCAAATCCCAGCTAAAAGTCAATTTTGAATCATTCTTCCTCGAATTGACTAAGTGACTATTCTATCTGATTGTTAACTTAATTCATCTAGTTGAAATTAAATTAATTAAATGAAAGATTTTATTCACATAGTTAAATATAAGCTGTTAATTTTTTTTAAAAATAACTCTTCTTTTAATACAAGAAGCTTAATAAAGAATTTAAGCTCATTCATAGTTTATTCGGTATTCGCTGTCGGAGCATTTTTATTTACAGGAAATGCTCTATCGTTTTTATTAATTAAAGTTAAAATCGGTTCATTTCTTCTTCATAGATTTATTTCAATAATTCTATTTATTTTCTTTTTAGCGGTTAATGTCGGCAACATTGTTGTGTCCTACTCAACGCTTTACAAGTCTAAGGAAGTGAGTTATCTTTTCACCAAACCTGTATCATATTTAAATATTTTTGCGGTAAAATTTTTAGATAATTTTTTCTATAGCTCTACAACATTACTGCTTATTATTTGTTCCGTGCTTTTGGGGTACGGTACTTATTTTAAAATGAATTTTTGGTTCTACCCGGTTTCAATTTTTTTAATCATTTTACCGTTTATGATAACAGCCGCTTCAATCGGGGTAATATTTTTAATGCTTATACTAAGGTTATCTGAGAAAATAGGGGTCAAAAACGTGCTTGCCTTCTTTTTCATTTTATATTTGGCATCATTAGGTCTATTTTTCAAAATCAGCAATCCGGTAAATATAGTTAGCAGCGTAATGCATTTTTATCCCGATATAAACGGGTATTTCGGCTTCTTGGATAATCCGATTTTAAAATTTCTTCCTAACTTTTGGGCGGCCGATGCTTTCTACTGGATGTCATCCGGTAAAATAATTAATTCGTTCCCGGATATTTTTCTGCAAATTTTTACTGCTGCATTCTTCTTTACTCTTGCTCTTTATTTATCATCAAAATGGTATTTCCAGACATGGAAAAATTCTCTTCATTTCTCTTTTAAAAAAAAGAATTCTACAAAATTAAAAAGGAGACTAATCTCCTTTTCTAATAAATCTTCTTTCAGCCCGCAGACGGAAGCCTTGTTAAAAAAAGAATTCATGCAGTTTTTCAGAGAACCAAGCCAATGGATTCATCTTTCCGTCATTTTAATATTAATTATTATATTTATTTTCAGTTTGACGAGTATTGATTTTAAATTATTATCGACATTTAATACAGCATTTAAAACCATAATATATTTGGTAATATTTTTATTTAACGTTTTTTTAGTATCATCATTGGCTCTAAGATTTGTATTTCCCATAGTAAGCATAGAGGGAGAAGCATTCTGGAAGATTAAAAGTTCCCCTATAAATCCCAACAAGATTATTTTAATAAAATTTTCCATTTATTTTATAATTATCTTTTTCATAAGTCAGATTTTAAACATCTTTTCCCAGCTTAAATTCCCTTCTGAGTTAATTGGTACTTCTATAATAAATACTATCTTTATTTGTTTAACAATTGTTTCGCTAAACTTTGGAATGGGAAGCTTTTTTGCAAATTTCAAAGAGAAAAATCCGGTAAGAATTGCATCATCTCAGGGAGCTACAATTACATTTTTACTAACTCTTATTTACTTGGTTTTTCTTGTGGTTGTTTTATTTATACCGCTTTTTAATTTCTTTAACCCTAAAAAAACTCATTTACCTGCTACATTACATTATTTGGAATTAACTAATTTAATTATAGCATTTACTTCTATTTTAATTACATTTATTTCTTTCCGTTTAGGTAAAACTTCGTTAAAACGTGATATATAAAAAACCTCCCGAAATAATTCGGGAGGATTACCTCCCAAAAAATTTAGGAGGACGTCGGCTTTGCTTGAGGGAATGCTTTTTGCTTAAAGCAATTTTTGCCGAAATATTTTTTAAACTTTCATTTTAATTTAAAACTCAATCATAATTCGCAAAATTATTTTACTTCAACAAAATTATCTTTAATGATTTTATTTGATCACCGACTTTCAAATCGGTTATATAAACCCCGCTGGATACTTTCATTCCGCTGTCATTACTTCCATCCCATTTGTACAGATAATTACCGGAAGGTAAATTTTTATTTAATATCCTCTTAACTAATCTTCCTTGAATATCGTATATCGAAAGCTGAGCTATTGAGTTCGATAGTTTTTCAGGTATATTAAAGCTGATAGTTGTAGTCGGGTTAAAGGGATTCGGAAAAGCTTTTATAACAAGATAACTTTCCGGGATATTTTGCTGATTATTAACGTTTTTAATTCCCGTAATTAACTGAGCACCCTCTCCCCTGCTTTGACCGCTGTTATCAGCTAAATAAATATTCACCCATGACGGACGCAGAGCTGAAGTTAATGCTGAATCCTGCCATTCCTGATCAGTCAACCTTAAAAAATTTGTGGAGGTATATTCGTAATAACTCATAACCGGTCCGATAAATGCTGTTGTTTGATTGCCGGGCAAAGGAGCGATAAAAACACCTAAATTAACTGGTCCGGTACCAACATGTTTAACCCACCCAAGGGGATTACCAAAACAATCAGTCGGCACTGTATGTACGTCCGCTACTACCTCATTGTTTGTTAAAAATCCATCTGAGGAACCCATATAATATTGATAAAATAATTTTGCATACCATCCGCTGTATGGAAGTGTACCGCTTCCGCCGGTTGTGTTGTATACTACCCTCTTAAGAAAATCGGTTTCCTGCTGACTAAATGCTGTCCCGTTTAATTCCTTTTCCGCTATTGTTTGCAGTGTATCTGATATCTTTCCCAGATTATCAAAATAATTCATAACAATTGGCATCATAGAATTGTTACCGATATTTAAATTGGAAAATTCTTTTTGAGCATTTTCTGCGAGCAATTTTAAATCGTTATAAAATTCCGGGAAGGGTTCAATATAAGTATAGGGATAGGAACAAACAGTACCTCCGGTATATGATTGTTTTGCATACAATAAATTATCGTGCCTTAATTCCGCCCATGATGCAAGCTGAGTATTTAATTTTTCCTGCCAGAAAGCCGCAGTCTTCATAAATGGAGGAAGGCTGTTTCTACTAGCCGGAGGATTTAATGCTCTTATTGTATTTAACCACGAATTATAAAAAGTTCCCTTCCAGAATTCTGTACCGTATGAATCTATCAAATATCTTAATGCTGCAAGATTACTTCCGTAATCATATTTCGTTATTTCATTTTGAAGTAATTGTGCGGCTGCATCGTTTCCTAACGCAAACATGGGATCGAGTGATGACGGCAGTAATCTGCATGTTTTTGTTCTGTCGAAAACAACACTCGAAAAAACATAAGAATCTATAATAAATCTCTGCCCAAATAAAAGAAATGCAGAAGCCGGAATAATACTATCCGGTTTAAACGGATCATGATAAAGAATCTGAGATAAAATAAGTTGATATGCGAAAGATTGCTTTTTTAAAGTATCCTGAAATGTAACAAGTTTAAGGCTGTCTAACAGGTCGCTTGCATTATTAAGGTTAACCGCATTTTTTAAATAAGCCAAATTATCAATCGTTACATTGTCCTGGTCGCCTACAAAATATTTCAATATGCTTTCGATTAAATTATAAGTACTGATTACACCCGTCTTATTAAACAATTCCCTTATCAACATAACATCTATAGATTGTCTCTGGAGCGCCTTATATATTTTTACGGTGTCTTTTTCGTTATATGAACTCGGCATTAATAAATAAATCTCGGTTCTTCCAAGCCACATCATAACTCTAAAGTAATTTGCCAGTTGAGGATACATTTGATCATCATAATGCCCTCTTGGTTTAAACTGGCTCCAATCATATGTAACCGCAATGGATGAAAATAATGTATCTTTACTAGGCGCGCCTGCATTCATGATATTAGAAATTACTTCGTTGATTTTTGTTGAATTACCGGAATAAACAGGATTAACCTGCTGACCAAATAGTTTTAAAGGAACCGTTAAATATAAATCCACATCTTTTAATGATTGAGTTATTCCCGGATTGCCCGTATATGTTGATGCTAAAGCCGGAATGCCGTCATGCATTTTTAATAGCATACTTTTAACAGAATCTATTAAGACACTCAGCTCAACATCTTTCAAAATATTATCGTACGACATATGCAGTGCATAAAGAATCGCATCGGTTGAAACAAAGACCGGTAAATCCTTTTGGAATATATCAAGAAAAGCTCCGCCAAAAGAAACAGCATTTAATCTTTGGCTTACAACAAATCCGTTCTTTTGAAGTAAAGATTTCTCATAATCGGTTAAATGATATTTTGCATCGATGTTGTCAAAATATACTGCCGATGAATAATTCTGATTTATGCTAGACACAAATTTCCCGGCATTATATTCCTGCATTAAAGCTTCGGCTGAAAGATTTTGATGTGTTTGAAGAAATTGTTTGTAAGCCTCTAAATTAAATTTGGAACTTTGAGCTTTGACATTTGTCAAGAAGAGAAACAATAATAAGTAAATTGTCAACGGCTGTATAAATTTCTTCATCATACCCCTAATTTTATTTTAAGTTTATATAAAATCCCGTTATAACTAAATATGATTTTTAAAGTATCTAATTAATAAAGCTGCTTTTTTATTTATCCTGATTACAGCGTAATTAAATAAGAAAATAGTTTTTATACTCTTAAATTAATCTCATAAATATATTATTTTCACGATAGATTATATTTCAATCTCACCAATAAATATGCCTTGAAAGTATTTAAACAAACAATCTATAATTTTTACCGAATTAGCTTTTTTATTCTGATTGTGAAATATAAGTGGTGCGAAAATATTTCACTTTTTGAAAATTATGCACAACTTATTTTTTTATTTGTTTTGTTGGAAATTTAAATAAAATTAAAATGGAAGTTTAAAGCTCAATTGATAGCGGTTCATGGAATTTGTCCTAAGCTGAACTAACGGCCGGCTGCTGCTTTGGGAAATGAATAAAACATCTATTTGACTATATACCCAAACTGCGATGAAACTTATTAGTGAAATATTTTTTAATTTATAAGAAGTATTATATTGATTATAATTATTTTGAATTGTCGATAAGTTTACATCATTCAAATATTTCTTCTGCTTATTATTACAATCAATTATAAAATAGACAGTTGAGCCAAGGGCCGCTACTCCAAGCGAAGTTAATATCCATCCCTTTAATGAATTACTATTATTATAGATCTGGCCCCATCCAGGAAATATTAATGATCTTATAATTACCGGCTTAATATCGTTATTTGATTCCAATGTCTGAGAGCTATTAATAGGTACAGTGTTAGGTTTTTTTTCCGGGGATTTGCTGTAAACTTTCTCACGAATATATTCATTTTTAATTTGATTAAAAAAAGAAATGATTTTAGGAGAAGTTTTTGCCGAATCCAGAGCATAAGACGAATCAATTCTAAGTATTTGAATAAAGCTTTTTTTTGCTGCCGTATCGTTTAATAAAGAAAATTCGGAAACACCTTTTAATCTATAAATTTCCATTAATTGATCCTTATTGTAATTATTTTTATGCAGCAGCATTGTTTCAGCATTCTCTATAACTCTCCCGTATTGAAACGCTTCAAACTCATTTCTTAAAACAGATAATGAATCACTCCCTTGTTGTGCATAAGAATGTGATGTTAGAATTATTAGAAATAAAACGGGTAATATTTTTTTTATCATTTTTATTTCAGCAAAATCATCTTCTTTGATTTGGAATAATAGCTTGACGAGAGTCTGTAAATATATACGCCGCTGGAAACTTGTTTCCCCTGTACACCTGTTCCGTTCCATGTTAATGTATATTTTCCCGGTTCGTAAATCTTTGATGTTAAATTTTTAATATGCTCGCCTAAAATAGAATAAATATCCAACGAAATTTTACTTTGTTTCGGCACCTCAAAATCTATACGTGTAGAAGGATTAAAAGGATTAGGATAATTATCGTCTAATTTAAATTCATTTGGCGCATCCGGTTTACTTTGATTTACAACAGTTGATACGGAGGTTGAAAATACTTCAATATAGGGGACATCAAGACCATTCGTATTAGTTCCGCCAAACACATAAATTGAACCATAATAGTTAACCGCCATAGGATCTCTCCTGGCATAATTAAGACTCGGACCATCTTCAACCTCAGAAGAACTGCTCCCTACTCTTATAATATCAACAGAGGAAAGTGCATTATTAGTCTCATTAAATCCTCCGATAATAAAAATTATACCGTTTAATACAACCGCTGTGCCCCCTGCTCTGGGATGATCAAGTTCATTTGAAAGCAAGAACATTTTATTATTAATGATATCATATTTATAAATTGATTTTAAAAGAAGGTTTCTGGCGCCCCCGAATAAATAAATATAATTGTTGTAAACAGCCGACATTTGTTGTGTTGGAAATGATATTGAATAAAGTGTATCGGTATAATTTATAACATTGTCTGTTGATAAGTTATAAGAATACATATACGGAAAGACAGTGTCTTGAGTTGTTCCTCCGAATACATAAATGTTATTTCCTATAATCTGCCCAGTTGAATAAACTCTGCTAAAATAATCATTCGTTGTTAAAACACTTGGTGAAGAGGAAAAATTCCATGATTCCAGTGAAGCCGCTCCAGATGAATCAGATGAAATCCCTCCCATATAAATAACCCTATTTGAATCGGCGCCTGCAATAAAATCAGCGCGAGGATAATTCATATTACCCGCAACTTTCCAGGAATTTGTCCTCGGATTGTAAACTTGAATAAGATCAAGATTAGTATTTTGCGCCTCTGAAAATCCTCCGAAAATATAAATTAGAGAATCGTGAACAATGGCTTGTCCGCCTGAAACAGGAGTTCGCATTTGTCCCACAACTTGCCACCCTTGACCATATGTACTAATATTAAATACAATTAATAAAAAAGCTATAAACTTCATATTTTTAACTAACTTTACTCCAATTATATGTATATCCAACAACTATAGTGCCATCAAGCTAATTATTTGATTTTACAAAATTATAATTAAAATCTAAAGTTTTTTTTGAATTTATTGTAACCTCCCTGGAAATAGATTCATACTGTGAATTTTTTACGGTTACTTCGTATTTACCAGGTAACAAAACAATCGGTTTTCTAAGAGGAGTTATTCCAATTAACTTACCGTTAATAAATATCTCGCCCCAGGGATAAATATTGCATTTCAAATAACCAACCAATTCCTGAAAATTTACTTTTATTGTTTCTGTTTTTTGAGAAACGATATTTAAATTTCTTATTACCGGCGGATAATCCGGATGAACTAATTTTATTTCATGTAGCCCAGGGCTTAACATTATTTCATTCTGAAGAGGCGTTCTGTCAACTTTTTTATTATCCACATATACTTCAGCCCATGGAAAACAATCAACATCTAACATTCCAGGCAGCTGTGTCTTATTTGATTCCAAATTTTTATTGTCTGTTATATTTTCTTTTATTTCATTTTGAGGAGGTTTATTTCCGGTAATTTTTTGCGTTTCCGTTCCGGTTGAAGGAAGCGTCTTTTTAGTTTCTTTTGGAGTTGTTATTTCTAAGGAAGGTTGTTTATTGATTTTTTGATCTATCAATTTATCAGAAACTTTTTTTTCTTGGAAAATTAAAAATAGGACTAAAATTACTATTAAAGATAATACAGATAAAATTGCATTACGCACTCTTCTCTTATTCTTATTACTGCCTTTATTTACATTAACATCATTTTGAATATTCAAATAATTTAAAACTTCATCTACATTTTTCGCTCTTTCTTCAATATTCTTTTGAAGCATGCTTTTAATAGCCGGACGAACTTCAACGGGAAGCTTTTCAATTGCGGAAATTAGCTTATCTTCATTAAAATTAATAATATTATTTATTGTAGTTGCAATTTCATCGCCGAGTATCGGGTTTATTCCGGAAAAAAGTTCATAGGCAACCAGACCTGCAGAAAAAATATCGGTTTGAAAAGATTTTTCTCCATTGATTTGTTCAGGCGCCATGTAAGTGGGGGTTCCGAGAATGGATGTTTTATTCGTAAGAGATTTTTCATTACTTACCAGAGCCAAACCGAAATCCGCAATCTTCAATTCCAAATTTGAATTTACAAGAATATTTTCAGGCTTAATATCGCGGTGAATAATTTGATTTTTATGGGCAGTCTTTAATGCATTCAGCAGTTGTACAAAAAGGCTTATTTTTTTCTCAAAGGAAAGATTATTTTTATCAATTAATTCTCTTAGATTATTACTTTCAAAATGTTCAAAAGAGATGTAAAAAAATTCGTGGTAAGTACCGAAATCCAATACCTTGATTATATTAGGATGATTCAGCTTAGCTAAAAGTTTAGCTTCTCTTTTAAATCTTTCTAAAATTGAATTATCCGATAATTTACTCGTATCAAGAGTTTTTAATATAATTTTTTTACCAAGATATACATGATTAGCCAGATAAACCCCGGTCTGAATATCTTTTTTCAGACAATCTATTATTTCAAACTTATCAAACAATATTTCGGTAGATTTAATATCCATTTATAATTTTACAAATTATTATCCATCTCTTTTATTTTTATCTGTACCCATCTTACGGAAACCCCAAGCGATTTTGCAGCTAAAGTTCTGTTTCCGTCATATTCATCAAGACGCTTTTTTAAAATGATTTTTTCAAAATCCTTTAATGTCCCGGTAAATTTTTCATCATCGGAATCTTCTTCAATCACAATATGTTCACTAGTTAGTTTATCGCTTTCACAAAGTATTAGAGCCCGCTGAATAACATTTTCAAGTTGTCTAACATTCCCGGGCCACATATAATCTTCCAATATTTTTAAAGCTTTCGAATCCATGTGAATTTGTTTATCTGAGAACTTTTTTAAAAAGTGTTCGACTAACAGAGGAATATCTCCCTTCCTCTCTCTCAACGGCGGAATCTTAATTGGAAAGACATTTAGCCTGTAAAAAAGGTCCTCTCTGAATTTGCCTTCTTTTGATAACTGTTTAAGATCTTTATTAGTTGCTGTAATTACCCTAACATCAACTTTTATTATGCGGGTATCTCCTAATCTTATTATTTCTTTATTTTGAAGAACCCTTAATAATTTTGCTTGAAGTGCGACTGAAATATCGGCAATTTCATCTAAAAAGAATGTACCGTTTTGAGCAACTTCAAATAAACCTTTCTTATCCGAATTAGCGCCGGTAAAAGCGCCTTTTTTATAACCGAATAATTCACTCTCCAGCAGCGTATCAGGAATTGATCCGCAGAATTGAGCCAGATAAGGCTGCTCTTTCCTATTACTTAAATTGTGTATTGCTTTTGCTATCAGTTCTTTTCCGGTACCGCTTTCTCCTAACAGCAGTACTGTTGCATCGGTTACAGCAACTTTATGGATTAACACGGCAAGCTTCTGCATTGCCGGACTTTTACCTACAAGTTCGGGAATTGTTTTATTCGACTGAAGCTGATTTCTTAAAATTAAATTTTCGTCATGTAGTTTTTGAAATTGAACTATCTTATCTAATGCAAGCGAAACAAGATTGGAGAAAAAACTTAAGAAAACCAGGTTGCTTTCATTAAACTCTTTCCTATTCAGCCTGCTGTCAACTAATATTACTCCCCAAATTTTTTCGTCTCTTTTAATCGGTACGCCGAGAATGGACTTAATGTTATGGATCTGAATGCTCTTGAATTGTGAAACGCTGGGATCGCTCTGAACATCATGATAAAGACACGGTTCTCCTTTTTCAATTACTTTTTGAAGTACACCCGACGAAAAGAAAGAAAGATCTTCAATATCCTCCTTTTGTAAGTTTCTTGCACTTATTATGATGAACTTTTTTTCTATTTCATCGTATTTAACAAACAATCCGTGTTCTGCATTCAGAACTTTAATAATTAAGTCCAAAGTTTCTCTGATTAGAGTATCTTCGTAAGTAACGGAGTTCAGCGTCTGACTTATTTTATATAAAGTCTCAAATTGCTCTTTATTAATTAACCGAATCGATTCAGTATTAAATATATTCATCTATTCTATAAAAAATAATTACGGAACATTAAATGTAGCCGGAAATGATCTCGATCTATTTTGAAATTGATCTACAACCCAAATTACCCAATAATAATTATTGCTGCTTAACGGGACATTTACAAAGTAAGAAGTGGAATCAGACGAGATTTTGTCTTTACTAAAAACCAGCTGTGAATTAGCAAAATTGTTAGTATAAATTTCTATCTTGTAAGTAAACGAATAACCGGTTTTATATCTCTGCCATTGAAGTATAGGAGTTGAAGAAACTGTTGTATCATTTGCCGGGTATTGTATGGATACACCTGTTTTAATTACTCTGGTTACCTTATCGCTTCCTATATTAAACTGTCTTTTCGTAATATCCTTGACAATTATATTGAAATCCAAACCGATTGTCTGTTCAATATCGGATACATTCAAATCTTGAGTAGTTAAAGTTGTTTCATATTCTTTGCTTACTACATTAAAATCCAAAGCTTTTTTTAGGTTAAGTTGTGAGTTTTCGACAAATACAGAATCAATGTTATTATCTCTGTTTGATATTTTTGAATGTAAAATTAATTGATAAGTTTGACCGGGCGGTGAAAACTGATTTATAACTACCGAATAAATTGATATGCTGTCTAAGTGGGGAATCTGATTAAGATTTACATTATAATTTAATACTTTGGAGCTTCCCCAGACAACATTAATGGTATCCGATACATAGCCGGTCTTTTGAAAGATGAGCTTACCATTTACAGGCAATGTTCTATTAAATTTAAAATTACCGTTCAAATCAGTACTCATAGATAAATTTGAAGGGCTCCAATAAACCGTTATATCGGGAATTCCGGTAAAAGGCGGACTGAATGTGAGCGCACTGCCTTGTAAGGTTACGTAGGAATAATTCGGATTATTCGGATCAAGCGGATTATTTCTCGGTGCATTACACGAAATAAAAATAATTAAACTGCTTACCATAAACAATTTCAATACTAAATAAAGTATACTTAATTTTTTGGATGAGTTATTCTTAAAATACATTTTCTGGAAATAATAATAAGAAATAAGCTATTTTAACTGTGTTAAGGTAAACACTAAAAAGTTGTGTTTATGACAAATCAAATATAATTATTTTTTTATTTTATCATATAAATAAACCATTAATTCCTGCTTTTTCTGTATTCAGGTCTCTAAACCTTTTATTAGTTTTAAATAACTGTTATTACTATGAATTCATACAAAAACGACAATTAGAGATTAGACTAGATCTTCTTTAATTGTAGGTACTGAAATCTCATCAACAATTTTATTTTGATCTACAATAATTGCACTCAGTTTATTCCCTGCATAAATTGAAGTATCAATGTAAACAACGTTATTGGACTTTTGATATGTGATTTCCTCTTTTCTTGTATGACCGACAACCTGGAGTTTGCCTATATCCAATAATTCGCTTCTGGTCCATAATATTCCTTCAGGACTGGTTAAATCATTCTTTACAATTTCACCCATCAATTCCAAGTTGTCCCGAAAATTTTTAGGAAATTTTGATTCATAGTACTTTGATATGCCGGCATGAGAGATAAAACAGTCCTGGAGATTTAAAAAAATAGGAGCATTAATTATTAATTCCAGATGTTCCGCTATTTTATCAAATCTATTCTCATAAGAAGCAATGGTATTTTCATACCCGTTATAAATCCATGAAGATCCCATCTGGCTTAAAGGATAATTGACAAAATAATAAAACATATAATCATGGTTACCGGGTGTAAATATTATTTTTTCAGATTTAATGAAATCGATTACCTCAAAGCTGTATTTTCCCCTATCAACCAAATCTCCGACACTATATATTTGAATAGCAGGATATTTCTCTTTAATTTTTTTTACTATATTCTTCAGCGTATTAAAGCAGCCGTGTATGTCACCGATTATAGCAATCATTTAGATATAAAATTGATTAAAAATAAAATGCGGCACTTGATATGGTTAAACCAGTTTATAAATACTTAAAATATTTTATTCTGAATTTAAAATGCAGTATACCTAATTCCGATATAATTATATTTCAAATAATACTAAAAATTATTAATTATAATACTCTTTATACGTACTTATTATCACGAGCATATTTAAACAGCTCATCTTTAAATTTGGGATGAGCAATATTAATAAGTGCTTTTACTCTTTCACTAACCGGTTTACCGAATAGCTGAGCATAACCATACTCCGTAACAACGTAATGCACATCTCCTCTTGTTGTAACAACACCGGCCCCGGGTTTAAGGAACGGAACTATTCTAGAGATTTTTAAATCTTTAGTAGTAGAAGGAATTGCAATAATAGGTTTACCACCTTCGGAATGTGCTGCTCCTCTTATAAAATCTAGTTGGCCTCCAAAGCCGCTGTATAACCTTGGTCCGATAGAGTCGGAACAGACCTGCCCGGTTAAATCAATCTCTATTGCGGAATTTATTGCAACCATTTTATAGTTTTTTGCAATGATAAACGGATCATTAACGTATTCCTGCCTATGAAATTCTATCATTGGATTATTATCAATAAAATCGTAAAGTTTTTTCGTGCCTAACACAAAGCCGGCAACAATCTTACCGGGATGTAATGTTTTCATCTCATTAGTAATCACACCTTTTTCAACAAGTTCAATAGTGCCGTCCGAAAACATTTCGGAATGAATTCCCAAGGCTTTTCTGTCCGACAGATAATTTAAAACATAATCCGGTATTGCACCTATGCCCATTTGTAAAGTAGAACCGTCTTCAATTAAATCAGCAATATTTCCTGCAATTTTTTTATTAATCTCGGTAATTTCCGGCGAAGTTTCTCTATCGCCTTGTGGCAGCTCGGCAATTTCCTCATCAACTTCAACAATATAATTTATTTTGCTAATATGAATGAAACTATCGCCTAAAGACCTGGGCATTTTTTTATTTACCTGAGCAATTACAACTTTAGCCTTCTCAGCGCCTGTTTTAGTCAATCCTACTTCAACACCGAAACTGCAAAATCCATGTTCATCAGGCGGAGAGACATGTATTAAAGCGACATCAAGTTTAATAAATCCTTTAGCAAAAAGCAGAGGAGTTTCATACAGAAATATCGGAGTAAAGTCTGCACGTCCTTCCCTTACCGCATTACGGCTGTTAGCTCCAATAAAAAAAGCATTGTGTTTAAAATGATTTTCCATCCCCGGATTAAGATATGAGACTTTTCCTACGGCAAGAGCATGCATAATTTGAATATCTTCCAGTTCATCTTTTCTTTTAACTAACGCATTCATTAAAATACTAGGGAAAGCACAATTTGAATGAGCAAGAATTTTATCACCTGATTTGATTACTTTAACAGCTTCGTCCGCAGATACAATTTTTTGTGTATATGCTTTAAGAATATTAAACGGTATGGAATTCTTCGATTTTATATCTTCTGTTGCGACCATATTTTACCAATTTTTTATAAGCTCTTTTGGAGCAATTCACATTATTAAAAATCTATTTTGTAGATTGAACTCAAATATTTTTAATTTATAGAAAAGACTCTGAGTTTTCTAAATTCCAGATTAAAAATATTAGCAATAGCTTCATTAGAACAATGTCCTTTGTAAGTACACACCCCTTTACTTAAGCCGGCATCTCCCAACAAAGCATTTGCCAAACCGTTGTCGGCAATATTTTGAATATAACCAATTGATGCATTATTCAGACCATAACTTGCTGTTTTTGCAACAAGCGCAGGCATATTGGGAACGCAGTAATGAATTACGTCATACATATTATAAACCGGATCCGAGAGAGTTGTTACATGACTTGTCTCAATACAACCGCCTTGATCAATCGAGACATCAATTATTACAGCTCCTTTTTTCATACTCTTCACCATTTCTTCGGTAACCAAGTGGGGAGTTTTTTCACCTTTTATTAAGACTGCGCCGATCAATACATCGGCAAATTTAACTCCTCGTGAAATAGTGTACGGATTTGCCATTACAGTAGTAATTTTCTGGCGAAATGTCGAATCGATTTTTCTTAAACGGCTTAAATCTTTATCAATAACTACTACCTGAGCGCCTCTTCCTAAAGCAGCTCTTGCTGCAGTAACACCTACCACGCCGGCACCTAAGATTACAACTGCTGCCGGGGCTACACCGGTTATGCCTCCAATAAGTATACCTCTCCCTCCTTTTGCATAGCTTTCCAAATATCTCTCAGCTATTTGAATAGAGAGTTGACCGGCAATTTCACTCATAGAATGTAATACAGGCAACCCGATTTCATTTTCAATTAATTCGTAACCGATAGCGGTAACATTTTTTTCCAGCAGCTTTTCTATAGTTGTTTTGTTTCCAACTGCAAGATGTAAAAATGAAAAAAGTATCTGATTTTCTTGAAGAAGTTCCGTCTCTTTATCGGAAAGCGGAGTAACTTTTGCAACTAATTCCGATCTGCGATAAACTTCTTCGGCACTGTATACGATTGTTGCCCCGGTTTGAACATAATCTTCATCACTAAAATTGCTGCCTTCTCCGGCACCGCTTTGAATATAAATAGTGTGTCCTGCACGAATCAAGGAATCAACGCCAGCAGGAGCAATAGCAACACGTTTTTCTTCAAAAATATTTTCTTTTGGTATTCCGATATGCATTTGGTTAATTCTTATTTTTCATTTATATAAAACTACCTATAATGATTTTAATATCCAATAATTATACACATTGCATACTATTTATTCAATTCAGTGCTGTCCAAAATAAATGTTGAAAGTTAAAAAAGTTTTTATATTAACAAGT
>CAZCFZ010000050.1:0-28041 GCA_964498065.1 uncultured Ignavibacteriaceae bacterium
CAGGTCGGTTACTATCCGACGCAGGAAAAGATAGCGGTAATAGAACTTGATAAAAACGATACCCCGCAAAAGACCGCTTCTTTGCTTAAAGTTATGCCCGATGGAGGCTACAAGACTGAATATACAGGTGATGTGAAATTATGGGGACCTTTCCTTCGCTATAACTATGCGAGATTTAATTTCTCATCTGTTAAAGACAGCGGTTTATATGTTATTCAATACGGTAGTGAAAGAACCGACGTATTTCCTATAGATACCCGTGTTTATAATAATATATGGCATCAAACGTTGGATGTTTTTATGCCGGTTCAAATGGATCATGTATTTGTAAAGGACGGATACAGGGTTTGGCATGGTGTGCCGTTTCTGGATGACGCAAGGCAGGCGCCTCCGAATTTACAATTAATGGACAATAAAAGAATGGGGCCCTCAACCGATACGAAATATAAGCCCGGAGAACACATTCCGGGATTAAATGTAGGCGGCTGGTTCGATGCAGGCGACTTTGATGTGGAGGAGAATTCGCAGTGCCAGGCGATATCAGCTTTGGCTGATACATGGGAACAATTTAAACCCGAATTAGATGAAACATACGTTAATGAAAAGCATCGTTATGTCGGTATTCATGATCCTGACGGAAAACCGGATATACTGCAGCAGATGGAGCATGGAGTCCTTCTGCAGCTTGCAATGCAAAAAGCATTTGGAAGAGCTATCCCGTCAATTGAGATGCCGCATCTATATCAATATGTACATCTCGGCGACGCTTCAACCATAACGGACAACAAAATCTATGATCCGAAGCTAAAACCATTTGAGGTTAAAGGAAATTACAGCGGAAAAAATGACGATAGGTGGGCGTTTACAACTGATGAACCGTGGATGAATTATAATGCAATAGCTTGTCTTGCCAATGCGAGCCGTGCTTTTAGAGGATACAACGATTCGCTTGCAACAGCATGCTTAACGGCAGCAGAGAAATCATGGGACTGGCAGCAAAAGGACACTACAAACCCGAGAATTAATAGATTTGCACAATTATTTGGAGCCGGCATGTCGTCATCTGCCGCATTACAGCTTTACATTGCAACAAAAGATAAAAAGTATAAGGATTCTTTCCTTAAAGGAATATGGTCTATTCTTAAAAGATTTCCGGAAATGACTATTGGAAATGCACTGGTTGCAGTTCCGTACTTGGGTAAAGAATATAAAGAAAAACTTGAACCTTATGTAAAAAAACTTAAGATGCAGGATGATTCACTGCTTGTAAAAAACCCGTACGGTGTACCGATCGGAACCAGGCATTGGGGCGGAGATGAAGAAGTAGTAAGTTGGGCAACAACAAATTATTATGCACATAAGGCATTTCCTAATATCATCGGGCCGGAATATACTCTCAGAGGAATCGATTATCTTTTCGGATGTCATCCATATTCCAATATATCATTTGTTGCAGATGTAGGTACACATTCGAAGAATGTCGTTTACGGACGAACCAGGGCGGACTTTTATAATGTTGCAGGCGCCGTAGTACCTGGTCTTCTTATGCTTGAACCGGATTACTTAGAGAATAAAGACGACTGGCCTTTTTTCTGGGGTGAAAACGAAGCGGTTATAAACATAGCCGGAGAATATATATTTCTTTCAAATGCAGTAAAAGATTTAGTGAATGAATAAAAATATTAAATAAAATTTGTTAATACTTAATATTCGAAGTTTTCTATGTGAATTTAATGTTTGCATTAAAATGAAGTCATAATATGCTGTCGGATATGATAGAGAAGGTTCTAATTCGGCTTAACAGAAATTGAATTTAGATTCTTTGCAAAGAGGCTGGAAAGAACAGCAGCGCGGAACATTATAAGAACGTTAGTGTTGGTTTCTGTTCTTCCAGCCGTTATGCATTTAATTATTCAATTAAAGATTGAAAATTGGTTCGGCATAAAATATAATTCTGTATTTAAAATAAGGAAAGGTATTCCGACTTAGATTAAGAGCAGGTATCGGAATGCGAATTTATATTTAGTTTGGCAACATGCCTTTTATTAGAAATATTTTTTGTTATTTAATAATTATTTTATTGTCATCTGGTAATTATTAACAAGATAACATATTCAATTTTCATTCAATTCAGTATCATTATTTATGATAATAAATTTCTAAATCAAAGCCAATAAATTTTGGTTTAGTGGTCTGTTTATTAGTACTTAATTGTTGACATTTAAAACAAATATACGTATTATTGAAACGGTTCAATTAGTTTTGAACATTTAAAAAATTACGAATTTTTTATAATTCCAAAATTTAAAACACGGGTTTGATAAAGGAGATTAAGGTTTAAATTAATTCTATATAAGTAAATCGGAATAAATATCTTAAGTAGATAATTGGTTGAAAATTTTCGGGGGGCTGATAATGAAACCTTATTTAATTCGGATATTAGATTTCGAATTTATAATAGAATTTCCCATGATATAATATTTTAGTTCGAAGCAACTTACAAATTGCAGTCAAACAATGTGGTGAAAAATAAACTAATAACTGTTTCTAAAAGTTTTAAATAATTTATAATATTTCTCAAACAACTTCTTTCCGTAGCTATTATAAGGAACGATAAGCTAATAATTTGAGCATATTTATTTTTATGGAATAATTAACCGGAAATTGCGAATGAATGAAAAACAATTACAGTACAAAGAATCTGATATAAGTGAAGAGTTACCTGATTATAAAAATCCAAAATTATCTTCTGAAAAAAGGACCGCCGATCTTTTAAAAAGAATGACAATTGAAGAAAAAATTGCCCAGCTAATGGGAATTTGGAATGATGGGATTGTAGATTTTAGCGACGAAACTCTGAATGATCCTATACAGATGAAGGAAATTTTTGGAAACGGATGTAATTCTATCCACCCCTCTTCACTTGGAATAAAGGAAACCGTTGAATTAAGAAATAAAATTCAAAAATATCTTTTGGAAAAAACAAGGCTGGGAATACCAACTCTATTTGTTGATGAAGGCCAGCATGGAATGATGAGACCTAATTCAACTGTTTTCCCGCAGGCTATTGGTATGGCATGCTCATGGGATCCTATTCTATTTGAAAAGATATATAGTGTCGTTGCTTATGAAATGCGTTCAAGAGGTACTCACCATGCTTTATCACCGGTTATTGATGTTTGCCGTGAACCGAGATGGGGAAGAGTTGAAGAGACTTACGGAGAAGATCCTTATTTGAATGGTATTTTGGCTTGCGCTGCCGTAAAAGGTTTGCAAGGTTCGGATGACGGAACTATTAAAGATAATCACGTTGCTGCTACTTTAAAACATCTTGTAGGACATGGAGAACCCGAAGGAGGGCGAAATCAAGGTCCTGCTAATTATTCAACGCGTGTGTTACGGGATTATCATATGTCCCCTTTCAAAATGTGCATCGAAAAAGTTAATCCGGCAGCGGTAATGCCGTCATACAATGAAGTTGATGGAGTCCCTTCACATTCCAATAAATGGTTGATTAAAGATGTATTGCGGAAAGAATGGGGCTTTAAAGGGATGGTTGTTGCCGATTATTTTGCAATTGACCAGCTTCAAATAAAGGAATACGTTGCGAATGACAAAAAAGATGCTGCAATGATTGCTTTCAATTCCGGAGTGCAATTTGAATTTCCCAAAAGTAATTATTATAAAAATCTAATTGAGTTGTCGGATGAAGGCAAGGTTAAATTAGCTGATATTGATCAAGCAGTAACGCAGGTTTTAAAATTAAAATTTGAGCTCGGATTGTTTGAAAATCCTTATGTTGATGTTGAAGAAGCAATCTCCGTAAGTAAAAAAAGCGAGCATAATGAATTAGCTCTGAAAGCAGCTCAGGAATCAATCGTTTTGCTTAAGAACGAAGGAAATGCGAACACTAATGGGAATAAACTTTTACCGTTACCTAAAGACAAATATAAGAAAATAGCGGTAATAGGTCCTTGTGCTAAAGATTTATATTTCGGCGGATACTCCGGAGAACCTTACAATAAAGTAAGCTTGCTTGACGGTATTAAAAATAAAGTTTGCAACAATGCTGAAATATTATATGCACAGGGCTGCAAATTAACTACCAATACTACCACAAGCTATTTTAACTGGAAGAATAACGAGATAAAATTTGCTACTAAAGAGGAAAACCTTGAATTAATTAAAGAGGCAGTAGAAGTTGGCAAAAAGGCGGAAATAATTATTTTAGCATTAGGTGAGAACGAGCATCTTTGCCGTGAAGCATGGGCCAAAGATCATTTAGGCGATAACATGTCTTTGGATTTATTCGGTGAACAAAATGAACTTGTAGATGCTATTGCTGCCTTAAATAAACCTGTGGTTGTATATTTAATGAACGGACGTCCGCTTTCGGTAAATAATTTGATTGAAAAAGTTCCTGCTGTAATTGAGGGGTGGTATATGGGACAAGAGACAGGAAAGGCTGCTGCAGATATTATTTTTGGAGATGTGAATCCCTCTGGAAAGCTGACTATTACGGTTCCAAAGTCCGCAGGACAATTACCGATGTTCTATAATCATAAGCCCAGTGCTCAGTTTGCTGATTATATTTCACAGGATATACAACCGTTATTCCATTTTGGTTTCGGATTAAGTTATGCAACATTTAAGTATGATCAACTTCGACTGGAAAAAGAAAAAATTAAAGTTGGTGAATCGACTAATGTTGCCGTTGATGTAACTAATACGGGAAAAGATATCGGCGATGAAATTGTTCAAATGTATATTAGAGATAAAGTTAGTTCAGTAACACGCCCGGTAAAAGAATTAAAAGGATTTAAGCGAATCACTTTAAAACCCGGTGAAACAAAAACTGTTAAATTTGATATCACTCCCGAAAAGCTTGCTTTTCACAATATTAATTTTGAATATATTGTAGAACCGGGTGATTTTGAAATAATGGTTGGTAATTCATCTCGAGATGAAGACTTAATTAGATTAAAATTAAATGTAGTTGATTAATCATTAAGTAATTATATTCCTTCTTTTACAATATTAAGGAGTAACCGTGCAAACCATTTCAGAAAAATTGTCCATTAAAGAAAAAATAGGTTTTAGTTTAGGGGACTGTGCTTCAAACCTGTTTTTCCAAACCTTTATCTTGTTCTTAATGTTCTATTATACCGACGTTGCCGGTCTGCCGGCTGCTGCTGTTGGAACAATGCTTCTTGTAACACGTATTGCCGACGCATTCTTTGATCCGACGATTGGATTTTGGTCTGATCGAACAAATACTCGCTGGGGCAAGTTCAGGCCGTTCCTTTTATGGTTTGCACTGCCGTTTGCAGTAATTGGTGTTTTAACTTTTACTACTCCGGGTTTTAATACTACCGGGAAACTGATATATGCATATATCTCATATACTGCAATGATGTTTGTATATTCTGCCATCAATGTTCCATACTCCGCACTTATGGGAGTAATTACTCCTAATTCCGAGCAGCGTACAGTAGTTTCCTCATTTCGATTTGTTGCTGCATTTTCCGGAGGGTTCATTGTTCAGTTGTCTACATTGTTCCTTGTTCAGGCCTTGGGCGGAGGTAACAAGCAGTTAGGCTGGCAGCTTGCGATGAGCTGCATTGCAGGTCTTGCCTTTGTTTTGTTTATGATTACTTTCTTTACTACAAAAGAAAGAGTTGAAGCGCCGAAAGAACAAAAAACAAAATTCAAAGTTGATTTAAAAGATTTATTTAAGAATAAACCCTGGCTGCTGATTGCAGGTGCAACTGTATTCCAGCTGACTTACATCGTTATGCGAAGTTCGTCTGTAGTTTATTACTTTAAGTATTATGTAGGTGTTCAGGAGTTTAGCATGTTTGGACATGTTTATCATCTTACTATGGATGAACTTACTACTTTATTTTTAACATCCGGAACAATTGCAACAGTAGTCGGAGCCATTTTTACAAACTTTTTTGCCAAAATTTTTGATAAGAAAAACACGTATCTGGGATTCTTAATTGTCAGTGCGGTCTTATGCGGCTCGTTTTATTTCTTACCACCCAACGCTGTTATTTTAATGCTTGTTCTGAATCTTTTAGTCTCTTTCTTTTTTGGTCCGGTTTCTGTGCTTCAATGGGCAATGTATACAGATGTAGCAGATTATTCCGAATGGAAAAACAACAGGCGCGCAACAGGTCTTGTTATGGCGGCCTCTCTATTTTCCTTAAAAGTCGGTCTTTCATTAGGCGGTGCCCTAGTTGGCTGGATGCTGGCATTCCACGGGTTTATTGCAAACCAGGCTCAAACTCTATTTTCACTTGAAGGAATTAAAATGCTTATGAGCTGGTACCCGGCAGTAATCGGAGTTGTCGGCGGTTTGATAATGTTTTTCTATCCGCTTACCAATAAAATGATGATAAAAATTGAAGAAGACCTGACTCAACGTAGAATTGAAAACGGTAATGGTAATTTGGAAGCGTCGCCGGCTAATTAATTTGTATAATATTTATTATTATAACGCTTAGTATATTCTTACACCCGGATCAAACCGGGTGTATTTGCGATAGGCTGATTCAAAGTATTTAGTTATGAATATCTCAAAAAAAAATATAAGGATATTTGCTTTACTTATTTTTTCTTTTGTCGCTTATGTAAATTTATTTCCATTCTCTCCGTCAAGTTTCCAAGAATCTGAAAATACCGGACCTTTCCAAATATGGTTATCTTCAAATTTTATACCCTTCAGTATTAGCTCTATCCCGGCGATTTCATCTTTTGATTCTTCTTTACAGAAAGAACAAGCTAAAAGACAAGGTTCTTTTTTTACCGGGAAATATAAAAATCTTTTTATCAGCTTGTTAGGGAAAGATAACCGGCAGGTTGAGGCAAAAATTGACAGCACTTTCAACCAGTTATTTTTTGGAAATGATTCGACTCAAAGAGTTTATTATCCTGTTGGTAATGATATGGCTTATATTGAGGATATTAATAATGAGGATGTCCGAACTGAAGGAATGTCATATGGAATGATGATAGCGGTTCAACTTAATAAAAAAGAAGTATTCGACCGTCTATGGAAATGGGCAAAAACTTACATGCAGCATAAAAGCGGACAGGGAAAATACTTTTTTTCATGGCATTGCAGAACCGATGGTTCCGTCATCGATTCCAACTCGGCGTCCGATGGTGAAGAATGGTTTGCGATGTCGCTTTTCTTCGCATCTGCGAGATGGGGAAACGGAGAAGGTATTTTTAATTACCGTGCTGAAGCTCAAAAAATTCTTGATGCCATGTTAAATAAAAAAGAGTCTTCCGACAGCCGGAATGTTGTTACAAATATGTTTAATAAGAAAGAGAAGCAGGTTGTTTTTGTGCCTGTAGGAAATGCCGATGATTTTACCGACCCGTCATATCACCTTCCGCATTATTATGAACTGTGGGCCAGATGGTCGGATGATAATAATAATTTCTGGTGCGATGCTGCTTTAACAAGTAGAAAGTTTTTAAGAAATGCTGCGAATCCTAAAACAGGTTTAACACCGGATTATGCAAACTTCGACGGGACACCCATGACAAAATGGGGTGGCGGAAATAACAATTTTATGTATGATGCTTGGCGGGTTGCAATGAACGTTGCTGTTGACTATACATGGTTTGCAAAAGATAAATGGGAAGTGAAAGAATGTAATAATTTGCTGAACTTTTTTTATTCGCAAGGCGTTAATAATTACGGAAATTTATATACTCTTAGCGGTAAGGAACTTGGTAGTAATCACAGTCCCGGTCTTGTTGCCGCTAACGCAGTTGCTTGTCTTGCATCGACTAGTAAATATAGAAAGAATTTTGTTGAGGCATTTTGGAATACACCGATACCGAGCGGGCATTACAGATATTACGATGGAATGCTGTACATGCTTGGCTTATTGCAGGTAAGCGGCAATTTCAGAGTTTATCATATTAAAGGGGAAAGTGTTAAGGCTTGTGGTAATTAACATAAATTAAAAGCGGAATTATAATTTAAGTTAAACCGCAAAACTTTTTTACTAGATAATTTAAAAATCGGAAGTATGCAATGAGAACAATTAGTTTGCAAAATCTATTATTAAATTTTTTGGGAGAAAAGACTTCAATAAAAATAAAATATCCCGGCAAATCTTTAGGAAAGGTTATACTTACAATTTTCTTGCTTGTATTTGTAACTGCAAATAGCTCCTTTACACAACAAAAACCTTTGCTTACTCTTAAACAAGCATTCAAAGGCGATTTTCTTATGGGAGCAGCAATGAATATGTTCCAATTTTCCGGGAGAGATACGTTAGGCGCAGAAATAGTGAAGGAACAATTTAATTCCATTTCACCTGAGAACGTTCTAAAATGGGAAAGGGTTCATCCTGAACCCGGGAAATATAATTTCGGACCAAGTGATCAATATGTGGAGTTCGGAATGAACAACAATATGTTTATAATAGGTCATAATCTCGTATGGCACCATCAAACACCAAGATGGGTTTTTGAAGATAAAGACGGTAAGCCGCTTGATCGGGCAGAGTTATTAAAACGAATGCATGATCATATACAAACAGTAGTTGGTAGATATAAAGGAAAAATAAAAGGATGGGATGTAGTTAATGAAGCTCTTAATGACAACGGTACTTTAAGACATTCGGAGTGGTTCAAAATTATTGGACCCGACTTTATTGAGAAAGCTTTTCAATATGCGCATGAAGCCGATCCCAAAGCAGAATTATATTATAACGATTATTCTATGGGGAATAAATTGAAACGTGAAGGAGCAATAAAAATATATAAGGATTTAAGAGCAAAGGGAATTCCAATTACAGCTATAGGTGCTCAAATGCATCTTAAGCTGGGTTTATTCGATTCTTTAAATATCGATTCAATGTTTGCCGATTTTAAAAATAACGGTATTAAGGTTATGGTTACCGAACTTGATATTGATGTGCTGCCTATGCCGAGCAGAAATATGGGTGCAAATGTAGGATTAAATTTTCAACGAACCTCAAAGCTTAATCCTTATAAAAACGCTCTTCCGGATTCTGTAAACCAGAAGCTTGCGGATGCCTATCAAACGCTATTTAAAATATTTTTAAAGTATAAAGATGAAATAAAACGCGTTACTTTTTGGGGTGTTAGAAACGGTGATTCGTGGCTTAATAATTGGCCGGTGTTCGGAAGAACCAATTATCCGCTGCTTTTTAATCGAAACGGAAAACCCAATTTATCTTTTTACAAAGTAATAAAAGATGCTGCTGCAAATAAATAAAAACTTTAAAGACTATGTGATATTATGATTTATCCTATTGAAAATATTTTAAAGCTATTACAAAAATCGGTAGGTAACTTATTCTATCCTTTGATAATCTTTTTGATGTTATCGGTATTATATCCCCAGAAGCTTTTTCCTAAAAATAAAATTTTCAATACAAACAATAAAAATTCTTACATTACTTTTAAAGGAACGAACAGCGATTTTATACTTTCCGAATCAGGCAAGTCGGCACCGCTTTGTGTAAGCTCAAAGGATTATTCCGGGATTAGACTTATACTGGAAAAATATTTTCGCAATGACATTAGAAAAGTAACCGGTACAAAACCGGAAGTTTATATCGACAAGATTCCGCAAACTAAGGATATTGTCATTATAGGTACGATTGGTAAAAGTTCATTAATAGATGAACTCATTGCAAAGAAAAAAATAGATGTAGACGGAATCAAAGGTAAATGGGAAACATTTTTGATCCAACCTATTGTCAATCCATTACCAGGCGTTAATCATGCTTTAATTGTTGCGGGAAGTGACAAGCGCGGTACGATATACGGTATGTTTGATATTTCCGAAAAGATTGGCGTATCACCGTGGTATTGGTGGGCAGATGTTCCTGTAAAGCATCACAAAAATATTTATGTACTTCCGGGCAAATATTCGGATGGAACACCTTCGGTAAAATACAGAGGAATCTTCTTAAACGATGAATGGCCCGATTTAACTAACTGGGTTCAATATAAATACGGATTTGTGAAGCCAAGTAAGAATCCGCCAATACCGGAGGGTGTTGCAAATTACGGACATGAATTTTATGAGCACATATTCGAGCTGCTTCTCCGTTTAAAAGCCAACTACCTCTGGCCGGCAATGTGGAATAATGCGTTTAACGAAGACGACAGTCTCAATCCTAAGCTTGCAAATGAATACGGCATAGTTATGGGAACTTCACACCAGGAACCAATGCTTCGTGCGCAGAAAGAATGGGACAGGAGATACTTAAAAACACTCGGACACTGGAACTTTGCTAAGTATCCCGATACTCTAATTGATTTCTGGCGTAAAGGAATAAAGCGTAACAGAAATTATGAAAGTATTATCACAATCGGGTTACGAGGTGCTAACGATACACCTATGGGTAATGGAGGCTTAAGTTCAGATACGGCGCTCTTGGGAAAAATTATTCGGATTCAGGAAAATATATTGGCTCAGGAAATGAATCCGGATGTTGCAAAAATACCGCAGCTCTGGTGTCCTTACAAAGAGGTATTGGGATATTATAATGCAGGATTCCGAGTGCCGGATTATGTTACGGTGCTTTGGACAGATGATAACTGGGGAAACCTGCGCCGCCTGCCGGATGCAGTGGAAAGACAACGCAGCGGCGGTGCCGGTATTTATTATCATTTTGATTACCACGGAGGTCCTAGAAATTACCAATGGGTTAATACTAATCCGCTTCCTAAAATTTGGGATCAAATGTCTCTTGCGAAAAAGTACGGAGCAAATAGAATATGGATAGTTAACGTCGGCCATTTAAAAGGTTACGAGCTTCCGATTTCTTATTTCATGAATTTAGCTTGGAACACTCACCGCTGGACGAACGATAACATGGAAGAATTCACCCGCATGTGGGCTCGGCAACAATTCGGAGAAAAATATTCCAAACAGATTGCGGACATCCTTACAAAATATGCTGCATACAACGGCCGTATCAAGCCTGAACTTTTAAATCCGAAAACTTACAGTGTTGTCAATTATAATGAATGGGATCGTGTTGTATCGGATTTTAAAACCATTACTGATGAAGCAGAAAAAATTTATAAGACAATGCCGGAAAGCGATCGCGATGCCTTTTTTGAACTGGTTCTGCTTCCGACAAAAGCTTCTTACATATTAAACGATATGTATTATGCGGCAGCACAGAATAATTTGTATGCCAAACAAGGTCGTACAAGTACAAATGATATGTTCGAGAAGACGCATTCCTTATTTAAAAAAGACACAAGTCTGATGAATTATTTCAACAATAAATTCGCCGATGCAAAATGGAAACATTTTATGGATCAGCCTTTCATCGGATACACAAGCTGGAATCAGCCTTTTAAAAATAATCTGGATGCTATTCAGCTTTCGAAAATTAACATTCCGGATTCGGCGCTGATGGGAATTGCTGTTGACGGATCTGAAAATGCATGGCCGGGATCGAAAGGCGAGCCGTCTCTTCCTGGTTTTAATCCGTTCAACGGACAAAAACATTATATTGATGTATTCAATAAGGGAAAAATTTCTTTCAATTATACTGCAACTGCAAATAAACCCTGGATAAAAATTTCTTCTATCGAAGGAAAAGTAAATAAACAAACAAGACTTTGGATCAGCATAAACTGGAAGGATGTTCCGAAGGGAACTTCCGTCGGTTTAGTAACGGTTAAAGGGGCGAACGAAAAAGTAGCAGTTAAAGTGAATGTATCAAATCCTGAAGTTGTTACGACTAAGACGCTTAAAGGATTTATGGAAGATGACGGATATGTTTCGATAGAATCTAATAATTATAGCAATCGTTCGGAAGAAGGAAAATACCGCTGGATTAATATTCAGAATTACGGCAATACCTTTTCAGGAATGAGAGCATCTGCGCCGCCAGATGCGCCGTCTGCCGTACCGGGTAAGAATTCACCGTACCTGGAATATAAAATGTTTCTTTCCGATACCGGCAGAGTAGACGTTGAAGGGATCTTCAGCCCAACATTAAACTTTATGCCCGGACGCGGACTTAAGTATGCTGTTTCATTTGATGATATGGCCCCAAAGATTGTAACTCTGGTTCCGAAAGATTATGTTGCCGGTTCGGGGGCGGACTGGGCAAAGTCCGTTATAGAGAATTCCCGAAGGAGTTCTTCTTCTTTTACAATTGACAAGCCGGGTTATCATACACTTAAAATCTGGATGGTAAGTCCGGGAGTTATTCTTGAGAAGATTATTGTGAATTGCGGAGGGCTTAGGCAAAGTTACCTCGGTCCACCGGAGAGTTTTCATAAGCACGTTAAAAATTAAGAGAAAAATTTTTAAATGAAAATAATTTTAAAGGTCAAGTTTATATACGACATTCCTCTTCTTAATAACTGGAAACGGAGAGTTGCAAATGAGTAGATTGTTTACTCCTTTTTTATCTCTTATTTTTATACTCTCCGTTTCACTTGGCCATTCGTTTGGTAAAGATAGTATACAAAATAAAAATAATAAAACTCCTGAATTTTCAAATCCGATTTTGTCCGGCTTTTATCCGGACCCCAGTGTTTGCAGGGTAGGCGATAATTATTATTTGGTAAATTCTACATTTGCTTACTTTCCGGGAATTACAATATTTCAGAGTAAAGATCTTGTTAACTGGAAATTAATTGGCTATGCTCTGGATAGACCGGAACAGCTGGATTTAGACAGCGCCGGTGTCTCGAGAGGACTATTCGCACCTGCAATAAGGTACCATAAAGGAATTTTTTATATTACCTGCACATTGGTTGATAAAGGCGGCAACTTTGTCGTAACTGCGAAAAATCCTTCCGGTCCGTGGTCAAATCCGGTCTGGCTTCCTGTAGATGGAATTGATCCTTCTTTGTTTTTTGATGGAGATAATGCTTATTTAATTTATAACAGCATTCCTCCTAACAACAAACCGTTGTATGAGGGTCACCGGACAATTAGGATGCGTGAGTTTGATATCAACAATCTTAAAGTAAAAAATGATGAAAAAATCCTTGTAAACGGCGGAACAGACATCAGCAAAAAGCCGGTGTGGATTGAAGGACCACATATTTTTAAAAAAGATAATTTCTATTATTTGATAGACGCCGAAGGGGGAACTGCTGAAAATCATTCCGAAGTTGTTTTTAGAAGTAAGAATATTTGGGGTCCGTATGTTTCATATAAAAATAATCCGATTCTCACACAGAGAAATTTGAATCCGGAACGGAAGAATCCGATTACGTGTACAGGTCATGCGGATTTTGTAGAAACACCGGAGGGAAACTGGTGGGCTGTATTTTTAGGATGCAGACCATATCCTCCATATAAAGAAGATTATTTTAATACCGGCAGGGAAACTTTTTTAGCGCCCGTTAAATGGATAAACGGTTCCGACGGACTATGGCCGATAATTAATCCTGGTAATAAATTAGTTCAGTACCACTATCCTTATCCTCTTAAACCAAATAAAGAAAACGGAGGAATTACATACAGCGGCAATATCACTTATAAAGATGATTTTACCTCAAGCAAGTTAAATATCAATTGGATGTTTCTAAGAACACTTCGTAATAAGTGGTATAGCCTTTCGGATAGGAAAGGATTTCTTGCAATGAAGCTGAGACCGGAAACCTGCAGCGGAAATATGAACCCAAGTTTTATTGCACACCGTCAGGAGAATTTAAATTGCTCGGCAAGTACATCAATTAGTTTTTCACCTAAAGCGGCAAATGAAAAAGCCGGGTTATTGATTTTTCAGAATGAGACTCATTTTTATTTTTTGTGTAAATCACTTGAAGGGAACATTCCGGTAATTCAGCTTTACAAATCGGGAAAGAATGCCTTATCAAATCAGATGGAATTATTAGCATCGCAGAAATTGACTGACGATCAAAATAAAAAGGAATTAAATATTAAAATCGAAGCAGACGGCGGTACTTATTCATTTTTTTATTCATTTAAACCCGGACAATGGACATTGCTTAAAAATAAAGTTGACGGAAAATTCTTAAGTACTAAAGTTGCAGGAGGATTTGTAGGATGTATGTTTGCGTTATATTCCACTTCACTTGGAAAACCAAGTTCTAACATAGCTTATTTCGATTGGTTTAAATACAAAGGCGATGATAAAATTTATAAATAATGCCTTTTACGGAATATAATATGAAACATTTTAATAAAGTAAAAAATCTTTAATGTCACTATTGAACTCTATTATCTTGGTTTCACAATCATACTATTCTTATTATAAATGATTATTATATGGATAATATTGTTGAAAAAATAGGAATTTGCATTGAGCGCGGTAAGGTAAATAAATCATCACCTTATCCGGGAGATATGAAGGATCAGGAAGGTGCAGATGAATTAGCTAAAGCAGCTTTGGAATCTTCAGTAACTCCCGAAGAAATTTTAAAGGCATGTAACGACGGTATGCAGCGTATCGGAGAAAAGTTCAGCCGGAATGAAGTATTTGTGCCTGAGCTTTTAATGTCTGCCAAGGCGATGAATGCTGTTATGGCGCATCTGAAACCGTTTTTCCAAACAGGTAAAGTGAAGGCAAAAGGAAAATTTGTTATTGGAACGGTTGCAGGCGATTTGCATGACATTGGTAAAAATCTTGTTGCAATGGTTGTGGAAGGCAACGGCTGGGAAATTACAGATCTCGGTGCGGATGTAAAACCGGCAAAATTTATTTCGGCAGTTAAGGAGAATCCCGGCTGTATCGTTGGTTTAAGTGCCTTGCTTACTACAACTATGATTAATATGTCCAATACAGTTAAAGAAATTAAAGCTGCATGTCCGGAAACTGTAATTATTGTCGGCGGAGCTCCATTATCTGCCAAAGCCGCAAAAGAAATGGGTGTCGACGGTTATGCACCGGATCCGCAAGGTGCGGTTAATTTTCTTGATAATGTATTAAAAAAATAGATTGAACGTGAGTTGTATTTTGTTTATTAATTAAAGCATAATTTATGTTAGCATGATTGCATCTTTAAATTCTGATATGCCGCCATCATGCAATCATAAGGTTCATAAAGAGTTCATTCATAAAAAAAGATTATAATAAATGCTTTCTATTATTGAATCATTAAAAGCCGGAAAAGCCTTAGTCTCCGACGGTGCATGGGGAACTTTTCTTCATCAGAAAGGTTTGCAGCCCGGTGAATGCCCGGAACTTTGGAATGTTACTCGCAGACAAGATGTCTTTTCAATTGCAAAAAGCTATATAGATTCTGGTGCGGATATTATTCTAACTAACAGCTTCGGAGGAAGCCCTGCTAAGCTTGCACACTACGGTCTCGAAAAACGTACGGCCGAACTGAATAAAGCCGCAGCATCAATATCAAGAGAAGCCGCCGGAAACGGCCATCTCGTGCTCGGTTCTATCGGTCCGACAGGAATTATTTTAATGATGGGAGAAGTTTCAGAGGAATCTTTGTATGAAGGATTTTTCATTCAGGCAAAAGCCCTTAAAGAAGGAGGCGCAGACGCAATTTGCATAGAAACTATGTCTGCCGTTGATGAAGCTTGTTTAGCAATTCGTGCAGCCAGAGAGGCAGCAGGGCTGGAAATTGTTTGCACCTTTACATTTGAAAAGACTTTGTCGGGAGAATATAAAACCATGATGGGAACATCACCGCAGCAAATGGTAAATGCGGTAAAAGAAGCCGGAGCTGATATTATCGGAGCAAACTGCGGCAATGGTTTTGACCAGATGATTGATATCGTTTCTCAAATTAGAGCTGTTGATTCATCAACTCCGGTTCTAATTCACGCAAACGCCGGCAAACCTATCATTGAAAACGGGCAAACTATCTTTCCGGAGACGCCTGAATTGATGGCATCAAAAGTTGAACAATTAGTAAGCTGCGGTGCAAATATTATAGGAGGTTGCTGCGGAACAACGCCGGCTCATATAAGTGCTATTGCAAAAAAGATAAGAGAACTGTGATGGAAATTATTTCTTCAAATTTTGATCCTTTAAAAGAAATTTATGAAGTAAGAATAAATTTTAGCGATTTTATTGTCAGCAGGGAAGAAGTTGAACTAACTCTCGGTTATCAGAAAGGTAAAATACCGGATCATTTTTCCGGAATTATAGATAACGTTTTCTCCGAGCTTCATGAACGCTGTGAAATAAGAGGAGGTTATAGATTACTTGATGTGAAAAAATCATCGGGACAGGGTTTATTTATCGAAAATTATTATTTAAATCTTCATAAGATAGTTGCTTCTCAACTAAAAAAATCTGAAAAAGCCGCAGTATTCATTTGTACAATCGGATCTACAATGGAGAATTGGGCAAAAGAAATGTACAAACGAGGTGATTTTACAACATCATACATTATTGATACTATTGCATCGGTTACGGTAGAATGCGCAGTTGATCTTTTACATGATTTTATTGCAAACCAAATGCTGCTTAGGCAAATGAAAATTACAAATAGATATAGCCCGGGATATTGCAACTGGGATGTTTCCGAACAGCACAAACTTTTCTCACTTTTCCCGGAGAATATTTTCGGCGTTAGGCTTACTGAGTCCGCGCTAATGCTGCCGGTTAAATCGGTGAGCGGTATTATTGGCGTGGGAAAGGATGTTAAGTATACTAAATATGATTGCGACAGATGCGGAGTTAAAGACTGTACATATAGAGCAAAGCGTTTGACTGAAGTAATTTGATACAACATTGTAAAAATATTTTAAACTTTTTTTTGAGTATAAAAAATGACAGATAAAGAATGGGATGTGCTTCAAAAAGTAATTAAAGGGGAAGATATAAATCCGTTACCGGTCGGCTTTATAATAGACAGCCCATGGCTTCCCAACTGGTATGGTATTAAAATAATTGATTATTTTTCCAGCGAAGAACTATGGCTCAAATCAAATTTAAAAGCCATCAATGATTTTCCCGAAGTTATCTTTTTCCCGGGATTCTGGTCGGAATTCGGAATGTGTACGGAACCATCGGCTTTCGGTGCCAGGGGAACTTTCCCGCCTGATGAATTTCCTTTTGCACACAAAGTAATTCATTCGGCAGATGAAATAGATGAACTTGTTCAGCCTGATCCGAGAAATGACGGCTTACTGCCGTTTATGCTCAACCGCTTAAAGCTGGTTCAACCTAAGATTGAAGCTGCAGGACATAGGATCCGCTTTGCCGTTGCCCGCGGACCGTTGAACATTGCGAGCTACTTAATGGGTTCAACCGAGTTTCTTACCACAATAATGATGCAGCCTGAAAAAGCAGAATCTCTATTAAAGAAAATCACTGCTTTCCTAAAAGATTGGCTTCAACTGCAGATGGAAACTTTCCCTTCAATCGACGGAATATTTCTTCTCGACGACATAATCGGATTTATGGGTGAAGCCGAATTCAAGACTTTCGGTCTTCCGTATTTTAAAGAATTATTTGATGAAAATGTCTCGGTAAAGTTCCTGCATAACGATGCACCATGCAGAGTATCCGCTCCGTTTCTTCCCGAGATGGGGGTTAACTTATTTAATATGGGCTTTGATGTCTCCTTAAACGAATTAAAAAAAATGACACAGAACAAGGTTACACTTTTGGGAAACATTCCTCCGCGAGATGTGCTTGCAAACGGCAGTATGGAACAAGTAACAAAAACTACTAATGATTTGATAGAGTCTCTTGATGATAAATCCCGAATAATAATGTCATGCGGAGGCGGCATGCCTCCGGGAGTCAGCGCTGAAAATATTCAAGCTTTTATTAAAGCGGTAAAAAACAATTAATAAATAGTTCGGAGGTCCTATGAAATACTATAATACAATCTTTATTCTCTTTTTAATATTGATTTATGCAAATACTCTTCCGGCACAAAGCAAAGACAATTCAAAAAAGACTTTGCCTGAAGTCGGAATATTAGGAACTCAAATGCTGAAACTACATTCGGCAATTGTAGATCAGGATTATGATTTATATATTAATTTGCCGAGAGACTATAACGATACAACAAAAACATTTCCGGTCCTTTATGTACTTGACGGACAATGGGATTTCCCGCTGGCGTCGAGTCTTTATGGCGAACAATATTATGACGGCTTTGTCCCGTCTATGGTTATAGTGGGCATAACATGGGGCGGTGTTAATCCTAACTACGATACATTGAGAGCAAGAGATTTTACTCCTCCCATGACTAAGAAGACGCCTCAATTTGGTAATGCACCAAAGTTTATGCAATTTATAAAAGAGGAATTAATACCTTTCATAGAAACTAAATACCGTGTTAACAATGACAGGGCGTTGATGGGATCTTCTCTGGGTGGTTTATTCACTCTTTATACTCTTTTCAATGAGACTGATTTGTTTAACAAGTATATTCTTACAAGTCCGGCGCTTACATGGGACAACGGAATAATTTATAAATACGAAAAAAAATATTCAGAAAAGAATAATGATCTGCCGGTAAGACTTTTTATGGGAATCGGACAATATGAAAATGTTGAGACTTTAAAAAAGTTTGCAGATACATTGCGAAGCCGGAATTATAAAAATTTGAAAATGCAGGTTAAAGTAGTTGAAGGCGTAGGACATTCGGGAGCGAAAGCGGGAGGATTTACAAGTGGGATGCAATTTGCATATGAAAAGCCAAGCCTTAAAGTTGAACTATCAATCCTCCGGCAATATGCAGGTAATTATGAAGTGGCTCCGAATATAGTTGTGAAAATAGATGCAGAAGATAATCATCTTGTTGCTTACATACCTGATGGCACTAAAATAATTCTTTATATGCAGACCGATGAGGATTTTTACGCCAAAGGATTTTATTTATTAGGGCATTTTGTAAAAGATCAGAATGGAAAAGTAACGGGAATTAATTTAGAGCAATATAACGGGAAAATGTTTCTAAAAAAATTATGAATATAATTAATATTTAAGGAAATTGCATTTGGGAATGATATAAATGGAATTAATATTATTTCTAATTAAAATAAGGATATAATAGTGAATGAAAATAATCCCGTTCCGGATGGAATGCAAACAAGTCCTCCGTTAAAAGTAAAAATAGGCAACTTTAGATGGACTATTTGTGCTTTGTTGTTTTTTGCAACAACAATTAACTATATAGACAGGCAGGTCATCGGAATACTTGCAGACACATTGGAGAAAAAAATCGGCTTTGATACTATTGACTACGGATATATTGTTACTGCATTCCAGGGTGCTTATGCTATTGGCCTGCTTCTTTTCGGAAGGTTTATAGACAAAGTCGGAACGAAGATCGGCTATTTAATTTCAATTATAGTATGGAGTATAGCTTCAATCGGCCATGCCTTTGCGGCAACCGCATTTGAATTCGGTGTAGCCAGGTTTACTCTGGGTTTAGGCGAATCAGGTAATTTTCCTGCTGCAATTAAATCAACTGCTGAATGGTTTCCCAAAAAAGAAAGAGCTTTTGCGACCGGCTTGTTCAACTCAGGTGCAAATATTGGAGCGGTAGTAGCACCTTTGGTAGTACCATGGATAACATTAACATGGAGTTGGAGGGAAGCATTTATTTTTACCGGTTTGCTTGGAGTTATTTGGATTGTATTCTGGATATGGCTGTATGAGATTCCTGAAAAACATAAAAGACTAAAAAAGAAAGAATTTGATTATATAAACAGTGACCGCGAAGATAAAGAAGAAAAAATAAAAGTACCGTGGATAAGCCTTCTTAAATACAGGCAAACATGGGCATTCGTAACCGGAAAATTTTTAACAGACCCTGTATGGTGGTTTTATCTTTACTTCTTACCTCCGTTTTTAGGTAAGCAGTATCATCTGGACCTGGCACATATAGGTCCGCCTCTAATTGTAATATACACCATGACAAGTATAGGAAGTATCGGCGGCGGGTGGTTATCGGGTGCGTTTCTAAAAAGAGGCTGGTCTGTTAATAAATCCAGGAAAATTGTTATGCTGATTTGTGCCTTGCTGGTTTTACCGATTATGTTTGCATCCGTTGTACCGGAGTGGTGGGCGGTAATATTAATAGGAACCGCTGCAGCTGCACATCAAGGGTGGTCGGCAAATATTTTTACAACAACATCGGATATGTTTCCAAAAAAAGCAGTTGCTTCAGTAACAGGCTTGGGCGGTACCGCAGGTTCTATAGGCGGTATGCTAATTTCTACAGCAGCGGGATTTATTATTCAATTGACAGGAAGTTATTTCGCATTATTTATCGTCTGCGGGTCTGCATACCTGGTAGCATTGTTAATTTTCCACTTGCTTGTTCCTAATATGGAGAAGGTTGAATTGGCATAAACTAGGAAGTTTAACAGCGGGTATGAATAAAGCAACATTACGTTTGCATGGATCGCTTTTATTGCGTACTGTCTATTACTAACTGTTATTAATTATATTATTACTGAATTGAAAAAGTGCATGTTTGCATGAATTTACTTTCAGCTTTGCTTACTGCCTGCTTAACAAATTGCATACTAAACCTTAAGTTCAAGAGACCGAATTATTCCCAATTCCAATCCGCGGAGTTCTGCTAGACCTTTCATTCTTCCGAATAATGAATAACCGGGATAAATTCCTGTCCTATTTAATTCCGGAATCATAAGGTGACCATGATCCGGCCGCATAGGCATCCCAACATTTTTTCTTCCTTCGTCTTTTCTTTTTTTCTGTTCCAATAAAAGAATTTTCATCACGCTGTAAATATCAATGTCGCCTTCAAGATGATTATCTTCCATAAAGTCTCCATTGTATTTTCTTACAACATTTCTAAGATGAACAAAATTCACTTTGGCAGCGAAGCTTTCGGTAATATCTACAAGATTATTATTGTAACCTGCACCTAATGAACCGGTGCATAATGTTAATCCGTTGAAAGGGGAGTCGATTACATTTAATATTTGTTCAATATCTTTTTTAGTTCCGACAATCCTTGGCAGCCCAAGCAAAGAAAAAGGCGGATCATCAGGATGAATAGCCATGAAAACTCCGGCTTTCTCTGCTGCAGGAATTATTTCTTTTAAGAAAAGCTGCAAATTTTCTCTTAATTCGTTCTCACCAATTTCGTCATATTCACTTATCGCTTTTCCGAATTCTTCTAATGAATATGTTTCAAGAGAACCGGGTAATCCCAGAAGAATTGTGCTTTTTAATTTATTAATTTGATCTGTGTCTAATTTATCAAAATAATTTTTTACTTCATTTATTTGATCATTAGAATAATTTTTTTCCGCTCCTTTTCTCTTTAATATAAAAAGATCAAAAGCAGCAAACACTTTTGATTCGAATTTTGTAGTTATTGAGCCGTCTTTAAATTGAACATTAAGATCAGTCCGCGACCAATCAAGAACAGGCATAAAATTGTAGCACACCGTCTTTATACCGCATTTACTTAAATTTTTTATTGTCTGTTTATAATTTTCAATTAACTGTTTAAAATCATTTTTACGCTTCTTAATATTTTCATGAACCGGAACACTTTCAACTACCGACCAGGTTAAATCTTCCGATTGTATTAAATCTTTTCTTTTTACTATTTCTTCAATCGGCCAAACTTCACCAACCGGTATTTGATGTAATGCCGTTACTATTCCGGTTGCACCTGTCTGTTTAATTTCTTTTAAAGTGACCGTATCTTTAGGTCCGAACCACCGCCATGTTTGTTCAAATGCCATACGTTTATTAATTAAGAATTATTTTTTTTGTTTAATAGTTAAGTTTAATTTAAAATTTATTTAATTAAACGCCGCTGAATGCGCTGAAACCGCCGTCAATAGGGATTACGGTTCCGGTAATAAATTTTGAAGCTTCACTTGCAAGAAAAAGAACCGGGCCGATCAGCTCTTCCGATTCTCCGAAGCGTTTAAATGGTGTTAAATTGATTATCGTTTTGCCTCTTTCAGTTAACGAACCGTCTTCGTTTGTTAAAAGAGTTCTGTTCTGTTCGGTTAATAGAAAGCCGGGTGCAATGGCATTAACTCTTATACCGCTGCCGAATTTAGAAGATAATTCCACGGCCATCCACCTGGTAAAATTATCTATTGCGGCTTTGGCTGCCGAATAACCGACGACGCGTGTTATTGCTCTTGAGACAGCCATTGAGGAAATATTTATTATGGATCCGGTTTTTTGTTCCGCCATTGCCTTGCCGAAAATTAAAGTGGGGAGTACTGTTCCGTTTAAATTCAAATCCGTTACTTTTTTAAATTGATCGAATTCCAGGTCGAAAATATTTTGATTTAATCCAATAGTTGCACCGGGCATATTTCCGCCTGCCGCATTTATTAGTACATCGATCCGGCCGTATTTATTTAATATAGTCTTTCGAACGTTTTCTATATTTTCTTTGTCTAGAACATTGCACTTTAATCCTGTAACATTTTTATTTATTTTTCGAAGTGCATCAACTTTTATATACAAGTTTTCTTCATTAATATCGAGAAGCACGACTGTACTCCCCGATCCTAAAAATCCATTGGCCATTTCTCCTGCAAGAACACCGGCACCGCCTGTTAAAACTACTATCTTGCCTTTAAGATTGAAAAGATTACCCGAATAATCCATAAACTGCCTATAAAGTTTGTTAAATTAATTTCACGGAGAGTATTAGCAATAAAATCTTTCCGACATAAAAAAGTGAAAGTTCAATACATTATTGAAACGTTTTAATAATATAAATAAATAGTTAAAATGTCAACATAAGTGAATTTGAAGTCGGGTAGATTTTATCCGTTTAAATGTTTTTTGCAGAAGTTAAATTAAATGATATAAAAATAACATATGAATAAAAAGGAGGCCTATCGTTAATGATATAGTCTATTTACAGTTAAAAATTATGAGTGTGAAAATTGGAAATTACTTTACACCGGATTATGCTTTTGATTTGGTTAATTTCCTTGCCGACTTAAGCGCATGATTTATCAGCCATTCTTGCGAGTTAATATTTTTATTTCCGTTATTAGGGGTAACAAATGTATATTTCATTTCAGGATGAAGTTCTCTTGCTTTGCAATTATCCTTTAATGAAAACTTTAGAACTGTTTTTAACAGTTCATTTTTTAATACCGAGTTTTCAAGAGGAAATGCAATTTCGACTCTTCTGTCTAAGTTACGCTGCATCATATCGGCGCTGCTTAAATATAATTCTTCGTTCCCGTTATTATAAAAATAAAATATCCGGCTGTGTTCAAGAAACCTGCCGACTATACTGATAACGTTTATGTTTTTACTAAGGCCTTCAATGCCTGGGACAAGACAGCAGATTCCTCTTACTATCAAATCGATTTTCACACCTTCGTTGCTTGCCTCGTATAATGCACTTATTATTACCGGATCGACAAGAGCGTTTAATTTGAAAATTAATTTCCCCTCGCCGCCTGCTTTAACATTATCGATCTCCCTCAATATTAATGCGAGAAATTTTTCGCGCATGTTGATTGGTGCAACGATTAATTTTTTAAAATCAGTCTGCTTTGAATAACCTGTTAAATAATTAAATATATCCGATACATCAGCACAAATATCTTCTTTGCAAGTAAAAAAGCCTAAATCGGTATACAATTTTGCGGTTGCAACGTTGTAATTGCCGGTAGACAGATGTACATATTTTTTAACACCTTCAGCTTCTCGTCTTACAACAAGTGTCATTTTTGCGTGGGTTTTTAAACCGACAAGACCGTATACTACATGTACCCCGACTTTTTCCAGCTCACGTGCCCAGAAGATATTATTCTGCTCATCGAACCTTGCTTTTAACTCGACCAATACGGCTACCTGCTTTCCTCTCTCGGCAGCTTCCATAAGATATCTTATTATCGGGGAATCCGTACCTACACGGTATAAAGTTTGTTTTATTGCCAATACATCGGGATCCCGCGCAGCCTGTTTAATAAAATCAATTACAGGATTAAATGAATGATAAGGATGATGAAGAATTATATCATTCATTTTAACAGTTGAAAAAACATCTTCTTCGTTATCGAATATTTTCGGAATTACCGGATAAAACGGTTTTGATTTCAAATTGTGTATGGGCAGGTCGTATAAAGTTATAACATCACTTAAACCTAAAGGACCTGAAAATACATGAACATCGTCTCTTTTAATTTGGAGATTGACGATCAAGGTTTCCAGCATATAATCCGGCATTTGTTCTTCAACTTCAAGCCTTACAACGGTTCCGAATCTCCTTTGACGTATATTTTCTTCAATAACTCTTAACAGATCATCGGCCTCATCTTCCTGAAGTTCAATATCGGTATCGCGGGTAATTCTGAACCTGTGAGCTTCAAGTACTTCCATTCCCGGAAAGAGTAAGGGGAGATTGGCTTTAATTAAATCGCCCAGCCAGATATATTTTGCACTGAAGGAACCGTTAACCTGGATTTTTTTATTCGGTGTAATAATATTATCAATTTGCATCAAGCGGGGTAAAATGTTAGGTACCTTTACCCTGGCGAAATGATTTTCTCCGTTGGGCTTTTTTACAAGTATGGCAAGACTTAAACTTAAATTTGAAATATAAGGAAATGGCCGTCCCGGATCGAAAGCAAGGGGTGTAAGCACCGGATAAATTTCTTTTTTAAAATATTCGGTAAGAATTTCCTTTTCCTTTTCCGAAAGCTCATTATAATCGGCAACTTCAACATTATATTCTTTTAACTCCGGTACAACATTGTTAATCCATAAATCCATTACCTGCTTTAACATAGGCTTAAGAGTTTTTTCAATCCTTTGAAGTTGTTCCAAAGGTGTAAGCCCGTCGATAGTCGGTTCAGCAACATTTGCGGCAATTTGTTCTTTCAAACCGGAAATTCTTATCATGTAAAATTCATCCAGGTTGGTATGGAAGATTGAAATGAACTTTACTTTTTCCAGGAGCGGCAAATCCGGATCAAGTGCTTCTTCCAGCACACGTCTATTAAACTCAACCCAGCTTAAATCGCGGTTAAAAAAGTTATTCGGATCGTTATATTTTTTTAATAATTCTTTACCTGTCATAGCTTTATTAAATTTGAGTATGTGAATATAAGATAATTAATTTATTATTTCCTTGTAAATTGGCAATTTCATAAAATTGAAAAATTGTTTTATTGTTTAATGAGTAAATTGTTAAAATGATTAAAGTAAACGGCAATGAAACAATTAAACAGTTTAACAATAATTTATAAAAATGTTTAACATTGAAAAAAATTATTTTGAAATTTCATTAAAATAAGTATGAATATGTTACACATAACGAAAAATATTCGTTGTTATTTTTTTTGTTAATTTAAAATATTGGGTAAAAATAAAAGTCTATTTCTGGCGTAATAATTGGGACTTTTTAGTAAATTACAAATATTTAAGTTGCCATATAACAATAGTTTGCGGCCGATAATTTTTAAATCGGTTTAGCAAAATGCTTGGGGGACTAGATGAAAAGAGTGATACTTTTTTTAACCTTACTTTTTACTTCGTTAATTTTTTCTCAGAGTAAATACTATACCTTTTCCGAATTAAACGGAATGGATGACCAATCGGGACATACTCATCTTTTTTACAGGTTATATTATGATAATGAAATACCAAATTATACTGATATGTCCGATAATATATATCATTTGGACATTATTAATAAAGTAGATACCTTATTCTTGGCGGATGGTTACTATTTTAATCCTGCATGGCAATCGGGTTCCGGGGCCAGCAACCTTGAATTTTGGAATAATGACCCTGCAAGATATATTTATATAGAAATTAGTTGCGGTATTGATTGCAATGGCAGTCTTGTAAGATATGATGGTTTAAAACTTAATTTGGGATTTGATTTACCTACTACATTTAGCATTTCTAAACAGAACGATAGCTTAATTTATATTGGGTCATTGCCCAGCGAAAGTTTTAAGAGTATCGATGGGGGGAAAAGCGCAGTTAAGTTAAATGATACCGTAAGTTTTTATTCTCTTTTCCCCTTTAATGATAAAATTGTTTTTGGAGATTATGAAGGGAATCTGGCCAAATCTACGGATAGCGGTGTTACATTTATTCCTACAAATCTTTCTATAAATACCCAGTTAAATAATGCGATACAGTACGATAAAGATAAGCTTCATATATATCTATTAAATTATAAAGGACTAATAATCTCAAGTGATACGGGAAATACATGGGAAATTAAGTATTCAATGCCGCAGCTTCCTTACAATTTTCATCCTTACATCAGCGTTGATAAATCGATATCCGGATCAATTTATTTAGCAGAAGGTAAAAATATTTTACATTCAACTAACTACGGGGATAGTTTTAAAGTCTTTAAAAAGTTAGATCATGATATCGAAGGAATTTATAAGAAGCCGAATTCCGATAAACTTTATGCAGCTACAAAATACAAACTTTTTGAAATAACCGGTGATTCAATTAAAACTGTCAAGAGTCTTCCGATTGATCCTAATATATTCAGCTATTATCCTTTGGCGGTAGGGGACAAATGGATTTATAATTATCATAATGTTGATGAAGGCGGTTACATTCCGATTTATACTAACGGGATTACTACAAGAGAAGTAATAGGCGATTCATTAATGGATAACGGTGAAAAATATTTTATTGTTAAAGATTTCCATGATAAGATAAATTACGAAAGGATTGATTCTTCTTCGGGTAAAATTTTAAGGTATACGGCGGATAGTTCGGTTTCCAATAATGAATTTATTATTGATGATTTGTTAGCAGAGGTTGGAGATACTATATATTCAAATTATTATACGAGGTATATGGGTAATTTTGCAATCTTTTTAAGTGAAAAAAATGTTAATATTTTTAATAAAACTGTTTCAAACAGAATATACATGTCTGAAAATGTTTTAGAATATCCTGCTTATATTTTAACGCAGGGATTTGGACTGACAAGTTATAGCTTTGGATATGACTTCGGTTATGCAACCGATACACTAAAAGGTGCGATAATAAACGGTGTGGTATATGGTGATACAACAGTTACCGGTATTAAAGAACAAAAGAAGATTCCTCAGCAGTTTAAGTTATTTCAAAATTATCCAAACCCGTTCAACCCAACTACAGCAATCAGCTATCGGCTTTCAGCATACAGCCATGTTAGTTTGAAAATATATGATGTGCTTGGTAGGGAAGTAAAGACTTTGGTAAATGAAAATCAATCAGCAGGTGAACATAAAACTGAATGGAATGCTGAAAACGTTGCAAGCGGAGTTTATTTTTATAGGATAAGGGCAGGGGAGTTTGTTTCAACAAAGAAGATGTTATTAATAAAATAGGAGCTAATTGAACATTTAAGAAAGGTAAGAATGAAAACTATTATACTTCTTTTATTATCTATTAATTCTATTTTTCCTCAACTACCTAATCTAAAAGTTAGACAGATCACCAATATAGAAGGTGATGCCAGGAATCCTTTTATCGCTCAGGATCCATATCTTAATTTTCAGCCGGATATATTTTTTGAAATTCATAAAGGAAATTCAAGTAATATTGCTTTTACTAACTATTATAACTCGCAAAGCAGAAGATTCTCTGCTCCTGTTTACGTTACTAATAATTCTTCTTTAAATATTAATCCAAAGTGTATTCAGTTTCCGTCTTATTCCGGACTTAATGATTTTTTATTTTTTCAAACTAACGAGACTGGAAATTGGCTTATAGCATATAAAACAAGAAAAGACAGTGTCTGGTCGAATACTAGGTTTGTAGATAGTACTTCCATTGGTGAAACAAATCCGTCCTTATTATTTGTTGGGCCCTATAATAGTTTTGATTCTGTTAGAGTACTTTATCAGAAAGGACATTCGATATTTCTAGCAACATATAAAGATAGTTCCTTTTATACCGAGGAGGTATTTAAAGGCAATGATTCGGTAATTTATTCTCAGCCGACCGGATTTCCTCATAATGTTTATTCGGCACCATATGTATACAATTTATTTATTGATGTTGCAGCTACAAAAATAGTTAACGGAGATTCTATAATTGTATATAAAACTAAAAATGATAGTTCCGGAACATGGAGTGAAGAAAAAATAGTAGATGACACCAATGA
>CAZCFZ010000051.1:0-27001 GCA_964498065.1 uncultured Ignavibacteriaceae bacterium
TTACTAATTTGAATCCCAGCATTTCAGTATAAAATTTTATTGCATTATCTACATCATTAACAATATATCTAACCTGAACACTAGCCATTTCAATCTCCTTAATTTTTCCGGGTGAATTCTTTTTAAACTTAAAAAATTCTCCCTTTTAATTACATGATAGAACTAATAATAACTACCTTTTAAGATATATGAATTTTATTTTTGTTTATCGTTCTTAATTAAAACTCAGCAAATCATTAAAATACTATTTTATAATCACTTACGACTAAAATATATCAGCTATATGTAAAAATAATTGCTAACGAATTTATCATCTAAAAACTTGCATCTTTATAAAATAATGTTATTTTGTTAGTACATTGTTCTAAAAAACAACTGAATTTATCCCACATTTTAACCTCAACTGATTTTAAATATTTTATTTTAGTTAGGTTTTTACGGTTTTTAGCCAAAAATCGGGGAATTCTGTAATTAAAAATAATATAGGAATTACAATGCTAGATTATAAAATAATCCGGAAAGATTCGGACTTTCAGTCCGATTTTCCAAAAGATGAATTTATAAATTTTTTGTACAAACATCTTGAAAAATTCGGCGACTCAAAAGAGGCAATTTCAAAATCGATAGATTATGCTTTTTCCGATGATGGAGGAAAAGGAGGATTTCTTCTTATTGCTTATAATGATAATAAAATTGTCGGCGGACTGGTAATGAACAGAACAGGAATGGGAGGATATATTCCTGAAAACATTCTTGTATATGTTGCTGTTGATGGTGCTTTAAGAGGCAAGGGATACGGAGGTGAAATTTGTAAAAAGGCAATTGAATTGGCAGACGGCAATGTTGCCCTTCATGTTGAATACGACAACCCTGCAAAAAGGTTATATGAAAGACTAGGCTTTACAACCAAATATGCGGAAATGCGTTTAACTAAATAAGGGCTGTAAAATGGCTACTTTATCAATAAATACTGAAAAAATTTTAAGCAACATAAAAAAGCTTAATAAATTTCTTAACAAAAATCATATTGAATGGACGCTTGTTACAAAAATGTTGTGCGGAAATAAGCCGGCGCTTGAAAAAATTCTGTTTGATCCTGAAATAAAAAATCTCCATTCTTTAGGTGATTCAAGACTTACAAATCTTAGAGCAATAAAAGAAATCGCACCGGATACTATTACAATGTACATAAAACCACCGCCGCCTAACATAGCGGCAAGCATAATTAAGTATTGTGATATTTCTTTAAACTCTTCATTTAGTACTATAGAAAAGCTTAATATTGAAGCAGGCAAACAAGGAAAGATTCATAGAATAATTGTTATGATAGAGATGGGAGAACTTCGCGAAGGAATTGTTAGAGATGAAATTCTTAAGTTCTATGAAAAGATTTTTAAATTGGAAAATATTAGTATAATCGGAATAGGAACAAATCTCGGTTGTATGTACGGTGTAGAACCGACTTACGATAAACTGATTCAATTAAGCCTTTATAAAAATCTTATTGATGTAAAATTCGGAACTAATCTCGAATTAATCTCGGGAGGCACTTCTATTACTTTACCTCTTATTGATAGAAAAAAAGTTCCCGCTGCGGTTAATCATTTTAGAGTTGGTGAAGCTGCGCTGCTTGGAGTCTCACCTTTAGACGGAAAGCAGTTCCGGAACCTCTCGACAAACACCATAGAGTTTTCCGCGGAGATTCTTGAAATATCTAAAAAAGAAGTTGTGCCGGATGGCGTTATCGGAGAAGGAAATGTAGGTCACACAATTGACTTTGATGAAAGTGAGAATAAGGAATCATACAGGTGTATTGTTGATTTCGGACAATTAGATGTAGATGTAAATAATATTATTCCTAAAGATGAAACAATCAGTTTTGTCGGCACTACTTCCGATATGACAGTATACGATCTCGGGAACAATATTAACGGAACTAAAGTAGGCGGGCAGTTACAATTCCGTCCGAATTATACATCCATTGCTAGATTAATGAATTCACGTTATATGACGAAAAAAATTATCTAACAATTAAGGAGCCTCATGCGTTTTTGGGATGTCCTCATATTTTTTGTTTACATGGCCGCAATGCTCGGTATCGGATTTTTCTTCATGAATAAGAATGAAAATGCCGACGATTATTATGTCGGCGGCAGGGAAATGGGCAGCATTCATGTAGGATTATCCGTTGTTGCCACAGATGTAGGCGGCGGTTTTTCAATAGGACTAGGCGGATTAGGATTTACAATCGGACTTTCAGGTTCGTGGATGCTTTTTACGGGCCTAATTGGTGCATGGATCAGTGCTGTAATTTTAATCCCGAAAGTAAATAAACTCGAAAACTTTAAAAATCTTCTTACTTTCCCTCAAATCTTTGAATCACTTTATAATAATAAGGTCGCTTTTATAGCGGCAGTTATATCGGCAATTGGTTATATAGGTTTTACCAGTTCACAAATTCTTGCGGGTGCAAAATTAGCGTCGGCTTCCTTTGTACATCTAAACCTTACTACGGCATTGTGGATTATGGGAATGGTCATAATCGGCTACACGGCACTTGGCGGAATAAAGGCAGTAATCTATACGGATACGGTACAATGGATTATTCTTATGGGCGGTCTAATACTTGTCGGAATACCATTTACTTATTTTGCCTTAGGAGGTTATGACAAAATTGTACAAGCGGTTCCACCGGAATTTTTTACTTTCACGAATATTTCATGGCAGGACATGGTCAACTGGGGTATTACAATTATTCCCATCTGGTTTGTAGGAATGACTTTATACCAGAGAATTTATGCATGCCGCGATGAAAAGACAGCCAAGCGCGCATGGTTTATCGCAGGTATTTTTGAATGGCCTTTTATGGCTTTAATGGGAGTTCTACTCGGCTTATTCGGAAGAGTTGCTGCGGATAACGGAACATTTGCTTATCTCGGTTTCAGCAACGTTGCTTCAATGGATCCCGAAATGGGTTTGCCAATGCTTCTTAGAACAATTCTTCCTGTCGGACTTATGGGTATAATGATGTCTGCATATTTTTCGGCAATTATGTCAACTGCGGACAGTTGTTTAATGGCGGCGTCCGGTAATGTTGTTTCGGATCTTTATGATAAAATATTTCCGGTAGGCTCAAGCCATAAAAAGTTTGTACGGGTTTCGCAAATAGCTACTTTGCTCATCGGTCTTTTTGCTCTGTTCTTAGCTACTACTATGCAGAATGTACTTCAACTAATGCTTTACTCATATGCTTTTATGGTATCGGGATTATTCGTCCCGCTTATTGCCGCATTATTTTTTAATAACAGGAATTCAAAAGCCGCAATGACTTCAATGCTGCTTGGAGGCTTTACAACAATCTTTTTAATAATTATTAAAATTCCTTTACCGCTGGGACTCGATCCTAATATTTTCGGAATAACCGCATCTGCATTAGCCTTTATTATTGTTTCAGGTATTTCTTCCACCGAAAGATATGAACTACTTGAAGAAGGTGAGTAATGCCTGAGGTAAATTATAAAGAACTAGTAAAGCTTAGAAAAGAACTTCATAAAAACCCCGAATTAGCCGGGCAAGAAAAAAATACCTCAGCAAGAATTAAAAATTTTATTGATAATTTTAATCCCGACGAAACAATAACCGGAATAGGCGGAAACGGAATTGCTTTTATATTTAAAGGATCTAAAGAAGGAAAAACAATTCTTTTTAGATGCGAACTTGATGCACTTCCTATTAAAGAGCAAAATGATTTTGTTTATAAATCATTAGTTGAAAATGTAGCACACAAATGCGGCCACGACGGACATATGACTATCTTATCCGGGTTGGCCTCTTTATTTAAAAATCAAAAACCGGAAAAAGGAAAAGTTGTATTTCTCTTTCAGCCGGCTGAAGAAACCGGCGAGGGAGCAAAGCGTGTACTTGATGATAAAAATTTTTCCCGGATAAAACCTGATTATGTATTTGCTCTTCATAACCTTCCAGGATTTCTCCTAAGTTCTGTTGTAGTAAAATCGGGAATATTTGCCGCTGCTTCAAAAGGAATGATAGTCAAACTTTATGGGAAAACTTCTCACGCTTCGGAACCTGAAAATGGAATTACTCCAACTCCTGCAACGGCGTCAATTATTGAAAAGATGCCGTTAGTTCCAGATAAAATTCTAGGTAGAAATAATTTTGGATTGGTTACTATTATCCACGTAAGGATTGGAGATATTGCTTTTGGAACAACTCCCGGATATGCTGAGATAATGTCGACATTAAGATCTTATGAAAATGAAGATATGGACCACATTACCAGTGCTTGTGAAAGGATTGTTAAAGAAGAATCTGAAAAGTGCGGACTTAATTATTCAATAGAATGGACGGAGGAATTTCCTTCTTCTATAAATAATGATGATTGCATCGGTATAATTAAAAAATGCTCAGAAAAATTAAATTTAAATATTATTGATTTGAAACAGCCGTTAAAATGGTCGGAAGACTTCGGACACTTTCTCGAAAAATATAAAGGTGCTATTTTCGGAATAGGTTCAGGAGAAGATCACCCGGACTTGCATAATCCGGACTATGATTTTCCGGATGAAATAATCGAACCTTCGATAAGGTTGTTTCATTCGATAATCTCGGAAACAATTTAGGATTTGGAATTATTCATTTTAAATCACGGTTTAAATAATGTTCAGCACTTCCGTAATTGAACTTAGTAAAGATTCACTTAAACATAACATCGATTTCCTAAAGAAAGAAATGGGGGAGAACGTAATAATCTCTTCGGTTGTAAAAGGAAATGCATACGGACACGGCATAAAAGAATTTGTTCCGATGGCGGAAGAATGCGGTCTGAATCATTTTTCAGTTTATAGTGCGGATGAAGCCCTGGAAGTATTCAAACATTCAAAAAAGAATCCGAAAATTATGATTATGGGAATGGTAGAAGGTGATGAATTAGAGTGGGCCATTAATAAAGGAGTTGAGTTTTATGTTTTCGATATAGACCGCATTCAACAAGCAGTAATGTATGCATCACGGCAAAAACAGAAAGCAAAAATTCATATTGAAATTGAAACGGGAATGAATCGCACCGGTTTTTCCGGCGAATACCTTAGAAAAGTATTCAATATTATAAGAGCAAATCAAAATGTATTACATGTGGAAGGTATATGTACACATTTTGCAGGCGCCGAAAGTATTGCTAATTATGTTAGGATACAAAAACAGTTAAAGACATTTAACAAAATTTATAAGTTGTTTGTTAAAAACGGCATCACCCCTAAATTGCGGCACACCGCATGCTCTGCTGCCGCGATGAGCTATCCGAAATCCAGGATGGACCTGGTAAGGATAGGAATTATGCAGTATGGGTTTTGGTCAAGCAGGGAGACTTTTATCGGTTACGTAAACGGTCAAAAAGAAAAGTTAGATCCGCTTAAAAGAGTTATTTGCTGGAAAAGCAAGGTAATGAGCACTAAGTCGGTAAAAACAGGAGAGTTTATCGGTTATGGGACTTCGTATCTTGCCCAGAGAGATATGAAGATAGCTACGATCCCGGTGGGTTATGCGCATGGATTCAGCAGGAGTTTGAGCAACCAGGGGCGAGTGCTTATAAACGGTTACAGGGTAAGTGTTATAGGAATTGTTAACATGAACTTGATAACAGTTGATATCACTAATATACCGGAAACTAAAAAGGGAGATGAAGCAGTGCTTATAGGTAACCAGGGCGATCTTTCTATTTCCGTAGCTTCTTTCAGCGAACTAAGTAACCAGCCGGATTACGAACTGCTTACAAGATTGAATTATAATATACCAAGAATAGTGGTTTGAAAAGAAATTCCGTTTCGTTATTTTAATTTCAGTTCCCAGTATCCGACATTGATCCATTTATCAAACTTATAACCGACTTCTTTAAATTCACCGATCTTTTCGAAACCGAATTTTTCACAAAGTGCTATACTTGCTTCGTTCGGCAGCGATACACCATAAATTACACTGTGAATATATTTGGTTCTTAATAAATTAAGAATTTCTTTCATAAGCTTGCTGCCGATTCCTTTACCAACATATTTTGAATCTATATATATTCCCAGCTCGACAGAATAACGATACGCCGATCTTTCTTTCCACTTTCCAGCATAAATATAACCGACGACAATTCCTTCCTCTTCATAAACCAGCCAGGGAAAATTTCTAGTAACGTTCATTATCCGGTTTTTTATTTCATCTTCTGTTACTTCTTTTTCTTCAAAAGTTATTATCGTATTAATTATATAATGATTGTATATATTACAAATAGCTTTTGCATCATTAAGTTTAACAGATCTAATCATTTATTTCCTTTAAAGCGAAAATATTATAACTGCGAAAACGAAAATTAATTTAATTAAAATTAATTTCGTACACGTTATTGAAGATCAAAAAGGATTAATCTAAATCAAATTGAAGGGATGATTTCATTCTTTTAATATCGTTCCCTGGTGATATACAATTTTCCAGTCTTTACCGTATCTTCGCCAGATAGTTGCTCTTCTAGTAATTCTTTCTCCTTGATGCAGTGTATAAGTCAGCAAATAATTATCAGGCGCTAATTCCATGCAGTAAAAATCTTCTGTTTCCCATTTATCTTCAACGGGATTTTTAGCGCGTTCTTCCAAAACATCCAATACATATTCTCTGCTGTATTTCTGTCCGGAAGCACCGACTTCCCAAAACGATTCTTCCATCATATTTTCAAAATCTTTCCTGGTTGTACCGTATTCCGGTTGATGAAAAATCGGTTCTCTCTTAATTAACTCATTTAGGACTTCATTAAGTTTGGGATCGGTAATAAATTTAGATTCCATATATTAAATTAAAATTATAAATTGTCGTTCGGTTTCTTAAAAGCTAAATTTTCAAGGTCTTCTTTTTCTTTTTTCTCTTTCAATCTAAGTATTTTCCAGCTGAGTTCTTCACACCAATCGTTTACTACAAAGCGGAAGATAAAACAAAAGAAATAAAATATTCCCAGCTCAATTAATAAAAATGTAATCAAATATTCCGATTTTGAAATAAATAAGATTAACAATATTGACGGTATAAAAATTATAAGGGTGAAAAATGTAATCCAACCATACTTTTTTATCTTAATTAACGCATAGTATAAATAAACAGTAAATACTAAAGCGAAAAAAGCAGCAATGAATAAAAATATTATTGTAAAGAAGGATAAAAAATATAACAATGCTGTGGATATATGATAATTAAGAAACCTTTTCAAATTAAGAAGCAAATAATCTTCTTCTTTATAAAAGGAAGTATCGTATTTCATATTGACCCTTTATTATATTAATAAGCTTTCTAAATATTATCACATGACTCCATGTAAGGAAGCATGATTATGTTTTTAAGTCATTTCTACCTTCAACAATTTGTATAGCAAACCATTTAATATTTACAAAAAAATTAGATAGATTTATTTTTAACTAAAATTGCATAAAGGCACTTCTGATTCTAATTTTTTATTATTATTTGATTATTTGTAAGGAATAGATTTCCAACTTTAAAATCAGAGAGGAAATCAAAACCTTTTAGTATTGGATTATAACTTTGTGTTAACACATTTATAATAGAAGGATAAATTGGAATAGAGTTTATCTTTAATTCTTCAACTTCAAACTCTATATTTTTATTTTTGATTACCCAAAGCTTTATTCTTGAAATAATGTTCAATTTAGATTTCGGAATTTCCATATCTAGATTTATGACACCATTATTTATAGATAAATTTTTTACAATTGTTTTATTGTTTGAGGAAGTTTCAATATATTCTTTTAAATCATTAGCTGTTATAGACATGCTGTTGAAATGAACCCCGGATAAAGATAATAATTGCAAATTATCTTTTTCAATTAACAAAAATGGATTAAACCCAACTTCGGTTAATTTTAAATTTATATTTCGAACTCGCAATCCAATGTTCTTGAAATCAAAATCTCCAAGATCAGCCTCTTTGGTGCGAAATGAAATACTTTTAATATGCCCGCGTACTGTTTCATTAGAATCATATTCAGAAACCGACAAAGAAAAATCCTTAATAGGGTGAATATATCTTTTGAAAAAATTAATTGTATGCTCTTTAAATTTTTGAAGTATTAGTTCGTTTGAAGCATTTTTATCAACCGGCGGATTTATTCGAAATAAAACAGCATCAGTTCCATCAGGCAAAGGATAATTTTTTATCCTTGTATAAAGAGAATTGGACTGCATAGAATTCTTAAATACACGTTTTGAGATTAAAGCACGTTGTATGGAATCTTTTCCCAAATTACCCGTCTTAAGTACAACATAATTTGAAAGAAATGGAAAGCCTGTAGTTCCAAACATTTGAATATGGAATTTTTCAAGTTTGCTCACATATTCAAATGATTGCCTGTTAAAATATATAATGTCGGGAATTACACTTAAAACAACTTTTGTTTTTTCCCTTTGTTTTATCTCTTTATTAATTGTTGTAAGAATTTTTAATTGTTTCCAATCAGAATCATTCGGTCCGTCAACAGGAATTATTGAAGAAGAAAATATTTTTGTTGACAATAGATTGCCGATTTTAGTAGATGCCGGGATATAAGAAATAATTAAAAACTGTACTATTATTAATGAAATTATACTTTGAAAGGCGAATGTTTTTCCATTCATTCTTTTTGAAATGAAATTAATCCATTCGAGAAGGCCGCTTGAAGCTATAATTATTAATGGCGGCAATAAAGAAATTGAAAATCGCGGTTCTTTAAAACTAATTAATGATATTATTATATAAGAACCAATAAACCATGCATTCAACAATCCATTTGTTGTAAATTTGTTTTTGACATACCAAATTAGACCAATAAGCAAAATAATTGTGATTAACCATGAAACTTGTGAAGGAATGATGCCGATATAATAAAAGGCATTCTCGAATAAATTCCGGCTTCCTCTTTTAAATTCTCCAAGCCTGCTTACGAATTGGACCAAATGAAACATGTACCATGGTCCCGACAGAATTATTCCTACAAGAATGCTTAGAAATACATTTATAATTTGTTTTCTTCTTGTTGATGATTTCTTTATTGCCTTAATAAATGAATATACAAAAGGAACTATTAGAAAGAATATAAATGTCCACCGTGTTAAAATCCCAATTCCAAAGCTGATTCCTAATAAAATTGAATTCCTTGAACTTCTAAATTCATAAGAAGTAAACAACAAATAGATGGATAAGGACACTATTGCTGCCAGAGGAAGGTCAAGCATGAAGTCCCTGGAAAAATGAATTACAATCGGACACATAGAAATTAACAAAGCACTAAGATTAGCTGTCTTTTTATTAAATAACCTGAGCGCAATTGCATAAACGGAAGTAATAAAAATTAAAAGAAAAAAATCCATCACAAAAAATGCAGTTCCTTTTGATTCGCCAAAAATTTTATAGAACGGAACTGAGACATAAGACACAAACGGCGGATAATACCAGGAAACATTTAAGTATTCTTTAAATAATGATTGGTTTGAATTCTCACCGACATGATTTGCATTAAGACTTTCAGTAAGGTGTACAGATGAATCCCAGTGAAGCGGTCTGCCACCTAATTGATACCAAATAATATTGTTAGATAGAAGAAAGAGAAGAAGCAAAATTAGAATATAGTGCTGACGTATTTTGTTCATAACAGTTTAAACTTATTAATTAAATTGAAGTTTAAATAATATTTTTTATATAGAAAATCACATTATCCCCCAAAAAAATTAAGGATGAAATAGGTTTACTAACTATACTAAGAATAATGTCACTTTCGACCTTAATTTATTAAAAATAAAAGAATTAAATTTTATTATGGTAATATCATCAGTTTGAACACATCTAGTTTTGTCGTAGGATAATTCGCGACAAAACCAAATATAAGTTTTTCATATTATACCTTTGGGCAATTTAAAAAAATTTTCGTATCGTTTATAATTAAAACGTACTGTTAAATTCTCTATCTTAAATACCGCAAAAAGAAATTTATGCTGTTTTTTGATTGCGCATTCTGTAAATAAATCGCGATATTATACCTATACCTAATCCCGCAAAGCTTAGGTTAAGATAAATTAGAAATTTTTAATAATCATTTTATCAGTTCTTTTTCAGCTAATATCTCACGAACTTTATTAGAATTTTCAACAGTAAATGCCGATCTCATCCACTTATTCTTATAAATAATTACAAATATTTTGACTATTTTTAATCTTTAGATTTTATAATTAGTAGCGATTTTCCTTCCCATAACCCCCATACCTTTTATTCATAGTGGCTCAATAAAAGAAGTTTTATTACGTTGGAGTTGATTAGTAAGCCATTAACAAACCAAACTGTTTTCTAATTATTAATGTAAATATTATTTTATTTAATAACACTAAAAATTTTTGATTTAGGAGATTTTCAGTATTATTCCTTTAGGGTTAAAAATTATTGATGGGAAATTAGAGAAGAAGTGAGTCGATCTTCTTCTGAATTGTCTGTTTGTCTGTCTGGGTTTTGGCAAGAGAAAAAGCTTTATCAAAATTTTGTTTTGCTTTATTGTCATCAATCCCCCTGTATAATTCACCGAGTAATGTAAAATAAAAATGATTATCGTTTAAATTTAATTTCTCTGCTTCAATGATTGCTTCTTCTTTACTGTTGGCTTTTGAAAGCGCATAAGTTCTGTTGAGAGCTGCTATCGGCGAATATTCAATCTGCAGCAGCTGATTGTAAAGCTGCAGAATATTTTCCCATTTTTCGTTTGTATCTTCTTTTTTAGTATGCCAGTATGCTATAGCTGCTTCCAGGTGATATTTTGAAATTTTATTACCACTGGCAGAACGGTTAAGAAAATATCCGCCTTTACTGATTAAATCAGAATCCCACAAAGCTGTATCTTGATCATCGTATAAAATTGCTTCCCCCTTTTCATCAAAGCGGGCATCGAACCTGGAAGCGTGGAAGCACATAAGCGATAGAAGAGCATTTACCTGAGGTCTATTCGTAAATTCATTTTCAATAAGCATGCTGCACAATCGCATTGCATCAAAGCAAAGGTCTTTGCGTAAAGTTTTATTTTGACTGACGGAATAATATCCTTCATTGAACAGCAGATAAATCGTTCTTAATACGGCTTCTAAACGTCCGTCGATTTCCGATTCCGAGGGAAGTTCTATTTTGATTTTTTCTTCACGGAGTTTTTCCTTTGCTCTGAATAATCTTTTGTTGATAGTTTCTTTGTTCGTTAAAAAGGCATCTGCAATTTCTTCTATTCCGAAACCGCAGAGAATCCGGAGAGACAGCCCGATTTGAGCTTCTTCTGAAATTGACGGATGACAAATTGCAAACATCATCTGCAACTGACTGTTGTTTATATTTTGCGGAGACAAATCAATTTCCTTTTGATAAACACTTAGGTCATTTTTTTGTAATTCAGGAATGATTTTATTTTCATAAATCGAACTACGATTTAAATAATTTTTTGCTTTATTCTTTGCAACATGATAAAGCCAGGCAGTGGGATTCTGCGGTATGCCTTTCAATCCCCATGATTCTGCTGCTGTTAAAAAAGTATCCCCGGCAATATCTTCGGCAATTTCTATTTGATCGAAACCAAAATGCCTGTACAGCACTGAAACAATTTTTCTATACTCGGTTCTGAATAAATGAGGAATTAGTTCTTGCTGTTTTGTCATATTTAAATTTCAAAAAAATCATTATGAAGAAAAACCTGCGAAGTAGTCTCTTAAAAATTTTGAGACTACTTCGCTCTGCTCTAACTTACTGCATAAGACTTTATAATTGATCGATTTCTCTTATTTCCACATTTCCTCCCAGCGAAAGTACCGGGCAGCCTTTTGCCAATTCAACAGCTTCTTCATACGAATCGACTTTAACTATCGAGTATCCGCCGATAGATTCTTTAATTTCGGAATAAGGACCATCAGTAACTTTATTATTTGCTCTAAGAACTCTTCCGGTAGTTGTTAACCGGTTTCCTTTATTAGATAATTTATTTTGAGCAGCAATACTGCCCATCCAATCCATCCATTTCTTTGTATTTTTTTGTGCTTCTTCTTTTGTTATGTTTGGTAAAGCGCTGAAATCATTTCTATAAACAAATAAGAATTCTTTCATTTTAAACTCCTGGTTTTTTTATTATTATATTTTCTTCATTTCGAAGGAGTCTTCTCCAAGGGAGTCCTTCGGACGACCGAGAAATCTTTTCAAAATGTAAGATTTCTCCCTGCGGTCGAAATGACAAAGACACTTTTGAGACAGCCTCTGATATGATTATTTAAACCTTATTTTAATAACTCTGCATGCTGTCCAACTTCATAGGTTCCGGCTGGAGTACGAAATGCAACATTAATTCTATTGAAGCTATTTATTGCAATTACACCCATTGTTAAATCTATCAATTCTTCTTCAGTAAATTGTTTTCTTGCTTCTTCATAAACTTCATCCGGAACACGGCTTTCACTTACCAAAGTAACAGCTTCTGCCCATGCAAGTGCAGCAAGTTCACGTTCTGAATAGAAAGGCGCTTCACGCCATGCATCAAGCACATAAAGCCGCTGATCACTTTCTCCTTCGGCAAGTAAATCTTTTGAGTGCATATCAAGGCAATAAGCACAGCCGTTTATTTGAGATACCCTGAAATCAATTAAATCAAAAAGCTTTTTTTCAATTGAAGATTTTGCTAAGTATGATCCTAATCCGAGCAAGGGTTTTATAGCATTAAAACCTTTTTCATATGCATTTAATCTTTGTTCCATTTTAAACTCCTTAAATTCAATTTTTACAATTAAAATTCTTACAATTATGTATTTTGAAATTAATTTTACCTTCCTGAAACTACCAGTTCCCTAACTTCTACATTTCCTCCAACATCCAGAACCGGGCAGTTTTTCGCAAGCTCTGCTGCTTCATCAATTGATTCGGCTTTAACCGTGCAGTAGCTGATCAGCATTTCTTTAATTTCAGGGTACGGCCCGTCCGTTACAACATTATTCGGCTTCACTATTTTGCTTCCCTTACCTAATTGCTGACCGGTTGACCCCCACTTCCCTTTTGCCTCGATTCCATCCATCCAGTCTTTCCATTTTTTTGCAACTGTCTGCCAGTCCTCCTGAGATTTTTCCATTTTCTTATAATCTGCCTTAAACAAAAACATAAATTCTTTCATCTTAACCTCCATTAAACAAAACTTTTTTTAACTATGAATTACACTCATTTAACAAATGAGATCAGGAAAATTGGACATTATTTTAAAGTATAAATTTATTTGATTTTTATTTGTGCTCTTCCTTAGATGAAATCCTTCTTACTTCTACAGTATTGCCTTCTCCATGCAGAACCGGACTGCCTTTTGCAAATTCAATAGCTTCATCAATCGATTCCGCTTTAACTATAATATACCCGCCGATTGTTTCTTTAATATCACCAAAAGGTCCGTTTGTTACGATGTTGTTATGACCAACAACTTTAGCTTCGTCAAATGGTAAACCATTACCGGCAACAAATTTGTTTTTTGCGGTTATACCATTTATCCAATTCATGGTTTGATTCATCCAATTCTGCAGTTGTTCCGGAGATGCTGTTTTATGCCCGTCTTCATGCCTAAAGATCAACATGTATTCATTCATGCTTTTCTCCTATTATTTATAAAACTTTTAATGTACATATTAATAACAAATGAATATTCCGAAATTGGACATGGTGCTAAATTATTTTTTAAAACAATCCGGTGCTTTTGTAATATTATCTATGAACTGATAAATCTAAATTGAAGGAAAAACTTCCGCAAAATTTTATTTTAATCAAAATTAAATATTGAAAACTTCATCTTCCAGTCAAAGTGCTTTACAGATCATTGATTACACATGAACCTAAAATATTGAAGTAAGTGAAGTCTAATGGACCAATCCAAATGCTAAAGATAAAAATCCAAAGGCACCGAAGACAAAATGGATTATTATGCTTATTGAAGTGTTTTTTCTGACTTGAACAATTGCAGGCAGGATAAAAAATATTGGGAGCGCGGAGTATATTAAATCCAGCCCCATTGGCAAATGCCAGCAAGCCCAAAGAATTCCGTGAACCAGCCAGGTATATTTTTTATTCAATAGTTCCTGCCTCGGCTGAATGTATCCGCGCCATAAAAATTCTTCACCAAAAATGTTAAAAAAGAAAAAGACAGGCCAAATATAAATTATCCAAAAGTATTTATCGTTTAGCGGCATATTTTTAAAGAAGAAGGGTGCAGCATCAATATTAAATTTCGGCAGGATAATTTTTGCAATTAAGAAAGAAAGCAATGATAATACCATAAACCCGCCGACAGCCCAGTAAATATCAGTTAAAGAAAGTTTTTTAATTCTCATTCTAACAAATAAATCTTTTATCCTATAAGATTTAATTTCTTTACCGCTCAGATATATTGCACCGAAAAACATAGGAACTAAAACTATCAAACCAACACCTATAAAATAAGTTACTTCAATCGGGAACAGGTTCTGAGTATCTAAAAATGGTATAGCAAGTTTACATGCTATAAGGTTTAAAATAGTTGGTAAACCAAACAACAAAATTAATCCCGGCCAGGTAAGTGGTTTTATTTTATTCAAAATATATTCTCAATTTTCTTTTTTATTTAAAGCCGCCTAACAGATAAAACTTTCAGCACTTTTTAATGTAATTTAAATTTCTTAATAGTTTTAACAATTGGATATTCATACTCAACTAAATCGAGTTCATTAATTGAACCCTTAATTATAAATTTTTCTTTGTTAATTTTATCTGCAATTTTTTTAGATTCTATAGCATTTTTACCTCTTCCTATAGCAATATGAGGAATGAAAGGAATATCTAGCCGCAACTCTTTGAATAAAACGCCGGTATAAAGTTTATCATGGAGCTTTATAATATCGCTGTTGCCTTCATCAGGAGTTAAAAATACATCTACACCGTCACTAAATGAATCTTTTACAATAGTTGCTGTCCGTATTAAAAACTTAATTGGTTTAATATTTTCTGACATCCTGAGAACATGGGCAGATATTTTATTGAGATTAAAATTAAAAACAGGAAAGACAATAGTAAAATGAGGCTCTACAAAATTATAAAAAGCTTTATCATGCTTTCTTCTTATTAATTGAATCCATTTATAATCACTAACTCTTATTTTGGGGAAAGCGAGAACTAAAATTGATTTATTACTTTCTTTCATTAAAAGCTTTCTTAAGAATAATTAGAATTATTAAGATTTCATCCTTTTAAATATTTAAATATCCAGCCTATCTAATCTTTGGGCTTATCTGTTGGCTGAACTTCCTTTTGTTTGTTAATATTCATATCTAAAATCTCTTCTACTGCTTCTCTTTTATCCTTATTTAAAAATTCATAAGTGGTACCGAACGTTATGGTAGTTAGACTTCCCCCGTGTTTTCTTAATTTAACAGCAATCATGATAAAAATTATTATAACGACAATAAGTGCAACCGCCACCATTATTAAGCCTAATAAATTATCACTCATTGTAATACTTTATTTCAATGGTTAATAATAGTTTTCATCATAACAGGATTAAATTATACACTTAATTTTTATTTAAGCAAATCTAATTTTATTTATCTGTTGGGATTTGGGATTTATTATAGAATTTGTACCACATAAGTAAACCGGCAATAAATAGAATTGTAACCGCAGTGACAACAATACTTCCTTCCAATCCAAAACTGCCGCCGGTTAAAAGAGATGGACCTTTCAAGCTAAAAAACTTCCAACTGTCTACTAAATTCCGGCCGCTTACTGCTAATCCGAAAACGGATCCCAAGAGAAAATTCCAGATGAAATGAATTGAAATCGGCAGCCACAAATTTTTTGATACATAATAAGCAACGCCGAACAGAATTCCCGCAAAGAAAATATTTACAGCAGGAAGCCATGTGCTTTGAAGAGCAGATGCATGAAGAAGTACAAATAAAATTGATGTTAAGATAACAGCCCAAACTGCATTTGTCTGCGACTCAATCGTTTGGAATATATAACTTCTTGATAGGACTTCCTGTGTAACGGTATTTAAAAGTACCGCCGTACCGCTGAATAATAAGGTAAGTCCTACAAGGGAATGTGTAGAATGTAATACTGCCGATCTTAAAATCAATGAAACAACGATGGACAGCAAAAGCCAGGCAGCACCGATACCAATTCCTAATAGAATATCCCGGATAAGATGATCCCGCATAAAACCAATACTTACAAATGGGCGCTGATCAAAAAAGCTGACCATTATCCATGCAGAACACAAAATAGTAAGCATAGCAATAAGTTCGATGTAAATCTTAACCGGGATACCGTAAATGTTCCCGATCCCTTCAAGTTTATCTGAAAAGGCTAAAATAAATGGCGTTAATAATATTCCCCAGAATAAAAAGAACAATCCCGATTTCCAGAAAACAGTCCAAATCCGCAGTAGTATTATCTTTAGATTTTTCATTTATATCCCCTCCTTTTTGAATTAACAAATCAGCAGAAGACAGGACATGAAAATTTTTGCAGACTAATTATAAATTTTTAATAATAAAATAACTTCGAATCCATTTTAACTTATATATTAATTAGAATATAAGTTTTTACATCTTTCAGCTTTGTAATTACCGGCAGCTATTTCTAAATTCATAACCCCTAACCTTAATTATATTATTGCTCTAGAGAAGGAAAAATTTAATTATAGTAATTAAAATTTAATGTAGAAATAATTTTTACCAATTGCACTAAAAACCTTTCAATTCCTTTCTACTTATTTCATTACCAGAATAAACTTTCACGTTTTATAAGTTATTCAATGACATTAAATTCCGTAGTAATAATTATAGCATGCTATTTTTTTAGCATATTTAATTTGATATCCAACTCGATATATTATACCGAATTTAATTTTTTTAATAATTAAGGAGTGTTTATGTTAAAAAAGCCGTGGGTCGTTATTAACTTAACTATTTTATTCTGCTCCGTTGCCCTGGTATCTTTTATTAGTACCAGCTATGCACAAGTTTCTGCTCCTCAAAATTTAAAAGTTACCGTTGACAGCAATGAAGCTACTCTTTCATGGGACGCACCCGAAAACGGTACTCCGGCACAATTTTTTATTTATAAAGCTTATGCTTCCGATACAAATGCCGATCATACTTCTCTTCAATTCTCAAAGTCCGATTCTACAAATTTGAGATTTTATACAGATGACCTCAGTTCGACATCCAAATCCGCACCTGTTGTTTTTTATTATGTTACGGCAGTAGATTCAACGGGCAGTGAAAGTCCTAAAAGCGGTATAGTTAATGCTGCTCCACCTAAATAAAGAGGACCGAAATGTTAATTTGTTATTTGAAATTTAAAACCCGCTTGTCTGCCGTTAGTGCAGGCTTTCGCGGGTATGATAATTAATTTATAATATATGTGCGTAATATAATTTCGGCGACGTACTCTCAGAATGTAATATCAAACTGAACAGCAGGCCAAATGTTCACTTTATATGAATCCAGATTTGTTGCATACAAAATTCGAGCGCCGAGGTCGCATCTTAAATTACCTGCAAGGTTAAAATAAATTCCCGGATACATTCCGACATAACTTATGGTTGATTTTAAACCGGTATTATTCGTAACATTTACTGTCGGAAGTATTAAATCATAATGCCCGGGATCAAATCCATCCGGATGATAATCGAGAATAGACTGCCGGAAATAACCGATCTGGAAAAAGTAATTAATTAAATTCAGATTATTTATCGTATTAAAAGTAAATGTAAAATAATAATCTATGCTGGAAGAATTTCCCTTATCGTAATAATAGTAGGTGTTGGTTGAGCTACCGCTGTATGTATTGGTAACATTTTCGACAACATATGAATAAGCATCATACCTGTAAGAATTAAAGAGAGCGCCGCCTTCAAGTCGTATAGCGCTGTTTTCTGTTGATGAAAAATAAGCAATTCCGGCCGATCCGTCCGTAAATGAATTATTTCCGCCCATTGATAAATTAATTGAACCGACAAACGATACATGGTCGGAAAGATAAAATTCCGCATTAGCCCCGGCACAGGCCTTGGATATATCCCAGTTTAAATTAGAGTTACTAAATGCGGCAGCAGAATTCTGATTGTCTTTTAGACTGTTAATTTGCAAGCCGCCGGCAGAATGACTTTGAGTCGGGTTCACGGTTTTATCGTTATATGAATCTGCATCAACATGGGTTGAAACGCCTTGATTCTGATTGATGCTTATATAAGGTGAAAAAGTTGCTGTTCCTCCTTTCTGTTCGCTTGTAATATGAAGAGGAGGAGTATTTATTTGCCCCTGTACTTGCGCGTCTTCAAGATAGGCTGTTCTTGTAACTGTTGTGACCCCGCAGCCCGATAAGATTATAAGAGTTAACAACACAAAACAAATTTTGAAAGTAAAATTTATTAAATACTTATATTTTATATTCATAACAAGCCCCTTGTTTTTTGTTGGAAATATTTACTGTCGCTTTATTAATGTTGTCATGAAATAGTCAGTGTAATGTCAAAATAATTTTCCATATTTCATAGGGTAAATTATTTACACCATCATAAAATTAAGAAAAACGTAAATAAAGCACATTAATTTTATTAAAAAGGCTCCCTAACAGTATATTTATTTATGATTATTTAATGAATGATAATTTGTAATAACCTTAAGTGAGGAAGGCAGTAAATCTATTTCGCAAGGCAGTTTCCCTAAAAATTCACCGTCTGCTTCTATTGGTACTTCTTCAGTCGATTCTATTATTAATTTATTGGCTTTTCGTATGTTAATTAATTTTGAATCTTTTAATCTACCGAAGTAAATCTTGCTAAAATTCGTAAGTCTATTTAAAATATTTTGCGAGCGGAAAACAAACAAATCAAAATTGTTGTCGGATAAATTTCTTGATCGGGATAATTTCATGCCTCCCCCCATGCAGCTCCCGTTTGCAGCAATTATTCCTATGAATTTCCCATCGATAGGTTCTTCATCATCTATTTTAATTGAAATATTGCTGCCGTTATAGTTAAATAAATACGGGATAGTTGCAAGCCCGTATGTTGAAAACCCCCCTTTACTTTTTATTTTCGCGTTTACTTTCTCTGCAACCTTTCCGCCTAATCCTGCTTGAAATTCATTTGCAAAATACTTAATAACTTTTAGGCCTTTGTCGTCTTTATACTTAACCACACCGGTATCAATCAATTCAACAACGCCTTCTTTTATAATACCAAGCTGGTAATCTATATCTCCCTTGATTCCAAGTCCCTGAACAAAATCCTGCCCAGTACCGCTGCTGATAATCCCTAAAGTACATTCAATATTCTTATTTAATGTTGCAATGATAATTCCATTTACAACTTCATGTATTGTTCCGTCACCGCCGACGGAAATAATTAAATTCCCCCCGCTTTCAATTGCCTTAATTGTATATTCAACTGCATCGACCGGTTTTTCCGTTATCCAAAGTTTATAATTCCTGCCTAAATATTCTTCTATTTTATTTAAAATGAAGCGGCGTGACTTCCCTGTTTTGCCTCCGCCGGAGGCAGGATTCATTATAACGTAAATGTTTTTATCAGTCATTTGAATTATTCGAGGATTAAAGAATTCCGATTAACACTTTAACCGCCGATGACGACAGTCCATGGTCTAATTTCCCATTTGGTTATTATCCCGCTTTTTACATAAGGATCATTCTTAACAAATTCCTCAGCTGCTTTTGGAGAATCTCCTTTGAATACCAGGACAGCACTGTCGGCAGGATTATCCAGCGCCCCGGCAAGAATTAATTCGCCTCTTTTATAAGCTTCTTCCGCATAAGCAAGGTGAGCTTTTCTATAAGGGACTCTTTTTTCAATATAATCTTTAACAGTTGTATAAAATAAGATATAATACATGATTACTCCTTCAATAAATTAAGTAATAAGATAACCATACAATGAGTCAGAAAAATTATAGCATGTAAAATAAAAATAAATACATTAAAGTGTTGAAGTGTAAGTAATCAGAAATGTTTTTTAACCTGTTCACACCGAATACTCTAGGAAATTACCAAATAGAAAGGTTTTAAGAAATTCAAAAAAAAAACAAAGAACTCATCCTAATCTCGTTAGAGTCCGGTAGTCTCTAACAGAGTCTGACGACCTTCTCTTAAAAAGAGTAGAACTTATTAGAAAAATTAAATTAAACCTTATCATTCTGTCATCTTATTGTTATTTAATAACTTAAAGTTAGGTTGACAACTATGAGAGTTTCACAGAAGGGATTTATTAATAGATATTTCTTCTATTAAAAATTTTTACACAGACCTAATACAATATAATTTCAAGTTAGATTAATTTACAACATCAAATGAAGTTGATATTACATCTTCCGAACTTCCGCCTATCATAACATTAAATTTCCCTGGTTCAATCGTTTTTTCCATATCGATGTTGTAGAATTCCAGCATATCCGGAGTGATTGTAAATGTAATTTTTTTAGTTTCCCCATGATTTAAATATATTCTTTTAAATCCCTTCAATTCTTTTACGGGACGGGTTACATCCGCTACTAAATCTCTTATATATAGTTGAGCTATTTCTGTTCCATCATAAGTACCCGTATTTTTTATATCAACCGAAACTCTTAAGGAATCGTTCTTTTTTATTTTCTTCTTATCAACTTTAATATCGCTGAATTTGAAAGTGGTATAGCTCAATCCATATCCAAATGGATAAAGGGGTGAAACAGGAGAATCGATATACTTAGAAGTATATTTATCAGTTTTTGAAGGGGGTCTTCCTGTATTCATATGATTATAAAAAATAGGTATTTGACCAACCGAACGAGGAAATGTAGTTGTTAATTTACCGGACGGATTATAATCGCCAAATAAAACGTCTGCAATTGCATTACCCGCTTGATCTCCTAAAAACCATGTTTCCAGTACAGCCGGAATATTTTTTGAAATCCAATCAATTGTTAAGGGTCTGCCGTTCATTAAAATAACTATAACAGGTTTACCCGAACCTTCTATTTTTTTAACTAATTCTTCCTGAACACCTGGTAAACCAAGTTTAGTTCTGCTTGCGGCTTCGCCGCTCATATCACGAGACTCACCGACAACAAGTATAGCAACATCAGATTTTTTTACTGCATTTAGTGCATCATTAAATCCGGCTTCACTAGAATCAAGTATACCGCAGCCTTTTACATAATTAATTTTAGTACCTGAGGAAACCTTATTCTTAATTCCAGTTATTACACTAACAACATTCTCGGCTTTTCCTCCACCTGACCAAGGCCCTAATAAATCTTCCTGATCATCGGCAAGAGGACCAATTAATGCAATTGAATGAATGTTCTTTTTTAGCGGGAGAATCTTGTTCTTATTTTTTAATAGGACTATCCCTTCTCTGGCAAGCTGCAATGCAATTTTATTTTTATACTTTTGCGAAGGCATATTCTTCTTAAAAAAAATACTGTCAATATAAGGATGTTGGAATATGCCCAATCTAAATTTCATTCTAAGCACTCTTCTTACTGAACGATCTATTAGCGATACCGGTACAACTTTCTTCTTCACAAGTGTTCCAAGGTAAGCAGAATAAACATTATCAACTACAGTATCACCCACCAGGTCAACATCAACACCGGCAGAAATTGCTTCCCTGGCTGCATCTTCTCTATTTTTTGCTACACCCTGATTGATCAGCTCGCCAATAGAATTATAATCGCTTATTACAACTCCTTTATATTTCCATTCGTCTCTTAATATTTTAGTTAGAGTAAAATAATTTTCAGATGCGGGAACTCCATTTAAGTCATCGAATGCACTCATTATTGAGGCGACACCCGCATTAACCGCAGCGTGGAAAGGAGGCAAGTAAATTTCCCTTAAAGTTCTTTCCGAAATGTCAACGGTATTATAATCTCTTCCTGCTTGGGCAGCCCCGTAAGCTACATAATGTTTTGCAGTAGCAGCAATTGTTTCTTTATCTTTTAAATTTCTGCCCTGATATCCTTTAACATAAGCCGCAGCCATTACACTCCCGAGAAATGGATCTTCGCCGGCACCTTCAACAATTCTTCCCCACCTGGGATCGCGGGCAATATCAACCATTGGAGAAAACGTCCAGTTTAAGCCGTCGGATGCGGCTTCAAACGCAGCTATTCCCGCCGCTTTTTCTACAAGAACCGGATCCCAGCTGCATGATTGTGCAAGCGGGACAGGAAATGTTGTTCTATCTCCATGAATAACATCTGCCGCAAAAACCAAAGGAATTTGAAGTCTTGATTGTTCAACAGCAATTTTTTGAAGGCTGTCTCTGATTGAAGGCCTGTATTTTCCCATAACACCGATTTTCCCCTCTTTGATCAGTTCAATACTGATTTTATCAACATCTGTCCTTCTAACTAATTGTCCTATCTTTTCCTGCAGTGTCATTTTTGCCAAGAGACTGTCGACTTTACTTTCAATCGATATATCTTGTGCAAAAGAAATATTTAAAAATGATAGAGTGATAAGAAGAAAGAATATAAATTTTATTTTTTGTTTTTTCATATTACAAATAAATTATTATTATACTAATTCCTTTTTTTGATTTAAATAAACATCATACCAATTTGTTTTTGACGAACTAAGTAATTTTAGGTTTATCAACTTTGCGGATATCATTCAATTTAATTAATGCATATCCATGCGGAACCTTCATCGGCCCATATACATCACCTATTTTCATTTCTTCAGCAATTAAAGTTAATAAGAGCAGTATCATCGGAATTAGTTGTGCGCGGGTGAGGACTGAATTCATATCTTACTCCGGATTCCTCTGATATAATTTTTGTGAATTCCTGCTTTCACAACTATACGGCTTTCTTCAGACTTTTCATTTTGCGCTAACATGCCGAATTGAAGAGTTAAAATAAAGAAAAAGAAAATGAGTGATTTCATTGGATAATAGCTAAATTAGTTTCAAACCGGTTTTCAATATAAAATAATTTTTACAAAGCGGCCGGCAGAAGTGATGATTCATTAATTCCGATTATTTATTTTTTCAAAACCAAGAACTTTTAATCCATTTTTAATTATAGGGTCTTTCATCATATACTTCCAAATTACTCCCGACCTGTAATTTTCAAGCATTAAAACAAGCGGTCCTTCATCAATTCCAAGATCTTCTTTATCAAACCAATTGGCAGTTAAGTTAAATGCATCAACGAAACCATATTTTCCCCATATACCCTTATCTTTATATTTATTATAAAAATTCAATAGGGTTGGGATTACTACTTTCGGCGCAAATACTATGGAGGCTCCGGCAGCATACGGTGCAATTGTACCGTCATCAAAATAATTATATTTCGGTCCTGATGTTCCTCTGCCGGCATAGCCTAAAAATTTTTTATCATCAAAATTGTATGATTTTCCCGGCCCGTCGCATGCTGTTATGCCCCAAACCAAAGAGTCATAACCTTTCCAGCCATGGGGATTTTCAATAGCATATAATCTCTGCGTTAATGTTGCTCTTCTGGAATTTTCAAAATAATCAATCCCTTTTTTACGCATATACTTATCGGCAATTCCTCTCAAGTCTATAAAAGCATTGGTAAATTGATGTCCAAATAACGGCGGGAAAACAACATGTGCTAATCCTTTGTACGGTTCCTCCCACTTGTAAGTTTTCGTCCATGTTTCGTATCCTTTATTTGCATTTTCCATTCCATCACCTGCAGCAACTACAAACATTATCTGAGCTTCGTTGTAGCCTCTCCAGCCATTTTTAGAAAAACCCTTCTCCGGTTCCCAGCCCATATTTATATCATAGGGATCTCTGCTGTCTTTAGACATTGTAAAAAACTTCCAATCAACTCTCTTCAAAAGCAAAGTAGATTTGTCTCTTATTTCTTTTTCAATTGAATTATTTTTGTCAAAATATTGACGGGCAAAAATAAATCCTGCTAATAGCAAACCAGTATCTATAGAAGAAAGTTCACAATTCCAGTAACGCAAGCCGGATTTCATATCCAGGAAATGATAATAAAATCCTTTATATCCGGTGGATACGGCATCCGCACTCTGTTTGCTATTTAAAAAGAAATTTAAAGTATTAAGTGTTCTTTGCGCAGCTTCTTTTCTTGTAATCCAGCCATGCTCCGCACCCACAGCATATGCAGGCAAAGCAAAGCCAACTGCGGCTATGCTCGCCGGGGAACTTTTTGTTGAACGGTCTTTTACCAATCCATTTTCAGGATTAGATTCATCTATAAAATAAAGGAAAGTTCTATATTCAAGGGTATCAAGGAATGCAGTTACTGCCGGTGAATTTTTATATTGATTTAAAGGGTAACTCGTTTTTGTGATTTTATTCTGACAGCAGCATATTATAGAAGAGAAGAAGACAATAAAAAAGACCAGCCGATACTTATTAATAAATTTTATCATACAAAAATTTGTTTATTTCATTTTATATTATGAATAATACAATTAAATAATAAAGATAACATAGGACATGAATTTTTTTCCATATTAAAAGCACCGCCAATTTATTTTACCACTGCAAATTTTCCTATGTACGTTCCTACACCCGGCGGCATCGCCGGCACATAAAGGGTGTCCGACAGAGTTTGGTCTAATGACGGACCGGGCACAAGGAACAGTGCCGCACCAGCCGTAAATAACATTACGGCACTGATCTTTTTCATAATGCTTCTCCTTTTATTTTTGGAAAACATTATTGCAGACTCCAACGAAGTCCTAACTGCACAACCGGGCCATAATCACTTTCAGACGTAGGGAAACCATTTCCCTGAACCACATAAGTATCACTAGCATGGTTGAGATCAACCAGGTTGAGGTAAACTACGAGGCCGGGCCACGGCAGATTTTGTTTGGCAGTTAAGTCCCAGCGCAGGTATGAATTTTTCGACGGTCGAAGTTCCGGAAACTGGTTCGTTCCGGTCGATACATTTGACTGGTATATCATGGATACGACGACAGAGAAACCTTGGTAATCGTACCCAGCGGAAAGATTTACAACGTTATCCGGCTGGTATAGCAGGCGATCGGTATAAAACGTGTCTATGTGTGTTGTAACAACCCTCGGGGGAATGTACTGACTTTTTGTGATCGTGTAAAAATATTTTGCGCTCGAGAAAATATGAGTGTAATTGATGTTGAACACCAATCCGCTCAACAATCCCGGCAGGTACCAGAAGTGAGTCTGCCAGTCAAGTTCCACACCGTAGTCGTCAACACGGTAGGGGTTGTTAATTTCAGTAGTGACATAGTAAACTTTTGGGGTAGAAGGAGGCGGAATGCCGGGATACGTCTTTGATGCATCGGAGGAGAATTTGCTCTGCGTGAATATCATGTCATTTATTCTCTTCAAAAATCCGCCAACGGTAAACAGCCCGATAGCGTTGTTATAGAAAGAAAGCTGCACGTTATAGTTCTGCGAATGAGCAGGCTTCAAAGCAAAGTTGTTCCAGTTGACTGCGTTAGAAGATGTAAATATATCGATTTTCGGTATGATGGAAGTGAAGTCTGGGTAGGAAAGTGTGCTGGTATATGACAGACGAGCTGTAAGCCATGAAAGCGGCTTGTACATCAGGCTCACGTCTGGCAACAAATAACCGTGATATTGATCGATTGTAGTATCCGTGTGAGGATAGGTTTCTGGATATTTAACATTCGCCAGATTTGCATCAAAAATTCTCGCGGCCCGGTAAGATGTCGCGAGTCCCTGGTATCGAGCTCCGCCTATCAGTGTGATTTGAGTTCCAATATTAATAGTTGCCATGGCATAAACTGCACTCTCATACTCATTTCCGGAATAATTGTCGACAATGTTGCCATAAGGATCAGGAGTGTAACCCCATGAAGTCCAACCCGCTTTCTCAGCTCCCTGCCTGACAAAATTCACTATTTGCGACAAAAAGTCCAGATTCATCGGAAGTGGCGGTGCGTAGCTGCCTTTCAGAAAATTCCCGAAATCTAAACCCGGGCTTTCGAACACGGTTATTGGAAGAAGCTGGTTTCCCGTAGTACTCAGGTTGTAAGGCGGCTGTGTCATAAAAGGATATGCATTAACGATTGCCCGGCGCGGGAGAGTCAGGCTGAAGACGCCGCCCCCGCCTGCATTGTCGGTGCTGTAAGACCGGTGAGAATAACGATATTGTCCGCCAAACTTCACAATTCCTGAGAGAACATCTGATACGGTTATGTTTCTCGTGATGTCGATTGACCCAACAATATTCCTTTGCATTGTAATATTGTTGCTGGTGCTGAGAGACAAGAGGTTCATGAGATTCGGGTCGACTTTAGCCGAACTGGCCTGGGCAATTGTTGCAGGAGGCGCGGACTGCGGAACAGTTGCCAGATTCGCCGGGTACTGCTGAAAAGTCGCTCCCCATCCTCCGCGGGAAATATTCTCTGAGAGAGAGTGAGAAACCTTTGCGTCAATATCGAACGACAGCATGTTTTCTTTCAAGTCAAGAAGATTTGTCACTACATAAAGCTTCCCCGGTGAATAAGAGGCGTTGTCGAAAATCTGGTTTGATATAATGCTGTACTGCTGGCTCAGCGTCTGAGTTGTCGTATTGCTTCCGCTGAAGAAATTCATAAAATCAACCTTCCCACCGGGCAGCTTGTAATCCATATTGATGGTACCATTATACCGCCGTGTGATGCTGGGAATAAAGCTGAGGGTGAGACCGTTAAGAAGCAAAGGATTATTCACGCCGGAATTCTTTGACGCGAGAGCATAGTTGGCCCCTAATTCATCGCTTGATAAGTTTTGCCGGTCGATAACTGCTTGCGCGAGAATTCCAAGCCGTTGGTCTAGAAACCTTTTACCAACGGTGACGGAAAAATTGTAGTCGCCAAATTGACTCCGAAGACCTTCGTATCCTCCCTGCGCAGATAGTTCTATTTCCGGCACGC
>CAZCFZ010000052.1:0-19237 GCA_964498065.1 uncultured Ignavibacteriaceae bacterium
ACTTTTACAAAATAATACGTTGATAAATTGGATATTAAATATTCATAGGTTATTTTGTAGCCTCATTTAACAGAAAGCGGATATATGTTTAAAGAAGAGAACAAATTTAATTCCAGATTTGAAGTAATTAAAAGCCTTGAGAGCTTTGTTGATCAAAAAATACATGATTTACTTAACCCGATTGAACAGAGCTGGCAGCCGAGTGATTTTCTTCCCGATATGAAATCTGAAGGCTGGCACGAAGAACTTATTGAGTTTAGAAAAAGATCTATGAGTTTACCCGACAATCTGATTGTTGTTTTGATAGGTGATATGATAACAGAAGAAGCTTTACCAACTTACCAAACATGGTTAAACAGGCTTGAAGGGGTTACGGATATTACCGGCAGCAGCGATAATGCCTGGGCAAAATGGAGTCGTGGATGGACATCGGAAGAAAATCGGCATGGCGATCTGCTGAATAAATATTTATATCTTACCGGTATAGTCAATATGAGGGCTGTTGAAGTAACAATTCATCATTTAATAAATAACGGTTTCAATCCTAAAACCGAAAACGATCCTTACTTAGGCTTTATTTATACTTCTTTCCAGGAAAGAGCAACGAAAATTTCCCATAGTAATGTTGCAAAACTTGCTAAAAAGGCAGGTGAAGACAGGCTTCATAAAATTTGCGGTATAATTGCCGGTGACGAAGCGCGGCATGAAAAAGCATATAAATTATTTATGACAAAAATTTTTGAAGTCGATCCGGTACAGGCAATTTTATCATTCGCCAAAATGATGAAATCAAAAATTACAATGCCTGCTAATTTAATGTATGACGGCAATGATAAAAATTTATTTGCAAGATTCTCAAATGTTGCTCAAAAATTGGAAATCTATACTGCTAAAGATTATGCCGAAATTATCAGCAATCTTGTTAACGGATGGAATATTGACAAATTAGGCGGACTCTCCGGCATGGCAGCAAAAGCGCAGGATTACCTTTGCACACTTTCAGAAAGATACCTTGCGGTTTCCAAAAGGCTCTCAATTGCAGGTGCTAATGAAAAATTCAGCTGGATTTTCGGAAGGGAAGTTTAATTTAAAATAAATTCGCTTTCAATAAAAATCACCTCTCATTTTCTACCTTAAAAAACAATAATTTATTTTGATAAATAAATTTTGTTTTTCTTTATATATTTGATGTGTTCAAATTTAAATAATACTTTCCGTAGTAATAAAATAATTCTTTAGATCTTTTTTATATTTATAAAATAAAATTTATGTGCTTTTAATGAATGAAATATTAACGTTTGAAGAAATAAGAATAATTGGTTCCTTAATTGAAAAAGAACTTACAACTCCCGAATACTACCCTTTAACTGTTAATGCATTAAAAAATGCATGCAACCAAAAATCGAACAGGGATCCTGTTGTTTCTTTTGATGAAAGCATAATTGAAAATACTCTCGATAAATTAAGAGAAAAATCCTTTGCCAGCAGGATAATCGGCAGCGATATTCGCGTACCTAAATACCGACAGGTCTTTACCGAAGCAATGAAATTTTTACCGGAAGAGATTGCCGTTATGTGCGTTTTAATGTTAAGAGGACCTCAAACCCCCGGGGAAATCAAATCACGCAGCGGTAGAATGTTTAACTTTGAAAGTCTGGCTCAAGTTGATGATGTACTTCAAAAATTGATGAACGGAGAAAAACCTCTCGTTGTTAAATTGCCTAGACAGACAGGGATGAAAGAATCGAGATATATGCATTTACTTTCCGGTGAACCGGAAATTGAAACTCAGATAAATGAAATAAAAGATACTCCATCTAATGATGACGATAGAATAACAAAACTTGAAGAGGAATTTGAATTACTTAAAAATGAAGTTAATGAAATAAAAACTCAGTTTGAAAAATTTAAACAACAATTCGAATAGTTTTAATGTTCCGAACTAAAATAAAAAGCAATTCGATATTAAAAATATTTTGAAATTTCAACCTGGTGCTTTATCTTTATTGAAATAATCGGCACAACCGGGGAACTAACAAAAAGATCAAGATGTCGTTAAAAAAAACATACTTAAATATTTCTTACAAAACCGCTGATTTATTTGAACGTGCGAAAATGACAGAGCATACGTTTATGATAATTGTAGCAATTATCATAGGCGTATTAGCCGGTTTCGGTGCAATTGCTATCCGTGTTTTGATTAAAGAAATTTCCTTATTGTCGTATCCCGGAGGAGAAAATTTTCTTCTTAATGTAATGAATGCCCCGTGGTTGAAGATACTGCTTATTCCCGTCATCGGCGGATTAATAGTCGGTCCGATAATTTATTTTTTAGCACCGGAAGCAAAAGGTCATGGAGTTCCGGAAGTAATGCAGGCTATTTTACTTAAAGGAGGAATGATCCGCGCACGCGTTGCAGTTATTAAAGCAATTGCATCTGCAATTTCTATCGGTACCGGCGGCTCGGTTGGAAGAGAAGGACCAATCGTTCAAATCGGTTCCAGCTTAGGTTCAACTGTCGGACAGTTTTTTAGAATACCCAGCAAGAAACTGAAAACACTTGTAGGCTGCGGCGCTGCTGCCGGAATTGCCGCCGCATTTAATGCTCCGATTGCAGGCGCATTATTCGCCGTGGAAATAATACTAATGGATTTTGCCGTCGCACAATTTTCACCTATCGTTATTTCCTCCGTTATGGCAACCGTAATTTCTCACAGCTTCCAGGGAGACTTTGCTGCTTTTCTAGTTCCCAAATATCATCTCTCCTCCCCTTACGAAATATTCTTTTATTTTATTCTCGGAGCTGTAAGCGGAGTAGTTTCTTTCCTTTTTATTAAAGTATTATATTTTCTTGAGGATTTCTTTGATAATAAATTTCACATCGCCGAATACCTAAAGCCGGCAGTCGGCGGAATTGGAATCGGCATCATTGCATTAATTTTCCCTCAAATAATGGGAGTCGGCTACGACTCGATAAACCTTGCACTACATGAAAATTTGGTTTGGTATGTTGCATTGTCATTGGTATTTGTAAAGCTCATTGCTACTTCCCTAACTCTTGGGTCCGGCGGTTCGGGAGGAATATTTGCACCATCACTTTTCATCGGGGCAATGCTCGGTTACTTTTTTGGTTCTATAGCTCATAACTTATTTCCCGCTATTACCGCTACACCGGGAGCTTATGCTTTAGTCGCTATGGGTGGTTTAGTTGCAGGTACTACACGAGCACCGATTACTGCTATTATAATTGTATTCGAGCTGACAAATGATTATCGTATTATTCTGCCTCTTATGGTTACCTGTATTATTAGCACTATCCTTTCATCTAAGCTCAGCAGAGAATCAATTTATACTCTAAAGCTTTTACTGCGAAATATCAGCATAAGAGAAGGCACCGAATTAAATATAATGGAGTCTATTTTTGTTAAAAATGTTTATACTACAAGTTTCGATACATTAAATGTAAATGATAATTTCAGTCAGGTTGTTAATAAAGTTATTCGTGGAAAAGGGCCGGAATTTCCGGTAACCGATCCGAGCGGACATGTTTTGGGAATGATTTCGATATATGATATTAAAGATAATTTGTATGAAAGAGACTCATTGAAAAATTTGCTGATTGCCGGTGATATTGCAAACACAAATTTTGCACTTTTAACTCCCGACGATAACTGTCAGACGGCAACAGATAAAATGAGAAAATACGATTTGGAAGGGCTTCCGGTTGTTGATCAAACGGATTCTAAAATAATTACGGGGATGATATGGATGAAAGACATTCAGTCTGCATATCAAAAAGAAATAGAAGCACGTGATATTACATCAAACCTTGCCAGCCATATTATGATGAAAGACGAATCTCCACAGGTAAGATTTATGGAAGGCTACTCAATTTCGGAAATCGATCCGCCTCAATCGTTTATCGGTAAATCAATCCGTGAGCTTGATATTAGAGTAAAATACGGAGTTGATGTGCTTTCAATAAAAACTAAAAAGGGGAAAGAAGAAAAGATTAATGTTATCCCAAATCCGGAATATGTTATAACAGACAACGATATTTTGGTCGTTGCAGGGGAAATAAAAAATATCAATCTTATCTCAAACTTGAATTAGAAAAATTTAACTTAAATGAAGTCAATATATTTTCAAAGGATCTTGTCTGTAAATACCGGTTTAAATTAAACGTCGTAGGCGTTTAATTATTGTAAGACTTAGACGAGCACCCTCGTATCCTCGTAGAGGATAAATAATAATCAAACAAATCAGCTGCTTCGACTTTGCTCAAACATCAGATGGTACAACCGGCAGCACTCGCTTCACTAAATACACTGAATCCCTTGGACGAATAAGCTGCTCACACTTAAAAGTTATGGAATCCCCTTTCACCGCCTCCTGAATAAAATTATCATCCATCATCATTTCACTTAAAATCAATTCTACTACCCCTGTTGTCGGTCCAATTATATAAATTTTATCGCCGGATGTTATCTTCCCGGTTTCAAGAACTACATGAGCAATTTGCGGCTGCTTGAAATAATTAACAACTCTCCCCACAAATTCTTTTCTTGTCGCGGCTTTACTTCCGTGTATATCGCTGTAATCATTTGAACTCGGCATGTCAAAATAAAAGCCCGGGGAAAATCCTCTATTATAAACTTCTTCAAGTTCTTTTAAGAAATTGTGTTTGATTTTCGTGGTCAGCTTACCTTCAAAGTATAAATCAATAGCTTTGCGATAAACAGAAACAACAGTGTGAACATATTCTGGACTTCTTTTTCTTCCTTCAATTTTAAACGAATCGATACCCGCTTCAATTAATTTATCAATAAATTCTATGGTGCATAAATCTTTCGGAGAAAGAATGTAATCATCGCCGATTATTAATTCTTTATCTGTTGTTTTGTCAATCACTTTAAATTCTCTCCGGCAGGGCTGTACACATTCACCGCGATTGGCACTCTTATTAAAAAGATGATGACTCATAAAACACCGGCCGCTTATTGAAATGCACATTGCTCCGTGGATAAATACTTCGATTTCAAGATCGGTTTTCGCTCTTATTTTTTTTATTTCCTCCAAAGAACACTCGCGTGCCAAAACTACTCTTTCAGCCCCTAGTTTTTTATACGTTTCAAGTGAAATAGAATTTGATATTGACGCTTGAGTTGAAACAGCAAAAGGCATATCATACTTATTGCAGATCTCAATAACACCTAAGTCCCAGCAAATAATTCTATCGATTTTATTCTTCTTTGCCTGACGAATTATATTTTCGATTTCATCTACTTCATCTTCATAAATTATCGTATTAAGTGTCAAATATGTTTTAACATTTTTTGAACGGCAATATTCTGAAACATTTTTCAACTCATCTAAGGAGAAATTCTTCGCCTTTGCCCGCATGTTGAGTTTACCAACACCAAAATATATTGCATCGGCTCCGGCATTTACAGCAGTCGTAAGCATCGTCATATCTCCCGCGGGAGCCATGAGTTCGGGTTTGGTTCTTAAGTTATCTTTCTCTATGGACATAATTATTTTTTATTTGTTTCTCGGATAAAATAATGGGGAAAAATAGAATGCTGATTCTTATCATAGTATAAGATTAATTATGATTAATTTTAAGAAAGGTTACTATTAATTGCTGTTGAGTTTATCTTAACAAATCATAAAATCAGCAAACCATTAATACCTAAGCTTTTTCTTCCCAAACTTTTGCAATCTCTATAATTATTTTTACTACCAGTTCCATATCCTGAATAGAAACCCATTCAAGCTTGGAATGAAAACTGTGCTCGCCTGCAAAAATATTAGGGGTAGGCAAACCCATAAAGCATAGTTTTGAGCCGTCTGTACCGCCGCGGATAGGGCTTAAAATCGGTTTAATATTATATCTCTTCATAGCCTCTACCGCATTTTCTCCCACTTCCGGATGCTTATCAAGAACCTCCTTCATATTCCTGTACTGCTCAATTACTTTAAATTCCAGTTTTGCGCCGGGATGTTTGGCTACGGTTTTTTCAGCTAATTGTTTTAACAGTTCTTCATATTCTTTTAACTTGGGTGTTTCAAAATCACGGATTATAAATTTAACTGTAGTTAATTCTTCATTACCGTTGAAGTTTGTACAATGCACATAACCTTCGCGACCTTCGGTAGTTTCGGGAGATAACTTGTCTTTCGGAAGACTTTCAATAAATGCAGATGCAACTCTTACAGAGTTTATCATTTTATTTTTCGCATAACCCGGATGAATATTCCTACCATGAATTTTTATTTCTACGGCGTCCGCGCTGAATGTTTCTGTTTCAACTTCACCTCGGCTTTGCCCGTCAACCGTGTAGGCTGCAACTGCACCGAATTTTTTTACATCGAATTTTTCCGTGCCTCTTCCGACTTCTTCATCGGGTGTAAAACAAATTTTGATAGGTCCGTGTTTTACTTCGGGATGAGTTAATAAATAATTTACGGCGTCTACAATTTCCGCTACTCCGCATTTGTTATCGGCACCCAATAGTGTTGTTCCGTCGGTAGTTATTATATCGTGGCCGATCATATTATTTAAGTCCGGATTATCGCTTAGTTTTATTACCTGGCTTGAATCCTTAGGCAATGTAATATCGCCGCCTTTATAATTTTTATGAATTACAGGATTTACTCCGGCACCGGTAACAGCCGGGGAAGTATCTGCATGAGCAATAAATCCTACGGCAGGCACGTTCTTACTGCTGTTTGAAGGAAGAGTAGCCATTACATATCCCCACTCATCCATATGAGCATCTTTCAACCCCAACTTTTTCAATTCGTCGGCTAAATCTTTTAAAAGAACCTTTTGCTTTTCCGTACTGGGAAAGCTTGTTGATTCTTCGTCTGATTGTGTATCGTACTTAACGTATTTTAGAAATCTTTCTACGCAGGTGAACTTATAATTTTCGTCAAACATAAAAACCTCGTTTTTAAAATAAATTTTTATTAATCTTAGGATATCTTAATTGTAAAAATACTAATTTAATTCTCTTTTTATCAAAAATTGAAGGGGGAAAATCTACTTATTGAATTGGAAACAATAACTAAGTATAAAAATAGAATGATTTAAAAGCCTCTTCTTAAAACTTTGTCCATATCGGCAGTAATCATCAGCTTAACCAACTCTTCAAATTTTGTTTTTGCCTTCCAGCCCAATATTTTTTCTGCCTTGGCCGGATTTCCTATAAGCCTTTCAACTTCTGTCGGACGGTAATAGTTTGGATCTATAGAAACTACCACATCGCCTTTTTTCAGATTATCCGTAAAATTAAATCGATATGCTCCGGAGTTCGATCTAAAATCAATCAAAGATTTTGCTTTTTCAAAATTAATATTTTTAATTACTCCGGTTTCATTTTTCCCGGAACCTTTCCATTCAAGTTCAATTCCTATTTCATTGAAGGTTCTTTCGGTAAACTCACGAACTGTATGCGATTCTCCTGTTGCCAGTACAAAATCATCCGGCTTATCATTCTGCAGAATTTGCCACATTCCTTCACAATATTCGGGTGCAAAGCCCCAGTCTCTTTTAGCATCCAGATTACCGAGCAGAACTTTATTTTGTAAACCCGCAGCAATTTTGGAAGCTGCTCTTGTAATCTTTCTTGTTACGAATGTTTCACCTCTTTTGGGAGATTCGTGATTGAACAATATACCGTTAGAAGCAAATATATTATAAGCTTCTCTATAATTTACTATTATCCAGTAGCCGTAAAGCTTTGCAACTCCATAAGGAGATCTCGGATAGAATGGCGTTTTTTCCGTCTGGGGTACTTCCTGAACCTTTCCGAATAATTCGCTTGTCGAAGCTTGATAAAATTTTACTTTCTTTAATCCCACTTCGCGTATCGCATCTAAGAACCTTAATGTGCCCAGTGCATCTACCTGTGCCGTGTAATCAGGTACTTCAAAAGAAACCTTTACATGACTCTGTGCTGCAAGGTTATAAATTTCGTCCGGTTCAATTTTTTCTAGCAGCCTGTTAAGGTTGCTTGTATCAACAAGATCACCGTAATGAAGAAACATCTTTTTATCTAAGATTTCTTTGTTTGCATAAAGATGATCAATTCTTCCGGTGTTGAAAGAACTGCTCCTTCTTATAATCCCGTGTACTTCGTAGCCTTTTTCTATTAATATTTCGGTTAAATAACTTCCATCCTGACCTGTTATTCCTGTTATTAGTGCTTTTTTCATAATTGTTTCTCAGTTTTTGGTTACTTAGTTCTAAGTTATTAGTTGTTCGTTTTTAATTATTTATTAACTATTCATTATTAATTATCGGTTGTATGATCTTAGCAATTTAAAATTTTTACGACAATGCTATACTATAATCTAACTATAAGCCGTTCTTCTTCAAGTACCACTCATATGTTAACTTAATACCGTGCTCTAACGATGTCTTATGCTTCCATCCCATAGAATGAATTCTCGATACATCCATCAACTTGCGCGGTGTTCCGTCCGGTTTTGTTGAATCGTATGTAATACTGCCGCTAAAACCTACAACTTTTGATATCATGCCTGCCAATTCTTCAATCGTTAAATCTTCCCCGGTGCCGATGTTTATTTGTGAAATTCCGTTATCATATAAATCTTTGGCATCTACTTTTTCCATTAAAAACATAATAGCTTCTGCCAGGTCGTCGACAAACAAAAATTCTCTCTTCGGCTTTCCGGTTCCCCAAAGAGTTACGGTTTTTTCCTTATTCATCTTTGCTTCATGAAATTTTCTTATTAAGGCAGGCAATACATGAGAAGTTTGAAGATCAAAGTTATCGTAAAAACCGAAAAGATTGGTAGGCATGGCGGAAATAAAATTATCTCCGTACTGCCTGTAATAATTTTCACAAAGCTTAATACCGGCAATCTTGGCGACAGCGTAAGGCTCGTTTGTGAACTCCAGGTAATCAGAAAGAAGATATTCTTCCTTAAGCGGCTGATGAGCCAATTTAGGATATATACAAGAACTACCTAGAAAAATTAATTTTTCAACACCGTTTTCATGAGCAGAATGTATTATATTGGATTCAATCATTAAATTTTCATAAATAAATTCCGCACGGTATGTATTGTTTGCCAAAATACCGCCGACTTTTGCAGCCGCAATAATGACGATTTCCGGGTTTTCTTTATCAAAAAATTTTTCTACTTCATTTTGAAGTACAAGATTTAATTCGGAAAAATCCCGGTAAAGCAAATTATTATAACTGTTTTTTTCCAGACATCTTTTTACAGCCGAACCAACCATTCCTTTATGCCCGGCTATATATATTTTTTTCGATTTATGATTCATTCAAGATTTAAGTGAACATGGATAATAAAATATACTAATCGTATTATTTCTATTTATTTTTTCGATGATCTATTTATCAAAAAATTCTTTTATTTTCTTAACGATATACTCCTGCTGTTCCTTACCTAATTCAGGATAAATCGGAAGCGCCAATGAACTATTTGCTGCTTCTTCGGCGAACGGGAATTCGCCTAATTTATAACCCAATCCGGAGAAGCACTCCTGAAGATGAAAAGGAACCGGATAATAAATTTCATTGCCGATCAGGTTATCTGTTAAGAATTGTTTTAATTCATCCCGCTTTGCGACACGAATTATATATTGATTGAAAATATGATAGTTAACCAATGGATTTTCGCCGTCTAACTTTTGACCTTTTTCGGGTTTATAGATTGCTTTAGGAAGCAGGACTGAATTTCTTCCGTCAAATGATATTCTTCCCGGCCCATCCGACAATCTGGCTTTTACAAACAATTTATTATAAAGTTCCGCATTCTTTCTTCTTTTCTCAGACCATTTATTTAATCTTGGTAATTTCACATTAAGTACGGCAGCTTGAATAGCATCTAAACGAAAATTCCCGCCGATCATTTTATGATAATATTTTGATTCGGCACCGTGAACTCTTAACATTTTTAATTTTTTCCAAAGACTCTCATCGTTAGTTACAACCAAACCTCCGTCGCCAAAGCAGCCTAAATTTTTACTCGGGAAAAAAGAGAAACATCCGATGTCTCCAATGGTGCCGACGCTTCTCCTACCTTTATATTGAGTACCGATAGCTTGAGCTGCGTCCTCAATCACTTTAATACCTTTTTCATTTGCTATATTCGTTATCTCGTCCATTTCACAGCTCTGTCCGTATAGATGAACGGGGATTATAGCTTTGGTTTTTTTAGTAATTTTTCTCCTAATTTCCTGTGGATCAATATTAAAGGTAATAGGGTCTATATCCGTAAAAACCGGAACCGCATTTAATCTTGCAACAACTCCGGCTGTTGCAAAAAACGAATATGTAGGTACAATTACTTCATCTCCCGGTTTAATATCAATGGCCATTAAAGCAATTAATAATGCATCGGTACCGGAGGAAACACCGGTTGCATATTTACAATTTAAATATTCGCAAAAAGCAGCTTCCATTTTTTCTACTTCGGGTCCGAGGATAAAATACTGCGATTGAGCTACTTTTAATATTGCTTCATCCAATTCTTTCTTCATTGATTTATATTGGGGCTTAAGATCTAACAAAGGAACTTTCATATACATCTCCAAATTTTAATACTCAAAATTACAAAGAAAAGGATATAGATAAAAAGATAGAATTGTACCTGAATTACTAGAATGTTAAATTTTTCCTTTAATTCATTGAATTAAGAAGTGGAAATGAAAAAGCTTGATATTCGATATAAAATAAAATTGAATTTAACTTATTAAAGGGGAAACACAAAATCTTTATTAATGTTTTTAAACAATTTCGTATGCATATCTTTATCCGAAACTATAGGCTTATCAACTTTCCAATCGATATGCAAATCCGGGTCGTTGTATAAAATGGATCTTTCCTTTTCCTTGCTGTAATAATCGGTACACTTGTAATGAAAGACTGCCTCGTCCGATAGCACGGAAAAGCCGTGTGCAAATCCTGGGGGCATCCAAAACTGCACATGATTATCTTCGGATAATTCTATAGAAAAATATTTTCCGAAAGTAGGTGAATTGAATCTAATATCAACCGCTACATCCAACACTTTTCCTTTTATAACCTGGCACAATTTACCTTGAGCTTTATCGCCTATTTGATAATGCAAACCTCTGACGGTACCCTTTCTCGATTTAGATATATTATCCTGGACAAAATTAAAATTTATGCCCGCACCCTTGTATCTTTCTAAACTGAAGGATTCAAAAAAATATCCTCTTTCATCTCCGAAAACATCCGGAAATATGACCAGCAAATCTTTTATATCATTCTCTTCTATTTTCATCTTTACCCTGTAGTATTTACTCTTCCACCTTTACTTTTTCCAGATATTGTTTATACTGCGAATTAGGCATTGAGTTTATCAAATTTCCAAATTTATCCTTATCAATAAACTTCATTCTATAAGCTATTTCTTCAATACATGCAACTTTTAATCCCTGTCGTTGTTCAATTACACCGAAAAAATTTGCTGCCTGAAGCAGTGCGTCCGGTGTCCCGGTATCAAGCCAAGCAATCCCTCTACCTATTTTTTCAACCTTCAATTTGCCCAACTTTAAATATTCCAAGTTAACATCTGTTATTTCCAGTTCACCCCTAGCGGAAGGTTTAAGATTTTTAGAGATGTTGACAACTAGATTATTATAAATATAAATTCCAGGTACCGCATAATTGGATTTCGGAAATTTCGGTTTTTCCTCTATAGAAATTGCATTCCCTTTTTTATCAAACTCTACAATACCGTATCTCTGGGGATCGGTAACCTGGTAGCCGAAGATGGTAGAACCATCATCATTTTTTTTAACTGCGTTATAAAAGAAACTCAAATTGCCGTAAAATATATTGTCACCCAAAACTAATGATACACTTTCGTCTTTGATAAATTTCTCTCCGATTATAAAAGCTTCGGCAATCCCGTTAGGAGCTTTTTGTACCGCATATTGAATTGACAGACCTATCTCCGAACCGTCATTAAATAATTGTTTATAAAGAGGGATTGTTTCTTCATTTGAAATGATCAATATTTCCTTAATCCCTCCCAGCATTAAAATCGAGAGAGGATAATAGATTAAAGGTTTATCATATATTAATGCAAGCTGTTTACTGTAAACTTTGGTTATTGGATAAAGCCTTGAACCGGATCCGCCGGCAAGAATAATTCCTTTCATATATGCCTATTCTTATTAAATAATGAAGATAAATATAACAAAATATTTAAACGGCAAAAAGAAATGTCAAATAAAATTAAGTAGATTTAAACCTGAAAATTACTTTAAACCAATTGCAGGAGTATATTATTTGAAAATAGTTTTTTATTTTTTTCGAAAATAGTATGATAGTTTTACATAAGATTTTCCCCTTAAAGTTTATGGTTGTTATTTGATACTTTTTTGATTTTTCCTCACTTGCATATTATAAATCAATCCAAATTTCTGGCTTTTATCAACATATTTAAAAATTCTTCTATTCCCCCGCTGTTATTATCTTTATCTATTTTTATATCGGAAATATTCTTGAGTTCCGGTATACCGTTCTTTAAGGTTACCTTCAAAACCTTAGGAAGGAAAAGGCTTATATCATTATACCAGTCGCCAATTACGGCAGTATTTGCCAATTTAATTTTTAAATACTTAGTAAGTTTAATTAAAGCTTTCCCTTTATCAGAACCTTTCTTACGAATTTCAAGGTAATAGATGCCTCCATGAGACTGCGATCTAAAGAACGAACTATTTAATCCGAACGAATACGGCGGACTCATTCTTTCGAGCACATACTTTATATTTTCTTTAACATCACTTGCAATTGAAATTTCCAGGGTGTTTTTCAAAAAATTCTCATAAGACGGAACCTCGGTATATTTTGCCCCGAACTTTTCCATGATATTCGGAATCAATGAGTTTCTTTCAGTAAAGTATATCTCATCGGCGTGACATAATGCAATATTTAATAAAAACTTATCTGCATAATCCAACGCTTTTTTTACATGCTTAACCGGGATAAATGATTCAAAAAACACCTGACCTTCCGGATAATTTTTTATTAGGCATCCATCCAGGGAGATAATCGGGGCATTAAGTTTGAGTTCTTCTGCAAAATTCATTAAAGCAGAATGTAGCCTTCCTGAAGCAAAAGAAAACATTAATCCGGACTTTCTTAACTTTCTTATCATTTCTACCGCTTCTTCAGAAATCATTCCTTCATTATCAAGCAACGTTCCATCCAGGTCGGCAACTACTAATTTTATATCCTTCAATTTATCAATATCCTGCATTTGAATTCTTTTCATTAAATAAAAATTTTTTTCTCAAATTTAGGCAATAAATTATTATATAACTAAAATTAGGAACTATATATAAATATTTAATAAAATTAATTTTATGAATTAATTATTAAACCGGCTTATTTTGCTGTTTAATAAAATATTAAGGATTCATTCGAAATCCGTCTCAACAATTCAATATTGAAAGTTCAACTATCCTCACAATGGGTTTACTATATTAATAAATTGAAAAATAAAAATTTTAACTAGAATGGCAATTAATAAATAATTTAAGTTACCGATATCACCTTTACATTAAAATAATAATTAAAGGTAAATTAAATTTTACATGCTTAGTCTTTTATTTAATATTAATTCCCCTGAAGCTGAAATGATATATAAGGTAAAAACTATTTCCCGAATAAAATTTAGTATATCCGAAGATTTATTTAAACTAATTTTCCCTCTAATTTTTTTTATTTTTTCTCAACCGGATTTTTCATAACTGATTTTTTGTCCTTACCGTTTGTAGGATTTGAATAATAATAATAATATTTATAATATGAACCGTAACCGCTCTTATAAGCAAAATTATTAAGCACTGTCCCTATAAATGAAGAACTGGTTTGCTTTATAAGTTCAACGGATTTCTCCATTAATTCGAACTCGGTCACTTCGGCAGAGACAACTAAAATAGTTGCATCAACCATAGATGACAGAATTTCCGAATCTGTTACTGCAATTATCGGTGCGGAATCAAGAACTATAACATCAAATTTCCGCTTTAATTCAGATAAAAATATTTTCATCTGTTCAGAACCAAGCATTTCGGAAGGATTAGGGGGTATTGTTCCGGCAGTTATAAAGCTTAAATTTTCTATTCCGGTCGGACGGATTATTTCCTCCATAGTTGACTGCTGAAATAAATAATCTATTGCTCCCGGATAGCGGTTAGCCTTGAACACTGTGTGCACTCTTGGCTTTCTCAAATCAGCATCTAAAATAAGTGTTTTTTTGTTTGATTGTGCAAATGTTCCGGCTAGGTTTACACAAACCGTTGTTTTCCCTTCAGAAGGTGCAGAAGAAGTAACTAAAATAGTTTTTAATGCATCACTTCCTATTTTAGAAAACTGAACTCTGGTTCTTAAAGCTCTGAATGCTTCACTTGGAATAGCATCAGGCTTTTCGGCAACAATAAATTCATATTCTTTATTACCATTAGCACCTAATCCTTCAATATGAGGTATCCAGGAAAGCACGTTAACATTTCTGCTTTGAATATCCTCAGGGGTTTTAATAGTATCATCAAAATAATTTCTAATAAACACATATCCGAAAGCAAAGCCCGAACCTATTACAAAACCGATAAGTACAATTAACAGCCTGTTTGGTTTCGAGGGTCTTTTAGGAACTCTTCCTTTATCAATTATTACAACATTACCCGGCTGAGAAAGCTCATTAATTTGGGCTTCCTGATATTTTTGTTCAAGAAGAGAAAATAACTTTTCCGCCGCTTCACGGTTCCTTTCTAAGCTGGCATATTCTATTGATGTTTTGGGGAGTTTATTAAATTGAGAATCATATTTATTTACAAGGTCGTTCAACTCTTTAAGCTGAATACTTAAAGATTTTTCCTTTACTTCGGATTCGAGAATTTTCTGGGTAAGATCTTTTATTTCATCCGGGTTGCTTGCAAACAAACCTTGTTTTATTACATTTACTTTTTCGTTAAGCTTTTCCTTTAAAGCTTTAATCTGATCATCATAACTTTTTGCAATTGCAGAATTATCATACTGCGGACTCTTATTTGACAGAGCAATATCTTTATTAACCTCAAGCTTGGCAATTCCGTCCTGTAAAGCTTGAAAATATGATTGAGAAGCTAGACTTTCGAGATATGCCGCCACTTTCGGATTTTGTTGACTTAATTCATCTTTTAATTGGCTCAGGACCTTTCTGGTTGACGCAAGGTCTATTTTTACATCATCTCTTTGAGCTTCAAAATTTGCAAGTTGAGTAATTAAAGACTGCGACTGCGCATCCAAAGCAATTATGCCGTTTTTTGCCTGGAAACTACTTAGCTCATCTTCAGCTTTTGTAAGTTCCTTTTGCTTATCGTTTACTTGAGAACCTAAAAACTCTCTAACAGTTGTAAGCTGATTCCGGTTTTCCTGTAAATTGAATTTCCTGTATTCGGCCGCATACAAATTCACAATTAATGCAGCTTCATAAGGTGAAGGAGAGTCTGCTGATATCTCAACTATATCTATTCCGCGCTTTTGTTCTATTTGGACAACACTGGTTAGTATTTTAGAAATCTCATCAGGAGATAATAACTCCGTTGCCGTTCCTTTTTTAAATTTACTGTGATCAATTATTAAATAAAATTCACCAGGTTTGTTGGATTCTTTATAAGACTTTATTAATGCTTTAGCTACATTATCACGTATAGTATAACTTTTCATTATTTCAATCTCGGTTGAAATAAATCTGTCATCAGCAAAACTCTGGAAATCCGGCATAATTGATGATTCTAAAAGGCTGCCCTGCGGTTTTGATATTTTTAATGAGGTTGTGGATTTATATATGTTTCTAGCGGTAACTGCATAAATAACAGCTACTATTACCGTCACGCCTATAACTAAAGCAAACGGCAGCATATTATTTTTAACAAGATTTATATAATCTTTAAGAGAATTTGTTTCATCATTTCTTAAATTATCGTTAGTATTTCCCATCATGCTTTCCTTACTTACGGACAACAAGAACTACAAGAGTTGCAATTGAAATTAAAGTTGATACAACAGAAAGGCCGATTGAAAGATAGTCCTTAAAATAAAGCCGGGGTTCTCCGGAAACCATAAGAACATCTCCGGCGTGAAGAAGCGGCGACTGCGGATTTTTTTTAACATTTAAATTAAACAAAATATCTTTATAATTTAGCGGGATAATTGTCTGAGTCGAATCGGCATTTGTTCTTATTATACGCATCTCCTGTAATCTGGCTTCATCGGTTGGACCTCCGGCATAAGACAACAGGTCGTTTACAGTACTGTAAGAAGGGATGATATATTTCCCCGGGTATCTTACAAAACCCCATACAGCTACCTTTATGTTTACGGTTGAAGGATTTGAATAATCATAAAAACCTCCCGCCGGTACCGTTCTCAGCTGATTTAAGCTGCTTCCAATTTGTACATCTGAATTCTGTGCAAGGACAGGAATAGAGAGAATCAATACTAAAAAAATGCCGATAAAGAAATTTTTCATAAAGTAATATTAAATTTGAAATAGATTATAGAAATTACAAAAAATACAAATGAACTCAAATGACAAAAATGATTATATCTCGCTAATAAGACGTACAAACGTTTGTGAATATTAATTAGGCTACAAATATCAAAAAATATTTTGATATATTATACATGAGGTTAAAATAATTTTATAATCAACTAAAATGTTCGAAGAAAAAATTAAGCTAAATATAACCAAAATCCAGAATGCAAAAGATTATTTGAAAAGAATGGAAAATTGCTTAAATAACGATTTAAGCTTTCATAATGAAAATAGCAACTATTTATCCCATAATTTTCATTCTTTTCCAGCCAAATTTCCACCTCAACTACCTAAAAAATTTATTTTGGAACTAACATCAGAAAACAATGTTGTGCTGGACCCAATGATGGGTTCCGGAACTACTATTCTCGAAGCTATATCTCATAATAGGCATGCCATAGGATTTGATATCGATCCTTTAGCCTTAATGATCACCTCTGTAAAGACTACTTATTATAACAAAAAAACTTTAGTGGAAGAATTTACTAGGATTATTAATTACACAAATATAATTTTAAATAAACAGGATAAGCTGACCAGCCTTTTTAACAAATTTAATCCTGAGACCAAAAGTTTTGTCGAATATTGGTTTCATAAAGAAACTATCAAAGAATTACTCTCATTGTCATATTCTATTTCTAAAATTGAAAATGAAAAAATTAGAGACTTTTTTAAAATAATTTTTTCTTCCATTATAATCACAAAATCTGGCGGTGTCTCCCTTGCTATGGATTTAGCACATACAAGGCCACATCGCGCAAAAATCATTTTTGATTCATATTCAGATTCATTTTTTAAAATAGAAAATGTTAAAGGAAAGTATAAAAGCTATAATTCAAAAAAGCTTAAGAGTTCAATTAATGAATTTCAAAAAAAATTTTTTCAAAATCTTGAATCAGTGAGGGAAACTAATAATATTTATAAGCCTGCATTAAAGCTTGCCAACTCTCAAAATATCAAACTAGCAGATAACTCTGTTAATTTGATTGTTACTTCCCCACCTTACGCTGCCAATGCTATTGATTATATGCGAGCACATAAATTCTCTTTATTATGGTTCGGTTTTTCAATGGAGGATCTTAAAAATAAAAGAAAAGAATACATTGGTCATGAAGCTACCTCAAATTTTTCATTCAAGGAAATGCCTCAATTAACAAAAAGTATAATAACCAAAGTGGGACAAAAGAATATTAAAAAATCCCAATCTCTCCATCGTTACTATTCAGAAATGATGGACGTACTAAAAGAGATGTACAGAGTATTAAAGCATAATACTTCGGCAATAGTAGTTGTGGGTAATTCAAATATTTGTGGAATCGATTCCCAAACTGATATCTGCTTAAAAGAAATTGGTGAAAGTCTTGGATTTAAAGTTCCAAAAATTGGTGAACGATATTTAGATAGAAATCGAAGAATGATGCCTGCAAGTAATAATAAAGATTATTCTTCACAAATACTTAATAGAATGCATAAAGAATATATTATAGGTTTTTACAAACAATGAAAAGGGAGTAATATTGTGTTTGACAAGTTCAGGGAAAACTATCATCAAAAAATTTGTAAACAACTCTTACGTATAAGAAAAAATAAGGGAAAAGGAAATTATCCAAATAATGCTGATGGAGATTCCAAAATAAGCGTAAAAATAGCTTGGGGAATCATCAATCTACTAACTAAAAAACCTATATACGGAAATATCTCCGGACAGGAAGCAGGACATATTTTTGAGCAGTTAACCAAAGAATATATCGAAGAAGCATTTAAGTGTATAAATCACTTACGTCCTGGTAAATGGAATTACTCAACACATACAGGCATATCTAAATTTGACCAGTATAGGGATCTTGCATATTTAGACGAATATATAAAAAATAACAAGGAGCTTGCTTCAACATTTGGACTGGATTATCTAATCAGTCCTGACATAGTTGTTTCCCGCGAGCCTGTTTCAGACAAAGAAATTAATCGGGATAAAAAAATCATTGTGAATAGGGACTTATCTGCAAAGTTAACACCACTAAGAAAAGATAATTATTCCTTTCATAATCCTATTCTACATGCAAGTATTTCTTGCAAATGGACGTTAAGAAGTGATAGAGGTCAGAATGCAAGAACCGAAGCTCTAAATTTAATTAGAAATAGGAAAGGCAGTCTGCCTCACATTATTGCCGTTACCGCGGAACCAACCGCTACACGCATTGCAAGTCTTGCTCTTGGAACAGGAGACATCGACTGTGTTTATCATTTTGCGTTGAATGAATTAAAAAAAGCTATTATTGATACTAAAGATGAAAGTCAGTTAGATATGCTGAATACTCTTATAGAAGGTAGACGATTAAGAGATATAAGTGACTTACCGTTTGATTTGGCCGTTTAAAAATATATAAAAAAACTTTCACTTTTATCATTAAGATTAAATAGCTAATTTCATTTCTCCATAAAGTCTTAAAGGGAAATTTTTATCTATATTTGAAAAGCTATTTCCAGAAAGAAAGAGTGAGAAAATGACTACTAAATTAGAAATTGCCAAGAATTGGCTTCCAAGATACACAGGTACTCAAATTGATGAGTTTGGTGATTATATGCTGCTTACTAATTTTAATAATTATGTAACAAAATT
>CAZCFZ010000052.1:19337-26497 GCA_964498065.1 uncultured Ignavibacteriaceae bacterium
GAAGGAACAAGCGATGATTATATGCCGAAAGAGGTGCCTGCACTTCCTTCTTTTAAACTTCACAAATTTATTTCCGATAAAATCATCTCTCACAATCATGAATACAGAACCGGAGTTGTGTACAGCACTAACAGACGGGTTTGGGAATGGGACAATAACTTCAAAAACTATTTAAAAAAATTATACACAATCGGTATCGATATGGAAACCGCTACGCTTTTTATCGTAGGTTTGGTAAATCAAATTCCCAGGGGAGCGTTACTTTTAGTATCAGATCTTCCAATGATCCCTGAAGGTATTAAAACCGAAGCATCGGATAAAAAAGTGAATGAACAATATCTGGATTTACATTTAAAAATAGGGATTGAAGCAATGACGGAAATAGATAAAATGGGCGAACAGATAAAGCATTTTGTTTATTAGATTAATCAAAAGGATAACCTTTGTCGTGTGAGATTTCAAGTTTACCGTTGTTCTCTTCATCATTTTCATCTTCCCAGTCATACTTTTTGTATGGATCGAATTTACGATAAATAAAGGCGCAAAATATTCCTGTCAGAGATCCGAATAAATGGTATTCCCAGGAAATGCCGTCATTTTGAGGAACTACTCCCCAGATAATACCTCCATATAAAAATGTAACAATAAGAGCGAGCGCAATTGAGCGTGTATCCCTCCTAATAATTCCGCTGAAAAAGAGAAAAGAAACCAGACCGTAAACCATTCCGCTTGCACCAATATGGTATGCAGGCCTTGCAACCAGCCAAACAAAAATCCCAGGAACAAAGTAAACGAGGATAAAAACTTTAATTCCCGATTTCGGATAAAAATAGAGTATTCCTACACCAAGGAATATCAGCGGAAGCGTATTTGAAAACAGGTGTCCGAATCCTGCATGAATTAATGGAGCTGTAATTATTCCGATCAATCCGGTTAGCTTTCTTGGATATAAACCGAACCTGACAAAGCTTGTATCAAAAATAACTTGAGATATTTGAATCAACCAGAGCAATGCAATAAAACTAAAAGTAATAATAAGGCTGGATACTATTTTCTGTTTGTCGTTATTCATCTTTTAAAATTCAAAATTTAATTTACTTTTAGTTTTAATTAATATCCATTCAATTGAAATCCAAAACATACCAAGCGACCATCCTGCTAATATATCTGTGGGATAATGCACACCTAAATAAATTCTGCTTATGCCAATAATTAGCACTAGAAATACTGCAGTCCATAATAAGTAAGTTTTTAATTTTTTATTTACCCCGGAGTAAATTACTATTAGAACTATAGAGAAATAAATTACAACCGACATTGTTGCATGACCGCTGGGGAACCCGAAAGTATTAACCTGAACCAAATGAAGTACAACCGAAGGTCGCTGCCTGGAAAAAATTTCTTTTAGAATTAAATCACTTACACCTCCAAGTATTACAGATATCAGGAAAACACGCAATACGAAACGCCTATGAGTAATTATCAGGATGCCTACTGTGATAACTGAAATTAGTGCTACAATTGTTAGTCCCCCAAGACTTGTAGCATCTTTAAAAAAATCCAATAACCACGAGGGGCCGATCGGCAGATATTTATTCACAGGATTTCTGAAGGAAAGTAATACAAAATAATCTAAATTGTTTGTTATATTTTTAGATACTAAAACAGCAATTATAATAAAGGTAAAAATACTGGAAAACAGACATATATAATTTGTTAATAAATTCTTTTCAAAATTTGAAATGTTTTTCTTCAAATCTATTCAACCAGTTTTGTTGTGAAATTAGTATTCAAATTCTTTATTGAACTGCGAAATATCATATTACTTTCTCAACGCTATAAATTTATATAAAATAAACTATTTATCTTTGAAATTAAAATTATATTTTTTAGCTTAGAATTATCGAAAGAGAATTATACTTACCAAATTATTTTAAAGGAGAAAGTATGGCAGCCTATATAAAGCACAGGAATATGTTCGTACAGGTCTTACTTACAATAATTACTTTAGGTATTTATACAATCTATTGGTTCTATCAAATATCAATGGAGATGAAAAACATAGCAAATGATACAAATGCTTCTCCTGCTTTATGGACTGTGCTGCTGTTTATTCCTTTTGGTGCATTCTATTCTTATTACAAGTTCTCGGAACTTTACGAACAAATATCATCTGAAAAATTTAATAGGTGGTTATTATTTGTTCTTTACCTTGTATTTTCACCGGCGGTTTGGTTTATAGTTCAAACAGATTTAAATAGAAGAGCAGATTTTCAAAGAGGAGTTGTTGTTTAACTGATGTATTTGCTTTTATGGAAAAATAAGATTAAGCTCTTCTCCTATAATGAATTTAACTTAAGGTACGGGGCAAATACCTTGACTAATTTGCCAGATAAATGCAAAGATTATCAATAATATGATAATTATTCTTACTAATGTCTTAAAATGTTTTTTCATTTTTACGAGCTAAGATATTCGGAGTTTACGAGGCTCTTCAACCTTTTTAATGAGCCAAATTGCTGCAAAAACTGCTAAAAGTGCATTAATTAAGAATACCGGTTCGAATCCTAAAAAAGAAATTAAAATTCCACTTACAACACCAAACAACAATGCCGGAGATATAATGGTATTTAATAAAGATATATAAAAAGATCTTTCCGATTCGTTGCATACTTCAACTACAAATGCAAGTCTGGATATTCCTTGAATTGCTGTCGAACTTCCCATAAACACAAAAACCAAACCGAATATTAAAATATTATTTGAAATTACAGCGGTTATACTTGCTGCCATTGAAGAAAGCGATAAAATAATCAGATTATTTTTATGACCGAAAGAATCACCTAAATAGCCGAAAATTACATTTCCCAGTACCATGCTTCCCATTAGTACAATTGTAAAATTACCTACATAAGATATAGGAAGCTGAAACTTTTTAATTCCATAAACCGCAAAGAAAGCAAAGATTGTCATAGAAATTAAATATACAGCATCACTTATTAAAAAGTTTTTAAAGTTCTTATTTTCTTTCAGTATTTTCCTTGCGCGAGAAAGTCTGCTTATGTGCGGTATACTAATTTCTTCTTTTACTAAAGTATCCGGTTCTCTTACTTGTCTTAAAAAATTAAATGACAACATTGTTAATAAATAACATATAAAAAATAAAACTGCAAAGTTTTCAGGAAACTTAACAAGAGACAAAATAATTGTAATTAGATAACCGGCCAATATTCCCAAAGAAGAGCTAAATAGCTGCCTAATTGCTTGTAAACGCCCTCTTAATTTAATTGGTGTTGTTTTGGAAAAGAGGGTATACCATGAAGGAATCCCTATACTTCCGGTAAGGGCAGTTATAAAAATTAAAGATAAAAGGAAATAAACGGACAAAAACTTTGGAATGTTGGGCAGCAATAAAAAAGCAAATAATGAAATTAATAAAAACATGCTTCTATTTAGTAAACCATAACGCAAGGCAACTGGTTTAATTTTTTCATCATTCTTAAAAAGATGAGTAAATAAGAACTGAGGTAAATTTAATCCAATAGCCCAAAGAACAGGTATACTTCCTATTTCAATTGAACTGCCCCCGATTCTTTCTATAAACACCGGCATTATTATATTAACCGATGCAAAATTCATTGCAAAACCGAAAATTGCTCCGTCAGCAATGTGCATAATAATATTATGCTTAAGCGTTATTTTATCAATACCTTCAAGCTTATTTAATTGAAAATATTTTTTGAAAACTCTTTTGTACATTTAATAAGTTATTAAAAACCGGAGGGAAAATTTACCAATATTTATAAATTATAAAAACTAAAATTTATCTTTATAAAAGCAGCTATTTATTGTGCGTACTAATTTATTAAATTGGAAAATATAAGACTGGTAAAAAAAGAAAAGCGCTCAAAAGAGCGCTCCCTGAGATGCAAGTTCACCAAATATTTTTTAAGTTTTCGGTTTTGCTTCGCTAACAATTATGTTGCGGCCTTTAAACTCCGCACCATTAAGTGCTTGTATTGCGCTACTTGCTTCGGCTTCGTTTTCCATTTCAACGAACCCAAATCCTCTAGATCTACCGGTCTGACGATCGGTAATTACCTTTGCAGAAACAACTGTGCCGTGTGCTTCAAAAGCCGCTTTTAATGCTTCGTCATTTACTGCCCATGGGAGAGATCCCACAAAAAGCTTAGTACTCACTAACCTACCTCTGATAAAAATTAAAAAAAAACAATGCGGAGTTTAAACCGCCACGTAAAATAGTATTATTATTTAAAAAAACAAAATAATTTCTATCCAAAACCGATTTTATTATAAGGAATTACAATGATTTTAAATTACCATACCAAATTTATTCCTGCAGAATTTTGCATAAATAACCTCATTAAACAGATAAATGAAAGATTTTATACAAAGGAATTATTGAGGCTTTATTTGAAGATATTTGAAATAGCATCTATAAGATTATCAACAGCAACGACTTCTATCCCGCCCTTATGGTTTAGGTTTTTCAAATTTGTTTTAGGCAAAATTATTTTTCTAAATCCTAATCTTTCGGCTTCCTGTATCCTCTTTTCAATGTGACTTACACTTCTAACTTCACCACCTAAACCAACTTCCCCGACTAATACCGTATTGCTATCTGCGACATTATCCAACAAGCTTGAAATAATACTGCAGCAAACAGCCAAGTCAACTGCCGGTTCCAGTACACGTACACCTCCTGCCATATTTAAAAAAACATTAGTGGCTGAAAGCCTATAGTTACCTCTTTTCTCAAGAACAGCCAGAAGAATCGACAATCTTCTATAATCAAAACCGGTAGCCACACGCTGCGGATTGCCGTAATTTGAAGGAGTAACTAAAGCCTGAACTTCCAGTAAAATCGGCCGTGTACCTTCCATACTTGACGTAATGACTGATCCGGATTTCTCTTTTTCTCTTTCACTTAAGAAAAGCTCGCTTGGATTTTTAACCTCCATTAGTCCATCTTCGTGCATTTCAAATACACCAATTTCGTTAGTACTTCCAAACCTGTTTTTTTGAGAACGTAAAATTCTAAAAGAATGATGAGATTCACCTTCAAATTGAATTACCGTATCTACAATGTGTTCAAGCAATTTTGGACCGGCAATTATTCCCTCTTTTGTAACATGACCCACTATTAAAACACAATAATGCTTTTTCTTAGCTTCTTCCATCAATAGAGATGTGCATTCTCTAATTTGCGTAACTGTACCCGGGGAGTTTTCCAATTCGCTTCTATACATTGTCTGGATCGAGTCTATTATAACGAGCGATGGTTTTAAGTCATTAATTCCTGCAGTTATTAAATTTAAATCCGTTTCAGCCAATACATAAAAAGAATCTGATTTAATTTTAAGCCTTGATGCTCGTATTTTAATTTGCTTTTCGGACTCTTCGCCTGTCACATATAAAATTTTCTCTTTGATATTTGCGGCAGCCTGCATCGCAAGAGTAGATTTACCTATGCCGGGATCACCTCCCAATAAAACCACAGAACCCGGCATAAGGCCCCCGCCTAAGACTCTATCAAATTCATTAATTCCTGTTTTTAACCGGTCTTCTTCACCAGCAACAATCTCTTTTATTCTGCTTATAGAAACTTTACCGGAATATCTGGACAACTGCCGTTTAGGAGTTTCAATTATTTCCTCGGTAAATGAATTCCAGCTTTCGCACTCAGGACATTTCCCGATCCATCGAAGAGATTCATAACCGCAGTTTGAACAAATGTATTTGATTTTTGTTTTCATAAAAAATTTTACCACTTAGACACTAAGAACACTTAGCAGCACTAAGTTTTTTATTCTTTGGGAAGTTTTGCAAATTCTTCTGTTACTAAAGGTATAAGGCTTTGGCTTATATTTTCACAATGAAAATTAATTAACAAGCCTTTTGGTTTTCCGGTTAATTTTAAATAAGAAAGTAATTGTGCTTTATAAACCGGAATTATTATTTCTACAGCTTTCAATTCGACAATAATCAAATCTTCGACAAGTAAATCAAGAATTAAATTTGAACCTAAATCTTTATCTTTATACCTAATCGGAACCGGAACCTGTCTAAATGCTTTTAAACCGGATGTAGTCAGTTCTTCCATCATGCAAGTTTCATAAACTGATTCCAACAAACCCGGGCCTAAATGTTTATGAACCTCAATTGCACAACCAACAATATTGTAAGAAATCTGATTTATATATTTTTGAGTTAACATTCCCTTTTTCTAAGTGTTTCTTAGTGCCCTAAGTGTCTAAGTGGTTAAACTGCCTTCCTTACTTCTGACTCAGTATAACTTCCTCAATTTTCTCCAAAGCTGTTGGAATTGCAGAAATATTTTTTCCTCCTGCCGTAGCCAGATGAGGTCTTCCTCCCCCTCCGCCGCCTACAATCTTTGCCAAATCGCCGACTATTTTTCCGGCACTTAGTTTCTTCTCTTTAATTAACTCATCGGAAACCACACAGACGATTCCTACTTTCCCATCCAGCTCGGTAATTAAAACACCTATCCCGTTTTTTATTTTATTTCTTAATTCATCACCGAAGGACTTTAATTCATCCATATTATCGGCGTTAACTTTTGCCTTATATATTTTGATGCTATTAATTTCTACCGGATGTGCGATAACATTATCAAGCTGCCCTAATTTATCCTTTAATTTGAATTCCGAAATTTCTTTTTCAAGCTTTTTCTTTTCTTCAATTAATTCTGCAATTTTTTCTTCAGACAATTTTACCTGGTTAATCTGATTATTAAGATAATTTTCAACACCGGCGCCAGTCACCGCTTCTATCCTTCTAACTCCGCTGGAAATAGAAGACTCACTTATTATTTTAAACAAACCGATTTGCGAAGAATTTTTAACATGAGTTCCGCCGCAGAATTCCATACTGAAATCGCCGAACTGAACTACATTTACAAAGTCACCGTATTTATCACCGAAAAACATTAAAGCACCCATTTTCTTGGCTTTATCGAATGGAACATTTCTATGATGCTGTATTTGAATATTTCTTCTTAATTGTTCGTTAACTAATGTTTCAATATCATTTAACTCGCTTTCACTTACTTTTGCGAAATGAGTAAAATCGAAACGCAGTCTATCCGGCCCTACATAAGAACCTGCCTGGTGAACATG
>CAZCFZ010000053.1:0-26187 GCA_964498065.1 uncultured Ignavibacteriaceae bacterium
AAGGTTAGCCTTCTGGATACATTTATAAATGATCTTGCATTAATTAAAAATATCGTTTGCGAAAGCTTTGTTGTGAATCCTGTAGACGGTTGATAAGAGACTGATGGAAATATTAGACTAGCTCCGGCATCAAGCATAATATCACCTGTTAACCTAGTTAGTAATCCGGCATTTATTCCAAATTGACTTGCATCTCCTGTTTGAGGGTTTAATCCGACATTGTCAATTTCATGTTGGGTAGCCGCATAAGCTATTCCGAAACCAAAGGTTGATGAACCGTATCTATAAGAAGCCAAAGCTTCAAAATTATTGTTTAGAGATACAACTCCGCTTATTCCCGGCATATTATTAATCCTCTGAACCAAGCCGTACGGGTCTAAAGTACTAATAGATACAAACTGGTTGTTGGTGTTAACTGTTACAAGCGCACCTAAAGTAAATCTGGAATTAAGCCTCGCATTTAAACCGGCAAACTGTCCACTGCTTTGGTCGCCGAAAGAAGTTCCTGCATTGGAGCCGATATCTCCCCAAAGGAAATTATAATAGTCCGATGCCCATGCCGGATTTAACTTGATAAATTCCGGATCGATTATGTAAGGATTATTCCCCATAGAATAAATACGTGCCTGTCCGCCTGTTCTTTGAATATCCTGCGCATTAACAGAGGTTAATGTAATTAAGAATATTAAGAAAAATATTATGGACACAATTCTATTCATATTTTTACCTCACCTTGGTTGTTATTGTAAAAAATTACTAACCGCAATAAAACTATCGTATATCATATTAAAAATCAATCTAATTGTTTAAAAAGCAATTAGATATACGGTCGGGCAATAAATGAATAATCAGCTTAATTAAATATGAAAATTAACTTACGGACAAAAAAATAATTTTTATGCGTCTATCATGTAAATAAAAAAACCGGGATTAACCCGGTTCTTAAATAATAAATTTGTTTAACGATTATATCTGACTCAATGTCTTTTTAGCCAATTCGCCCATTTTGGTCCTGGGATGACCTTTAGCCAGCTTAGTCCATATTTCTTTAGCTTTTTCCTTATTCCCGCTGCTGAAAGCAACTGCACCTAAATTATAATATGCTTCAAGGCTGTTTTTATCAATTGAGATTATCCGTTTAAGTAATTCTTCTGCTTTTGTAAAATTTCTGCTTATATAGTTTATACGGGCTTCAGAATATAATATATCGATTCTTTTAGGATCAACTTTTAAAATTTTATCGAAATAATTTAACGCTTCTTTCATCTGGTGAGCAGCTTCTAAAAATTTAGCATAGCGTTTAATCTTCAGAGTATCATTGGGGGATTTTTCAACTTCCTCTTTCAGCATTTCCATCTTCTTCATTACACTTGCCATTACGTTTTCTTTATCCGGCTGGTTTCCAGGCATTCCAAGGCTTTTATGAAGACTATCATTAGGCATTTGCTTATTTGTTATATCATTTGGTATACTTGTCGAAGTGGAAGTGTTACGGCTGGATACAATCCAAAAGACAACTACTGCTAAAATCAGCCCAAACCCGTATATAAAAACAGGTTTAATATTTTTCATTTAATTCTCCTCGCTTTAAAATATGTTTTTCAATTCAAGCAGATTTTATACCAATAAAAATCTTCATTTCAAACTTAAAAAAGATCAAATTTTAACCTAAAAGAGGAATAATTTTAACGAAGATTTCGAAAATGCAAAATATTTCAATTAAACTTCTCAAAGATAGGAATAAAACTTAGAAAGGATTTAACAGAAATAAGATTTTCTAAAGAAGTATTTTATAGTCTTTGGATCGATTCTCTTGCTTTTTGTGCAACCGATGAAGCAGGAAAGTTATTTACAATCTTTGACCATAATTGACGTGCTTTTGCTCTATCTCCTTTTGTTGCATATACAGCGCCTAAATTGTACATAGCTTCAACATTGTTTTTATCGATATTTAAAATTTTGTTCAAGCAACTCTCAGCCTCATCAAAATTCTTATCATTATAATAAATAAAAACCAGTGAGGTTAAAATGTCGATTCTTTTAGGATCTTTTTTAAGAATCTTATTATAATAATAAATTGCCTGGTCTTTTTGATGAGCCTCGTTTAAAAAGTCGGCATATTCTCTGATTTTTAATGTATCATTTGGATGCTTTTTAACATCTTTTTTTAATTCATTCATATGCTGCATAATACTGTTCATTACATTATCTTTGGAGGGTTTTTCAGCTAAGGGATTCGTCAAACTCCTATGGATTGAATCATTCGGCATTTGCTGATTTGTAATATCCCCCGGCGGTGCCGTCATTGATGAAGTCGATGTATTTTTATCATTCGGTGAAATTAAGTAAAAAAGGATTATACAAATTATAATTCCAGCTAAATAAATATACAGAGGCTTAATCTTTTTCATTTAAATGCTCCGGTTAATAAACTAATCAAACATATTATTGATTCTATTTTCAAAATGTTAAAATAACAATATTAAAATCTATAATTAATTCCGCACATAAATCTACCGTATGTAGTTTTTCCTTCAAATTCTCCTTCGTAATAAAAATTAAAAAATATTTGGCTTATCAGTTTAGTGGAAATTTGTACCGATGCAATCTTTTGATCGAGATAATTGGGTACACTTGTAAAACTGTAATGCAATTTTGAAATACCGGCGGATATACTTGTAAAGTTTATCGGAATATATTTGGTTAAAGTAATGCCGTATACTAAACCGGTAAGATAGCTGCTGAACATTCTGTTGAATGAAAGCGAAAGCGAAATATCAAACAGGGGAATTTCCGATTGAGTTAAAGAAATATTAATATTTCTGGAAGGCTTAACATCGCCTTTTTGATAGCTGTACCCTCCTCCCAAATTTATAAACGTTTCTGAAAACGGCCTGATGAAAAAGCTTAAACGATATCCCTGTCTGATTAGATTCTGGAATAGACTGTCATATAAACTTTTAAAAGTTTGATAATAAATGACACTCCTTCGTGCATCATAAGATAAATTTATTGTTAACGGTCTTATTGGTGTATATTGAGTTGAAATATAAAGGCTCGTTAAAGAAAAATCATTTTTAGCTGTATTGTTTTGAAGTTTAAAAAGATCGACTTCCGACGATAAAAAGAAATAAAGATTATTTATTATATTATTATTGTGTTGAAAATAAAGAAATCTTCTGTCCGTTTTACCGTGATTGGATTGTTGAAAAGCTCCGATTGTAGTTTGCATTTGTCGATGATTCAAAGTATCGGATCTGTTAATATATGCGCCGTATTCCAACAAATTTGAATTTAGGCCCATATGCAAAAAGTCAGGCCTTGAACCTACAACGCCGCCGAAAGCAAAATTTCCGAAACCTTTTTCAATTTGTAAGCCGTCAACAGGGCCTACACTTGAAATATTATTATTCATATGCCTTCCAAGCCAGACGTTAAATTTATTTACTTTGTAGCCTAATGATAAATCGTAAACCTTAACATTATTAAACACATTTGATTTTATACTGCCCCATTCCGAAGTTAAATAAGAAAAGTTCATATAATTAGAGAAATAAAAAGGTGTTCCTCCAATATTTTCAGCATTCATATTCAGCGAATACCACCAGCTCTGAGTCGGAACGCTATTTTCATAGTTGGCAAATCCGGAAAAAGAATTTGCTGTAAAGCTGCCGTAAAAATTAGATCGGCGGGAGGGAATATTAAATTTGTCTTTTTTGATTTTCTGTTGCTTTATATCTTTAACTAAATTTGTATCCTTTTCATCGCCTGCTTTTTCTATTGCTAAAGTTTTTTCGTCATTATGCCTGGCCCAGACATAAACTTCATCGCCTATTTTTAAATTTAAGTCGCTTATTTTTCTACCCGAACATGAACCCGAAGATAAAAACTGTATAACCATAACGGGAACAAACTTTCTTTTATAAAAATAAAAAGCTGTGTCCCCTGCCGATATACCTTCTGTATTTTCAAATCTAAGGTAAATATTCTGCGATGTTATAAAAGAAATTTTACCTTGTTTTTTGCTTACATAGGTTTTTGCCAGAGACATTTTCAACGAAAATGTCAGTAATAAAATAAAAAAAAGTATTTTCATAATAATCTTATACATTAACACAGATTCCAAATTTTAATTTAATCACCGCTGCCGGTTTTATGGCAGTTATAACAATCCTCGTCCTGATGATGAGCATCTTTATGACACACTGCATTACATGAATGAATTGCAAAATTAGAAATTGTCTGATGACAATTTGCGCATGCCGTGTTATGGCTTCCTGTAAGCGGGAAATACGATGTATGATAAAATGTAGAAGGTGTCCACGCAGTTGTTGTATGGCACTGAGTACAATCTGTTGGATATCCGGCCGATTGATGGGGCGGATTTGTTGTATTATTATAATCAGCTGTATGGCAAGCATAGCAAGTGGTCGGCGGCGGAGTTGTATAACCCGTTGTATGACATGATTGACACGAAACGCTTGTATGAGCACCTGTTAATGGAAATCCCGTTGTACTATGATCAAATGTTGCCCCGGTCCAATCTGTTGTTGAATGACATTGAGAACAATCATGCGGAAATCCTTGAGTACTGTGCGGCGGATTTGTTGTATTTGCATAATCCTGACTATGACAAGAATAACAGTCCGTTGTTAAGCCAGTTACTGTTCCTTTATGGCAGGATGAACAATCCAAAGATACATGTGCGCCTGTTAGTGTAAATCCTGTAGTCGCATGATTAAATGTTGATTGCGTCCAGTTTGTTGTAGCATGGCAATCCTGGCATGTTTGCGGTAAACCGGCTGCTGTATGACTTGGATTGGTAGTATTTTGATACGTCGGTTGATGACAGCCATAGCACGTAGTTGGAGGAGGAGTTGTATAGCCGGATGTATGGCATGAATTACAGGTTGTTGTTGTATGAGCCCCAGTCAGCGCGAAACCCGTTGTACTATGATCAAAGTTTGCACTACCCCAATTTGTTGTTGAATGACATTGTGAACAATCATGTGAAAATCCTTGAGCTGAATGATTAGGATCCGTTGTTCCGGCATAATCCTTACTATGGCACGAATAGCAATCACTCGGAGTATTTGTATAACCTGCAGTATGACAGGATTGACAAGAAACCGAAGCGTGCGCACCTGTTAATGCAAAGCCTGTAGTACTATGATCAAAATTAGCATCTCCCCAGCTTGTAGTCGAATGACACTGAGAACAATCATGCGGAAATCCTTGTGCAACATGATTAGGATCTGTTGTGGCAGCATAATCTTTACTGTGACATGAGTAGCAGTCGGTTGGTGTATTTGTATAACCGGCAGTATGGCATGATTGACAGGAAACCGAAGCATGCGCACCGGTTAAGGGAAATCCCGTTGTGTTATGATTAAATGTCGCTTGAGTAAAGCTGTAAATATTATGGCAATCTTGACAAGTAGTTGGGAATTTCGCTTGAACATGATCGGGATTTTTTGCCGCTAAATACTGCTGCTTATGGCAGGGATAACAATCTGTTGTTAATCCTTTAAAGTTTGTACCGGGTGCGTGGCAGCTGAAACAATCTGCAATATTATGACCCCCAACCAAAGGGAAAAAACTATGATTGAAATTAGATGCACCCCAGGTAAAACTTGTCATACTATGACAGTCTAAACAGTTCGTTGAAAAATTTGATTGAACATGATTAGGCGCTGTTGTTGCATAATATTGTTTTGCATGACAACTAAAACACGAAACACTTTGCGGGGGGAAATATAAATTCTCATAGCCGGAATGACAGCTGCGGCAATCGACATTTAAATGAACTCCAACAAGCGGGAAACGGCTGTTCTGATGTATTTGAATTATGTTTGCAACTATCCATGTATTAGTTGTATGGCATTTTTCGCAGTTCGGTCCAAGAGAATTTTGATGAACATCTTTATGACAAGAAATACATTCGGTTTTTACTTCAGAAAAGATTAAACTTTTATGACAAGATTGACAATCAACTTCGGCATGTTCCCCGGTTAACTTAAATGAAGTTTCCTTATTATGATCAAACTTTATATGCTTGGGTATAGTCTTCCAATTCGAGGATTCATGACAATAAGCGCAGTCAATTTTCAAATCCTTCCCGTGCGGCGACTGCGGGAATATATTGACGGTTATTGCTAGCAAAAATATTATGAATGACAGGAAGCGCATTTAAAATCTCTTAATTTGTATTTTATAAATTCATTTCCGTTTTCCGTAACCTTCCTATGACACGATGAACATAATAGTTTTTCGTGTGCACCTTTCAAAGGAAACGCCGTTTTTTCATGATCAAAATTCACAGGTTTCCAATTATTAAAACCGTGGCAGTTTTCGCAAACAGGTTTATTTCCTTTTTGTTCGGAATCGAACTGTCCGAAATGAATATCTTTATGACATGACTGACAATCCGATTTAATTGAAGCAAATTTAAATTTATTTTCCAAGGTTTTACTCTCATGGCAGTCATTACATTTAACTGTTTTATGTTTTCCTTCAAGTATAAACTTTGTAAGATCATGATTAAAGGAAATGATACTCCAGTCTTTAGTATTATGGCAAGATGTACAATTATTATCAGGCATAAATTTTTCCTTTATTTCAGTACCATGAACATTCTTATGGCAGTCTATACATTTTAATCCGATATTTTTGAAATGCCACTGCTTAACTTTTTCTTTATAATGACACGATTGACACGGAACAGCTAAATGCGCACCTGTCAATTCAAATTTAATTTTGTTATGATCTGCGATTGTGAAAATTGTAACTTTAAAACTTTCGACAGTATGACAATCCTTGCAGTCTCTTACAACATGGTTCGTCGTAAATTCACCGAAATGTGCATCTTTATGACAGTCGGTACATTTTGCAAACATCGGTTTTGAAAGCAAATTATTTCCATGACAACCGGAACATTTAACAGTTGCATGAGCGCCTCTTAACGGAAATTTTGTTTTATCATGATTAAAAGAATTCCTGTTTATTATTTTAAATGAATTATCATTATGACAGCTTGCACAATTCTTTCCAAACTTTCCTTTATGCACATCCCGGTGACAGGGTGTGCAGTTTGCAAATTCAAGTCTTGTAAATTTTTGAAATTCTTTCCCATTTAACTTTTCTTTAATATGGCACTTAATGCATTCTACTTTTTTATGAGCGCCTGTTAATTTGAATTTTGTGCTGTCATGATTAAAGAATACCGCCGGCTTAAATTTAACCGAATTATGACACGAGCCGCAGTTGGTTCCTAACGTATTTTGATGAACATCCTCATGGCAACTGACGCACTTTGTGCTTAAGCCTAAAAAAGTATTTTTCCTTTTCTCAAATAATTTATTTGTAATGAACTTAGTTTGATGACATTCCGAACATTTTATTTTAGAATGTTTACCTTCAAGTTTAAATCCGGTCAGTTCGTGATTAAAACTTTTCTGATCAAAATGAATTATCTGGAAATCACGGCCATGATGTTCGCTATGACAATTCCAGCATTTTTTATTCTTCACTTCGCTGCTTGCATGATATCCGATTCCCTCGGACATTAATTGTTTTATTTCGGTATGGCAGTCCAAACATTTTGAAACCAGTACACTCTTGCCAAGCTCATGGCATTTGGTACAATTGCTCAATCCTTCAAGCTTAGCATGAGCGGTTGTTAAATCTCCCGGCGATATTTGTGAAAATGCGAGCGAAGGAAATAAAATTGTCAAAAGAACAGAAATAAAGAAAAGCTTCCGGATCATACCGGGCGCCTTTACTTTTTTATTGAAGCAGTCAACTTCAAAATCTCCAATAATTTTGCAATGTATCTGTTTATTTAATTCAGTTTTAATCGAATTCCTCTATAAATGATTCGGATTAATTTTGGTGTTTTAAAATCGCATCGCCATACTTTTTGGTAATCTGTACGCCTATTTGCTGTAGAAATGCTGTAGGTAAAACACCGCCGGCAAACACATATACCAGATCATTTCTTATGACTAAATCATTATCATTACCGCCAAGTTTTAAAATTACTTTGTCATCCAAGATTTCTTTAACATTTGAATTAAATATTACTTTAATTTTTGCGAGAAGAATTGCTTCATTTATATAATCAAGATTCTTCGGCTTTAGCCTGGAAAAATTTGCGTTTCGGTATGAAAGTGTAACTTCATTTTTTTCGGAGAGAAGTAAGGCAGCTTCAATAGCAGAGTCGCCTCCTCCAACTACAAGAATTTTTTGATCTTTGATTAATTCCGATTCGATTAATCTATAAGCTACTTTTTCTTTATTCTCCCCCGGCACATTTAATTTACGAGGTGTTCCCCTTCGCCCGATGGCTAAAATTATTCCTTTTGAAGTATAAGTTGCCCTATTCGATTTAAGCACAAAATAGTTATCGTCCAGCTTATTTATTGATTCAACTTTTTCATTTTCATTTATTTTTATATTATTATTTGTCAGAACAGTCTGCCAAAGATTAAGCAGGTTAGTTTTCGATGTTTCTCTCAACTTCACTTTTCCGTGAAGGGGAAGATCCATGGGCGCCGTCATTACTAATTTAGCTCTTGGAAAATTGTAAACTGTTCCGCCGAGAGTATCTTGCTCAAGAGTAAGATATCTCATTTTATTTTTTGCAGCGGCAAGTGAAGCAGCTATACCTGCCGGGCCTGCGCCTACTATTATTACATCATATTCTGCTTTGGGTAATGATTTTAATTTTGAAGAAAGGAAGTTAACTGCCTGTTTCCCCTGTTCAACAGCATTTTTAATTAATCCCATTCCTCCCAGTTCGCCTGCAATGTAAAGTCCCGGTATATTACTTTCAAATTGCTGACTTATATGAGGAAGCTCCACTCCTCTTTTTTCGGTTCCGATACATAATGTTATTGCATCGAAAGGACAAGCGTGAAAACACGCTCCATGTCCGACACATCTCGAGGCATTTATAACGTGAACCTGTCCGTCAATCATACCTAAAATATCTTCTTCAGGACATGCTTCTACACACGCACCGCTGCCGCGGCATTTGTCAAGATCAATAACGGGATGCAACGAGACGGGTTCATATAATCCGAATTTCTTTGCAGCGGCAATTTTTGCTTTTGTTAATTCACTGCTCTTTTTAATTTTTCTAAAATAAAAGGCAAGAATTATAATTCCGACTAAAAAAATAATTATATATGCAAGAATATTTTCAAAAACAATTTCCATAAAACACCATATCTAATTTTATACACCATTAATCTTTTCTTCTAAGAATCATTTACTCTTTAAATGATTGATATAATAATTTAATTATGTCGAATATTAAATTTTTTTTAAGCCGGAAGGTTTTTATTTAGTATGCAGGTAAGTTAGAATATCCATTTATAACCAAAGACAACTTCGACTGCAATATGTACAACCATTATAATGAACATAATAAGCGCAAAAGGCAGATGCACTACATGCCAATAACCGAATAATTTTTGCATTGTTTGCAGCATGCCGATCCTTCTTGAAACGACCAATTTGGATTTTGCAGTTTGAAGAATCTCCTTCCGCTTGGGCTTTAAAACTCCGGCTAACTTTAATTCATGTTTGAGTCTACGCAATACATTTTTTATACCAATATAGTCTTTTAATATCATTGATAAACCGGTAGTAAATTTTACTCTTTTATATCTGTAAGAGGAAGAAATTTCCTGAATTTTTGTAAATACTTCTTCAGGTATAGCGAACTCAACCTTAAGCTGCTGTGAAAGATTTTCGCTTAACGAATTTAATTCGTTCATTCCGATCATTTGACCCTGAATTGTATGAGGGATTTGAACATAAAGAAACCTTCCGATAACACCGCTTAAAACAACTGCAACCATACTCCAAAAACTTACAGCAACAATTCCCCCGAATTTAAAAGCCGTATGATATAAAATAAGAATGGGACCTAAGGTGCATAAAAAGATATGAAACTCGAGCCAGTATTTAAGGTATCCGAATTTGAAAAGTGCTTTTACTCTCTTCCTTATCATATATGTAGCTACACCGACAATCATAAAAAAACTGCCGAAAATACCCAGGCCGTGGCCTATTAATCCGCTTGGTTTCAGCAAATCATTTTGCTTCATAAAAAAACGTACTTCTACGGGTGCCTTATAATAATTATATCCGTTAACGCCGAGAATGACCAGCGTAAAGGTACAGATTAAAACAAAGGAAGCGATATAAATCCGGTGCACAGTTTTACTCATGATTTAAATTCCGTTTTTTTGCTTGGAAAAATTATGCTTAGATAAATAAGGATTTAGAATATCAAAATTCATGCTAATCAAAAAATAAAAAACAGATACGGTATTTTAAAAGGATTTATATAAAATTTGATGGTAAAACGTTATAAAAATAATCCCCCTGTCTTTTCATTTAATTTATTAACTCACGTTACGCACAAATTGGAAATTAAAATATTTTGTCATTCCGAATTTAATTCGGAATCTGCATAATTACTCTATTTTCAGATGCTGAGTTAATTGCAGATCCCGGGTCAAGCCCGGGATGACATGGTTCAGAATAAATTTGGCGTAACATGAGTTATTGATTCTAATTTGATTTGAGAGCTATTAATAATAAAATATTATATTTGAATTGAGACTTGTTATAATAGAAAGCGGCCGAATTACCGCTTTCAATTGTTACGGGATTCAACTAAACTTCTGTAATTTCGTAAAGTGTTGAATATTTTGTGGTATTTTCAACTGTCATGTCGCTTAATTTGTTTATGAGAATGTTAATTCTTTCGTTCTGATTATCATCAAATGCTTCATAAGCCTCCTCTGATGTGAACGAATAAACTTCCTGGAAGTGATTACCCTTTCCTTTCACTTCATAAACAGAATAACTTTCCAAGCCGTCCGCTTTTAAAAGGTTTTTAAGTTCTTTAACAACGGTTGAATACTCATCTTTTTTTTCTGGTTTAAGTTCATATTGAATTGTAAAAATTACTTTTGACATTTTTTCTCCGGATAATTAATTGTACTGGTTTAAACTAAACTCGCCGGTAAAAGTTATTTTAGCCGGCCCTGTTAATGAAAGATTGCTTATATTTTTATTCGCAGCAGAAAAATCAACAATCAATTCGACACCGTCTTTGGTAATTAATCGTATAGGCGGCACTAATTTGTAATTATAATAAGCAATCAAAGCCGATGCAGCTGCACCTGTTCCGCATGCATGTGTTTCATTTTCAACTCCCCTTTCATAGGTTCTTATATAAACCTTATTATCAGCAATTTTAATAAAATTTACATTTGTCCCGATGGGTTCAAAATCGTGATGGTACCTTATCTCTTTTCCTATCTCAAAAACCGGCAGCTCATTTAACTCCGTAAAATTTGATTTCGGATTCTCAGGATCTTTTAATATATCCTCAACTTTAATAATTACATGGGGAGAGCCGGTATCGGCATAACTTGCATTTATCTTTTGATTATACGCCGTAATATCAAAATTAAACTTAAAATTCTTAGGCTGATTAAAATTAAACTTAATTTTATTTTCCTCCAAAACTTCGCCTGTATAAGGAACATTGTTCGATAAAAAATTTGTTTTTCCTGATTTTATTCTTCCGCTTAAATCTGCAAATCTTATCGCACATCTTGCGCCGTTTCCGCATAAACTACCTGTAGAACCGTCGGCATTAAAGTATTCCATATCAAAATCGTATGATTGAGAGTTTGAAATTGTTATTATACCATCCGCACCGATTCCATTTCTCCTATCACATAGTCTTTTTATAAGATCCCGATTAAGTATAAAACCAGGTACTTTATTCCGATCAATCAGGATGAAATCGTTACCTGCGCCGCTCATTTTAATAAAAAAAATTTTTTCCATTTCAAATGCAATTTAGTTCAATAAGTGCACGTTTTCAATAAAAATATTATTGGATTTCATATAAAAAAGTAAATAAAAATTAAATTTTTGAGTAAATAAGAATTGAATTTTTTATACTGAATTTTTGGATGTCAGTTAAGCAAGACATTAAAATATAAACACTTATATTTTACGGCATTATGAATGAAAGCGCTATCCACTCATCAAGAGACTTTTTCTCCTTAAACTCAAATCCCAATGCCGTATACTTTTTAAGAATATCATTTTCATCAGTTAATAACAAACCAGAAAGAATAAGGATTCCCCTTTTTTTTATTCGATCTCTAATTTCTTCAGCAATATCTATTATAATATTTTTTTGAATATTTGCCGTTACGAGATCAAAATTTTTTTCAGCAACATCTTTTATTTCCCCTAACCTGACATCAACATTTTCTGTTACCGAATTAAGTTCGCAATTTTCTTTCCCATTTAAATAACACCATTCATCATTATCAATTGCAATAACATTAGCAGCACCGAGCTTAACGGATGCAATTGCAAGAATACTTGTTCCCGAACCTACATCTAAAACTTTCATATCTTTTTCAACATTTTCTTCCAGAAACTGAAGTACCAGCTTTGTTGTTTGATGCTCGCCTGTACCGAAAGACATTTTGGGATCGATTGTAATTACTATCTGATCCGGTTTTGCTTTGTACTCACGAAATGTCGGTTTAATAATTATTCTATCCGAAACTTCCGTAATTTTAATTGACTTTTCCCATTCTTCATTCCAGTTTTTTTCTTCAAGCAGATTTTCTTCAATATTAAAACTGAAAAGCATTTTTTCACCGACTAACCTTTTTAATAGATTAGAAATTTCCTGCGTATTAATAGGGCTGTTTTCAGACGCGAATACTTTAAGGCAGTTTACTTCTTCATTAATGCCGGTTATTTCAAGTTCCCACATTAAACTTGAAATAATTTCCGGATTGAATGGTTCGGCAGTAATTGTAAACTCTTTATAAAATTTCATTAATTATAATCAGCTAAAATATTACAAATACGATCCTGAAAATCTCTGCTTTCCCTTGCGCTGCCTACATAATTTTGTACAAGCATTGAGAATGCAATTAGGTGTCCGTTTTTTGCAGTAACATATCCGGATAAACTGCAAACACCGCTTAAAGTGCCGGTTTTAGCATGGACATTATTTTGAGCCGGAGTATTTATCATTCTGCTTTTTAAATCGCCGTCAACTCCGGCTATTGGAAATGAATTATAAAGTATTGTAAACAAATCGGGCTTTTTATAATACATATATTTAAGTATTGCCAATATAAGCTGTGAAGAAATTAAATTATAATGTGAAACTCCCGAACCATCTACAATTCTATAATTGGACGGATTCATCCCGGTAAGTGTTATTAGACTATCTACCATTTTAATACCATTATCTGCAGTTGCCGGGATTCCGAAATATTTTGCAGCAATTGCATAAAGTGTCATTTCGGCGCCTAAATTATAACTTACTTTATTTAAATGAGTAATAATATCTCCAAACGGACGCTTAAAATTAAATAAGTTAATTGCAAAATTAGGGACTTTCGAAATATAAATTTTGCCGTCCACGTTTATTCCTCTATCTTCTAAATGCTGTTCCATCAAAGTCAAAAAGTATTTAGCCGGATTATAGACATTAACCGTTAAAGTGTCCTGGAGAGAATCAGGAACTATTTTTTGATTTATATTTCCTTTAAAAATTAAAGTGTTCTTTCTATGAATCCAATCTCTATCTAACGAATAAGTATTCGGACTGTCAGCCGGAACAGTTAAAGTAAAATTTTCTATCTTAAAAAAATTTGAAGGCGGTACTAAAGTAATTTCAGCTTTTTGACCAAGCTTGGTGCTTTTAACAATTGCACCAATTGAATTTGCATTTATATCAAGCGCTGTTAAATAAGGTGCATCTGTCGAGGGATCATCATCCCACATCCAGCCGTTACCCCAGAAAAGCGAATCCATCATACTTACATCCCCGTAAAGATTTCCCGTAATTTCATGAATCCCGGAAGATTTAACAACCGATACTAATGAATCCAAATCTTTTGTTGAAAAATCCGGATCGCATCCTCCCACGACAAATAAATTTCCGTACAAAATACCATTTATAATTTCTCCGGTGTAAGACAAAGAAGTTTGAAAATCGTATGAAGGTCCTAAAAAGATTAATCCGGCAGAGGTAGTTAAAATTTTCAGATTGGAAGCAGGGCAAAAGAGTAATTTTTCATTTCTTTTATACAATTCCCTTTTTGCCGTCAGATCATATACATCAATTCCCATTGATGTGGATTGAAAAAATTGATCAGTGAAGATGGAGTCAATCCTAGATTTTAAATATTGTAAATTATTTTGAGGAAAAATATTTGAGACAAAAATTGTTATAAGAAAAAGCAAAAGTTTTTTCATAGTATAAATTCTTTAGTAGCAGAATAGGAAACGATGAGGCAGTCTTTTAAAAGAGACTTATCATCTAGAAAGAAATTAATAACTTACTTTAACGTCAAGTTAAAACATGATATACAGACTTGTGCTTGGTATTACCGTCTTTGAAACAGCCTAATGTATTTGTTAAAAATATTGCCGTACTCTAAATTCAGCACCGATTTTTTCTTCAACAACTTTTCTAGCTCTTTCAATATCAACCTCGTTCATTGCAATAACCGTCATTACAACTTTACCTGTATAATTCTTTGCATTTTTCGCAAACGTAATCATCTCATTAAAATACCTAGTCTCAAGTCCCATAAACTCAGCATATTGGCGCGGATCACCGGAGTTTAAACTTATTGAAACAGAATCAATCAAGCCGCTTAACTCTGGAGTTATATCTCTTTTGTTTAACAGACTGCCATGGCCGTTTGTAATTAACCTGGTCGTGCCTTCATTATCCTTAACAAACCTAGCAATTTCTTTTACAATGTTCCAGCGAAGGGTCGGTTCTCCGTAACCGCAGAAAACAATTTCTTTATATTGTTTGGGATCTCCTATTTCTTTTATGTAAACATCTGCTTCGGGTTCTTCGCTTTTACTCATTTTTAAATTGTAGCCGCTTATAACAGACTCATCTTCATTATCACAAAAAAGACAATTTGCATTACATCTATTAGTAACATTAATATACAATGAATCACCGATTTTGTATGTAAAACTTGTTCCGGGTTTGGAACCGATACCAAACATTCTAAACACATTATATGATGTTACTCTGGCAACGTCTTCAACATTCAGATGATGTATTTCCGCCAATTTTTCAGCCACCAATTTAACATATGACGGTTCATTCCGCTTTCCACGGTGCGGTTCAGGAGTCATAAAGGGTGAATCTGTTTCCAGCATTATACTTTCTAAACTGAGGTTAGAAATTATATTGCTTAAAGTATCTGCATTTTTAAAAGTTATATTCCCGGTAAACGAGACAAAATGGTTCAATCTGATGAGTTGTTTTGCATTTTCCAATGTACTGCTGAAACAATGAAACTGGGCTTTCAATTCACTTTCGTTATAACCTCTTATTATGTTCATCATATCTTCATCGGCTTCACGGTTATGCACTATTATCGGCTTTTTAATTTTTAACGCAAGATCAATCTGTGCTTTAAATGCTTCTATCTGTTTTTCTTTAGGCGAATAATCATAAAAATAATCCAGGCCGATTTCACCAATTGCAACTATCTTTTTATTGCCGGCCAGTTCTTCAATCTTAGAAATGTATGAATCATTCCAATCTTTAGTTTCGTGAGGATGCACTCCGACTGCACCATATATAAAATCATATTTCTCAGTTAGTTCAATTACTTTTTGAGAAGTTTCCAAATCAGTTGCAGGAACAATAATATATTTTACACCGGATTCTTTTGCTCTATTAAGTACTTCGTCAAGTTCTCCTTCAAAGTTCGGATAAAATAAATGCGCATGTGTATCTATAAACATAAAGACCTTCTTTTTCCCCTGTTATTGATTAGTAATTATTCTTATTTAATCTTATGTAAAATTAATATTTGAAATGTTAAAATAAAAGTTCAAAGCTAAGAGAATAGTTTCTGATTGGAGCAAGGTTGCCGATTAATTCGACATAGTTGTAATTAAATACATTATTGACATTAAAATTAATTTTTGCCGGTACGCCTATTATACTTAACTTGCAGCCGGCTCTAAAATCAAGTACTTTAATTTCAACTCTTTTGTTACCGTCTTTAACTATCCCGAGATTAATAAGCTGGTAATCTATTTCTTCAACTTTACTCGAATAACGGTAATCCGCTCCGACATCAAAATTTAAAAATGAGTAATCCAAGCTTGCATAAGCCATATGCCTGGGCCTGTACTTTAAAAATGTGTTTTGCTGAAGATCTCTGGCCCAAAGGTAAGTATAATTTAGTGATAGTTTTAATTTATCATTAAAAAATAAATAATTAGTATTAGCTTCAAAACCTTGAATCCTTGCCCTTGTAATGTTTTCGAAATACACGGAACCGCTATTAGGATCGACACCCGGCTCTATAAAATCAAAATATTCATTTTGAAATAATGCCGCATCCAGATTAATATAATTAGTAACCTGATAGTTCATACCGAGTTCAAATGTCCAGTCGGTTTCAGGTTTTAAATTAGGATTCGGCTTTATTAAAATACCTCCCGCACTTGTTGATGTAAATGCTTCTGCGAGTGTCGGCGCTCTAAAGCCCGTACCAAAAGATGACCGTAATACTATCCGTTTAGATAATTTGTAGTTTAATCCGGCTTTTGGTGAAAAGGCACTAACTCCGATTTTATTACTTAACTTACTGTAATCATATCGAGCACCGACAGACAAAGATAATGGAAATTTAAATTTATAATCTGCCTGAGAATACAAACCGTATCCGAAAGATGTTTGGTTGCTAAAAATATTAGATTTTAATTTATCGGTTGTGGCTTCAATTCCCGAAACCAAAACAAAGTCTTTTGCCAGATTTGCATTTGCCTGAACTTCCAATCTAAATAAATTCGACAATGAAGAATCGAATGCAGATGTTTGATCCCACCAATCGGAATGGTAATAACTTGCTCTAACGTTTAAAAAAAGTTTATCGTTTAAAATCTGTTTGTAAATACCTCCGAACATATACCTGTTTGAAAATACTCTCTGACCTTGATCGGAATCGGGTGGAACAAGAGCATTTCTCGAATTTTTCCAGTATAAAAAGTTCCCGCTGTTTTGATTCAAAGAGTTTGCAAAAAAAGTTAATGATGATGAAGGTGTAAAATTATAAATTCCTTTAAAGTATCCGATATATCTTGTGTAAAATCCGCTTTGTTTATAACTCATATCCGAAAGACGGGTGAGCGAAAGTGCAAATCCGAAATTTCCAATCCGGTTGGAATGCGAAACAGTTAAGTCGCTAAAAGTTCTTATTTCCTTTGACCAATCCCATATTGAGTAGTAGGGTTTATTGTATGCACCTATGCCGGTTTTGATGTAAGTAACCGGCTTTGAGCTTATTCCCTTGGTAATAATATTTACAACTCCCCCTATTGCAGAGGAGCCATAAAGTGAACTTGCGGCTCCCTTAATAATCTCAACTCTTTGAATTTCCGAAACGGGAACGATCTCCCAAATTATTTCGCCGGTATCACCGGTATAGTAAGGAATTCCATCTATCTCCAAAAGGACTCTGGTCCCGGCACCCCGGCTGTATCCGCTTGAACCCCTAATACTTATTTGATCATCAACCATATTTACTCCCGGAACAAACCGCATTGCATCACTCAAGTCCGTGATGTCTCTTTTTTCTAATTCGTTTGAATTAATAATGCTGGCACTTACCGGAAGATCGGAAATTCTTTGTGCATATTTACTCGCAGTTACAACAACAAGCTGCGATTCAACTGAAGTTTGATGCAATACAGCATTAATATTAATTGACTTGTCTGCAATTAACTGATTTGAAATAACAATACTTTTATAACCTATACTGGAAAACTCAATATTATATTTTCCGGGTTTAACATTTAATATTTTAAATTTACCCTCATAATTTGTAGCTGCACCATATCTTGTTCCCTCTAATACAACATTTACTCCCAACAGTGGTGTTCCGGTAGAATCTTTTACTGTTCCGGAAATGTTATAACCTTGCGCAAGCAAGGGAATTGAATTCAAAAGCAAAAATATAATTGAGATTAATACTTTCACTGATTGCCTCCCGGCGGTTGTGGTGGCGGATTATTAAAGTCACAAATTATATTTACATTTTTTACAATAGTGTTTTGAGGTATATCCAATTTACCCGGTTGGGAAGTGTCGCTATCTGCATAATAAATTCCTGCAACATTCCAATCTGCACGATTCAAAGATAAAGCTGCTTTTTTAGATTGTACTATTGCAATATAAGAATAAGTGCCGGCTTGAATCGGGACAAAGCCAGAATCTGCAATTGTTGAAAAGTTAAATTCCGTAATCCCGTAAGGAATTGGATGACTTATGTAACCGACATTGAATACATTAAATGAAGCCGGAGAATTTAATGGGTCTTTAAATACTATCAGGATTGTATTCTTAACACTATCAGGCCAGGCGCCTTTAAAAGTTATTGTGCCGCTGAAGCCGGCTTTTTGCTGCTCTTCTTCAACAGAATTCGGGACGATACCTTTATTACATCCTATTATTAAAAGTAAAGGAAGGATTATAAAAATATATTTAAATATTTTTTCCACATAAAAAATATATGTAGTGTTTAGTTAATTTACAAACAGGTGACTTCGTTTGTAGATTAATCAATTTAATTAAATATTAGATTTATTAAATTAATCTTAAGATTAAATAAAACGACCTTCAGGAAAAAATCAAACTACTTCCCCCATAATTACTGGTTCCTCATTAACCTCCTTGGATAATTTTATTGCCGTGTCTACATTTTGTTTATCAAGAACAGCAATTAAACCTATGCCAAGATTAAATACTTTCCGCATTTCTTGATCAGCAATATTTCCGGTATTCTGAATAAGTTTAAATACTTGCGGTATTACCCAGGCATTCCAATGTACTTTTAATTTTAATCCCGATGGAAGGATTCTGTTTGTGTTTCCTACAATTCCTCCTCCGGTTATATGAGAAAGCCCTTTAACATCAATGTTATTTTTAAGATGGGTTATTAATTTTAAATATGATTTATGAATTTTAAGAAGCTCATTGCCCAGAGTTCCTGAAAGCCCAGCGGGTTTATCCGAAAGTTTATATTTACTAAGAAGAACTTTACGTGCAAGCGAATAACCGTTTGTGTGCAGTCCGTTTGATGAAAATCCCAAAAGGACATTTCCTTTTGAAATATTCCTACCGTTTATAATTTTTAATTTATCTACGATCCCTACAACTGTTCCCGACATATCATATTCATTTTGATCATAAAGTCCTGGCATTTCAGCCGTCTCACCCCCGATTAAAGCACAATTGTTTTCCTTACATGCGATTGAAAATCCTTCAACTATTTTAGCTGCTTTGTCGGAATTCAGTTTTCCGAAAGCAAGGTAGTCTAAAAAATAAAGGGGCTTGGCTCCGCAAACCGAGATATCATTAACACAATGGTTTACCAAATCTTGACCGATGGTATTATGTTTATTCAGAGCGAATGCAATTTTCAATTTGGTTCCTACACCGTCAACGCTTGAGACTAGAACAGGATTTTTATACTCCTTAAAATCTAACTCATAAAATCCTCCAAACAATCCTATATCCGAAAGGACATTTTTATTAAATGTATTTTTAGCAAAGGATTTAATTTTCTTAACCGTTTCATCGCCGGTATTAATACTAACTCCTGCCGATTCATAAGTATTCTCCAAAACTTTCTCCAAATATTTTATACAAATTTCATATTTAATCTTTTGTATTGATATTTAAAATTTACCATTAAAGAAATATCAAACAAAATTAAAAATAATTCAGGCTAATTTAGTTTAGTAAAATCTTCATAAGTTTTTAAAAATTCATCACTAATTATTCTACTGCACTTAATAAATGTTATACCATCTAATTATATTAAAAATAATTATATATAAGAAAGATTCCTCATTATAATTTGTTGAATAAAACCACATGGATTTGATAATATCTCAACATTGATAAAAAGAAAAATAATATTCTTACAATTTGGAAACTATAATTATAATTAATAATTATTTTTCCCCATTTTGAAATAACTTATAAATTAACTCTGCGGTACAGTATTTGTTAAAAAGCAACATATTTTAATAAACAAATTTATAGGGATACCCTATGCATAAAATAAAATTACTAGTTACAGCTCTCACATTTGGTATCTTTACTTTAGTTCCGTTTTTAAATTTGAATGCTCAAACGGCTAAAATAAAGACTTTACCAATCTCTCCTCGACTATTGACTTCACCGATAGTTGGTAGCTATCCTGCAGGGTCTAACCCTGTATACAGCGGCAATAATGTTGTTGCTAAAGGAATGCCGGTTTATTTAACTGCTGACACAACCGGCGGAGTTAATTCATTTACTTGGTCATTTTATCTTAAACCATCAGGATCTAATACAACATTTAATAGTACTACGGACCAAAGTGTTAAATTTACACCTGATATGACAGGCTGGTACGCAGTTGAATTGGCCGTAAACGGCGGAAGCACAGACATCGATAGTTTTTTTGTAAGTACATATTTAGGTACTCCGACTTCTACAATGTGCGATCCCTGCCATCAATCATACCCAGGTATGGAGAAGTATGCAGGCTGGGTACAAACACCTCACGCTAATATATTTAGAGAAGGTATTACCGGTCAATTAGAAGCTTCGAATGTAAACGGTATATTTATGGGAATGTATTCCGGAAATTGTTTTAAATGCCATACAACCGGCTACGATCAAAATGTTGACAACGGCAACTTCGGATTTCTTGCACATCAAAATGGATTTGATACTACATGGTACAAAACTTTTACTAAATCCGGCAGTATGTACCTAATTCCAACAAATGATCAGACAGCATGGAATTTGTTGAATTCAAGTCAGTATAATAGTGCGCTAAACACTTCAAACATTGGATGCGAAAGTTGTCATGGTCCTGCATACGGCCATTTAATTAGTTATGGAGACACGAAACGTATTAGTGTATCTTTAGATGCAGGTGTTTGTTTACAATGCCATGATGCACCAACCCATCATACAATTGGAACTTACTATGTTACCTCTGTGCATTATACTTTCCCCGACGGAGAACATACTGCAAGAACTTCATGCTATCCATGCCACAGCGGTGCTGCATATGTTAAATATTTTAAAAATCCGTCAAATCCCGGATATACAGCAGATGACGGTGATGTAAATATAAGCTGCGCAGTTTGCCACGATCCTCACAATGCAACAAATTTCGGCCTTAGGATAATGAGCAATATAACATTGTTAAACGGTTATGCAGTTACTACCGGCGGTAATGGACAGATGTGTATGAGATGTCATCAAGCCCGTCATGTTGGCAATACATCTATAACTAATGCTGCTCCTTATTATGGTTTCTTTAATCATTTTGAACCAATGGCTCCTCAAACAGATATGCTTTTCGGTCAAAGTGCTTATGAATTCGGAGATTCAACATTAGCCGGACTTAACACACATGCGCAGTTAACTGATGCTTGCGTTACTTGTCATATGGCTAATATAGGAACGGGAAATAGTCCAAGCCATCAATGGGGTATGATTGATACAACCGGCGGAACTGCACATGATTTCACGGTTGGATGTACAACCTGTCATGGTCCAATTACTTCATTCAATGACATCATAGCTGCTTCCGACTGGGATGGCAACGGCAAAATTGAAGGTGTTCAAACCGAAATAAAAGGAATGATGAATAATTTAGCATCTTATTTACCAAAAGATAATACCGGAGCTGTTTTAACTTCCTTATCGAGCCATGCAGATTCAATGGCAATTGCAAACAGACCTGAAATAGTTAAAGGTATTTATACATATGAATTTGTATATACAGACGGCAGTTACGGTGTTCATAATGCCAAATATACTGTAAAAATTCTGCAAGATGCTTTGCAAGCTTTAGGTGCTACTGTACCGGTAGAATTAATTTCATTCCAGGCTGCTCCAAAAAACAGCGCAGTTACACTAAACTGGGAGACTGCTACTGAAACAAATAATAAAGGTTTTGAAGTTGAAAAGAATTATGGTAATTCATGGACTTCTGTCGGCTTCATTGCAGGTAAAGGTAGTTCTTCACAAATGAATTCTTATTCATACGTTGATAATAGTTCCAACGGAGGAAACGGAACAGTATCATATAGACTGAAACAAATAGACCTAAATGGAACTTATCATTATTCTAAGGTTGTGGAAGTTTCGGTTGTTCCAGGTCCAAAGGACTATACACTTTCACAGAATTATCCTAATCCTTTCAACCCTTCAACAACAATTAAATATTCTCTGCCGTTCGACAGTCATGTTAAAATAGTTGTTTACAATATTACCGGAGCGGTTGTTAAGGTATTAGAAAATTCAACCCAAACTTCAGGAGTTCATCAACTCGTATTTAACACCGAATCATCAGGATTAGCGCTGTCATCAGGGATTTACTTCTACTCAATACAAGCTAATTCAATAGACGGTTCAAGATCATTCAGACAGACTAAGAAAATGGTTCTTTTGAAGTAATCTTTCATAGCCTCCTATTTATAAAAACCCGGTTCTAAATTTTAGACCGGGTTTTTTAATTTTCGCCGTACATCCAAAGAATAAATAATTTTTTATTTTTTTAAACTCCTCCAAAACAGACTCACTCAAAAATTTTATTCAATAACCGATTTTTTCACTTATAAATCGGCAGTAATTCACATAAAATGAATCTATAAAAAAAATATTTCATCATAAATATTGGAACTTTATAATTATTGAACGGTTTATTATTTTGGTATTTGGTAGTGTTATAATTTGCTTATATAAATAATGGTTCGACTCCGCTCATCCTGGCAAATATATTTAACTTGTCATCCCGAGCTGAGTCGAGTGACGACTTATTTGTTAATAATTTCAGTAAATTAGGGCACTACCTGGTATTTTAATCAAGAAAAAATCACTAAAAAATTATTATATTTATTATTTAGATAAAGAATTTTAGAACATTGATTTTTATATGATCGATATTGAATTAAACGAAAGAGAGAAAAATATACTCAGGTATATAATACAGCAGTTTATATTAACTGCCTCGCCTGTGGGATCGAGAAACATTACAAAGAAATACAACATTGGTATTTCTCCGGCCACAGTACGAAATATTATGTCCGATTTGGAGGAAAACGGATTTATCGATCATCCTCATACCTCGGCTGGCAGAGTTCCGACCGATAAAGGATATAGATTTTATGTTGATTCTCTAATGGATATTCGGAAACTTCCAAGTTCTGAAATAGGAATAATAAATAAAAGTTTTGAATCCAATATTGCGGAAACAGATGAATTAATAAAAGTAACTTCAATTTTATTAAGCAGCATTACTAAACAATTGGCTTGCGTAATGTATCCCAAGCTTGAAACCGGGATATTGGAAAGATTACAAATTGTTCGACTTTCTTCAACTAAAATATTAGTTGTAATCAGTATAAAATCTGGGTTAGTTAAAACCATTACTCTTGAACTTTCATCGGAAATCAAGGCAACTCAAATTGATTCGGTACAAAGATTACTTAATGAAAGGCTTACCGGATTAACATTCAAAGAAATAAGAGCTACTATTAAAGAAAGACTCAGAGATATTCAAGAAGAACAAAAACCGGTTATTAGATTATTTGTTGACTCTTTAGACAAAATTTTTAAAGACGACAATCGGACGGACAAGCTAGTGATTACCGGTGCCAAGAATGTAATTAAACAACCCGAATTTGAAGACCCGCAGCGGTTCCAGGGCGTTATAGAATTGATTGAAGATAAAGATATTATAATTCATATAATGGAAAAAACAAACGATGCTGCTTCCGATCAGGTTCTTATTTCCATAGGAAAGGAAAATAAATTAGAAGAACTGCATGAATACAGCTTTGTTAGTAAAGAATATAAGCTTGGCGATATATCCGGTACTTTAGGAATTATCGGCCCGAAAAGAATGGAATATCCCAAAGTTATTGCCATTGTAGATTATTTAGCAAAAATGCTGTCGGAAGCTTTGACCAACCCTAATATAAAATAAAGGAGATACATTTTAATGAAGAAAGATAAACATGAATTAAAAAATGATGAACAGAATTCTCAGCAGAATAATAATGATGCTGTCCCTGAAGGTTCCGAAAATACGGACGCACAAAATGTCGTAAAAGACATGGAAGAAGCATTAAGCATTTCAAAAAATAAAATTGAGCAGCTTGAGAAGGAACTTAAGGATTATGAAGACAGATTATTACGTAAAGCTGCTGAGTTTGAAAATTATAAGAGACGAACGGAAAACGATCAATTAAATTTAATTAAGTATTCGGCTGAAAATTTTATTGTGAAATTACTTCCTGTTATAGATGATTTTGAAAGATCGCTTCAGCATCTGGACAATACTAAAGACATTGAATCGTTAAAACAAGGTATTCAACTTATTTATGATAAATTTATGAAAATTCTGGGTGACCAGGGTGTGGAAAAAATTAACGCAATTGGGAAACCTTTCGACGTTCAATTTCACGAAGCAATGCTTCAAAGAAAAGAGAAAGGTGTTGAACCGCATACGGTATTAGATGAAATTGAGAAAGGATATATGTATAAAGACAGGGTGATTCGTCATTCAAAAGTTATTGTAAGTGAAGATACAAATGAAGAACCCGAAACTTCCGGATTTAATTCAAAAAATAATTCAAATCTCGAGGATAAATAGAATCAATGGCAAAAAGAGATTACTACGAAGTTTTAGGGGTTGAGAGAAATGCTTCTAAAGACGATCTTAAGAAGGCATATAGAAAATTAGCTATGCAGTATCACCCCGATAGAAATCCGGATGATAAGCAGGCTGAAGAAAAGTTTAAAGAAGCTGCAGAAGCTTATGAAGTTCTAAGCAACGACGATAAAAAAGAAAGATACGACCGGTTCGGACACGAAGGATTAAGAGGCAACTCTTACGGATCATCAGGTTTTACGGATATCAACGATATATTCTCTCACTTCTCGGATATTTTCGGAGGTTCATCTATCTTTGATGACTTTTTCGGAGGAGGCCAACGGTCTAGAGGAAGAAGAAGAGGCGGGGGTACGCCAGGATCGGATTTAAGAGTAAATTTAAGATTAAACATGGAAGAAATCGCCGAAGGAACCACAAAAAAAATTAAAATTAAAAAACAGGTCAAATGCAGCAGCTGCGGCGGAAGCGGTGCCGAAGCGGGAACTTCAACTAAAACTTGTCCTGTTTGTCAAGGTACTGGTGAAGTTAAAACAATTTCACGATCGGTTTTCGGTCAATTCGTAAATATTACAACATGCAATAATTGTAACGGCGAAGGTACTGTTGTTGATACGCCATGTAAAAAATGCATGGGCGACGGACGGGTTAATGAAGATACAACGATTTCCATAAATGTACCGCCCGGAGTACATGAAGGAAGTTATATGACTTTAAGAGGAGAAGGCAACGCGGGAAAACGCGGCGGTCAATCGGGAGATATTCAGGTCGTATTCCAGGAAACGCCTCATGAATATTTTACCAGAGAGGGCGATGACATCATTTATGATTTATATATTAGTTACCCTCATGCAGTATTAGGAGGCGATGTTGAAGTTCCGACATTAAACGGCAAAGCAGTATTAAAAATTGATTCCGGCACCCAGCCCGGTAAACTGTTGAAGATGAAAGATAAGGGAATTAGGCACCTAAATCATTCCGGGCGAGGAGATCAGCTGGTAAGGATAAATATTGATATACCTAAAAAAGTAAACTCCAAGGAAAAAGAATTATTAAAAGAACTTGGACAGATGCCTAATTTTAAAAGATCGGCAAGCTCCGATGAAAAGAATTTCTTTAAGAGATTTTCGTTATAGACAAAAATATTTATTATTCTTTTTTACATCTGTTAAAATTTAGATAATTTTTTCACATTTTTGTTTTACTGAAAAACTTGCACAGAAGGATCAATGTTCTTATATTATTTTTAAGATAATTGTTCTTTAAAGTAAATATTTTAAGTTTTATTCTATAATGCTTAAAAGACTATCAGAGCAAATAGGCTTTACACAAAATGAAATAAAAGTCGTTTTTTTCCTGCTCATAGTTTTTACAATTGGATTTG
>CAZCFZ010000054.1:0-25737 GCA_964498065.1 uncultured Ignavibacteriaceae bacterium
ATGAGGTTGTACTGCTTTCTCCGGCATGTGCTAGTTTCGATATGTTCGATAATTATGAACACAGAGGAAAAGTTTTTAAGGAATCCGTAAATAAGTTATAAATGAAAAAGTTAGCATTAATAATATTTTTTGATGCACTTATCCTAATGTTGTTAGGATTAATAATTGTAATGAGTGCAAGCAGTACTTACAGCGAATTTAAATTCGATAGTCTGTTCCATTTATTCAACTCGCATTTCTTTAAAGTTATTTTTGGAATAATGTTAATGGTAATGTTCAGTTTTATTCCTTATGATATTTATAAAGATTTCAGTAAGCCGGCTATTATTATTATAACTTTTATCCTCGTGCTTACTTTATTTATCGCTCCCGATATAAAAGGAGCAGGCAGGTGGATACGTCTTGGATTTTTATCTTTTCAACCGGCAGATGTTGCAAAATTAATTTTGTTAATACATTTAGCTGTCTTACTTGAAGCAAAACAAGATTCTTTGGAAAGTTTTAATGAAGGTTTTCTTTATTTATTTATTTGGGTGGCTATTATTTCCGCGTTAGTGCTGATTCAACCAAATGTTAGTAATGGTATTTTATTAGCAGTCGTTTCGTTTGCTTTATTGTATGTCGGCGGAGCTAAATTTAAACATATATTAGCCGCTTCGCTTGTAAGTCTTATTGCAGTAGCTGCTGCTGCAATGCTTTTTGCTCATTCGAGAAGCAGGATTCTAACTTTTATAAGCAGTACTGAACATGGAGGTGCACCTAATATTCAGGTGAAACAAGCATTGTTGGGATTAGGAAGCGGACATATTTTCGGAGTAGGAATGGGTCAAAGCCTGCAGAGTAATTTATTTTTACCTGAAGCATACGGAGATTTCATTTTTGCAATATTAGGTGAAGAGCTGGGCTTTATAGGTTCGGTTATTGTTACATTCAGTTATTTGGTTTTGTTTATAGCAGGTATTCTGGTAGCTAAAAAAGCGAAAGACAAATTCGGTCAATTGTTGGCTTTTGGAATTACTTTCTCGATAGTTATTTATGCATTTGTAAATATTGCTGTAGCAACCGGGATAGTTCCGACAACCGGACTTCCTTTACCCTTTATTAGCTACGGCGGAACATCATTAACCTTTCTGTGTATTTCTGTCGGCATTTTGGTAAATATAGCCTTATCTCATTCGATTGAGCAAAAGAAAGAAATTCAGCAAACAGTTGAGGCGGCTGCAACATGAGCAAAACAGAATCATATAGATTTTTGTTTGCAGGCGGCGGTACAGGAGGTCATTTGTATCCTGCAGTAGCAGTAGCAGAAAAAATCAAATTGTTGCTGCCTGAAGCGGACATTATGTTTATCGGCACTAAATCAAAAATTGAAGGAAGAGTTGTACCGCAATTGGGATATAAGTTTAAATCAATTTGGATTAAGGGCTTTTCAAGGAAATTGAAATTGGAAAATATACTTTTCCCTTTAAAAGTTATTGTGTCTGTTATTCAGTCTATCGTCATTAACATGATTTATAGACCCAAAGTAGCAATTGGTTCGGGAGGCTATGTATCCGGTCCGGCTATTTTCGGCTCTTCGATAACGGGTGCTAAAATTATTCTGATTGAACAAAATAGTTATCCCGGAGTCACTACCAGAATATTAGAAAAATATGCTGATGAAGTTCATTTAAGCTTTGAAGACTCAAAAAAATATTTTAGAAATAAAGAAAAATTATTTTTAACGGGAAATCCGGTAAGAGGAAGCCTTACACCGGTATCTAAGGAAGAAGCTCTTAAAGCATTTGGCTTGACGTCTGCGAAAAAAACTTTATTTGTACTTGGCGGCAGTTTAGGCGCCGGTTCAATTAATAAGACAATAGCCGATTCTTTAAAATCGTTGAATGAAAGGAATATTCAGGTAATTTGGCAGACAGGAGAAAACTATTTCGATTTGTACAAATCTCTTTCATCGGATAATATTAAAGTTATGGCTTTTGTTGAAAAAATGAATTTAGCGTACTCAGCATGCGATTTGTTGCTGGCTAGAGCAGGTGCAACTACTTTGGCTGAAATTTTAACATTGGGAATACCTTCTATATTAGTTCCTTCTCCTAATGTAGCTGAAAATCATCAATACTTTAATGCAAAATCACTTTCAGATAAAAATGCGGCCGTATTGATAGAAGATAAAAATCTGAAGGATGAATTTGAAAAGAAGGTATTCCCTTTATTATCAGATGATAATAAACTTAAGGAATTAAAAAAAAACTCGTTGAAGTTAAGTAAACCGGATGCGGCTGAAATTATTGCAAAAAGAGCAATTAAATATGCTACTGGATTATGAGTGACGAACAATTAAATAAAAAGAAAATATTTAAGTACAATTTATCGTTCTACTATCAATCGACAATAATTTACTTTGTTGCATTTTTGTTATATGCGATTATCCGCGGCGAATTTGTAGAAAATTCATTTACATTAATTACAAAGGACCCCATAATTTATTTCTTCGCAATTATTGTATGCATCTCTTTAATCAGTTTATTGTACAATTTGTATTTGAATAGACACCTGGAAATCGGAGAAAATAAAATTTCATTTGTTAATAAATTTGCCGAGAAGACTTTTTATATAGATCATCTTGAGGAAATAAAAATTTCAAAGTTTGTAAGTAGAAAAAGAAATAAAGCATTTAGATTAATCAGATTGAAAATTAAAAACAGGAAGCGAAGAATAATTATTAGACCTTATGATTATGAAAATGTTGAAGAACTAATTTCATTATTTGTAAAATTAAAAGAGGAACTGGAATCCAAATAATGTTCAAGAATATTAAGAAAGTACATTTTGTAGGTATTGGCGGTATCGGAATGAGCGGAATTGCAGAAATATTGCTAAACCAGGGATTTGAGATTTCAGGATCCGATAGATCTTTATCGGAAGTAACTTCGCATTTGAGCAGCCTGGGAATGAAGATTTACGAAGGACATTCGCCTGATAATTTAAAAGATGCGGATGTATTGGTCTATTCTTCCGCGGTTCCGCTAGATAATCCCGAAGTGAAAGCGGCAATAGAAAGGAAAATTCCTATAATAAAACGCTCTGAAATGCTTGCGGAATGTATGCGCATGAAATACGGAATCGGAATTGCCGGAACCCATGGAAAAACTACAACAACTTCAATGGTCGGTCTTACTCTAACGGAAGGCGAAATTGATCCTACAATAATTGTCGGAGGTAAATTAAGCGGGTTGGGAGGTACAAATGCCAGGCTGGGCAACGGTGAGTTTATTGTGGTTGAGGCAGATGAATTTGATAGAACATTTTTAAAATTAACACCCACAATTGCGGCAATAACGACCCTTGAAAGTGAACATCTTGATACTTATAAGGATTTGGATGATATAAAATCAGCATTTGTAGAGTTTGCAAACAAAGTCCCTTTTTACGGTTTTGTTGTTTTATGTATGGATGAGCCTGCCTTGCAGGATATTATTCCTCAAATAAACAAAAAAATTTTTACTTATGGATTAACTTCACAGGCAGATATTCGTGCCGTTGATATTACACATAATGAATTTTCAAGTTCTTTTTCGGTAAAGTATAAAGACAATGATTTGGGAAAAATAAAGCTGAAAATTCCCGGCGTTCATAATGTTAAAAATTCTCTGGTGGCGGTTTGTATTGCTAAGGAACTCGGAATAGATTTTTCAGTAATCAAACAAGCTTTAGAATCTTTCAGCGGAGTTTATAGAAGATTTGAAGTGAAATATAATAAAGAAATTTTAGTTATAGATGATTATGCACATCACCCGACTGAAACCAGTGCCACGCTTGCAGGAATTAGAAGCGGATGGAATAGAAGACTTATAGCTGTCTTTCAGCCGCATCTATATTCAAGGACAAGAGATTTTTATCAGGAGTTCGGAAGGTCTTTTTTAAATACCGATGTTTTTATTTGTACGGATGTTTATCCTGCTAGAGAAGAACCTATTGCCGGAATTTCCGGAGAATTAATTGCCGAAGCTGCAAGAAAATTCGGTCACAAAAATGTCCTTTACATTAAAGATAAAAATGAAGTGCCGGAAAAGTTAATGCAAATAAAAAATAATAACGATATCATTATTACAATGGGTGCCGGTGACATTTGGAAATACGGTGAAAAGTTTGTCGGATTGCTTAAAACTTGAAGTGTTATGAAAGAAAGTGTAAGTAAAATACCCGGAACATTGCTTTTTGTTGTTTTAATTTCGGCATTATTTTATTTGATTTTTTTTTCAAATAAAAAAACGAATAAAGGAGAAATTAAGGTGATTAAAATTAGCGGTAACAATCTATTACCCGGCCGTGATTATTTAAAATATGCTAAGCTGGAAAATATTTCGAATTTTGTAAAACTAACACTTGCAGAAATTAGGGGTAGAATAGAAAAGCATCCTTATGTGCAGAAAGCAGATGTCGCTTACGAAGGAAATAATGAAGTTAATGTTTATGTTAAAGAAAAAGTGATTGAAGCTGTTATTATTATTGATGGTGAACCGTATTTTATAACGGATGATTTTCAGATCCTTCCAATGCTGCCGGATATAAAAATGCTGGATATGCCTGTTATAAGCAATCCTCAGTTAAATGAAAAAGTCGTTCAATTGTCTTATATAAGAACAAATGGTATCACGGAAGCATTTAAAATTATTGATGCAGCTAAATTGACTAACATAAATATGTATAAAAAACTGTCCGAAATTAATTTAAGATACGGTGGTGATATCATTTTAACTTTCTCGGGAGTAAAGCCGCCGGTACTTTTTGGAAAGGGAGAAGAAGCAGAAAAAATGGTATATCTTGATATGTTGTGGAATGGAATGGTTAAAGGAAACGACATGGTTAAAAATAGCGATTACATTGATCTAAGATTCTCTAATGAAATATTTGTAGGTACAGATGTTAAAACAGGTTTAATTGAATGAAAAAAAATATTATTGCAGGATTAGATTTAGGAACAACCAAAGTTTGTGCGGTTATTGCCGAAAGAATGGAGGAAAATAATCGTATTAACATTTTAGGTTTTGGTGTAGCTCCTTCGGAAGGGCTGCATAAGGGATTGGTTGCCAACATTACTAAAACAGCAGATGCTATAAGACAGGCTGTAGCTATTGCATCAAACCGTGCCGGAATTCAAATTACGCATTTAAATGTTGGTGTGGCCGGAGAGCATATAACCAGTATGAGGCATCGTAATTATGTTACAATCAGCAGTGAAGACAGAGAAATTACAAAAAGCGATCTTGAAAGATTGGACGCAGATGTAAGAACAATTCGAATCCCGTCCGATAGACAGATATTGCATATAATACCGGAAGAATTTTCTGTTGATTATCAAGGCGGGATAGAAAATCCCATAGGCATGTCCGGTTCCAGGCTTGAAGCAACTAATCATATTGTATTGGCATCTATTCCGGCAATTCAAAATATAAGAAAATCGGTTGAAAGAGCCGGATTGCAGATTCAGGAATATATACTTCAACCTATTGCATCTAGTTCTTCAGTTCTTGAAGAAAGTGAAAAGGACCTTGGAGTTGCACTTATTGATATAGGCGGCGGAACAACCGATATAGCAATTTTTCATAATAAAGCTATAAAGCACACAAAGGTAATTGGAGTCGCAGGTAATCAGGTAACAAATGATATACGTGAATCTCTTGGAGTGGTTACGGAAGAAGCTGAAAAATTAAAGAAAGAATATGGTTACGCAACAGAGTCCTCGATTATAAAAGACGAAGATATTTTAATCCGTGGTGTGGGTGCTAGAGGCAATGCAAAAATTCCAATTAGCCTTTTAACACAAATAATAAGCTTAAGAATGAGAGAGCTTTTCAGTCTAATTGATAATGAAATTAGAAGTGCAGGGTTTAAAAATAAAATTAAAGCCGGCATAGTATTAACTGGAGGCGGTTCTTTATTGAAAGGGTGCACCGAATTAGCGGAAGAAGTTTTTGGATTGCCGACAAGAATCGGCGTTCCTCAGGAGCTGGGTGCCGGGTTGTCAAATGAAATTGAAAGTCCTGAGTTTGCGACGGTAGCCGGTTTGATAAGAGGAATTCCCGGCGGAAAGTCCAGTGAATATCAAGTTTTGATCAAACCCAAAAGGATTAAGGGTAAAAATAAAATATCGTTATTAATAAAACGGGTTCAGCAATTTTTTGATGAATTATAAATCCAAAATAAGGAGGTAACTATGGCGCGATTTGCAACAATTGACAGGGGCGAACCGATGTCGGCAATATTGAAAGTTGTAGGAATTGGCGGCGGCGGTTGTAACGCAATTGAAAGCATGATTAAACGTGGTCTTGTAGGTGTGGAGTACATTGCAGTTAATACCGATTCTCAAGTTCTTAACGGCAGCAGTGCCACACATAAAATTCAGGTAGGAACCAACATTACTCGTGGTTTGGGTGCCGGAGCTGATCCCAATGTTGGTAAAAAATCACTTGAGGAAGACCGGGAAAAAATTGCTGAAGTTCTTGCCGGCAGTGATATGGTTTTTGTTACGGCCGGAATGGGAGGCGGAACAGGAACGGGCGGCGCCCCTGTAATTGCATCTATCGCAAAAAGTATCGGGTCATTGGTTGTTGGAATTGTAACCAAACCATTCCGCTGGGAAGGTAAGAAACGTATGCTGAATGCAGAACAGGGAATTCAAGAATTGAAACAGCATGTTGACAGCTTAATTGTCATCCCAAATGAAAGGCTCCTTAGTATTTTAGATAAAAGTATGAATGCTTTTGCTGCTTTTGATAAACCAAATGAAGTATTATACGAAGCAACAAGAGGTATTGCGGATATAATTACCATCGAAGGATTAATTAATGTTGACTTTGCCGACGTACGTGCAGTAATGAATCAGAGCGGAGAGGCTTTAATGGGCTGCGGAATTGCAAGCGGAGAAAATCGCGCAATTGAAGCTGCACAGAAAGCTATATCAAGCCCCTTGCTGGAAGGTATAAATATTAAGGGTGCTAAAAGTGTTTTGTTGAATGTTACCGGTTCCAGCAATTTAACAATGCAGGAAATAAATGAAGGTAATAACGTTATTTTTGAAGCTGCCGGAGAAGAGGCTAACGTAATTTTCGGCTGTGTTCGCAAGGAAGAGATGAATGATTACGTTTCTTACACCGTTATTGCTACGGGATTTGATGGTGCGAATCAATCATATGGAGCGAAAAATTCAAAAGGTACTCAATCTAAGCCTAACAATGCTGATACATTTAGAGGCGGCTTTAATTTCTTAGAAGATAATGAAATTAATACGGAGGACCTTGAAGTTCCTACTATTTTAAGGGTAAAAAGTCCTAAAACAACTCTTGAAGATAAAAAGGAAGATACTAAAAATCCTCAGAGCGGTTTTAATTTTGAGGCTTCACGCTATAATTGGGCAAAGGAAAAAACGAATAAGATTAATGCCGAGGGAGATAACGATGATGAGGAAAGCTCATCTTTTTTAAGAATGATTATGGATTAAATTATAGCAAAATTATTAGGAATAGGGAAATTTAAGATATTAATATAAAATATCGAGGTTAATGTCTTATATGATTTAATTATGGATTAGAGGTTAAGTGTAATTACTTTTTAAGGCTATTCGTCACTTAGCCTGGATTCTATAAAAATATTGTTATCTTCATCAGTTGTAATAATTACTCTGTTTGGCCGGCAGCAGATTCTGCAGTCTTCTATAAAATCCTGCTTCCCGCTGATTGTTAAATCTATCCAAACAGAGTTTAACTCGCCGCAATACTGGCATGTCCACACAACATCCTCATCCGTGGTTTGCTTCTTTTCTCTGGTATTCATATAATTTTCCAATCTTTGTTGGAAAAAATAAATATTCCGATATTAAATTTGAATACCTAGATTATTGTATTAACTATTTGATTATTTTTTATTAAATAATTATGATAAATAAAATTATTTTTCTATTTAGGCTAGAAAGAGTTAAAATAAAATATTACTATTTCATATTAACATATTGAGTGGGGAAATCAAGATCGGCATCTTTCACTAATTTTATTATAGCTTGAAGATCGTCGATTTTAGTTCCTTGCACGCGAACCTGTTCATCCTGTATTTGCGCATTTACTTTAAGCTTTGAATTTTTAATCATTTTAGTTATTATTTTGGCATTTTCTTTTGATATTCCGCTTTGGAGATTAATGCTTTGTTTAATCCTTCCTCCGGCTGCGGGTTCAGGATCGAGTAATTTTAAAGCTTTTATTGATATTCCTCTTCTAATAAATTTTGTCTGAAGGATATCGATGCTTGCTTTTAAGGCATAATCATCTTTTGTATTAAGTGAAATTGTTTTTTCTTTTTTGTTCAACTCAATTTCTGTACGGGAATCTTTTAAGTCGTATCTCTGCTGTATTTCTTTTAAAGCTTGATTAACGGCGTTATCGGCTTCCTGGAGGTCAATTTCTGAAACTATGTCGAAAGAATGATTTTGAGCCATAATATAAATTCTCATTTTGAAGTCGGGGTGCCCGGATTCGAACCGGGGACCTCTTCGTCCCGAACGAAGCGCGCTAACCGGGCTGCGCTACACCCCGGATTACTAAGAGTAAGTTTTAAAAAAAACTTTACTTTAAATTTCCGTCAGCAAAAATAAACTCTTTGGGCTTAAGTTACAAGAATTTGGAATCTGTCTTTCCAAAAAATACTTAATAGGAGCTTTGCATTTCCATAAATATTATTTTGATTTAAATATACTTATAAGTCATTTTTTATTTTTATTTATAACATCCCATTTTCCATAAATGAATTTATTACGGGAGATAATTATTATAAAAGAATATTGAGAATAACCTGTTGTTCGAAACTAATATCAAAACCGTTAAAACGGTTACAATGTGAGTATTATATCATTAACGCCGGGATTAATCCCGGCGTTAATAAAAACAACTATGGGTATTTCAACTGTTTCAACAGTTTAAAAGTTAAGAAATCTATTTCGAACAACGGATTAAGAATAGCTTTCCCTGCAAAAGTTGGCCATTCAAACTAAATGCTATTTCCTTTAGTTGGTGCGGCAATGGTTGGAAGATTGGAAGAAGCTGCCTATACTTTAGCTGCTATGGGATTAGGAGTATTCGCTACTTGGGTTTTGGTCGGTTTTTCCGGCTTATATCATATATATACTTTTGTAATCTTCATAAAATTCCGTTTTGGGAAATGGCAAATTTGATAAAAAAAGACCTTTTATTAATTTTTAAAAAATTAATTATGTTTTTTTATTGTAATGCTTGACATTGCCGGGGAAGAAAAATATATTTTAAATATGAAAAAAAGGCTGATTTTAAAAACATTCTTGTTTTTATTCATAGTTGCGATTGTTTATGCTGGAAATGCAACTATTTTCAATTTTAGTGTTTCTCAAGATAATGATAATGCGGACTTATCATGGACAGCAAATGGAGAAACATCCTCAATGCAATTTATAATCGAAAGAAAAACTTCCCAAACTGATTTTGTTAATATAGCCACAGTTCCGGTTAATTCAACACATTCTTACCAATACTTAGATAGATCAATTTATAAAACTTCCGGTATTAGTTATTCCTATCAAATTTTATTAGTTGATATAAATAACGCTAATAATATTATATGCTCTTCTAATGAAAAGCTTCTTATACCCAATGGTATTTCGGGAATTAAAAGTACATGGGGCAGTATAAAAGCAATGTTCAGATAAATAAAATATCTCTTCACTTTAATCTTTTATAATTTTTAGTATTAATAATTGTTTCACTCTTTACTTTTTACAAAGTATGTTTTAAGTTTGCCTAACTAATTATAACCTTTAACTCTATCCGGCGAGATGGAAAAGGATGAATAAAATAAATATTAAATCAAAATAAACTAACCTCTGCGGCATATTGCCAAGGAGGATTTTTTGTATATGCAAATCAAATCAAAAATAATAGACAATGTAGGGCTGAACAGGATTATTACCAGAATAGCTCATGAAATTTTGGAACGGAATAAAGGCACAGAGAATTTAATCTTAATGGGAATGAGAACCAGAGGTGAATTCCTTGCAAACCGTATATTCTTAAAAATTAAAGAAATTGAAAATAAAGAGCTTCCTTTAGGAGTTCTGGATGTCACTCTATATAGAGATGATTTTCGCACACGATTAAAACAGCCCGAGGTTTCAGTTTCCAATATAACATTCGATATAAACGAAAAAAACATTATTCTGATAGATGATGTTCTATATACCGGCAGAACGGTTCGTTCTGCATTGGATGCTATCATGGATTTAGGGCGCCCAAATACAATTCAATTATTTGTGTTAGTGGATCGAGGTCATAGAGAATTACCTATTAAAGCAGATTATGTCGGTAAAAATATTCCCACTTCCATTGATGAAGAAATTAAAGTTAAAATGAATGAAATAGACGGCGAAGACGCTATCTATTTAATTGATGTAAAAGAATAAATTATATTTTGGAAATTTTTTATGCCATTAAAAAGCAGACATTTACTGGGATTGGAAGGAGTGCCCAAAGAAGATATCCAATTAATTTTGGATACTGCCACAACTTTTAGAGAAGTTCTGGAAAGGCCAATCAAGAAAGTACCAACACTTCAGGGAAAAACTATTGTTAATTTGTTTTACGAAAATTCTACCCGGACAAGAATATCTTTTGAACTTGCCGAAAAGAGATTATCGGCTGATTCAGTTAATTTCGCAGTTTCATCCAGCAGTGTAAGCAAAGGTGAATCGTTCAAGGATACTATAAGAAATATTGAAGCAATGAAGGTAGATATGGTAGTTGCCCGTCATTCTGCAGCCGGTACACCTTTGTTTTTAACTCAAATTTGTGATGCTAATATTATCAATGCAGGCGATGGTATTCATGAACACCCAACGCAGGCTTTACTTGATATGTATTCTATCAGAGAAAAATTACGAATATTGGAGGGACTAAAAGTTTGTATTGTCGGCGATATTGCACACAGCAGAGTTGCATTATCAAATATATATGGACTCCGAACGATGGGTGCGGAAATTTCCGTGTGTGGACCGCTCACCATGATTCCAAGATATATTGAAGATTTAGGTGTAAAAGTTATTCATAATATAGATGAAGCAATTCAAGAAAATGACGTTTTGAATGTTCTTAGAATTCAACTGGAAAGAAAAGCGAGAGAATATTTCCCCTCGATAAGAGAGTACGCAAAATATTTCGGGATTACGGAAGAGAGACTTGAAAAAAACGGAAAAGATATTCTTATCCTTCACCCGGGACCCATAAATAGAGGAGTCGAACTTTCATCAGGTGTTGCCGACGGTTTGAATCAAATAATCTTACAGCAAGTTACAAATGGAGTAGCAGTAAGAATGGCTGTGCTTTATCTCCTCGGAACACTTAAATAATTTGGATTGAATATGAAAATTTTATTAAAGAATGTGAACATTGTAAATCCTCATCAAAAATTAAATGAAAAAAATGTGGATATTCTTTTAACGGACGGGATTATTTCAAAAATAGGGAAATTAAACAAAGATGATATTGAAGATGCCGAAGTTTTTGATTTAAGCGATAAGATTGTAGCTCCGGGATTTTTTGATATGCATGTTCATTTAAGGGAACCCGGCAGAGAAGATGAAGAAACAGTTATTACCGGCTGTAATGCCGCAGCAAACGGCGGATTTACAGAGATTGCCTGCCTGCCTAATACGGAACCTGCAATAGATTCTGCTGAGGTTGTAGAGTTTATCCGAAAGCAGGCTTTAAATCATTTGGTTGATGTTCATGTTATTGCTGCAGCTACTTTAGGAAGAAAGGGAGAAATTATATCGCCGATGGCGGAACTTCATGAAGCAGGAGCAGTGGGTTTTTCCGATGACGGTGTGTCAATAAAAACTGCGGGAATATTAAAAAGAGCATTGGAATATTCAAAAATGTTCGGACTCCCGATTATCGAGCATTGCGAAGATGAATCCCTTGCCGACGGAGCAATGAATGAGGGAATAAATTCTACAATGCTGGGTCTGCCGCCTATTCCTTCAATTGCCGAGGATTTAATAGTTATGCGCGATATAATAGTTGCGGAATACACAGGCGGGAAAATGCACATTGCTCATATTAGTACAAAAAAAGCTGTTGAAATGGTAAGAGAAGCCAAAAAGAAGGGCTTAAAAGTAACTTCTGAAGCTACTTCGCATCATTTCAGTTTAGGCGATGATGCTGTTAAAACATACGACACAAATACCAAGATAAATCCTCCCTTAAGAACAAAGGAAGATATAGAGGAAGTTTTAAAAGGATTAAAAGACGGAACAATAGATTGTATTGTAAGTGATCATGCACCTCATGCATTGGAGGAAAAAGAAGCTGAATTTGAAAAAGCACCAAACGGAATAATAGGTCTTGAAACGGAAATAGGTTTAGCGTTATCGGAATTGTATCATAAAAAAATATTAACACTAGAAGAGTTGATTGAAAAAATGTCGATTAATCCCAGAAAGATTCTAAATTTACCGGTTCCTGTTATTGCTGAAGGAGTTGAAGCAAATTTTACGATTTTAGACTTAAATGAAATATGGACGGTAGATTTAAGCCGTTCAAAGAGTAAATCAAAGAATTCTCCTTATGATAAAAGACTCTTAACCGGTAGAGCTGTAGCTGCAATCAATAATAAGCAAATGTTTTACCGGGATAAATTCATTAATCTATAATATCTCATATCCACAAAAATAGTTGTTCTTGTCTACGATTTAGTACAAGAAATACATAATTACCCTATTAAAAAGCTTAAATTTTAATTATTTATTGGCATTTATTTTGGATAAATAAAAGCAGTTTTATTTTTATAGGTGTTTAAAATGAAAAAAATAATTTTTTACATAATTCCTTTTTTAACAATATTTTTATTCGTGTCGTGCAATAAAAATGATATTTCAAGAATCGATACACAGCCGCCGTCGGCTCCGACAGGGCTTTATGTAGTAAATGGAGACAACAGAGTGGACTTATCATGGAATCCCAATCCTGAAAGAGATGTAGCCGGATATAATGTGTATTATTCCTATAGTTATGATGGCAAGTATACTTTAATAGGCTCAACACAAAATACTTATTATACAGATTACGATGCTAAAAATGCAACGACATATTATTATGCCATTACAGCTTACGATTATGATGGAAATGAAAGTGATTTAAGTATAGATGATGTAAGTGCGACTCCGAGACCGGAAGGATTTAATGAAAATGTTTTTGATTATAACCAATATCCAAATCAAGGAGGTTTTTCATTTGTATCTTATACAATTGTACCTTATGATGATCAAACAGCTGATTTCTATTTTGAAATTTACAACGGTACACCATATATAGATGTATACGGACCTACAGATATTGAAGATATGGGACATACCACCGATATTTATGATATACCCTATGCCCCGAGTTCAGGCTGGTCGCCGACTCACGATGCAGTTGCTATCCCCGGGCATACATATGTAATACATACATTTGATAATTTTTACGGAAAGATTAGAGTCAGCAGCATAACAAGTGACAGAATGATTTTCGATTGGGCATTTCAGACAGTAAAAGGAAATACACAGTTAAAAATATCAAACGTACCTAATACCAGAAGTAAGTATAACAAAAGTTCTGCGCACAAAAATTAATTTAAGGAGGATATTTACAAGATAAAAATGATATAAATTATAGATTTATGCTTAATTATTAATTAAATTAGCTCCAGTTAATGAATAAGTTTACAAACATATTATTTCTTTGTTTATTATTTGTTTTTTTTAGTACAAAGAGCTTTACTCAAGAAGCACAGCAATATAAAGATATCGAAAACCCGGATAATTTTATAAATGCTAGGGCTGCTTTTGAAAAAATTGAAGGGAGTATATCCGAAGGCAATGTCGAAAGTCTTTCTGATTTTTTCAGTTCACAAATGTATTTAAGTCTTACAAATGGAATCAGCGGTTATTATAGTTCAAATCAAGCCTATTATGTGCTGGAAGATTTCTTTAAAAATTATCGTGTTATAGATTTCAAATTCAACAATATTAAAAACGGGGAAGATAATGTATACGCGACAGGTTTGTATAATTTTGTATTTAATGAAAAGCGAGAATCGGCACAAGTTTATGTGTCTATAAAGCGCGCCGGTAAGGAATGGAAAATAACACAATTAACAATTAATTAATGTTTTCAAAAATATTGAAAAAACTTAAAGGCGATAGGAAATATTTTGCTATCGTCTTTTTTATTTTACTCTTAATTTTTTTATCGGGAATAATAACACCTATTTGGGTGCAGTATGAAAAGAGTAATTGGAATAATGAACTATCTGAAAAAATTTTATACATTCAAAATTCGGTTACTGCGCTTTTCCAAAACAGGGAGAATGATCTTCAATCAACGGCGGCAGTTTTAAAAAGCAGTCTTAGAAAAGTATTAAATCCTAGAAATAATTCTTACGGTGCCTTGATAAAAGTTGTGAATAATAAAGACTTTGCGGGTAATTCAATTGAAGTATTGGCACCCAACGGAAGATTAATTGCTTGGAGTCCTCAAATTGCTATTTCACAAAATGACATTCTTCCCTTAGCCTTTCCTGCGGGTCAAATTCATTTTTATAATTCGCCATTAATTACTTATCTAACGGTTACCGATACTGTTCAATCCGAAAATGACGTATTTTATTTTGTTGTCAGTGTTCAGTTTGAGAAACATTATTCACTTCAAAATGCTTATTTCCGGGATGTTAATTTTACAAAGGAAATTTCTAATAAATTTCTTACACAATTTGAGGTTTCTTATACTCCATTTGCAGAACGATCGAGAGATGGAAGAAAATATTCTTTTGAACTTGTTAATAAGCAAGGGAATAAAATCGGCTTAATTACTTTCTTAAAACCTACACTGACTACGGCTGTCGATTCAATTTATCAAACAATATACCGTATTCAGGCGGTTTTAGCTCTATTGGCTTATTTGTTTATTGCTTTCGGTTTCAGGAAGGAATTTAAAGCGCTTAAGACAATATGGAAGATTATTGCTTTTGCTTTTTATTGTATTTTATTTAGAATACTTTTGTATTACATAGGGTTACCTTCAAATTTCTTTCATGGTGCATTGGTAGATCCTGCTTATTTTTCATCTACTTTTGGAGATGGAATAGTAAAGTCTCCGGTAGAATTTTTTGTCACAGCACTTTTTGTATTGATTGTATGTATTAGGGGATTTCAATATTTAATAGCATATATACATGAATCAGCCGAAAATAAATCAAAAAACTTACTGCTATTTTCGCTGTTGGTTTTGCCTTTTGCTTTTTTATTTCTCTTAACGCTTAGGGGACTAGGTGCATCAGTTAAAAGTATAATATTCGATTCAACTTTAAGATATTTTAAAGAACCTAACCTTATTCCGAATCTTCCGTCATTAGCGATGAATTTAAATTTGCTGATGTTAGGAGTTTCAGCGCTTTTATTTTTGTGCAGTTTGATTTTAATTCTAATTTCCTTTTTGCCGAAAAAGAATAAAAATGTTTTAAAATATGCTTTTGTGGGTTTATTTATTTGTTTTCAGTTTTTAGGAATTTTGTTCATTCATTTTGAAAATGAATCATTAATTACACCGGTGTTAAGCATAATATTTATATGCTTGATTTTTGCACTTACATATCAAATCTATTTCGGCAAGTTAAGGAATGAGTTTAATTATGTGTTTATCACTATTGTTGCTTCGGTAATTTCCGTATCTCTATTAAACTATTTTAATCTTCAACTTGAAAAAGAATCTCTTAAAACAACCGCTTTGGAAATAAACAGGCCGAACAATAATCTTCTTCAATTTTTGCTGGAAGAGACCCTGGAAAATGCCGCAAACAACACTCAATTGATCACGGACTTTTATGATTTTAATTCCAATTACGATGCCGAAGCTTTTAAACTTTGGGCAAACAGCTCATTGCAGCGGGAATCATTAATCTCATCGGTTAGGATTTGGGATAAAAATCAGGATAAAGTCGGAGAATTTAACGGCGGTATTGAGTTAGGAGATAAAATTCTGAAGCAGTTTACGAACTATACGGGAAGAAATCCTAAAATTATTGAAACATATCAGCTTAACGACACATCGGAAAAAGTCTTCACAGGAATTGTACCGATATATGATCGGGGAATAAAGCTTGGTTATGTATCTGCGTCTATTGGATTTGATATTCAGAATCTTGGCTCGAATAACATACCCGATTTTCTTGAATCAAAAATGAATATCATTAACTCTGTTCTTGACATAAAACGCTTAAAGATTTTTGAATTCGCAGATTCAAAGCTTACAAATGTTTACGGTGATATTTATCCTTCAAGAGACCAGATAAAACTGATTCTTAGAACAAATTTTAAACAAAGCAATGAAGCATGGACCGAATTGTCTTTAAATGGTGTAGATTATTACGGATATTTACTGAAATCGATTCAAGATAACGTACCCATAATTACGGTTGTGCTGACAAGAGAAAAACGTCTTACTTGGGATTTATTTAATTTCTTCAAAATATTTTTGGTACACAGTATCTTTATTGTTTTGCTAATGATTGTTTTATTAGCATTTAGATTAAAAAATTTAAGATACAGCTTTCGCCTTCAATTGCTAATTGCATTTTTACTCGTTTCAATAATTCCGATAATTATTCTTGCAGTTTACAATAGGCAGAACGTGCAGCAGAAAAGTCAGAATGCAATTTTTAATGAGCTTAATGAGAGGACTAATTACGTAGAAAGAGGAATAAAAGAAGAATTAAAAGAAACAGGTTATGATGATTTTACAAAAGCATTCAGCAATACAGGTAAAGATCTTGGAATTTCATTTGCGATATATGAAGGAACAAATTTAATTTATAATTCAAAGGCTCAATATTATAATATCGGTTTATTTACGGAAAAATTGAACCCGGAAGTTAATTACGAGGTTAATTATTTAAGTTACAGGGAATATTTAAATGAAGAAAAAATCGATAAATTTGTTTATGATTCCTTTTATAAAAAAATAACAATTGAAGGCAGATCCCTTATAATCGGTGTGAATGATGCCTTCAATAGGGTCAATCTATCTTTTTCGGTATTAAGTGTCGATGTTTTTTTATTCGGTGTTTTTTCATTTACAACTTTAATGATGATACTGCTTAGTGCTTTTCTGGCAAATAAAATATCACTACCTATCCGGAAATTAACCAAGGCTACGGAATCCGTTGCACAGGGCGATTTAAGTGTAGAGTTAAAAAATAATGTCAAAGGAGAATTAAGAGATTTACTTAACGGTTTCAATTTAATGACTAAAGAATTGCAGAAAAATCAGAATGAACTGGCAGAACTTGAAAGAGAAAATGCGTGGAAAGAAATGGCAAAACAAGTTGCTCATGAAATTAAAAATCCTTTAACTCCGATGAAACTGGCGGTTCAGCAGCTGATAGTTTCATACAGAGATAAAAATAAAAACTTTGATTCGATTTTCGAAAAAGTATCATCTACAATTTTAAACCAAATTGAAAACCTCAGCCTTATTGCGTCCGAATTTTCAAGGTTTGCCAGGATGCCTAATTTTAAACTTGAAAAGATTGATCTGTTAAAGAGTATTAATGATACAATAAATCTTTTTACTGATGAACAAATTAAGATTGAATTAAAAACCGAATTGAAAGATGCATATATTGAGGCGGATGAAGGTCAAATGAGGAGATTATTTATTAATTTAATTCGGAATTCAATACAGGCGGAGTCCAATAAAGTTGAAATTGATGTGGATCCGGAAGAAAATAATTTTAGGATTTATATCAGCGATAACGGTAAAGGAATCCCCGAAAATATTAAAGATAAAATATTTGATTCCAGCTTTACAACAAAATCAAAAGGTATGGGGCTTGGTCTAAAGCTGGCTAAAAGATTTATTGAAGGAATAAACGGTTCGATAACTCTGGCAGATAATGTTGCTCCCGGTACGGTATTTAAAATATTAATTCCGAGATTAAAAAGAAATAATCAAGCAAAAGATCAAGCGTAATGGCTTATTTAACTTCACACCAGGAAAAGGCTTTAAATTATAAAAAACATATCTCACTTACGGCAAATGCCGGCTCCGGGAAAACCTTTGTATTATCCAAAAGATTTTTAAAAATCATTAAAGAAGAAAATATATCTTTGAGAAATATTGCTGCAATTACATTTACAGATAAGGCAGCAAGCGAGCTTTATAAAAAGATAGCCGGTGAGATTGAAAATGAAATTAAAGTTTCGGTTAACGAAAATGAAATTAAAAAGCTGGAGAGTATACGGAGGCAATTGGTTTCCGCAAATATTTCAACCATACATTCTTTTTGTATCGATATCCTTCGCGAACATCCGGTTGAAGCCGAACTGGATGCCAATTTTACGCCTGTCGATGAAAATATTTCCGGGGAATTAATTGAACTTTGCGTGGAAGAAACAATAAAGAATTCTTTAAAAGATAATGATGATCTGGAAAAATTAAAGAAATTAATCAGAATTTATTCTTCAAAAAATCTTCTGGCAAATGAAATAATCACATTAATAAAAAATCGCAAAAATGTATTAGCGGTTTCCGGTAAAATTTATTCGAAACCTGAAAAAGATATAGCCTTGTTTTTCAATCAATCATTTCGGGATAATTTTAAAAAAATATTTTTAACAGGAATAAATGATGTTATTTCTTCTCTTACAAAAATTAATGATGTTGTACTAAATGAAAACAACAACAACCAAACCGCAGTTGAAATAAAAAACTCGATTAATAGCTTGCTGAATTCTTCTCAAAATGAAATTATTATAAAAAATTTACTGGACATAAAAGAATATGCGCTTACAAAAGAAAATAAAATTAAGAGCAGAGGGTATCTAAATAAAAAGTTGAGAAATAGTTTTAAAGAAGAAATTGACCGAGTCGAATATTTTTTTGAAGATTTTTCCAATCTAGATTACAGCGGTAATAATTATGAAATAGAAATTGAACTTGCACGTTTCGGAAAGGACATAATTTATTTCTTTAACAAAGCGCTGGAATTGTACAATAAAAAGAAAAAAGAAAGCGGCTTCCTGGATTATGAGGATATCCTTCTTTATACTAAAAAAATATTAGAGTTGAAAAATATTAAAAAGGATTTGTCCGGAAAATACAAATATATAATGATTGATGAGTATCAAGATACAAATGAAATACAGTACAATATTTTTCTGCCGATTCTTGAAAAGTTAAAAACCGGTAATCTTTTTATAGTGGGAGACGAAAAACAGAGTATATACATGTTCCGGGATGCCGAACTGGAAGTATTTGATATTACGAAAAATGATATTAAAAAAACTTCAGGACCGGAATATCTATTGACTCTGCCGGATAGTTTTAGAATGGCACCTGCCATCTGTTTATTTACGAATTTGTTATTTAAGAAATTATTTGAAAAACCGGATTTAATGTTTAATGAAGTAGAACATTCGGATTTAGTTTGTGCAAGAACGGATAACACCCCGGGTCAAGTGGAAATTCTGATAGCTAAAAATAATGATGAAATAAAAAGTAATGATGGGGATATTTTTATTGAAAATCCTGAAGCGGAAATTGTTGCAAAAAGGATAATTAAATTAATAAAAGAGAAGGAAAGCCCCATAAAATCAAATTGGAATAATATAGCGGTATTGTGCAGGAAGAGAAAGTACTTTCATGAATTGGAAAAGGTATTTGCAAAATATAATATCCCGTTTACTATTTTAGGAGGCAAGGGTTTTTATCAAAGGCAATCTGTTTATGACGTCTATAATTACTTTTCTTTTTTAGAGGATAATGATAACGATACGGCATTGATAGGAATATTGCGTTCCCCGTTCTTTTCTCTGTCTGATTCCCAAATATTCGAAATATCAATACAGCCTGGGCAGAATTACTGGGAAAGATTACAACAGTTTATTAAGATTAATAAAGAACTTAAAGGTATTATTGATACATTGAAAGAAAATTTATCACTGGCTAAGAATTATAACATAACTGCACTTTTAAGGAAGATTCTGGCTGAATCGAATCTGCTTGCTGTATTGGCATCAAAACAAAATGGATATCAAGAAATTGCAAATATTAAAAAGCTGATTAAATTAACTATTAATTTTTTCTCCCAGGGTTTCAAAACACTTTACGATTACGTCGTTTTTCTTAAGGATTCTATTGAACAATTTGAAGATGAAGCCCAGGCGGCAGTCGGAGACGATTCAAACTCCGTTAAAATAATGACATTTCATCAATCAAAAGGATTGGAATTTGATTCGGTATTTCTTTACGGCAGTAATGAACCTTTGAAAAAAGATTCTATAAAATCAAAGTCAATTACTGTTGATAAGAATTTCGGCCTCTTAACAAAAGTCCCGCTTAATTCTTACTACTCTTCGGAATATTTTTCAGCCCCTATTGTCGGAATGAGTAATCTGATTCTGGAAAAGAAAAATATTGCCGAATTCAAGCGGCTTTTATATGTCGGTGTAACAAGGGCCAAAAACAATTTATTTATTTCTGCGGCTTTAAATAAGCATGATGCATTTAACGCTAATTCATTCTTAGCCTTGTTGCAAAATGGACTGGATATTGATCTTAATGAACAATCCTTGGAATTAAAATCCGGATTGAAATTCTTACAATTAGAAAATGATAAATATCTTACAAAAGAAAGAGAATTCACCGCTGAAATAAAGATCTTAAATGATGTTGAATATAATCCCGTAATTATAAATGAAGAAAAAGTAGAATTAAACGAAAAGCATCATAGAATTGGCTCTATAGAAGATGATCCGAAAGGTGAAGTGATTTCTGCGACTAAAATTTCCGTTTTTAAACAATGTCCTTTAAAATATCACTTAACATATGATATTGGCTTTTTACCTTTCTTCCAGGATTATAAGAAATGGATGATCCGCAACATGCCGGAAAGAAATTATGAATTTAATGAAAAAGAGGATGAAACTTTATTCGGTCTTAATGAAATAGCAGTTTACAAAAATGTTAAGGAGTTTTCGGATGTTAAAGGGAGAATAATTCATTCGGCACTTCAAAAAGAAATAATTCAGGATCAATTGAGTGATTTTATTGATGTTTCAATTAATAATGAAATAGGAACTTTTAAAGTAGATGAAAAGCAAAAAGTTCAATTAAAGAATGATATTACAGCTGATATTAAAAACTTTTATAATTCTAATGAATTTTCCGACTTGATAAAATATAAAAATTATAATAATGAATATGAAGTTTATGCCAAAGAAAATGATTATTACCTTTACGGAATTATCGATAAATTAATTATAGAAGGTGATAAAGCAATAATTGTGGATTATAAAACCGATTCGATTACGGAAAAACAGTTGGAAGAAAAATCAGACGGCTATTTCAGCCAATTGCGTTTTTATTCATATATTGTAAACAGACTATTTGATAAAATCAAATTTTTCGAACTTAAATTAATATTTATTAAATGGCCTCAGTATCCGCAAATAATTAATTTAAGCAACAAGGATTTTGAGACGATAAAAAGAGAAATTAAAACAATGGTAAACGATATAAGAAGACAAAATTACCTTAAAAATTTAACTCATTGTAAAAGCTGCAGTTATTCCCTTAATAATAATATATGTATCAAGAATTAAAGGGAAAAAGTTATGGAAAATTTATTGCAATATTAATTAACTCCGATTATCTTTTAAGAGTTAATAATCAAAAATATTATTTATTATTGAATGTAAAATTGCAATAAGTTAACCGATTAATTAACAGGACATCATTAAGATATATCATTGTACAGTAATTATTAATATGTGAGTAATTTTATGCGAAAGTTTGTTCTACAAATAAGAGATTTGGATTTAATAGAAAGCGAGCTTAAGAGTAATCCGGCAGGCGTATTTGCAGTAGAATTGGAAAATGAAAAAGTTGCACAAATTGCAACTACGTTTCTTTATTTGGACAAAAACATATATATCTTCTTTAATAAAGAAGATGAATTTTATAACGGTATTCAGTTTGATGTTGAGGTAACTTTTACGATACTTCGATATGGTAATGCTGAAAAGCAGAAAAGTGTTGATTTCGACCCGGCTTATAATTTATTTTCAATTTCCGTAAAAGGAATCGTTAAAAAAGTTGAAGAAATAAAATTGATTGACGATCTTAGAAAGAATTATATCAATAAATATCAAAAATCAAGCGATAGTAAAATTGATTATTCAATTCTTTCCAAGGTTATAATGATTGATACTGAGGAAATTCAAGCAGTTGAAGAAACAGGTGGATAGTTCGAAGTCTTTTATCGTTCTATTTCTTACCTTATTTAATTTAACTGGCTGTTCTGCAAATGAAAATTATTTTTGTGTTATCCCTTACGTATTATACTCGTCAGGAAATAAACCAAAACTTTTAAGTGAAAGCGGCTTATTTATATCCGGGAAAAAATACTTTAACATTAGAAAGTTTATTAATTTCAGCAGCTATTTAAATAATTATAACTTATTTCCTATTCAATAGCTTTATTAAATGACAGATCAAGATCATCTGATAGTTAGAATTATTATAACAAATAAAAACGTAAAACATTCTTACCCATTCGGAAAAAGGACAAAACTTATTACAGGATAATCTTAGAAACGGAGCTGTTTAATGCTGAATTATGTCTGGGTTGCATTATTGTTTTTGGGGATAGGTGCCGCATTATCTACAGATTTGATAGATCAAAGTCAAAATAAATTTAAAAATAATGACCCGTTACCTGTTACAATCGAATTAGCTGCTCCATTCCAGAAAAATAAACAGGAAGTATATCAATCAACTCTTGATGTTAATAATTCAACCTTTAATAAATTTTATAATGATAATATAAAAGCAAGTTTAGCTATACCGGCAAAAGTAACCATTCAAAAAGATTTGGCAAAAAGTACGATTTATTTTAAGGTTGGTAAATCCGATCCGAAAATTTGGCAGGAGATGGCTACTTCATCGGGCGATAAAGATGACATTCACGGCACTTTAAAAATAGATAGTTTAATCTCACCTACCAGAATTGCAGCCCATATTGTTTTAGAGGAAGTTTCTTTTTTAAAATTAAAAGATGTCACCAATTCCGCTTTGGATTATGCCGGTACGGCGGTTACTATTTCGTTGGGCTTAATAGGAATTATGGCTCTATGGCTCGGAGTAATGAAAGTAGCCGAAGAAGCAGGATTAATTGCGATTCTTGCAAAAGTATTAAAGCCGCTTACAAAAAAATTATTTCCCGATGTTCCTTCGGATCATCCCGCAATGGGATCAATGATAATGAATATATCGGCCAACATGCTGGGTCTTGGAAATGCAGCAACACCATTCGGGTTAAAAGCTATGGAAGAGTTGGATCAGTTAAATTCAAAAAAGGGTGTTGCTACAAATGCTATGTGTACGTTTCTAGCTATTAATACCGCGGGAATGACATTGATTCCGGCAACTGCAATCGCTGTTCGAGCTGCCGCAGGAAGTACCGAACCTGCTATTATAATCGGTACTTCTCTATTCGGTTCTTTCTGTGCAACTGTAGCAGGAATTACCGCAGCTAAAACTCTGGAAAAGTTTCCAATTAAAAAGGATCAATTTTCTGGCTGGCTTAAAAGTAATTTAAAAGGATTTATAACCATTTTGGGCTTAATCTTACTTGCAGGTCTTATAATTTATTCAGGATTAAGTAAGATTGTAGGATCTGCTTTTAGCTTTTTAAGCCCTGAATTATTTAAAAATATCATCCAGGTGTTTTCAACATTAGCTATACCTCTTCTAATCGTTGTCTTTATCGGATTTGGTCTTATTAAGAAAGTTAAAGTTTATGAAAAATTTGTTGAAGGCGCCAAGGAAGGCTTTAACATCGCAGTAAGAATAATTCCGTATCTTGTTGCAATGTTGGTTGCTATAGGAATTTTTAGAGCCGGCGGTGCAATGCAATGGCTAATATACATATTACATCCGGTAACAAATTTAATCGGTATGCCGGCCGAAGCTATGCCTATGGCTTTAATGCGTCCTTTATCGGGAAGCGGTTCGCTTGGAGTTATGGCAGAAATCATTTCTGTCCATGGTCCGGATTCCTTTATTGGAATTCTTACTTCAACATTATACGGAAGTTCTGAAACTACTTTTTATGTATTGGCAGTTTATTTTGGAGCGGTAAATATTAGAAATATTCGTCATTCCCTGGCCGCAGGTTTAATTGCAGATGTTGCCGGTATTTTAGGTGCCGTTTTTATTGTTAGAATGTTATTCGGTTAAAAATTTTTAGTAACCATTTTAAAAGTCTTCTTTATTATGAATTTAAAAAAAACTCCTTTGGTATTCATTACAAGACAAATACCTGAAGCCGCTGTTGATCTTTTGAAAAAGAAAAAATTTAAAGTTAAGGTTTATGAAGAAGATCATCCTATTCCGGAAAAAGAACTTGTACAGAATATAATAAATGCAGATGCAGTTATTTCATTGTTAACAGACAAGTTTGATTCTGCCGTAATTGATAAAATGAAGAATTGCAAAATCATAGCAAACTATGCGGTAGGTTTTAATAATATTGATGTAAAATATGCCGAAAAGAAAAAAATTTTTGTTTCAAATACGCCTGATGTTTTAACCGATTCGACTGCAGATTTAACAATGACATTGGTGCTTGCTTGTGCAAGAAGAATTATTGAAGGCGAAAAATTTTTAATGATGAAAAAGTATAAAGGGTGGAAGCCGAAATTATTATTAGGAGTTGAATTAAAAGGTAAAACTTTCGGAATATTAGGTGCCGGTAGAATCGGGACTGCCGTAGCTTTGAGAGCAAAGTCTTTTGGAACCAATATTGTATATTTTTCCGATCTTAAAAATGAATTTCTTGAACAAAAAGTCGATGCTGAAAGATTAAGTTTAGATACCCTTTTAAAAAAATCGGATTTTATATCAATTCATTTACCGTTAACAGAAAAGACGTATCATTTGTTAAATAAAAAGAAACTAAGTCTAATAAAAAAGGATGCAATATTTGTAAATACTGCAAGGGGCGAAATTATTGAAGAGAAAGAATTGATAAGAATTTTAAAACAGAAGAAAATTCGTTGTGCCGGTCTGGATGTTTTTGAAAATGAACCTTATATTAATTCTGAATTTTACAGGCTTAAAAATGTTGTATTGCTGCCGCATATAGGCAGTGCGACCGAAGAAGCAAGGACCAACATGGCACTGTTGGCTGCTAAAAATGTAATCTCTGTTTTATCTGGTAAAAAGCCGGTTACTCCTGTTTTATGATGAGTTAACTAGTTATGTGAATTAAAAAATACAATAATGAAAAACTGTTGAAACAGTTATTAATCGTAGCCTTTAAATTCCAATGGGAGGTTCTCTCAAAACTGTCATTCCGGACTAGACCCGGAATCTAAACATTCGGATTTCTCCTAAAAGAGATGCTGAATCAAGTTCAGCATGACAAATTCACTCTTTTGAGACAGCCCCTTAATAAAAAACAAAATATTTATTAACCATTTTAACGGTTTCACATATTAATTCACACAACCATTTTAAGTTAATAAAAAATTAGATTCGATCTAATTTTTAATATATTTTTCTAAATTGAATCATATCTGTCCAAAATAAATAAAAAAGAATCCCTCTAGTAAAGTTGGTAAAT
>CAZCFZ010000055.1:0-24930 GCA_964498065.1 uncultured Ignavibacteriaceae bacterium
CTTATTTAACGAATAACCTGAGACTTTTTTATCTTTCTATTTCGGATTTGAGAATAAAAGTGTTGTCTCTTTCTTTTTTCTGCATTTAAGTAAAAATATTTTTAAGTTTAATTATTCACATATAGTAATGCTTTATAAAAAATAGGGAAACTTGTTATTATATTAAAGCATTTTAGGGAACAAACCGAAAAATAGTTTGAAATGATATAAATTTAAAAATAAAATGAATGAAACAATTTCATACTGCGGCCTGATTTGCAAAGGCTGTCCTATTTATTTAGCATCAAAGGAAGAAGATCAAACAAAAAAACAACAAATGATAAATGATATAATTAGTGCATGCAGAGAAATTTATGGGATTAATTATAACTTTGAAGACATAAATGATTGTGACGGATGTAAGTCTGAAAGCGGAATAATATTCTTCGGATGCAGAAATTGTAATATACGTAAATGTGCAATTGAAAAAGGTATAGATAACTGTTCATATTGTGATGAATATGCATGCGAAGATTTATTAGCAATATTCAAAACCGATCGGGAAGCTAAAATACGCCTTGAAAATTTTAGGAAAGATATTAATGAAAGAGGAGCATAAATATTTTTTACCTGCCATTTTATTTTTTTTATTGTTAAAGAATAATTATTATTTATATATTAATAAACAAGCGGTTAAATATAATAGGTGGTTTAGTAAAAGAGGGATAATATAAATTGTCAATTGAAATTAACAAAAGTATTTTTGAAAGCTTTCCTCTGCGTGAAAGTAAACGTCTAAAATTCAGGCAGATTTTATTATCCGATTCCGATGATATTTTTAATATTAGATCAAATGACGATGTAATGAAATATATGGATACTAATAAAATGCTCACTACAGGCGAGTCGGTTAAGCTAATCCAATCTATGGATGATTCATTTAAAAAAGGTACCGGGATAAATTGGGGATTAATTGAAAAATTTACAAATCAATTCATCGGCTATTTCGGATTCTGGAGAATTGATGCAAAAAATTGCCGGGCTGAAATCGGATATGCATTATGCCCGCAGAATTGGGGTAAGAGTTATATGCTGGAGACATTTCGTACTCTTATAAAATTCGGGTTTGAAGAATTAAAACTGCACAGTATCGAAGCGAACGTAAACCCGGGAAATACTGCATCAATAAAATTACTGGAAAAATTCGGTTTCAAAAGGGAAGCATATTTTAGAGAAAATTATTTTTTCAATAATGAATTTAAGGACAGTGTAATATTTTCATTGCTTGAAAACGATTTAGTTAAAAACTAAATTATTCTTAGTGTCCTTAGTGTCTTAGTGGTTAAGCATCTTTTTACCGCTAAGGTACTTAGTTCACAAAGTAAACTAAGGGTTCATTTAACCTATTTGAAAAAATCGAAAAATTGGTAAAACATCTCTCCAATTTTTATTAAATTTATGTGTAATAAATTTGGGGTTTATAATGAAAAAACTATCGGGCTGCTTTTTAGGTTTAACCGTTATTATTCTTAACTTTAATTTAACATTCGGACAGATTGCATCGGTTAAATTTGAAGTTAAAGTTCCTACCGAAGGAATGCAGAAAAATTCTTCAGTATTTCTTACGGGTTCATTTAACGGATGGAATCCTCACGATTCAATGTATATAATGCAAAAAGCAGGCGATGAATTATATTCGTTGATAATTCCTGTCTTTGATGAAAAGAAGTATGAATATAAATTTACTCTCGGGAGCTGGGGTTCTGTTGAAACTTCGCTTACCGGCTCAGAAATTAAGAATAGGAAATTTATTTCATATGACGGTCTTATAATAAAAGATACTGTACTTAAATGGAAGTCACCGGAACATGAATCTAAAAGGGACACAACGCTAATGCTAAGTAAAAAACAAATGGAAGAGATTAGCAAGATGAAGACCGAAATATTCGCGAAGATGATGGGAAAAATGAAAAGTGTTCTGTCGGTATTAAAAAAAGCATTTATGAATATGCTTTCGGAGAAACCGGATATGAAGTTAAGAAAGAAATATCACGAACAAATGGTAAGCAGTATTAACAGCTTTTTGGATTTAGCAGCAGATGCAATGTGGAAAGTCTCTTCGTTATTTACTCCGGAACAGAAAAAAGCAATATTAAATGAAATGGAAAAATCAAAAGATCCGGGATCTTTTATTGACATTATAACAAAGGCTATGAGTACGCCGCATAAATAATTTTTATATTTAGATATAACAATACAATATTTCACAATAGGGGAAATAATATCGGACTTTAATCTTCTGTGAAAATCCGTTTTGCCGATGTTCTATATTTGTTTTAGACTAAATCACACACCTATTTTTTCAACTCTAGAATGAGCAATTCTTTTGTATATTTAAAGTCTTAAGTTTTAATTATAATGCCGAAAGATGAAGGAAAATTCCAACAACATAAAATATAAAAAGATAATTATTAAAGGCGCCAAAGAGCATAATCTTAAAAATTTGAGCTTTGAGCTTCCTCGTAATAAAGTAATTGTTTTTACAGGAGTAAGCGGAAGCGGTAAATCATCTTTGGTTTTCGATACGATATATGCAGAAGGGCAGCGGCGTTATGTTGAAAGTCTATCATCTTATGCCAGGCAGTTTCTTGAACGTATGAATAAGCCGGATGTGGATTTTATTCAAGGGATTAGTCCCGCCGTTGCAATCGAACAAAAAACCGGCGCTAAAAATACACGTTCTACTGTCGGAACTACGACAGAAGTTTATGATTACCTTAGGCTGCTTTATGCAAGGATTGGAAAGACAATCTGTTTTGAATGCGGCAAGGAGGTTAAGAAGGCAACTACCGGAACTGTTTCCGATTGGCTGGAAGAACAGCCTGAAGATTCCAAATTTTATCTGGGTTTTCCTCTTCATGCTCATGAAGGTCATACAATTAAAGAAGAAATCGATCTGTTGAAGAAGCGGGGTTTTTTTAGAATCTATTTTAAAAATAAATTAGTCGATCTTAATGAAGAAGAAAAAAATCCTACGAAAAAAGATAAAGTAAGTGTTATAATAGATAGATTTAAAGTTCAAAAAGGTAAAGTAAGAGAAAGATTATCCGATGCAATTGAAGTTACATTTAAAGAAGGGGAAGACAGGCTTATTCTGATAAACGCCGATACGGGTGAAGAAAAAGAGTTTAATAAATTTTATGAATGCTGCGGGATAAGATATGAAGAGCCTGAACCGAGGTTCTTTTCATTTAATAACCCGTTCGGCGCCTGCCCAGTCTGCCAGGGATTCAGCAGAGTTATCGGTGTTGACATGAACCTGGTTATTCCTAATCCTTCACTTACAATTTCCGAAGGAGTAATTGCACCATTCAGATCTGCAAAATACAGCAGTCATTTAAGAGATCTTGTCAGAAGCGCTAAACAATATAATATTCCGCTGAATGTACCGTTTAATAAATTAACTTCCGAACAAGTTTCACTTATCAAAACCGGTTTCGGCGATTACATCGGTATTGATAAATTTTTCGAAAAGCTTGAAACTAAAACTTATAAAATGCATATAAGAATTCTCCTCAGCAGGTACAGGGGATATACTTTATGCAGCGCATGCAAAGGATCAAGGCTTAGAAGAGAAGCTCTTCAAGTTAAGATTAACGGCAAATCAATTTATGATGTAGTTAAAATTCCGATTGAGCAGTCGCTTCAATTTTTCAAAGATCTTAAGCTTTCCGAATATGATATGCTTGTCGGTGAAAGGGTGCTAAAAGAAATTATTAAAAGATTGACTTTCTTGAATGATGTCGGTATCGGTTATTTAACACTTGATCGATTAAGCAGCTCGCTTTCCGGCGGGGAAACACAAAGAATTAATCTTGCTACTTCTTTGGGTTCTTCGCTTGTCGGCACGTTATACGTTCTTGATGAACCGAGTATTGGCCTGCATCCGCGCGATAATTCCAGGCTTATTAATATTCTGCAAAATCTTAGAGACATCGGTAATACGGTACTTGTAGTTGAACATGATCCTGAAATGATTAGACATGCCGACTTGATTGTTGATATGGGGCCGAGAGCCGGAATTCATGGCGGCGAAATAATGGCGATGGGTACTTATGAAGAAATATTGAAAAATAGAAACTCATTAACAGGGAAATATCTTTCGGGTAAACTTGAAATACCGGTTCCGAATAAAAGAAAAACTCAGGCAACCAAGTGTATTTCAATATCAGGCGCAAAAGAGCATAATCTAAAAAATATTAATGTTGAGATTCCTTTAAATAAATTTGTAGTTATTACCGGTGTAAGTGGATCAGGAAAAAGCACCTTAATACATGATATACTTTACGGAGGATTGTCGAAATATTTAGGAAAGGTTCCGCCAAAAATCGGAAAATATGACGATATCAAAGGCGGAGAATTTATCGATGATATTGAGATAGTTGATCAATCGCCTATAGGTAAGACTCCTCGTTCAAATCCTATTAGCTACATAAAAGTCTATGAACACATACGCGAGCTTTTTGCTTCTACACATCAGGCAAGAGCGCGAGGTTATAAACCGGGCTACTTCTCATTCAATGTACCGGGCGGCAGATGCGAAACCTGCCAGGGCGACGGTTTCATTAAAGTTGAAATGCAGTTTTTAGCGGATTTATATCTTGAATGCGACGACTGCAACGGAACAAGATTTAAAAAAGAAATTAGAGAGATTACTTATAAAGGTAAGAATTTAATAGATGTACTAAATATGACTGTAGATGAAGCAGTTGAATTCTTCAAAAGCAATGAAAAAATAGTTAAAGGTATTCATCTGCTTTCCGATGTAGGCCTGGGCTACTTGAAATTAGGGCAGCCTTCAAACACTTTATCGGGAGGAGAAGCTCAGCGCATTAAACTTGCTGCACATCTTACTGCACAGAGAGAAAGAAAACATACTTTATTTATTTTCGACGAACCTACAACGGGACTTCATTTTGACGATATTTCCAAGTTGTTAAATTGTTTCAACCTGCTGCTTGAAAGAAATAATTCTGTTGTAATTATTGAACATAATTTGGAAATAATTAAATGTGCCGATCATATAATTGATCTGGGTCCTGAAGCCGGAGACAAAGGCGGTGAAGTTATAGCTGTCGGTACACCGGAAGAAATTATTGAGTATCCCGAATCGTGGACGGGAAAATATTTAAAAGCTTATTTTGATTAATGAAAGTTTAATTAATTGAATAACCTTTAGTGATTAGTAATAACTAAAGTCAATATCTTATAATGTAAACCGTTAAAACGGTTATAAATAAATTAATTTTTCTCTATATAACTTCGGGATTAATCTCGAAGTTATTAATATCAAAAAAGTAAAATACAAACTGTTTTAACAGTATTTTCATTTAGTCTTTAACTAAAGTATAAATATACCCTCAAACGCGGAATTCTAAATTCACTAAAATATCTTAATTAAAAAGCATTATGTCTTTCAAAATGAAGGTAATACATTTTCTTATTCCAATAAGTGCATTCGTTCTTGTTTATCTTGTAATAAATCCGCAGAGCTACAATAGTATATATAAACAAAATCAAAATACGGAAATCAACAGGCGCTTACTGTTTGAAGATTTATATCATAACGGCGGATTAATAATTTATGCCGCTTCGAATACTTCCTTCTCACAGCAATATTTGAATGATGCTGAAAGAATTCAAGAAAATTTTAAATGGGCACATTTAAAGATTATTCCCGATACTGCCGTTACATCATCCGAATTAAAAAATAATTCCATGATAATTCTCGGGACTTATAAATCCAATAATATTTTAGGAGAACTATCCGCGCAGCTTCCCGTAAAATTCTCTGATTCAAGTTTTTCGTTTAATCACCAAAAATTTAAAGATCCTTCAACAACAATAAATCTGTTTTTTTATAATCCTCTCAACAGGAAAAAATTATGCTATATAATTTCAGGAATAAATGATAAGTATGTATTACATGTATCCGGCATTAGAACAATAGGTGATATAAGGATTGTGCAGAATGGATTATGTTCGGAATTGGGATTCTTTAAATTAAATTCACATGGTAATTGGATACTTGATGAAAATAGATTGTATAATTTCTTAGATGAAAAAAAGGTTTACAATATTTCTAAAAATTTTAGGTATACCGTTTATTCAAAAACTATTGACTATAAACAGGTAAAAAAGATCGATTTGGTTAATGAAGCTTCATTAAAAAAGCTAAAACAATTCTTCGGTAAAGATTTTCATTCTTCAAGAATTAACTTTAACATTTTTGATAACTTTGAAGATAAAGGTCTTATCACCGGAAATACGGAACTCTCTAATATAAATAATACGGACAGTTCAATAGACTTAGTAATTAATAGCTGGATCAATGGAAGCGATTTTTCGAAAGCTGCTTTATTTTTAATCAGGAAAAATATCGGCAGTCCCAAAGTTGATTTTTTAGAACAGGGACTCTCTTTTTACTTCTCGAATAATTGGAGAGATAAAGGTTATAAATTTTGGGCAAGCTTTATTTATCAATCGGGTGATATACCCGAGCTTAATGAGATGCTGGATAATTATTCGCTTGAATATGATTCATATTTTCTCACGGATCCGCTCTCAGCCGGCTTTGTTTCATTCTTAATTGAAAAATTCGGTAAAGAAAATTTCATTAATAATTACCTCAAGTGGAATAAAAACGATTTGAATCTAGAAGGTGAGTGGAAAAAATACTTAGCTTCGTTTTCAAAAAATTATTTAAAAGAAATTAAGGATTACAAAAATAATTTTCCTCATGATATACCTGAATTTCAAAAAGGATTTTGCTTTGCTCATGAAGGTTATGACATATACAACGGATATTTATCACGGGAAGCAAAACAATCGGTGGAAAAGATGAAGAGCCTGGGGGCAAATTCTTTTTCAATAACTCCTTTTACATCAATGCGTGATGCAAACAAACCTGTGCCTTTAAGGTTCTGGGAATTTGCCGGCGCCGAAAATGATGAAAGTTTGATTTATTTGTCCCACCTGTCTCAAAAATTAAAGATGAATGTAATACTTAAACCTCAAATTTATTTGGGTGAAAACAGCTGGCCGGGAAATATTGAAATGACAAATAAAAATGACTGGCAAAAATTCTTTCATTACTATTTTAACTGGATAAGTCATTATGCTATGCTTGCGGAAATGTATAAAATTCCGATACTATGTATAGGAAATGAACTTTCGAAAGCTACAGTTGGTCACGAAGAAGACTGGATTAAGATTGTAAAAAAAATTAGAAAAATTTACAGCGGTAAAATAGTTTACGGTCCAAATTGGAGTTCCGAATTTTCAAAACTCACATTCTGGAAATACTTCGACTATATCGGGCTGAGTGAATATTTTCCTTTGAGCGATAAAGACAATCCAACTGATGAAGAACTGTTTAAAGGTGCACAGAAAGTAATGAAGAAAATTCATTCAATACAAAAGAAATACAACAAACCGATAATTTTTACCGAAGTCGGATTTAGAAGTACCGGAGAGCCCTGGAAAACCGCTTTTGAGAGCAACACAAAAAATGAAACAAATCTTCAAAATCAAGCAAGATGTTATAATGCATTATTTAAGGCAGCTTACAGCCAAAATTGGATTGCAGGCATGTACTGGTGGAAGTGGCCTAGTTATTTAACTTACGGCGGAAGCCCGGAAAACAAACATTATACTCCGAATAACAAACCAGCGGAAGAAGTAGTAAAAAGGTGGTATTCTAAAATTTGGAATTAATTTTTTGATATTTAATTGTGAAGAATTTTAAGTCGTCTATTTGTCCGAAAAATGCAAATTCTGGTTAAATCCAAAGTATATTGTACATCAATAATGTGATACATTACCTAACATTATATCTTAATTATCTTTAAACTTTTTAACGTTTTTCTATTCCCTTTGGGGAAATTGAGATTTGAATTTATCTAATTCTTAAAGTGACAAATTTACATCAATATAACATTTACAAGTTAAAATTTACATATCTGTTCAACATACCATCTTTTTTCTATTTATAAAGGAGAATAATTATGAATAAAAATTATAATGTAACAGCTAAAAGAGGAACACTTAAAAATATTAATAAATCTCATTCAATAATTTCATTACTAAGTGTTTTAATAGCGGTTGCATTTTTATCGTTATCTACAAATTGCTTTGCAGTTGAAAAATCAAACAATAATAAAAAAGAAGTTTTACGATCGACTTTAAAAAACGGACTTAAAGTTGTAATTGTAAAAGATCCTATTGCGCCGGTAGTTACTACGGAAATTAACTATTTAGTCGGTTCCAACGAAGCTCCGAAAGGATTTCCGGGAATGGCTCATGCTACCGAACATATGATGTTTAGGGGAAGCAAAGAACTTTCGGCAGATCAGCTTGCGGATATTACCGCTGCTATGGGCGGTGACTTTGATGCCGACACAAGACAAACAGTTACTCAATATTATTTCACGGTTCCATCGGAAGACCTGGATGTTGCGTTGCATATCGAGGCGATTAGAATGAAAGGTATTCTGGCAACCGATTCTTTATGGAAAAATGAAAGAGGTGCAATTGAACAGGAAGTTGCATCTGATTTATCAAATCCTGAGTACGTATTTTATAAAAAACTTTTAGCAGCAATTTTCAAAGGAACTCCTTATTCGCATGATGCACTAGGAACTCGTCCATCTTTTAATAAAACAACCGGTGCTATGCTGCAAAAGTTCCATAAAACCTGGTACGCTCCTAATAATGCAATCCTAGTAATTGTTGGTGATGTTCAACCTGAAAAAGCATTGAAGGAAGTGAAAAAATTATTTTCCGATATTCCCTCTAAGAAAATCCCGGTAAGACCGCCGGTCAATCTCGAAAGTGTAAAACCTGATACATTAAATCTTAAAACGGATTTGCCCTATGGTTTTGCAATCGTTACTTATCGGATGCCCGGCTCAAATAGTCCCGACTATGCTGCTGCTCAAATTTTGTCGGATGTCCTAAGCAATCAGAGAGGTGATTTATATTCTAAATTAGTTCCTACGGGAAAAGCATTGTACGCCGGTTTCCAATATTCCGATTTACCCGAATCGGGAATCGGATTCGGATTGGCCGTTTTCCCAAAAGGAGGAAACTCCAAGTCTTTAATAAAAGATGTACAATCAATTTTAGACAGCTATGTTAAAAACGGTTTTCCCGAAGATCTGGTAAGTGCTGAAAAAAAACATGAACTGACTGATGCAGAATATGAAAAAAATTCTGTTTCAGGCTTGGCAGATGCTTGGTCCGAAGCTTTAGCAGTTGAAGGAAGAAATTCTCCTCAGGATGACCTTAATGCATTGGAAAAAGTAACAGTGGAAGATGTAAATAGGGTCGCAAAGAAATATTTAAACGCAGATCATGCAATCTATGCGATTCTTACTCCTCAAACTTCCGGCAAACCGATTTCCCGGAAAGGTTTTGGCGGGAAAGAATCTTTTGCACCTAAAAATCCGAAACCTGTTCAATTACCAGCTTGGGCAGATCAGGCAATGGGCAGGCTTTCGGTTCCGCCGTCAGTTGTTAATCCTACTGTTATGAAATTATCAAACGGATTAAAGCTGATTGTTCAGCCTGAAAATGTAAGTAATACAATTAGTGTTTACGGAAGAATAAAAAATAATTCTGATCTGGAAACACCGAAAGGTCAGGAAGGGGCTTCAAGTGTGTTGAGCCAGTTGTTCTCGTATGGTTCCAAAACTTTAGACCGTATAGCTTTTCAAAAGGCATTGGACGATATTGGTGCCGATGAATCGGCCGGTACAAGTTTTTCTGTTCAAATGCTGGCAAATGATTTTAACCAAGGAGTAAAACTTTTGGCTGATAATGAATTGAATCCTGGTTTACCTGAAAGGGCTTTTAAAGTATTACAAATGCAGACTGCAGCAACAGTTGCAGGTGAATTAAAAAGTCCGGATTATCTTATGGGGCGTGCTTTAAGAAAAGGACTTTATCCTGAAAATGATCCTGTTCTGCGTCAGACAACACCTAAAACAGTTAAGTCTTTAACTCTTGATGATATTCAAAACTATTATAAAAAAGTTTACAGGCCCGATCTTACTACAATTGTTGTAATCGGTAAAACCACGCCTGAAGATGCAAAAAAGATTATTGAAAAATATTTTGGAAATTGGAATTCAGAAGGGAAGAAGCCTGAAACCGAATTACCCGCAGTACCAATGAATAAGCCTTCTACTTCGGTAGTTCCCGATGTAAGCAGAGTTCAGGATAGAGTAACTCTTTCCGAAACTCTTGGTCTCACACGTTCCAATCCCGATTATTATGCACTCGAACTCGGCAATCATGTATTAGGCGGATCGTTTTATGCTACACGTTTGTATAAAGATTTAAGAGAAAATTCCGGTTTGGTTTATTATGTTTCCTCTTCGTTCTCAGTTGGTAAAACAAGGTCTACTTACTCCGTAAATTACGGATGCGATCCTCCTAATGTTTCCAAGGCAAGAGCAATTGTAGAACGCGACTTAAAAGAAATGCAGGCAAAAGCAGTAACTCCTCACGAATTGAAACAAGCTAAAGCCATGTTAATGAGAGAAATACCTCTTTCCGAATCAAGCCTTGGCAGTATAGCAGGCGGATTATTATCGCGTTCATTAAATGATCTTCCGCTTGATGAGCCTACAATTGCTGCGCGTAAATATTTAAAGCTTACGGCTGAACAAGTAAAAGCTGCATATGCAAAATGGTTAAGACCTGCAGACTTTGTTCAGGTTACCGAAGGCCCTAATCCCAAATGAGCTAACATTTATAAAATTATATGATTGAAAGATCTAAGGATTGATGATTGATGGATTAAATCCGTCAATCATCAATCGACAATCATAAACCTAGCGGGGATTGAAGGACTGGTTTTATCATTGTATAGTTACTAAATTTATTGAATAAAATGAGATTTAATCTAAAAAATATTGAAAATAAATTGCATAATGAACCATCCTCTCTTGATTCTAAGCTGTTTCACAAATAAGTTTCGAGAGTATTTTTTTGAAAAAATAGAATTAATTATTTGAGGGAGTGAAATGAGTCTAAGCCAAATCGCGCGTTCTATCAGCGCCTCACCTACATTAAAATTAAATGAGAAAGCGGCCATATTAAGAGATAAGGGAGAGCCGGTAATTCATTTAGGCGGAGGAGAACCGAAAAGTAAAGTTCCTATGGATGCAATTTTAGCTACTGCGGCGCACTTAAATACCGGTGAAATAAGATATGCGCCTGCTGACGGCATACCGGCATTGAAGAAAGCAATTATTCGCTATACCGATGAATTTTATAACCGCCATGTTGCTCCTGAAAATGTTATTGCTTCAGGCGGTGCAAAGCAGGCAATTATGGTTGCGCTGCAAGCAATACTAAATCCTCAGGATGAAATTGTTTACCCCGCGCCATACTGGGTTAGTTATCCGGAGATGGCTAAGCTGTGCGGAGCAATCGGTGTTGCCGCTTTACCTGAAGACGGAAGTTTTTATCCTAGAATACAAGATATTGAACAGCGGATCGGTTCTTCTACAAAAGCTATTCTAATAAACAGTCCTAATAATCCTTCCGGTGCAATGTATTCGGAAGAATTTATTTCAGACGTTGTGAATTTCTGCGAGAAAAAAGATCTATACTTAATTATGGATGATATTTATCATCGCTTGATTTTTGACGACAAAAAGCCGATCAATTGTTTTAACTATGCAAAGGACTTATCGGAAAAATCTAAAATTATTCTCATCAACGGAGTATCAAAGCAGTATGCAATGACCGGCTTTAGAATAGGCTGGGCAGTTGCAAATAAAAAAATAATCGAAGCAATGGCGAATATTCAAGGACATCAGACTTCGGGCCCATCAATTTTATTACAAAAAGCTGCAGTCGGCGCTTTAAACGGTATTCAATCAAGTGTTGAAAGCTTGAGAGTAACACTGGAAAATAACCGCAACATTATGATCGATCTTTTAAATTCATTTGAAGGTATAAAAGTTACCAAACCTGACGGTACTTTCTATTGCTTTGCGGATTTCAGCGCATACCAAAAAAAATCCAACAAACTTTCGGAGTTCTTAATTGATAAAGTTATGGTGCTGACGGTTCCGGGTGCCGAATTCGGAATGGAAGGTTACCTAAGATTAAGTTACTGCGGTTCCGTAAAAGATATTACCGAGGGTGTTGAAAGAATGAAGTGGGCATTGGATCCTAACTCACCCAACGAACTTTACATTGGCGATCGTAAATTAGTGAGGGATTGGTCATGAGTAAATATTTAGAATTTAATACGCCGGCAAGCAAACAAGCTAAAGATTTAGCTTCAGATTATTCATTATCTAATCACGGTCTTAATTATCTCGATAATGTTTATTGGAATCTACCTGAATCATCTTTATATGAGGAGGCGGTTTTCCGTAATGAAGGACATATTTCTGAAGGCGGACCGTTCGTTGTTAAAACAGGAAAGCACACTGCAAGAGCTGCTGCAGATAAGTTTATTGTTAAAGAAGAAACTACGGATAAAAATATTTGGTGGGGAGTCCATAACAGACCTTATAGTTTGGAAAAATTTAACGCATTGATGCAGCGTGTTGAAGCATATGCACAAGGCGAAGAATTTTTTGTACAGGACTGTTATGTTGGTGCCGATCCTGAATATCAAATGCCTATCCGGATAATTACGGAAAAAGCATGGCACAGCTTATTTGCAAGGAATATGTTTATAACTACTTCAAATCCTGATGAATTAAAAAAATTTATTCCTGATTTTACTGTTATTGCAGTGCCGGATTTTAAGGTAGATCCTAAAATTGACGGCACTAGAACGGAAACCGGAATAATATTAAATTTTGATTCGAGGATAGCAGTAATAGCAAATTCTCTTTACGGAGGGGAAATTAAAAAATCCGTTTTTACATTGTTGAATTTCCTTCTCACATTTAAAGATGTACTTCCTATGCATTGTTCTGCAAACGTAGGGAAAGATGGAGACGTTGCATTGTTCTTCGGATTAAGCGGAACGGGAAAAACTACTTTATCGGCTGATCCTAAAAGAAAGCTTATCGGGGATGATGAACACGGCTGGAGTTCAGAAGGAGTATTTAACTTTGAAGGCGGCTGTTATGCAAAAGTAATTCGTCTTTCTGCTGATCATGAACCGGAAATTTATGCAACTACAAAGCAGTTCGGAACAATTCTTGAAAATGTAGTTTTTGATCCCGTAACGAGGAAGATAGATTTAAATGATGATTCTCTTACGGAAAATACGCGTGCATCATATCCGCTGGAATTTATTCCCAACATAGTTCCGGAAGGTTATGTTCGTACTCATCCTAAAAATATTATCTTCCTAACCTGCGATGCTTCGGGTGTGTTGCCTCCAATTTCAAAATTAAATCCTGAGCAGGCGCAGTATCACTTTATAAGCGGTTATACATCAAAAATAGCCGGTACGGAAATCGGGTTGGGAATTGAGCCTCAAATTACTTTCAGTGCATGTTTCGGTGCGCCGTTTATGGTCCGTCATCCCTTTGAATACGCCGCAATGCTGAAAGAAAGAATGATTAAGAATAAAGCACAATGCTGGCTTGTAAATACAGGCTGGGTCGGCGGAAGATTTGGGGTTGGTAAAAGAATTAGTATCAGGCATACAAGAAACTTATTGAATGCAGCACTTGAAGGAAAGTTAAACAAAGTAAAATTTAGAAAAGATAAATTATTCGGATTTGAAGTTCCGTTAAGCTGCCCGGATGTTCCCGAAGATGTTCTGGATCCCTCCAGTTCTTGGGGTGATAAGAATGAATACTGGAAAAAATACGACGCATTAGCTGCAAGGTTTATTGAGAACTTTAAGTTGTTTGAAAAAGGCTCTTCGGAAGAAGTTCTTAAAGCAGGACCAAAAAGACTTTCGAAAAAATAATTTTTTGATTAGTGTTTTTTGAAAAGCGTGTTATTAGGTTTAAAGTAGCACGCTTTTTTTATTTATTTCTTCAAATGATAATAATTAATTGTTTCCTCAATCCCTTTTTCGTAAGGTGTAGGTGTAAAGTTAAACTGCTTTTCAAATTTGGATGAATCAAAAATATAATCGAATTCGTTTTGATAAAGCATTTCATAAATCTCTTTAATTGTACCGTTAAATATTCCCGTTAATTTTATCATCCATTTTTTTAGCACCATGTATTTGGGCTCAACTTCCAATTTTTGAGCAACTATTTTTATAAACTCTTCGTTTGTAAGCACCGGATTTGCAGTCGGCATGTGCCATGTTTGATTAAATGCAGAATCTGTTTTTGACAAAAGATAAAGAGCCTTTCCGCAGTCGGGGACATATGTATAAGAATGTTTAGTTTTTACGTTCGCCAGGCATTGAGCTCTTTTATTGTTTGCTAAGTTCTTAAAAACCAAATTATACGGGATGCTGCCTTTATCCGAGTATGGTCCGTAGAAATCTGCTGACCTGGTAATCATAGCCGTAATATTATTATTTTTCATTTCGTCTAATAGCTGCTCATTTAATTTTGCTCTTACTTCTCCTTTTTTACTGCATGGATTAAATGAAGTTTGTTCGGTCATGATGCCGTTTACTTTTCCATATGAATAAACATTATCAAAAAATATCAGTCGTGCATTTTTAGATTTGCATGCTTCAATTGTATTTGTCATAATTTTAGGCCATAGTTCCCTCCATATATTTGTATTATATTGCAGTCCTGCAAGGAGATAAACGATAGAATTTTCCTCCACTACATTATTTACATCATTTAAAATTGTTAAGTCCGCCTTAGCTGATTCGGCATTATGCAAATTATGTTTACTTCGCGAAACTAATTTGACTGATTCGTTGTTTGCAAGAAGCTCATTTGCTAAAGTACTGCCTATAGCTCCTCCCGCGCCGAGCAGTATGTGTTTGGTTTGATTTCCCATGTTTAATCTCCTAAGTTCCATTAAATATTATATACTAAAGTAATATTGAAGGAATTTCAAGTGTTTATTTGTTTTTATTACGCATACGAAAAATATAATTTTAGTTAGATTGTGACAAATAAATTTTCATTTTACTTAATTTGAAAATAATAATTATTTGAGAAAAAATTTGTTATCAAATCCTTTGCAGAGTCTTAATATTTTTTTAGCTTCGCAATAACAAATACCGGTCTTTACGATACTTCATAAATACAATGATTGAAAAAATTAAAGAACTTGAAAAGACAGCTAGATTATTAGAACCAACGTCTGAAAAAAGAAATTCTCTGCTGAATAAAACAATTCAATATTCCGAGAATTTTCTTAATAATCTTGATTCTTCATTAACATATACAATGCCCCCCAAAGTAACTAAAGAAATATTTGATACTAAAATTTCCAATAATCCAATTAATATTGATGAAATATTTAGTGTATTAAAAAAAAATGTTGATACTCCGGGAATAAATCCTGCTTCAGGGGGACATCTCGGTTACATCCCCGGCGGCGGAATTTATTATTCCTCTTTAGGGGATTATATTGCTGCTGTTACAAACCGTTATGCAGGTGTTTCATTTGCCTCACCGGGTGCGGTTAAACTGGAAAATTCACTAATTGATTGGATGGCAGACTTAATCGGTTATCCTAAAAATTCCGGCGGCAACCTAACTTCGGGCGGAAGTATTTCCAATTTAATTGCAATTGTAACAGCTCGTGAAGCTTTCAATATAAAACCCAATGAAATCGAAAAGACAGTAATTTATTTAACTGCCCAGGCGCATCATTCAATAGAAAAGTCTATTAGAATTGCCGGGTTAAATAATTGTATAAGACATTATGTACCCATGGATTCGGGATATAGAATGAATCCGGAAAGTTTGGAGCAATTAATTATTCAAGATAAAAAATACGGATTAAATCCGTGGCTGATAACGGGATCTGCCGGAACCACCGATGTCGGGGCTGTTGATCCGCTTGATTCATTAGGTGAAATTGCAAAAAAATATAATCTTTGGTTTCATATTGACGGAGCTTACGGTGCATTCTTCATCTTAAGCGAAACCGGCAGGAAAATATTAAACAAGCTGGATATATCAGATTCAATAATCATGGATCCTCATAAAAGTTTATTTCTCCCTTATGGTTCCGGCGCAGTATTAATTAAAGATAAGAAGCATCTATTTAATGCACATAGTTATCAAGCAGGTTATATGCAGGATGCCTTTGATTCAAATGAAGAATTATCGCCGGCAGATCTTTCTCCGGAATTATCAAAACATTTTAGGGGATTAAGGCTATGGCTTCCTTTAAAACTTCTGGGATTAAATCCGTTTCGCGCAGCCCTGGAAGAAAAAATTCTTCTTGCCCGCTATACTTATGGAAAATTAAAAGAAATTAATAATATTGAATTAGGTCCTTTCCCTGATCTATCTGTTGTAACCTTTAGGTACTCGTTACGAAACGGCGATTCAAATAATTTCAATAAAAAATTAATTGAAGAAATACAGAAAGACGGAAGAGTTTTTCTGTCATCTACGATTCTTAACGGGAAATATACATTGAGAATTGCTGTTGTCTCTTTTAGAACTCATCTAAAAGAAATTGATCTGGCTATAGAAATAATAAAAGAGAAAATAAAACTTTTGTTAAAATGAGTTTTAATCTTACAATTTTGGTTTCAATTAAAGAAATATATTATAGGTAAAAAATGAATTGGATTATCTTATTTGTTGCAGGATTATTCGAAACCTCCTGGGCAATCGGGATGAAATACTCAGACGGATTTACAAAATTATATCCGAGTATTTTCACAATAGTAGCAATGGCAATAAGCGTTTACCTCCTTTCAGTTTCATTAAAAACTATCCCGGTCGGTACAGCCTATGCAGTTTGGACCGGTATTGGTGCAGTTGGAACCGCAATACTCGGGATTATTTTGTTCGGAGAATCTAGAGACTTAGCAAGAGTGGGATTTATATTTTTAATAATTGCCGGGATTGTCGGATTAAGAATATTTTCAGGAAAGTAAAAAGTAAAATAAATTATTTTAATATTTTTCCCATTTTACCTGCTTGTTGAAAGAGTTCTTTTACTAGTATTAAATTATCATCAATATTCTTAAAGCCTGCTTTCTTTAAACCTCTTGCAACCCAGGTATTACATGTATTAAATAAGTCGTATTTACCGTTGGCTTTATAAAAAATAATTTTCCCTCCTTCTTCTTTATCGTAAACAATTAATTTATGCTGTTTATTTCGATAATAATTATCATGAATATATTTGCACAACCTGTCTAATTGACTTTGGGTAAGTTTTATTTCAACTGCCTTATCGGAAGATTTTATATAATTATCAATTGATGAAAATAGACCTTCGATTCTAAGAGTGCTGGGAGTCGGGACAAAAAGAGCTTCCGCTGCAAGCACTAAATTAAAATCCGGATCTTGGTAAAAAGCCGAATCACCCCAGCCGACGTCTATATATTTAAAATCTTTAAAATATTTTATTTCCGGCCAGATGCTTGAGTCAATATCGCTTGTATTAAACACAATTCCGGTATGCCACATTTGCTTAACCAAATAAATTGTATATTTAGAAGAATCGATTTGGTTATTTGAAAGAGCAAAGCTTGATGCCGATAATGTTAAAATACATATTCCTATATTTAAGAAAAATTCTATTTTGTGAAAAGATTGCATCAATGCATTTTTAATTTATTTTCAATTGAAATAAAACGAATTTAAATTTAATAAGAAACTGAAGTTACGCGATTGTCATGCTGAACTCGATTCAGCATCTGAAAATAGCTTAATTATGCAGATTCCGAATCAAGTTCGGAATGACAATGGCTGATTTTTTCTTGTTTTGCGTAACTTCAGTAAGTAAGTTAATTTTCTAGGTGAATTATGGCTGGCGAAACTAGCGCAGGTTTATTGATGTACTCAGTAAAAAATGAGAAACTAAAAGTTTTTTTAGTCCATCCTGGAGGTCTGTTCTTTAAAAATAAGGATGATGGATTCTGGAGTATTCCTAAAGGACTTATAGAAAAAAATGAAGAATACCTTCAGACTGCGATCAGAGAATTTAAAGAAGAAACCGGAATTACATCTGAAGGAGAATATTTGCCTTTAAGTTCAATTAAACAGAAGAACGGAAAAGTTGTTTATGCATGGGCTTTTAAAACAGAAAATGATGAACAGCATTTTATAAAAAGTAATACATTTAAGCTAGAATGGCCTCCTAAATCGGGAAAGATCCAGGAATTTCCGGAAATAGATAAAGCCGAATTTTTTACAGTCGAAGCTGCTAAAAAGAAAATAAATGAAGCACAGATAGAACTTATTACCAGGCTTGAAAAACATTTAAAGTCGAAATTAATTTAAATTAAAATAAGAATAGTTTTTTATCTTAAGCATAAATTTTAAATTCTATGGAGAAACCATGAAAAATATAGTGTTTACATTCTTAACCTTTCTTTTCTTTGTAGCTTTCCAATTTACTGGTGTATCAAAGGAAAAAGTTTTATCCCATAAAACAAATAAATATACAATTGTAATTCATGGCGGAGCAGGAACAATTAGTAAAGATTTACCTGATTCGGTTAAACAGGCATATATTAAATCATTAAAGGAAGCACTTATAATAGGAAAAGATATACTTGCTAAAGGCGGTTCAAGCCTGGATGCCTGCGAAAAAGTGCTAAGATATTTTGAAAATAATCCCAAGTTTAATGCCGGTAAAGGAGCAGTATATACTTCTGTAGGTACACATGAGATGGATGCTTCAATTATGAATGGAAAAGATTTATCGTGCGGGGCGGTTGCCGGAGTGGAACATGTACCTCATCCGATTTCTTTAGCGCGTTTGGTTATGGAGAAAACTCCGCATGTATTACTCGCTTATCAGGGCGCAGAAGAATTTGCAAAGAAAATGGGGATTAAGCTTGTACCTCAGAGTTATTTTGATACTCCTGAAAGATTAAAACAGCTTAAAGAATATCAGAAAAAATTAGAGGAAGGAAAACACGGAACAGTGGGCTGCGTCGCTTTGGATGAATATGGAAATTTAGCAGCGGCTACTTCTACCGGAGGTATGACAAATAAAATGCCGGGCAGGATAGGAGATTCTCCATTAATAGGAGACGGTACTTATGCAAATAATAAAACCTGCGCAGTTTCTTGCACCGGCTGGGGTGAAAAATTTATTAAACATACCGTCGCATTTAATGTCTCTGCATTAATGGAGTATAAAGGAATGTCACTTAAAGATGCTGCCGATCAAATTATATATAAGGTATTACAGCCTGGCGACGGCGGTCTTATCGCTGTTGATAAGGATGGTAATTATACTATGCCTTTCAGCACGGAGGGAATGTTTAGAGGTGTAGCAACTTCAACAGGGACTTTTAAAGTAGCAATTTGGAAATGATTTATAAAAAAGGAGTTTATATGGAACGGCCTAAACAAAACGAATATGCACCTTACTATGAAACATATATTAAACAATTAGCTGGGAATGATATTATAAAGATACTTACAAATCAGCTTGGAAGAACTGTTGATTTTTTCAAATCAATTAATGAAGATAAAGGCAATTATGCTTATGCAGAGGGGAAGTGGAGCATTAAAGAGGTATTAGGACATATGATTGATACGGAAAGAGTTTTCAGCTATCGGGCATTATGTATTGCCAGAGGAGAACAACAACAGCTTCCAGGATTTGAACAGGATGAATATGTTAAAACAGCGCAATTTAATAAAAGAACTCTTTCGAGTTTAGTAAATGATTATAAACTTACAAGAGAAGCAGATATTGCATTATTTAAAAGCTTTGATGAAGAATCGATTGGAAGATGGGGGACAGCAAGTAATAACAAAGTAACCGTGAGGGCTATAATGTTTATAATTGCCGGACATGAAGAACATCATATAAATATTTTAAAAGAAAAATATATTAAACTTTGATTACTCTCGAGTATAATTATTAATCCTTATCTTATTAAAATTCTTAAACTAATTTGTAATAAGTAGATTAAATTCAAATCATTAGCATAATAAAAAATTATTTTATTGCTATTATTTTTTTTTAAAATATTATCTTTCAAAGATGTTGAATTTCCCCAAAGGGGAAAAATCATTCAGCCGGGGGTAATACCCCCGGATAAAAGATTAAATTGAGAGAGTAGTAACTCTGAAAGAGTTACATAAGTAAAAGGGAGGGAAATATGCCTCAGTCGCTTGCAAACATTTTAGTTCATATAATTTTTTCGACCAAAAATCGCTATCCTTTTCTATTAGATGAAGCTATTCGTAATGAAATGCATGCATATCTTGGTGGGATATGCAATAACTTGAATTGTCCGGTGCTTTTGGTGGGAGGGATATATGATCACGTCCATATTTTATTTAATCTTTCAAGGAATATACAAACAGCAAAATTAATAGGAGAAGTAAAACGAGAATCTTCTAAATGGGTAAAGACGAAAGGAGGTATGCTGGAAAAGTTTGGATGGCAAAATGGTTATGGAGCCTTTTCAGTTGGTAAATCTGAAATAGAAAAGGTAAAGGCTTATATATTAAATCAAGAAGAACACCATAGAAAGAAGACTTTTCAGGATGAATTAAGACAATTTCTGATAGAATATAAAATAGAATTTGATGAACGATATATATGGGAATAGTTTTTTTATTTCACCCTTACAGGGTTTCAGGAAACACTACTGATTAAATTAAAAAACCGGGACGATGTCCCGGTCTTTAATATTAAACCCCTTTGGGGTAAAATAAAGAAAGAAGAAAAAATAGTATAGAGTAAATTTGAGAATCGTCTTGCATGAAATTTTCTTGAAATCTATAAAATGAAAATTTTTTTTATATTTCTTCACTAAGATAATCCACGAAGCTTTAAATTATTTTATGAATCTCTTCTATTATTTTACCGGATGCTCCCAGATTCTCCTGAACATATTCATGAGAAATTTTACCCATTTTCTTCCTTAGGTTTTCATCTGAGAAAAGCTTTCTAAACTGCCTATACGCATCGCTTCTGTTTTTGATTTCTATAGCTCCGCCGCGTTGTAATAACTGCCGGGATTCCTGCGAATTTTCATTTTTAGGTCCGAATAAAACCGGGATTCCATAAACTGCTGCTTCCAATACATTATGAATTCCCTGCTTAAAACTTCCTCCGATATATGCTGCATCTGCATAAGTGTATAATGTTAGCAATATCCCTATTGAATCTATAATAATTACTCTTTCCCCTTTGTAATTATTTAAAAATGAAAACCTGATTGTACTTAACTTTCCCGAAAATTCATTTTCAATTTTTTCAAGGTGAATAAGCGTCGGCTCGTGAGGTGCAATTAATAAAATTAAATCCTTTTCATATTTTGTAAGTTTTAAAAAAGCCGAAAGTATAACTTCTTCGTCTGCTTCCCATGTACTGCCCGCGACTAAAATCTTTTTGCCTTTTAGTATATCTTCTTTAATAAGATTTCTTTCATTTGCAGATATGCTTCTTTGATAAACCCTGTCGAATCTGGTATCTCCGACAACCTGGAGCTGTTTATCGGTACACCCGAAAGATTTAAATCCTTTTGAGTCGGCTTCAGTCACTGTTAATATTCTGGAAATATCTTTATATAAAATTTTATGGAAGTTTTTTATAAAGATCAGTTTTCTTGATGAGTTGCTTTTCATTGTTGCATCTACAATGTACAACGGAATCCTAAATTTTTTTATTGCCCAAACGTGATTAGGCCAAATATCATATCTCATCATTACAGCAAGGCTAGGCCTGACTATTGTAATAAATCTTATGGCATTTGAATAAGTGTCAAAAGGTATATAAGAAATAAGATCGGCATACGGGTATTTTCTGGAATTTTCATAACCGGAAGGAGAGAAGAAAGTAACAAGAATATTTATATTTTTATCTTTTTTTAATTCGGAAATTATAGGTTTTGCCTGTTCAAATTCACCCAAAGATGAAGAATGGAACCAGACAAGTTTTTTAGTTTTATCTAATGGGGCCGCATTAAGTATGAGCTCCTCGAAAATCCTTTTCCTTCCTTTTATCCCCCTTTTAACTTTCTTATTAAAAAATCCTGCTGCATGTATTATAATAAACAGACAGGGTATAACGACAAAATTATATAATATAACCCAAATAGTTTTCATTAAGTATTTAAAATCATTTTAAGTTTGTTAAATGCCGTTTCAGGCGAAAGCTCAAGCATACATTTAAAATGTTTCTTGGGGCAGCTTTCCCTGCCGATATGTGAACACGGCCGGCATGTTAAAGAATTATTTTCTAATAATATATTTTTGTTTTTATAAGGAGCAAAACCAAATTCACGTACGGTTGATCCGAAGAAAACAAGCACCGGAATTTTTAATGCACATGCAACATGCATATACCCGGAGTCGTTGCATACAATAGCCGAGCATTTTTTCATATCCGCTGCTGTTTGGAATAAGTTGTCATCATTACATAAATTTATGGAATTCTCAATCTTACTTGATATTCTGCTGCATGTTTGTTTATCATCCTTTCCGCCGAATAAAACAACCTTGTAATTATTCCCTGATAAAATATTTCCCAGTTTAATATAATATTCTTCCGGCCACATTTTTGTAAAATGCCTGGAACCAGGTGCGATACCTATATAATTTAGTCCATCTTTAAGCTGTGAATTTATTCCTTCGGGTAAAAATAAATCAAGTCCTTCATCATCCAAGCGAAAACCATCAAGCGAATGTGCATATCGTTCGGGAATTAAAGGCAGATTTTTCAATTTATTTATTTTAAAATGAACAAGTACGAATTTTTCAAAAGTTTTTTTGTTGAAACTTACGGCAGGAGCCTTCAAGGCTCTTTTTATTTCTGCCGACCTGAAATTGTTTTGAAGATCTATAATAAAATCATAATTATGTTTTTTTAACTCGTCAAAAAGTAAATCTTTCTGATTAGCATCGTAAGAAAAAATTCTAGCAATATAAGGATTATGAAAAAGAAGATTCTTGTATTGTCCTTTCAAAATAAAATCTATTTCTAATTTAGGAAATTGCTTTTTTAAAGAACGGATGAAAGGGGTAGTTAATAATATATCACCCAGTGAACTGAGCCTGATTATAGCAAGTTTTTTAATTTTACTTAAGTCCAAATATTTATGACTATCCCAAAATCTTCAAAAAACACTGCAAATTTAGTTAAATAGTTGTTTTACTTCCACTTAATTATTGAAGTTTAGCACATTCTGGTTTATTTTTGCAAAGACATTTTTGAGGAAAAAGTTATGGCTACATTATCTCCTCCGGCAGTAAAAGAAACTCCGGAAGATTCAATAGAAAAAAAAGTTTACACTATTGTTGAAGGCCTTAGTCAATACCTTCCGATTGTAAACGATAGAAATCGCCTTGGTTTTGCTTTATACAAGTATGTTTTAGGCGAAGGCGATAATCCGACAGTTACTATTAAATCTGCTAAAGTAAAAATTGAGGGAATAACACTTAAGGAATTAGCAGATAAAATTGCTCTCGAGATTGAAAAAATTAAACCGGGAAAATAAATTTTTAAGTTATTGTAATGCCGAACTTATTCCTTATATAGTAAAATAATAAGTCCGGTATAATATATTCTTTAAATCATTTATTTAATAGTCGTAGACACATTTATGAAACATTCAGGATTTGTTGCCAATGTAAACATCGCTGCCTACTTCTTCCTTCTGCATAAATGATTCAACCGTCTTAACATCTTCTTCGCTGCCGATAAATACCGGAGTCCTTTCGTGCAGATTCTTTGGCACGATTTCCAGGATTCTCTTTTTACCGTTTGTTGCTCTTCCGCCTGCTGCTTCCACAATGAACGCCATAGGGTTGCATTCATACATCAACCTAAGTTTGCCTTTAGGACTTCTTGAATCCGACGGGTACATAAATATCCCGCCGTAAAGAAGATTCCGGTGAATATCCGCAACCATTGAACCGATATACCTGGAGGAATATGGTCTTTCTGTTTTTACATCTTCTTCCTGCAAATACTTAATGTACTTTTTTAATCCGGGGTGCTAGTAAAAGTAATTTCCCTCATTGATACTGTAAATTCTTGATTTCTTAGGTATTTTGATATTCTCGTGAGATAACAAAAATTCTCCGAATGCAGGATCTAGTGTAAATCCATGAACACCCTCGCCGGTACTGTAAACTAAAATAGTGCTTGAACCGTAAACGACATAACCTGCTGCAATTTGTTTGTACCCTTGCTGCAGGCAATCCTCCAGTGTGCCCGGCTGACCATCCGGGGAAATGCGTCTGTATATGGAAAATATTGTTCCGATGCTTATATTAACATCGATGTTTGATGAGCCGTCAAGCGGATCGAAAAGAAGAACATACTTGCCGACTTTGTAAGGTGAAGGGATATGAATAATATCTTCTTCCTCTTCCGAAGCCATAACGCATAAATGCCCGCCGTGTTCCATTGCTCTTAACAGCATATCATGAGCAAAAATGTCGAGCTTTTTAACTTTTTCTCCGTGAACATTATTATCGCCGGTAAATCCTAATATATCGGCGAGTCCGGCTTTATTTACTTCCAGTGAAATTACTTTAGCTGCTAAGGATAAATCGGATAGAAGTTTTGACAGTTCGCCGGTTGCTTCAGGATGTCTTTTTTCCCCTTCTATAATATGTCGCGCCAATGTCATGAATCTCATTTCAGACATTTTACCCTCCGTTTTATTTCTAAAAAATCCGTTTAATTTTCATTTCAACAAATTGTGTTTGTCTTTCTGAAATATTAAATCGATTATCTTTGTAAGATTTCTTTATTTACTGCCCAAAATTCATTCAAGACTTTTATAGAAATTCACTTTCCATAAGTTAATTCTTTTATATTCAGTTGCAACTATTTTTAAATTGATAAAGACAATTATTTAGA
>CAZCFZ010000056.1:0-24602 GCA_964498065.1 uncultured Ignavibacteriaceae bacterium
TATCATAATCCTCAGCTTCAATTATTCCGGGAATATTATGATGCTTATAAGCTTCATGTTTCATCTCGCAGACTTCTATTAGTTTCCACTTATAGGAACCTTTTCCAGAACCGATCAATTCGGCTTTGCTGCCTTCGGCAATTGAATCGCCTACAGCCAGCATCATATCCGGAAATTGTTTGTTGGTAATCTCCAATAATCCGTTATGTGCATTATCAACTTTCCAAAGCTGTGTATCTTTCCCGTTATAATCCGCCGTCTTTAGATCATGACCGGAAATACCGCACTCGAATACCTTTTTATTATTTTCACGATTAATAATTTTATAAATACCTTTACCCAAGTGTTCCAGCTTCCATTGGCTTGAAATCTCTTTTCTTTTTCCTGTCAATGTCATATCTGCACCAAGCATCAAATCGCCTTTGTTATTTTCCGGAACTATATAATAATGCGGAGTACAGTTAATATCGGCATAATTATCTAAGGGCGGAATTTTACCATCGAAGTTTAGCTTTAAAACATATGCCATATCTTTAAAAGGGCGTTCAGGTAAATTAACTGTTAAGCCTTCCGCATCCTGCTTGAAAGTTAAAGGTAAATATTTTCCCGCCCCGTCATTAATGAGTTCAACGGATTTCAGATTTTTTAAATTGATTCGATCGGAAGACAATGACTTAAGTACAATTTCTTTTTCACCTTTTCCCCAGCCGAGCAATATTCCATAAAGAGTTTTATAATCTTTTGATCTTGTAAAACGAATATCTTTTGCTGTTCCTTCAACCGGAGCTCCCATTACGCCGTAACCACTTCCCATTTTTGTAGGTCCTTCTCCATAAATTTCCCAGGCCCGAGTTGCATAAACAGCCTCTCCGTACTTTTTAAGCCATGAACCCATTGCATGCAAAATATCCTTTTGTTCCTGAGGTATTGTACCGTCGGCTTCGGGAGAAATATTAAGCAGCATGTCACCGTTTTTGCTTATTCTATCAAGAAAGCTGTGCAGTATTGCTTTCGCGGAATAATATTTAATACCTTTAGTGTAGCACCAGCTTGACAAGCTGACTGCATCATCTGTAAGCCAGTAATTATCCGTAATATCCGAAGGGCCTCCGCGTTCGTAATCCAGCACGGCGCATTTTGTATTAAGGCCGTCTTTGAATGTTGCTACAACATGCTTATTCCATTTCTCCGCTTCATTATAGTAGTAAGCTAAAAACTGTAAAAGGACCGGTTGTGAAATTAGATGTAAATTAAAATCCTGGTAAATTATATCGGGTTTATAACCATCAATAACTTCTTTAAGCTTGGCTAACCAGAATGCTTCGTTCTTTTTTTTCCCCTGCTGCCCGAAAAGCATTTGAAGTTTCGGATCGTCTGTTTTCGGAACATGGTCGTAATAACCGGTAATGTTATATGCATGATGCATAGAAAGAATCACCTTCAAATTCTTTTTGCGGATGGCCTTGGTAAGCAAGCCTACAAGATCAAGTTTCGGCCCCATATCTTTTGCATTCCACGGATTAACCTTGCTGGCCCACATGGAAAAGCCGTCATGATGCTCGGCAACAGGACCTGCAAATTTAGCTCCTGCATCGGCGAATAATTGCGCCCACTCATCCGGATCGAACTTACCGCCTTCGGATTTTAGTTTAGGATGAAACTGTACAAAATTACCTTTCTTATCTTTTGCGCCGGTAATAAAATAATTGTACGGCCATTTCGAAGGGTCGCCGTAAGTTTCAATATGATGTTTATTTTCCGGCGAGCCTTTTATGTACATGCTGCGGGGATACCATTCATTTCCAAATGCGGGGACAGAATAAACTCCCCAGTGAAAATAAATACCGAACTTGGCATCCTTAAACCATTCCGGAACAGGATTTGCCTTATCCAATGATTTAAAAGTCGGTTGATATTCCTGCTTATGTGTTTGAGCAGAAACTTTTATCATCAATCCGAAAATAAATATGATGAATAAAAACGCGATTGAAAATGTTTTTGTTTTCATGAGTAATTTACCTTTTACAGATTATCATTTAGATATTAAGTTCGGTATTTTTTTCACAATCAAATTATATTTTATTCTACTTCTGTTGAGATGAATTTTAATCCCGAAACAGCAGCTGTGCGAATTCATGCAGACTGCGACGCCAGCTCAGCCATTCGTGGGCAGTTTTAGGGGAAACATAAAAATGAGCATTGATACCTTCCTTTGATAATTCATCGATATCCTCTTTGGGATCACCGCCGAAAGGCCCGGTGCGAGGCCTGTTCTTCATATTTTCAATTTCCCTGCCGCCAAAGCTTACAAAAACAAGCTTTACTTTGTCTTTGAAACCGGGAGTATTTTTAACATCTTCCGGGCTTATACTGCCGCCGCTGAATAGACCGATTGAGGAAAAAGTATCTAGATTCTTTAAGGTAATCAGTTTGGTTTCAAATCCGCCCATTGAAAGGCCTGCCATGGCGCGGTGAGGCTGATCGGTTAGTGTACGGAAGTTTGCATCTACATAAGGAATAAGTTCATCAACAAGAACTGTTTGAAACGGTTTTATATCGAACTTCATAAGGCCGCCGATTCTTACTTCGTTTGTCATCCCGTATGTCATTACAATTATAAACGGCTTTGCTTTTCCCGATGCAATAAGATTATCCATAATCAAATTAACTTTACCTTGGTTCGGCCATCCATATTCATTTTCGCCCCAGCCGTGCTGAAGATATAGAACAGGATATCTTTTATTCAAATCTTTTGCATAATCCGGGGGTGTATATACAAATGCTCTTCGTGAAGTATTTGTACTCTTAGATGGGAAATAGATCTCGCTTATCTGCCCGTGCGGAACATCCTTTAGTGCATAAAAATCCTGGTCATGAGCAGGTATTTCAATACCGCTTCCCCAGCGCATAGCACCGTAATAATATAAGCTGTTGGGATCGGGAACCGCAGCTCCGTCAATCCATAATTGGTAGTAGTGGAATCCTTCGTCCTGGGGATTAGATTCTCCGGTCCAAACTCCATTCGAGTCTTTGACAAGGTCGTATTTTACAGCGCTAATATCTAGTTGAACTCTATGCGCTTCAGGCGCAGAAATTCTTGCACGAACTCGACCTTCAGAATTAACTTGAGGATATTCTTTACCCGGCTGGTTAGTTACGGCAGGTTTGAAATCTTCTTTAATTTTTTTTTGGTTAGTCTGAGCTAAACATAACGAACCTGAAAAAGCAAGTAGTAGTAATAATTCAATTATGTACCGTTTCATAATTATTCTCCTTTAGTTGTTTTTAAATAAAAGCAGAAACATACTCCTGCAGGCGGCGGTCCTTGTCTTTCTCCGGCAGGTCTTTTCATACGCGGCGGTCGCGACGGAACTTCATCAAGTTTATAAGCAGTACCCGTTTCCATAATAACTATAAACGGTTTTACTTTCCAGCAGTTCCAATTGGATTTAATTTCTGATGAAGTGCCGTAACCTTGTGCTAAAATTAATTGCGAAAGAAAGAAGAACAGTAAGCTTATTTTTTTCATAACACCCTTTTTGAGAACAGAGATTACAATAAGAAGATACTATTTAATTTTATGCGGATGATTTTTATCGGGTTATTTTTAAACAATTTAAAATCACTTCCCTATTTTGTAGGAGTTTAAATGATTCAAAAACCAATTGTAATAAATATTGAATCAGAATCCGGTATAAAAATTACTAAAATTTATATTAATATTTGGCAACGATATATTTATTTACACCAGGGGGGTAAAAAATGAATAAAAAGACAGTAATTGCTTTTTTAATTAATTGGTGTAGTTTAATTATTTGGTTAGGGTGGTCAAATATAATTAAACCAGATACATCTTTCATTGTAATTGTTATTAGTTTTTGTACCTATTTAATTAATGATCGCATAAATAAATTCAATTAGATATATCATCATAGATTTTTTTATTGATCTGTTTAAAATACCATCTTGTAGTATTATAGATTCCTCGTCTTAAAGTTTTACCAAATACAAATTTAGATAAAGAAAAATGAGAAATTGTCATCGCTGTTCCGTTTTTCCCAAATATATCTGCCATAAGAATCATGTGTTCTTTATAATCATCTGGTAAAGTAATTTTAAACTTGAATTTATATTGTTCTATAAATTTATTGTTAATGAAAAGTCGTAAAAAGGAAAATTCATCTGTAAATCCATAATCGCATTGTAAAAACATAAATTTATTAAATGAATAAGTTGCTGGAGGGATTTTTACATTATAAGTCTCTCCATTCTTATCAAGTACCTGAAATGTCATAATATTATCTGCATCCAAATATAAAGAGACTCTATCGTGATCAGGGTTTTTAGCTAAATCAAATATATATTTTCTCCGATTTTCTTTTTGAAGTTTTAAACGAATAACCATATCAACACTAAAACCAGGGAATTGCGTATCTAATTCGGGGTTGGGAACTTTAAATTCATCAAATCTTTTATTTATAAGATTTTCTATTGATTGAGTATCTTCTTGACTGGCATTTGGTTTACTCCAAAATGAGCCATATATCCCTATCGCCCAAAGATATATGTTTCCTAATGTGAAAATGAGAATAAAAGGTTGATACAGATGCTTTTTGCAGACAAAAAATCGACAATTATTTTTACATAATGTATGTTGTTTAGTAAATCCCCAGCAATGCAAAACTTTACCTATTTACAATTTATTGTACTTAAAATAAGTAAAGATTATAGCAAAATTCAAGAAAAATTACTAAATGGTTTCCCCTCTCAAAATTTATTTATCTTTTTCTGGCGGTACTGATAAAAGACCTTTTAGGTTTTTATCAAAGTCTGATAATGATTGATTTTTTTTATCTTCTATTTTTTCAGTTGGAAGTGTTTGCTTTTCTTTTATCTCTTTTACAGCTTTATCAAAATCTGATTCATATTCTTTATCTTGAATGGGTCTAAATTTTTCGTATTCTTGTTCAGCAATTTGTTTAGCAACTTCTGATTTTATTTTTCCAGCATCTTTTAAAATCTCATATTCATTGAATTTTAAAAATCCATTTAATTTTTCTATCCAATCTTTCATTTTTATTGGTTGTTGCTTTGTAGCTTGGAGTTCAGCATAATCAAGATACATATTTACAATAATATTAAGTTCTCGTATTTCTTTATCATTTAAATAGTTTTTTGCAATACTTACATCGCTTTTAAGAATTTTGCCTCCTCTTGCTTCGTTTTTCCAAGAAGTTAACCCCATGTGCGGTTTTTCTGAATCAGCTCTTGTAGATACTATCTCGGGTGCTGTTAATTGCGTTATTGCATATTCTAATTTGTTTTGAACGGTTTGAAAAAATATTTTTGTTAGTGGAGAATTTGGGTCGTAATCAATACTGCATTCGGCGTAAATATCTGTGATCTTTTGATAAAATCTTCTTTCAGAGGCTCTTATTTCCCGAATTCGTTCAACAAGTTCATCGAAATAATCTTTGTTAAATATTCGCTTGCCTTGTTTTAATCTTTCATCATCTAATACAAATCCTTTAATGAGAAATTCTTTTAGTATTTTTGTTGCCCATTTTCTAAACTGTGTAGCTTCATAAGAATTTACTCTATATCCAACCGCAATAATCATATCAAGGTTATAAAAATCAATATTTCTGTTTACTTTTCTTTTTCCCTCCTGTTGAACTATTTCCATTTTGGAAATAGTTCCTTCTCTTTTTAATTCATCCTCATCATAAATATTATTCACATGTTTAGAAATGGCAGATACTTCAACATTAAATATTTCTGACATTCCTTTTTGTGTAGTCCAAACTGTTTCATTTTTCCCATCTAAAGCAATTTGAATTTTAATTTTCCCATCAGGAGAGGTGTAAAACAAAAAAGACGATTCTTTTTCTAATTCATTCATGGCATTGATTTTGTTAGTTGTTGATAAGTTAATCTTCCAATCATATTACTTAAAATTAAATCAAATCTTTCACAAGTCAAATTTTTTCTTGTATTATATCTCAAAGAAAATTCATCTATATAGCTTTGTAAATGTTTCTTACTTACCCAATGATAAATACCATTAACCCCTCTTTTCAGGTGAGACCAAAAACATTCAATATTATTTGTATGAGCCATCATATTTACATATTCTTTTGCTCCATGATTAACTCTTAAATGAATGTAGTTTTTATTTAAACCGTTATATGATCTCCATTCATCAGTTGAAATTATTGAACCCTTTTCAACATTCTCATTTATAATACCTTGTAAAGTATCGGAAGAAACATCAGGAACTTCTTGAGCAATTACATTCCCTTCTCTTTCAATCATTCCGAAAATTGCACTTTTATCTTTGGTACTTCTACCTTGGGAATTTTCAACTTTTTTAGACGAATGACGATTTTTATTATTGCCCCCTAAATATGTTTCATCTACCTCAACTTCATTCCCTAAGATTTTCTTAAATTCAGGATGATCAAAGGCATATCTTAATCTATGCAACATAAACCATGCTGTTTTCTGTGTAACGCTAATATCTTTAGCTAATTGATGAGATGAAATACCTTTTTTGTGAGAACTAAAAACGTAAAGCGCCATGAACCATTTTTGTAGTGAAATTTTACTATCTTCAAAGATAGTTCTTGTCTTTACATTAAAATATTTTCCTGTATTTTTGCATTTGTATCTATTGTGAGCACATTTATAAACTTTAGATGCTGGGTCAAATGGAGATATGATATTTCCGTTCCAACGTAGTTGTTCTAAATGGTTAATACAACTTTGTTCATCTGGAAAAGTTTTAAGAAGTTCGAAAATGCTTGAAAAATTAGTGTCCATATTACCTCCATTTGTTAATACAAATATAAGTAGATATTTACACAAAGTCAATAGGTCGGTGTAAATTTATATATCGTTGCCTAATATTTTTATAGGTTTCACACTATTTAATTTAACTTTTTTATCTAATAGAAAATCACTTTTCAAATATCATGACAACAACCACTTGCTTCAAACATACACCGCCGGATTAAGGTTTGGGTACATCAAGACTCCTTTGCAGAATCATAAAAATATCATTTGCGTTATTCGGCTGCATTCCCTGCTGTGCAAGCTGAAAGTTCATGTATTCCTTCCCTTCCGAAAGAATAAAGTCTCTTAAATACCGCATGTAATTAGCCGACTCATCCTACACATGAGTTTTAGATGGACTTCTTGTATTAATAAAACTGCGGGGAACAATTTTAAAAATGAAGAATAAATAAACGGAAACGAATTTGTCAAAGAAAATTTTCATAACATTTCCCTGCTGTAAGAGATTTTAATTTATTATTCAATATTAAAATGCAGTTTTGGTCCATTGCCTGCTTGGTTTTCCGATGCATAAAAAGAAGCATCAATTGCACCCAAAGGACGAATGAGCAAACCTTTCGTCGTTCCGTTGAGCAGGCGCTGCAAAACCGGCCTTGAGATGGTAATGAAATTTTTGCCGCCCGGTTCCGTATTTACATCCAAATCATAAACCATCTGGGTGTTAAAAACATCGGAATAAATTTTGCTTTGAGTTAAACTGTTAAATGTTACTTCGTTTTGATCCCAGTTTGGATCTCCCCCGAGAATTTCAATAATTCTAACCTTGCCGAACTCCATTCCGAAGTCTTCACCCAGAGCTTTAATATAATCACCGCCGTTTGGAACCGACTGAGTTGTTAATTCCAGTAAAGCAGCTCCATCCGCTTTTGCATTTTTATATTTTCCGAGATCCCATCTTAAAATAGCCCATTGATTTGCATTTATCGTTAATACTCTTGCATCGCCGTTTTTTTCTTTAACATGCCAGTCATTAAAATTTACTTCCGGGAAATTCGAATTGATTACACAATCATGAGTAACGCCAAGATGATTTGAAAAAGTGTTTACCTCGGGAATAGGAGGATGATACGGAACGAGCTCGCCTTTATCAGGTTCTGCTTCTTTGACATTAATTATGTCGGCGCGGTAATAATCAATGTCGACATAATACCTGCCTATCCCGTAGTCGGTTGCACATAGCTGCACATAAACAGTATCGCCCGGACGAGCATCAAATTTTTTCGTCGTCATGCTTATAACGTGCCAGTTAGTTGTATCGGGTATGTCATACTCCATTAAATCGATATGATAATCAATCGTCCTATTTGTATTTACCATAAAATTAAGACGGCGCGGCGCATTATGAACACGCACCCTGGCTTCCACTCGCAATTGATAAGATGTATCTTTCATTTTATTTAAATCCAGGTAGGAAGTTACATTGCGCTTGATCAAAGTCCAGTAAACATTATCCTTGTCTTTTGTTCCGTCGACAATTATTCGTGCAAAACCGTTCATTGGAATAAAGTCCATTGCTGCGTAGCCGTCGCCTGTAAACCAGAACCAGCCCTCAATTTTATTCCCGTTGAAATCATCGAAGAATTGTGCGCGGCAAAAACTAGCGGCAATAAAAATAAATAGAAAAATTTTTAAAGTCCCTTTGACAATAAACATTTAGACCTCCACCCTGTTATTAAATTTACATCCTGTTCAACTGACAAAAAATAAACCGGCTAGGATAAAAATTATACCATTCTCATAAAGAACGATATCTATTACTCAAAAGTAATTAATAAAACTACACAGACAAACAGCAAAATAACTTTGTAAAAGCATCACCGGACATAAAAATTAATTCCAATTCAATCCTTCTTCTGTGGTAATTCATAGGGTTTAAGTATATATTGGAATTTTATGATAAGCTCCTTAAGAGCCTTAAAATTAATCTCTCCCTTCCTTAACATTTCAACTTCATAATTTGGCGGTATTCTCATTGCCGTAAGCTGTGCTGATTCCAACAAATTTGCCTCGGTCTCGGCAATATTCAGTCCATCTTTCCAGGTTCTGTTGGTATCGATGAGCCACTTATTACCCTGATTAATAATTTTTGTTACCCAGCCTTCTCTATCCGGAACAGACGGTAGAATATCCCCACTACGTTTGCGGAAAAATCCCATTATTGCAGCAGGTATTGACGGATCGCGAACTGTACCATCTGCATAAAAAACACCCTGTACGGGACCCCATCCTTTAGGAACAATCATCAATTCCCAGATATACCATCCGACTTTTGCTTTCATATGTTCTTCCAGCGCAATATCGTACGGATTGGCGCGTGCAACACAGCCAATTTCTCCGTCTATTAAAGGTTTGTGTACCTTTGCCGCAAATTCTTTTGCCTGGGCAATATCGTTCCTGATCTCTTCGCGGGTTTGAAGATAGTTGTGAAATTGTAGTACATCTACGTAGTCTGCTAATTTGATCATACCATCGACAAAGGCCATCCCGATTGTTACAGGAGTATTGGGATCGAGCTCGTGGAAGGTATTTGCCATAAATTTAGCATTCTCAAATTTTCTATCAACCAATTCCTTGGGAGATGGAGGCCAGTCGGGTTCATTCATAACATCCCAGAACCTAAGCCCCGGTTCTTTCGCTATTGCATCGACGAGAAACTTTGCCCACTTTCTTCCTTCAGGCCGCAGTGTTGTATCTTTAACCCATGGCCCACTCCCAACAACAATCATCACTCCTATATCACGTTTTTGACAAGCATGAATGAATTCTCTTAGTTGAATCGGAAGATTTTGCTTATCATCCTTATAAGCTATATAAGGTACAAACACACGCGTTTGATTAAGATTTAAGCTTTTAGCCAAATCCAGATCAAAATCGACAATTGAAGAATCATAATTAATCCACCAATCGGTATGATGCTGTATGGGAACTGCATTTGGCGGATTATAATCGAAACCCCTAATAAGAGACGGATCCCTTGAACCGGTAAAATCAAATTTCGAATTCTTTTTGTTTGAGCCGGCAAATCCTGTTTGTATAAGGATACATAAAAACAAAGATGTAAGGATATAATTTTTCATAATTCAGACTCCTTCAATTACATAATTTCAATAAAACTTAACTAAAATGAATTCGCAAAACAATATTCTTTTCGTAAATCGCGACAGCTTACTTCACTTTGAAATATAACAGACCACTGTGTATTTGGATTTAATTTCCATTGAAGTGCCGTAACCTTTTAATTTAACTTTTTTATCCAACAGAAAATCACTTTTCAAATATCATGACAACAACCAATTGCTCCAAGTATATACCGCCGGATTAAGGTTTGGGCAAACCAAGACTCCTTTGTAGAATCATAATAAGATCATTTACATTATTAGGCTCGGGGATAACCCAATGAGAACCGAATATCAGTTTGGGAACGCCGCCGTTGCCGTTCTGGAGGGTCTCTCCGTAAATTCGAATACATGTCTGCATATATTGTCCGATCCAGGGATCGGTTAAAGCAGCATTAAGATTTGCCTTACCGACTAATTCTTCCGCTTTAGCTCTGGCGGCTTCTATGCTTCGCGGATGCCAGCGGTCGCCGGAATCAAATGTATACATCCAGTTATCGAAAGCAGAAAAGGCATTATGGTTGGCTACCCATACTGCCAGACCTATCTTAGTCAGTTCACATGAATTTTTGAACTCATTTGCATTTTTCGGAATATAAGGATTACACTGTGAATTCAATGGTGTAGGGCAAAGTGCAAATGCAAGCTTACCGTTGAAACGCCGTACCGCTTCATTAAGCATTAAATGCAGTTGTTGACAATGAGGACATTCATAATCAAAAAGTAAAGTAACGATGTAAGGGGCATCTGGTGATCCTATTATAGGTGAATCTTGATAATCTATATCTTCTGTTTTAACCGGTGAAATGCCTTTGCTATAAACTGCTTTTGGAATAAAAGCAACCTGACTGACCGCCAGAATTCCGGCAAGAGCAAGTCCGATTAGAAACCTGCCTGTTACCGGCAAGATTTTATTAATACGACTTTGAACCGCAGTTGAAATATTATTAAACATATCAGGTTTATTCGATGAGAAATTTTTCAAATGTTTATTGAATTCCGGAACTGCCCGCCGGATGATCAACGCTGTTAATATTATCCCTGTGATATGTGTAGACATACAATATAAGCAAAAGTCGTTTATAACCCATTTTTGTAAAATGATAAACCAAACGGCGCATCCGGCAATCGCGCCTCCCATTATCAACATAACGCTCCAGGCCAAACGGCGAATCGTAACCTCGGTAGATGGGCCAATAAATAGACCGGCTAACAGCATAGAAAGATACGCACCCGCAGCCAAACCGCTAACAGGCAGTATACCGGCTATCACCGACCAACGGCTATTAAGCACCTGTTCGCAAGGGCTCTCGCCGCTGCATCCGGGTATTGATCCGCCTTTCATAAAATGCCAGCTCAGAATGATGCTTAGAATCAAAGCCAATAAGTTCAATCCGGTTAGAACCAGGCGCCACCACGGCCAGGACTGCTGAAGACGGTTCTCGTCTTCGTAAGCTGCCAAAGATTGATCCTCCTTGCATTTGGAAAAAGAAATCTCCGCGACGGATAAGTTTTCTGTTGAGCCGCGGAGTATAAAGAAAATCTTAATAAAACCCTGCTATATTATAACTAAGGTTTTCTGAAATATTGATTTGGTTTACCCGGTGTCGGAACGTTGCCCGCAACTTGTACTCCGCTGCTATGAGTCATCTTTAACGGCGAGGCAAGCGTAATACCGCTGCCTGAGACCAGCGTTCCCGCATCGTGCGAAAAGCCAAGAGGACTCTGGACATATATTGAATCGACAGGCCTGTTCTGGCTTCGGCCGAAGCGAAAGCGTCCGCGCTTTATTGATGCTATAACCGCAGTCTCCCGGTGCGTTCCTTTGTCAATGATTATTGTCTGACCGTCGCTGAATCCTACAATCCCGGAAACGGGGATAACCGTGGCGTCTGAATTAACTGAAGCGGTTGTTTCAGTGCCGCCTGCAGTTCCGACGGCTGCTATAACTGCTGTCTCACTATTTGCATCTTCTCCGATTAAAATTTTCTCTCCGATGCTAAAGTCTTTCACACTTGCTACTTTGATATTGTTTGAACCGGCATCGGAAGGAACGGACATTGTGGTTGTATTCTGCAGCAGGAATTCCCGGCAATTGCTGTTGTTATCGGCCCCGTCGGGGTACCTGCCAGCGCTTCTGTCAGGTTGTGTAGTTGAAGATGAAAGCCACCATCTATAGCCTCTGTTACTTGGCGAGGGTACAAAGCATCCGCCCTCACCCGTTCCCGAAGCAGCCTGGTATCCTTCTGCAATCCATGGATCTACTAGTCCGCCGTAATTTAAACCGTCAACTACATCACCGGCAGCGTTACGCAGTACCATACTGCCCGCCCTTATAGATAATCCCGGTCCGCCGAACCATTGGTTGGGCAATGGTAATCCCTGGTAACCTGCAGTTGTTACTTTTGGATCCCGCACAACCGAATTGATCGCATGATCTTTTGTAAGAGGTTTGTCTAACCGGATACCGGTACCTAACGGCAAGACGGGCTCGTTGCTTGAGTGTGCAAATTCTGTTGCCGGCTTAAAGCTGATTCCTGTTCCCCTGTCGCTGAAAGGCAAGTTGGATGAATGGTTAAACTTAAGCGGTTCGGCTAAATCCAATCCCGTTCCAAGATCCGTAATCGGACCGTTATAACCTTTACGGACAGACTGGGTACCGACATGTGTCACGGTGACGGTTTCAATCCCGTGGCCTTTGCTGTCGATGTCTAACCTGATTTTGTCACCGACAGAAATGTTTTCAACAGAAGACACTTTGATATTCGTATCGCCTGCTTTTGCATCGGCAGTGAGATATAATTGCGTCCCCGGTTTACCGACTTTGGTGACAGTTACAACCTCGTATTTCTCAATAGATTGAGCGACCGTTGGATAAATCGCACCATATCCAATTGCTATTTTCTGACCGACCTTGAAGCCCCTTATACTTTCAACCGGAATATTTGTAGAACCTTTAGGAATTGTAATTACCGGTCCGTCGGGAAGCGGCTGCCAAATTGTTGTAGGAGTTCCCGGCTCAACCGGGGGAATGAACCGGGATGAAGACTCAGACTTTCCCATGCCAGCGGCAGAACCGACACTTATAATTTTTCGAATTTCCTTTGACGATCCGGTACCGATTTCAATTTTATCGCCAACCGACATGCCGGTTGTACTCCTTACATAAATCTCCGACTCACCTTTTTTTGCAGAAACTGCCAGTCCCGAATTAGAAAGGCCCAAAAGGTAAAATCCGCGTGCCGGCAGTTTTGTACCTGCCGGAATTTTAACGGAAGAAAGAACCGGCAGTTGGGTTGCTCTGTAAGTCAAAGCCCAATTAGAAATATCGACGGCGCTGTTGCCGGCATTAAAAAATTCTATGAAAGAATCGGTCGGGTTATCGGGTGAACCGGAGCTAATACGGAATTCGTTTATCTTAACCGGATTAACATTACGTACTTTTTCGGCTGTTGTTTCTGTTTGTTTAAGTCCGTCTGATGATTTGGTCCAGGTAACTTTTCCAACCAGATCGCCGTTAAAAGACGCTGCTCCGGATGTAATTGTAAAGGTCGCGCATATGCTTGCCTCTGGTAATATTGAACCGTTAAATTTCTTCGAAGTTTTTGCGGAATTTAACAGCACCGACCTCCATCCCTTTGGCACATTAATACTTAAGGTAACATCTTTCACAGGCGCTCCGGTAGTATTAGTAAATGTCACAGTGGAATTTTGTGAAGTCCCGGGAGTGAAGGTCTGCAATCCGGGAGGCGTTTCTGTTTCATTCGCCGGAGCCAAACTCAAACTCCCAACGTCATATCCGGCAGCTACTACATTGGCCTGAATCTTTTGATTGATTTCTTTTGACGGGAAAGTACCCGCCGCCGTCATTGCGCCTTCGTAGAATGTACCTTGAGAACCGTTGCTGTTATCCCCGCCGTTTCCCAATAAAATCGCTCCCTGCTTACGCATCGGATCATAACTGCTCCTGTCATTAATTACACGAGATCCGTCGAACATAACTTTTAAATTGCCTTGCCGGGCATTTCCGCCCATGGATCTCCAGTGATGAGGTTCACCGTCGGCCATCGCGGTTACAAATCGCCACGTAACGCTCGGCAGATCCGCACAATACTTATCATCAGGAGATTTATTAACGCAGCCTACAAGGTTGTTCTCCTGGTCGGTCATAACCCAGGGACCGGAATCTTTTCCATGGTACCAATAGTTTGCATTACCGTAATACAGAGTTTCCATAGTACCGTCACCGTCATCGTGACTATCGATCTCAGCGTTTCCGTAATCGAAACAGCAGCCGTTATTGAAGTGATGACCGTTGATAACCCAATACTGACCTTCGGCCTGATCGTCGACTGCGGTTCCTTTAGGGTCATCTATACGCAGGCCCATACCCGGTTCGATGAATACTCCGTAAACCTTATGCCCCATAATTGTAACCGGAGCCATGTCGGCAATAGGCAAATTGTTAAATCCGCCCATAGCCGGGCCGCTGAAAAAACCGCGGGGTGCTTGTTCGAGATTATTGCCGTGTCCGGATTGATCGTAGATGGTAGTGATCCAGCAATAAGTATTGGCACAGAATGCATCTTGCGCTGCTGCATCGGCATATCCGCCGGGGTCTCCTTTGCTTGGCTGCACTACACCGATGTCTAAGGTTTTTCCATCCGATTGACGCATAACCTGATAGAGCGGACCGTTGTAGGACGCATATAATGCCCGCGTAGTGCTGTGAGCAGCCACGCAGGGATCACCAGCTGCAGCGTAGATATCGCATGGACCTTCAGGTCTGGACGGAAGAATATTATTTCCCGCCGCAATCACCATCATCATCACGGCAGGCAGTACAAATGCCAATAACAAAAGTACCGCAAGACTACTTTTCTTTTTCATGATTATTCTCCAATACTTTTTTTGAAATTTTCTATTTTGCTTTTCAAGAGTATACTGTTTACAATAAGTTTGTCCGGTTTAGTTCAAAGCAAAATCAGAACCGACTTAAGTATTTTTCAATTCTCCCCTATAAATAAAAATATGCATTATATTAAAATCCAAGTTACAAATAGAATAAATATTAAAATAATATTTTAAAGTTCTAATTATCATAATTCTTAAATTAATTAAAATCCGGGATCGGCACCGCAGCAGGCAGGTAACCGGCCGGTTTTCCGAAGACGGTAAATTCAATAATACCAAGGGGCATTGTCTTAGGCCAGTTAGTTATAATTAACCTAACGAAACGGCATTTAACAGGAGGGATTTCATTAAAAATCGTATTCCGGGATACGATATTATTAGTTTGATCAAGCGCGGTAATGTATTTTTTCCCGTCCATCGAAACATCTATTCTGTACCGATAAACAAACGATACAGACATCGAAGACGGATTGGGCCGCATTCCGAGACGCCTGTTTCCTCCGTTAAACAGTAACCTGACACCGTCAATAGTAAAGAGCTGTACAACATCAAAACGTGTAGCCGGTGAAAGTTCAATAGTAAGAGTAGGCATTGTATCTGTCGGCGCAGGTTCCCACCAGGTTCCACTTGAATTATCAACCGCATAAGCAGCATAATGCCCGGGTTGCTCAGAGGAGAAACTTGAAAGAGCATTCATTGCGCGTACCTTATCGATAGTCACTGGAATAGATCCGCTGTTTCCTTTTGCGGGATCTTTGACTGCACCCGGTGCCCATTGCGGAGTATCAGTGACTTTCACCGACATGTTACCATCTTTATTAAAAATTATTCGATCCATACCAATGCGCCGCCCGCCGGGTGGATTCGATAGTACGATTGTATAAAACTGCCAAAGATTTCCATCAGGTCCTTCCACAATGCAACCGTGACCGGGACCTGTGACAATACCATCAGTCCTACGAAGCAATGGATTGTTAGAAGCATATATGAACGGCCCCATCGGTGACTTTGCAGTATAGTATCCTTCAGCATACGTTTTCCACTGCGTTCCGGAAGCCGAATATTCCAGGTAATATATACCTTTGTGTTTTTGAAGCCACGGCCCTTCAATCCAAGCGACATCAGTATATTCGTTCATTTCGCCGTAACGCTCCCATACATGTTTGCTGTTGAATCCGAAAAGATGTTTGACCGGTCCGGCAAATCTACTAATATCGTTCGGATCAAGAGGGACAACAAATATACCGCTTACGCCGCGCCCCGGGTAATAGAGATAAGGCTTATTATTATCATCAACAAAAATATCCACATCGAAAGCGCCGTTCCAGCCGCCTTTAACATCAGGAGTGTTTTTCCAATCTCCAATACTGGTATAGGGTCCAAGCGGGTTGTCGGCTTTGTAAACCGGGCTTTCATTGCCGCACATATAAAAACTGCCGTTGTATTTCACTACGTCCGGCGCTACCGGAACATTTTTAACAGGCTTGAAAGTCCAGTTCAGCATATCATCTGAAACCCAGGCTCCGCCGCCGGTACAAAACATATAATACTTACCTTTATCCCGGATTACGGTTACGTCTCCTGATGCATTGCCGCCCGGTGCTATAATCATCGGTAGAGGATTACAGTAGCGCGCTGTTTTACCAATCTCCGGTTTTGCTTTGCCGTTTGATTGACCAACTGCAATATTGGAATAATAAAGTAATGCCAGTATGAATAACAAATTGCTTACTAAATTTTTTTTCATATATTTTTCTCTTTGAAAAAGCTGACCTAATGTTATCAAAAAATAGGTCCGATATTTTATTTGTTACTTTTTTGTTTTTATTGTAACTCCAGATTCATTTAAACCATCCGAGTTTGCGGTAATATTTATTTCTCCGTTTTTATCTGTTGACTGAATTATTACAAGAGCTAAACCATGGAATGCTTTTCGTTCATTAGATTTAAAATATTCATGACTAATAGGATTACCATTACCAACGCCGGCAATAGTGCCCTCACCTTTGACATTAAATTTAATAAGATTATCAGCATTGGGACAAATTCGGCCTTCATTGTCCGCAACTTCAACCTTAACATAAGAAAGATCTTTTCCGTCAGCATTGATTTCTTTTCTATCCGGAATCAATATTATTTTTGCCGGACTGCCTGCAGTTTGTACCTCATCGGTACAGACTATTTTTCCATTGTTTCTTGCAACTGCTTTTAATGTTCCCGGCGAGTAAGGAACTTCCCATGCTAAATGCAGATCTTTTGTGTCGCTAAATTTCTTTTCACCAAGTGATTTTCCATTTAGAAATAATTCGACGGATTCGCAATTGCTGTAACACCAAACCGGAATCTTCATCCCCTCGAAACCTTTCCAATTCCAATGCGGAAGAATATGAACCATTGGTTTCTTTGTCCACTGGCTTTGATAAAGGTAATAACGGTCTTTAGGAAAGCCGCATAAATCAACAATACCAAAATAAGAACTGACCGAGGGCCAGCTAAACGGCGTTGGTTCTCCGATGTAATCAAAGCCTGTCCAGACAAATTCGCCCGCAATCCAAGGCGCGTTTTTTACGGCTTTGAGCGATGCTTCCGCAACGTTGCCCCAGCTTGGCGCATTCATGTCGTAAGAAGAACACTGGTTATTTAGTTCCTTTGCTATTTTAAGTGAATCACCTTCCTTAATAAGATTATATACTCCGCGTGTGCTTACGGTTGATGCGGTTTCGGAACCGAAGAGTTTTGCCTTTCCTTTCAATGTATTGTAAAAAGCCACATTATAATTAATACCAAGCACATCCAGCGGTTTTGAAAAGCCGCTTTTAACAGCTTCTCCGGGTGTATTGCATGCGGATGTAACCGGCCGGGTCGGATCTTCCTTTTGACAGATGTCTGCAAGACGCTTTGACATTTCATATGCTTTGGGACTGTCCTGCTCAGGTATTTCGTTGCCTATGCTCCATAGAATTATACTTGGATGATTCCTGTCGCGGAGAATCATATCCGTCAGGTCTCTCTTATTCCATTTATCAAAAAATCTTCCGTATCCGTACTTTGTTTTATTCGTTTTCCATTCATCAAATGCCTCGTCCATAACCAGCATCCCCATCCGGTCACATAATTCCAGCAGTTCCGGTGCAGGCGGATTGTGGCTTGTACGTATTGCGTTGCAGCCCATGCTCTTCATTATTTCAAGCTCGCGCTGGATTGCTCTTTTGTTCACGGCAGTTCCCAGCGGTCCAAGATCATGGTGAAGGCACACGCCGTTGATTTCAACATGTTTGCCGTTTAAGAAAAAGCCCTTGTCTTTGGTAAATTCAAAAGAACGGATGCCGAAAGGGGTTTTACTATCATCGGTCAAATTATTGTCAACGTAAACTTCGGATTCTGCATGATAAAGTATCGGATTCTTTACCGACCACAGTCCCGGTTTCTGAATTTTAATTATCTGTGTAAAAGTACTGATGCCGCCTGTTTCCACTTTTTGAGTTGAACTGCTGCCGCCGACTTTATTTCCTAACTCATCTACTAATACGGTTTCAAGTGTTACTCTATGTGAAGAGGAAGATTGATTACGAATATTAGTTTCAATACTAACCGTCGCTTCTTTTTCGGATATTTCCGGCGTAGTAACATATGTTCCCCAATGTGCTATGTGAACCGGGTTTGTTATTATTAATCTTACATTACGGTATATACCCGCGCCGGAATACCAGCGTGAACACGGCTGCTGAACATCAACTCTTACTGCAATAACATTTTTTCCATCACCAAATTTCAGGTGTTTCGTCAATTCATATTGGAAGCTGGAATAACCGTACGGCCTGTTGCCGAGGTGAAATCCGTTTATCCAAACGTCGCTGTTCATATACACGCCGTCGAATTCTACAAACACGCGCTTGTCTTTTAAATCATCAGGAAGTTTAAATGTTTTCCTGTACCAGCCGATGCCTCCGTCTAAGTAGCCTGCGCCGCTTCCGCCCGGACAGCCGGAATCAAAAGGACCATCCAATATTCTTTCTCCATCGCTATAAATTCCGCCAGACATAATTCCGTCAAATACCCTAACAGCGATGCTATTTTTTTCGCCGTAGTGAATAATTTCGTGAGGAACTTTATAATATCGTAGCTGATCCCACGCTGTAGTATAGTTCGGAGGGAATGAACCCATACCGCCGACTTTCACGCCGTTAAAAAAGGTTTCATCGGCATCGTCAATTTTGCCGACATTAATATAGATGTCTTTCCCCTTTAAATCCGCAGGGATAGTCAATTCACGGCGATACCAGCCATACACGTTATCTTTGGTGTAGTTAGAACTTTTTTCCCAGGCAGAAGGAAGTTTTACAGTCTGCCAAGAACTATCATCTAAACGGGGATTCTTCCAATGCAGATTATCACCTTCTTTGAATTTCCATTCTCCATTCACAACATGAATTTCAGGTAAATCTTTATTATTTGTGTCGGATTGGAAATGCCCTTCAATACTCCAGTCATGAGGCAAATTAAGTAATCTCCAATTCGAGTCATCGAGCGATGGATTTTGTCCGTCTTTAATATCGCCGAATTTGAAGTGCCACGCTTTATCAAAAGACTGAGTTGTTCTAGAAGACTTGGAAGTGCCGTAAAATTTTGCAGACAAAACTCCGGCAAGCAGAACTACACTGCTTAGGATAAAGTAAATTTTGATTTTCATATAACTACTCTTATTTATTTTCGGTTAATAATTTCAGAATTTGTTTAAGCTTCATTTTATAATCATGTTTTTAATTCGCTTTGAATTTCCAGTAATCAAAATTGAAAAGTTTTTCTCCGGATTTACCTTTAAATACAAAATATAAATCGTGAACTCCGGAAGCATTTTTAATCGAAGTCGATTGCTGTTTCCAATTTTTTAAACCGCCTGTTTTCGATACCGGTAATAAGCCGATTTTAGTACCGTTAAGACTATCGATACGTAATTCAATCTCGCTCCCATTTAAGGCGCTTGCAACGCTTGCACTAAAACTTGCTGCCCCTTTATTTCCAAAATCAACTCCTTTAACTTTTATATAATTGCCATTGTCGATATCTGTAACATAAATACCTTTACTTTTGCTCTTCTCGGTTTTTACACCTGATTCCCACGCTATAGTCTCAGCCTCATTTCTGATATAGGGATTTAAAGTACCGATTTGCCGTACTCCTGCTTTTGTCCACCAGGGAAGCTTTTGAATCGTGCCCTCGGGATTATAACTCATCTTTTCAACACAAATCGAGCGTCTTTCGCGATGAACTTTAGTCAAGGAATAATTAATTGCATAATTAAAACCGAAGACATACCAATTACCTTTGTATTCAATAATCCCAGGATGGTTACCCGAAGATCTCTTATCCGGATCCATAATGGTTCCTTTGCATTTCCATGGTCCAGTCGGACTGCTGCTCATAGCATAGCCGATACCTTCAGGGCAGCATCGCGACGCCCATGCCAGGTAGTAATGGTTGTTATTCTTCCATAACCAGGGACCTTCCGTGTAAGAGGCTTCCGGGGGAGTTCCGGTAAAGTCGATGGATGCGATTTGAATTTCACCCGATGTAGAAATCATGTCTTCATTCAGCTTCACATAATAACACGGACCGTTTCCTCCCCAATACAAATAAGCCTGCCCGTCATTATCAATAAACACGGTCGGATCGTAATCGCCGGGGTTGAAACGGGAGATTAGAGGTCTCCCGAGCGCATCGACAAACGGGCCATAGGGACTATTTGAAACAGCTACACCGATAGCCATCTTTTTCTTATAAATGGTCGGGCAGTATAAATAGAACCTTCCGTTTCTGGGGATACACTGGGGAGCCCAGGCGCTATGACCGTCAGCCCACTTGAATGTTCTGTAGGGTTCTTTAACCCCGGCAATAATACCGCGGTCGGTCCAATTTACCATATCGGTTGTAGTATATAGCAGCCAGTTAAACATTTTAAAACTTGTCGCGTCGTCTTCGTCGTGGCTGGTATAGAGAAATACCGTATCGTTGTAAACCATCGGCGCCGGATCTGCTGTAAACTTGGTTTGAATTATCGGATTCTGAGCATAACTCTTATTTACCGATGCAATCGCAACAGTTATCAATACACCGATGATAAATTTTTGAATCCCTCTTTTTTTAATTCTCATTTTAAATTCTTTCTTGTTTTTTCAGTAAATGATCCTCGAGGATCAAAGTTAAACAAATCGGTTTCGTTGTTTTTAAAAACAAATCTAACACCCATTACTCAACAGGGTCTACGCCTTTAGTAGTTTGTACAACTTTTTGTATCGTGCCGTCCGGGTTATAATACATATAATCTACACACACAGAACGCCTGTAGTTGCCTCCCGTAGGCAGCGCTCCGTTGTGATAAAAGAAATATGTTTTACCTTTGTAATCAACAATTCCGGCCTGAGTTGTAGTACTGTTTTGTACCGTATCTTCAATTACTCCTTGGTAAGTCCATGGACCGGTAGCGCTCGGTGCCGTGCAATATTCGATAGTCTCGGGAAAACGTGCGGCATACACCAGGTAATACATTTTGTTTCTTTTATACAGCCAGGGGCCTTCTGTGTAATTCTTAGGTTTAAATGTTGTAATTGGACCTTCTATTTCTGTTAAATTGTCTTTCAGCTTCACATATTTGCAGCTCCCGTTACCCCAGTAAAGATAAGCCTGACCGTCATCATCGATGAATACCGTCGGATCAATATCATCCCAGCCATACTTCATATCGGTGGTCATTTCATTTACGATAAGCGCCTTGCCTATTGCATCTTTAAAAGGACCATAAGGTTTATCGGATACGGCCACTCCGATAGCAAATCCTCCTTTGCTGTTCTCGTCTTTTTTATGACCCAAAGCCGCAAACCAATAAAATTTTCCTTTATGATAAATGCATTGTGCAGCATAAGCGTCTTTATCAGCCCATGAAAAAGTTTTCGGAGAGAGTACGGCACCGTAATCTTTCCAATGAACCATATCGGTTGTAGAAAAAACATGCCAGTCGACCATTTCATAATTCGGAGCGTTAACTGGCGCGACATCGTGCCCCGTATACAAATAAAGCGTATCGTTATATACCAAAGGCGCCGGGTCGGCAGTGAATAAATGAGTAATGATCGGATTTTGAGCATTGATAACCGAAACCCCGGTAAACACAAAGGACATAATTAGTATTATGTATTTTATTTGAACTAATTTTATTTTTTTTAAAGTATTCATATAAATAACTCCTTTTATTTTTTTCCGTTACAGTTGAACAACAACTTTCTTTCCATTATAAGATATTACCTTATTATAATTTTTAATCGTATTCATTCCGGTGCCGTTGTTTTTCGAAACAATAAGAATGTTAAATTTACGTTCGGTAAGCATTCCGGGATAAGAACCTTTTCTAGTTCCGATAGTTAAGATTTTTTTCGCGCCATCCCAGGTAAAAGTTATAGTAGCATACTTTCCTTTCTCGTAATCGTAATTATCGTTTTCGTCTTCGTACAAAGTGAACTCTCCGCCGGCGCCGGGATAAATTCTAATTTCAATCGGATCATTTTTTTCTGTCGCATACTGAATTGCCGGTCCCATTGGTATAACCGATCCGGCTTTAATGTAAAGCGGTATTTCATCGAGAGGAGCTTTTGTATTTACGGTTTGACCTCCGCTAAATTGATCACCCGTCCAGAAGTTATACCATGTAGCCTGCCCCGGTAAATATACAACACGCTCATCTGCACCGGGCCCGGTAACCGGGGCAACAAGAATATCCATTCCAAACATAAATTCATAAGTTTGATTTAAAGCAGAAGTATCGTTTCTAAAATCCATAACAAAAGGACGCATTAAAGTCGATCCGTTTTTCGTTATCTGCCAGGCGTTGGAATAAATATACGGAAGCAAACGGTAGCGCAGGTGCAGCATCTTCAGCATGTCATCCTGAACCTGCTGATCATAATTCCAGGGTTCGGTTTTTGATTGATAGCCATGAATGCGAAAGATAGGATTAAATGCGCCCCACTGGTACCAGCGGATAAGCAGCTCCTGGTAATCTTTATCGGTATACTGGGCATTGCCCGGACGAAAAAATCCGCCGATGTCAGTGGTCCAGTAAGGCAAGCCGGTAATGGTATAATCCAGTCCGGCAACAATTTGCCGTCTAAAAGAATCCCAGGTGCCGTCAATATCGCCCGACCAGTTTATTGTGCCGTATCTTTGCTGCCCGAGGAACGCAGACCTAGTAAGAATACAAACTCTTTTCCTGGACGTTGCCTTTCTCTGACCTTCGTAAACAGCTCTGCTGACGAACAGCGGATAAGTAAGACGGTAAAAATCACCTAAACCCAGATAAGTTTTCGTGTCGTGCAAAGCATCGTTCTCAGGCTCGGTGGCATCCATCCACCATGAATCGACGCCATGACTGAAGAGATTTTTATTTAATGTATTCCAGTAATCTTTCCTCGTAATCGGATTAAAATAATCGAGCCATTTGTTGTCAGGTATATAAAGATTTTTTGACGCGTACTCTTTCCCAAGTGAAGAATTCTTATCAGGGTTTGACCAAATTGAAATACAGAAGTGCGCGTTTAAGTTATGCAACTTTTTTATAAAACCCGATGGATTCGGATAATTGATTGTATCAAACTCCGGAACTCCCCAGCCGTTGTTACCCCAGTACTGCCAATCCTGCACAATAACGTCCATGGGTATTTTTCTTTGCCGGAATTCATTTACGGTTTCCACAAGTTCCTTACTTGATGTGTAGCGCTCACGGCATTGCCAGAAGCCATAAGCCCATTTAGGCAGCAGTGGAACGTTACCCGAAAGTCCTCTGTAAGCTGCAATAATACTGTCCGCCGATGGCCCATAAAACACAACATAGTCGAGAAGCTTGGCATCGGGAGACCGGAAAGTTGTTTCATCCCCTGTAAGCTTCCAGGATAATTTAGGATTGTTGCTTGACTTGCAGACTACCTGAACCTTATGTTCGCCTGCCTGCAGATGAACCAATGCATCCGCAGTGGGGGGGAGCCAAAAATTAGTTATGTCAATGTAAGGCTTTCCATCGATGGAAACATATTGCCGGTTGCCCATGCCGCCTAAATTTAGAAAAATAGAATATACTCCATTTGCCGGAACTTTAAAATGTCCGGTATAAAGTGATTGATTCTGCGACACTGTTTGCATTCCCGATGTTGTAGTAACTTCAGCAGGCTTGTTATTACCGCCGGGCGATTGTTCTTGCTTCATAAGTGATATAAAATTATCGGCCGGATTAAAATCGGTCAGACCGTATTGATGCCAAAGCAATCCGTATCCTTCGCTCGAATAAATAAACGGTAATGAAATTTGAGAATTAACTTGAGTTAAACGGCGAGTTACGTTTCTTATATTATAATGTCCGTCCTGAAATTGACCCAATCCATATAAATATTCATCTTTCGGCGATTCGAAGCTTTGTTCGGCTATATAGCAAGGTTCGCCCATATCTGAATTGTTTACTAGTTTCCTTGTACCTGCTTTCTCGCTCAGAAATATTTTTCCCGAATTATTTTCAAAAGATAATTTGCCCGTTTGCTTATCCACAACAACAATAATTTTTCCGGCTTTCAATTCCAGTTTTGAAGGTAAATTCGTAATCCTCAATTTGGGAGTTTTTTCAATTGAAGTAAAAATAAGCTCAGGTACCTTAGCTTCAACTTTTTTATAGAATTTGAT
>CAZCFZ010000057.1:0-5608 GCA_964498065.1 uncultured Ignavibacteriaceae bacterium
ATTCAAAAAATAGACCGGCAGTTTAGAAAGGCATTCCCTTAAAGAGGTATTTTAGAACTGCCCTTAATTTAGCATTAACCTCCAAAGTTTTTAGGAACTTTTATCCCCTAAATTATTAGTTAACTTTAAAAGCCGTAGAAACTTCCTGATCAACTTTTTTATAAGATAATATATTTTGAAGAAGATCCAGCAAGTTATCTTTTGTAAAAGGTTTTGATAAGTAATGAGTCAAACCTTGTGAAAGGAATCTTTCTCTATCGCCTTTCATAGCATAAGCAGTCATTGCAACAATTGGAGTTTCTTCATAACCATTAATTTTTCTAATTTCATTTGCGGCCTGTATGCCGTTCATACCATAACCTAAACCAATATCCATTAATATTGCGGAGAATTTATTTTGGGAAGCTAATTTTATAGCTGATGGTCCATCCACTGCTGTTTCCAAAATAAAATATTTTCGCAGAATGAAACTGGTGAAGTCTCTTGTCATTTTATCATTATCAACAATAAGTATTTTGTGCATTTTTCCTCCGTATATTTTTCCCCTTTCGTTATTAAAATAATTTTCTTCGGTTGTGTTATCCATTTCTGTTCTCAAAACTGCAGGAAATTTTAACGTAAATGTAGAGCCTGCACCCACAGTACTATTTACGGAAATTTTTCCGTGCATTAGTTCAACGGATTTTTTTATAATAGTAAGTCCTAATCCAACGCCTTCGTAAGAGCGTCCGTAGCCTTCACTTACTTGCCGGAATTCTTCAAATATTAAATTCAAGCTGTTTTGCGGAATTCCTATTCCTGTATCAATCACACGTATTACGGTCCAGGTAGTGTTTTCTTCTTTTTCGGAATCAACTTCAATTATTACTCCTCCCCTGTCGGTAAATTTTATTGAATTACTTATCAAGTTATTTAATATTTGGATAAATAATTTTTCATCTAAATACGAAATCACCTCTTCATTCTTTATCTCGGCTTTTAAATAAAGATTTTTGTTCTTTGCAATGTTCCTAAAATTTTCAATTTCATTTTCTACAACCGACTTAATATTTATATTTTTATATACCACATCCATTTGATTGGATTCTATTTTAGATAAATCCAAAATCAGATTAAGAGTTTGCATTAATCTGTTTGAGCTTGAGTTAATAACATTAGCCATTTCCTGCAATGCGGAATCCTTTATTTCATTTATTAATATATCGGAATAACCCAGTATGCCGATCATTGGGGTTCTAAGTTCATGACTCATGTTAGCCAGAAAGTTTGATTTTAATTTATTCATCTCTTCAGCTTTTTCTTTGGCCAAGATAAGTTCGTTTTCAAATCTCTTTCTTTCTGTTATATCTTCTATAACCCCAAGGAAATGAGTTATAACTCCCTCGGAATTCTTAACTGCTGAAATAGTCGTAACCTGCCAAAAATATTCACCGTTTTTCTTTATACTTTGAAATTCACCTCGCCAGTCTTTGCCGTTTTTTATTGTTTGCCACAATTTTCTGTATCCGTCTTTTTTAACAGTGCCGTACCTTAGAATTCTTGGATTTTTCCCTTTAACTTCATCAAGTGAAAAGCCTGTTAAAGTTGTAAATGCCGGATTAACGTATTCAATTTTACCGTCTATCGATGCAATTATTATACAAACCGGACTTTGCTCCACAGCACGGGATAGTTGTAATATTTTTTCTTCCGCAAATATTTTATAGGTTACATCTTGGAAAACCGAAATCACAATATTTTGATCAATCAGTGGAATTATAGATAGAGAAACATACTTCTCTTCCTTATTTTGAGTTGTTATTTTGATATTATCCCATCTTATAAGGGAAAAATCTCCGGATTTAACATTAGTTTTTATTTTGGATATTATCCTTCTAATTAATTCCGGTTCCGTGATATTAAAAGAAAATAAATCTTTTAAGGTTTTCAGATCGTTCTTTGTGTACCCAAAAATGTCACAAAACTTTTTATTCGAATAAATGAATTTGATTGTATTTAAATCATTAACACAAACTCCTACCTGAATATTTTCCAACGTGGTTTCTATAAACTTATTCCTTGTATTTAACTCTAATTCCGCAAGCTTTTTATCGGTTATATCGCGTGCAATTATTCTAAATCCGGTCACAGTTCCGGCTTCATATATCATAGTGCTGTTCTGTTCAAGCCACTTAATTTCCCCGGATTTAATTACGATCGGACATTCAATTCTTGTTGTCTTATCCTTATTAAGAAACTTTGTTAAGACATCGTTGTTTACACCTTTCCTATAGGCAGGCAGCAATAAGCCGGTATAACCAATCCTTATAAATTCAGCTTCCGAATATCCGGTTAATTTAATTGCGGTTTTATTAACGTATTTAAATTCTCCGTTTATATCCATAATGAATATTATTTCATTAGCATTTTCAACGACTTCTCTATATTTTTTTTCGGATTCTATCAGATCGATTTCTGCTTTAAACTTTTCAGTAATATCACTGAAAGTTAAAACCATTCCGTTGAGACGACCATCGTCATCCCTTATCAGGTTGAAATTAACCTCGACTATTTTTTGTAAATTATTATTGCATTTGATAGTTACTTGGGATGGGAAATTTAATGTAGAATATTTTTTATTTTGATCTTTAATAATTTGTCGAGCTCTATTCCGCAGCGCTTGATCTTCTATTTGAAAGATATCTAAAATATATTTGCCGGTCGATTCCTCTCTTGAAAACATTGTTAGTTTTTCGGCCGCGTTGTTCATATAATTTAATATTCCGTCGTTATCGGCAGCAATTACAGCATCTCCAATGCTTTTCAATATTATTGACTGCTTTTTCTCGCTAGCCTTTAACTTTTTTTCCATTTCATGTTTATAAAGGCCTATTTCAATAGTGGTGTGTAATTCTCTTTCTTCAAAAGGTTTAATAATATATCCGTATGGTTCAATTACTTTAGCGCGATCGATCGTTTTGGAGTCATTAAATGCAGTTAAAAAGATTATAGGAATATCAAGATGTTCTTTTAATTTTTTAGCAGTTTCTATACCGTCAATTTGGCCTCTAATGTTGATATCCATCAATATCAAATCCGGAACATGTTCGATAGTTAGATTTATAGCTTCTTCACCTGAAACCGCCTGGGCACAAACAGTATATCCAAGGTTTGTCAGCCTGCTTTCTAATTCCATTGAAACTATTCGTTCATCTTCAACTATAAGAATTTTTGTCATTTCTTATCTATGAAACTCCTGTATATAAATAGTTAATTTTTAGGCAGTGAAAAACTAAATACCGAACCTTCTCCGGCTTTTGAGTTTACAGTCAGCTTTCCGCCGTTCAATTCTATAAATTCTTTGCAAAGAATTAATCCTAATCCCGAACCTCCTTCATTTTGTGTTCCCAATGTCGAAATGCTTTCATCAATTTTAAATAATTTATTTAAGACATCGGGACGTATTCCAACTCCGTTGTCGATAATATTAATTTCGATATATTTTTCCGATACTTTAGACGCAATTATTATTTTACCTGAAGACCGTGTAAATTTAATAGCGTTTGAAATTAAATTTCTAAAGATTATTTCCACCATATTTGAATCTGCAAAAGCAATAAGACTTTCATTGATTTCTAATGATAATGAAATATTCTTTTTCTTAAGATTACCTGAATAAATTGGTAATATTTGCTTTATGATTTCGTATATGTCAATTTTTTCGGGATTATAATCAATCCTTCCTGTTTGCACTCTCGACCATTGCAGGAGATTTTCCAATAGGTTGAATATTACTCTTGCAGAATTGGAGATAGACTTTGTAGCGGATTTTATTTCTTCGACTGTTAAGTCATCATTTTCATTTGCTATAAAATCGGTTAAACCGAGAAGTGATGAAAAAGGGCTTCGTAAATCATGAGCTATAATTGAGAAGAATTTATCTTTGCTTTCATTTAGAGTTTTTAATTCCAGCTGGGATCTTTTCAAAATAGTAATATTGCGTATTATTATTAAATATTCATCGCCGGAGTTATTTACTATTCGAATATCATAATAGACTGCATCTTTTTTATGCCCATATTCGAACGATTGAATTTGGTTAGTTGAAAATGCCTTTTCTGAAAACCTGGTTATCTTTTCTGCCAGCTCATTCTCAAGAATTTCAAAAATATTTTTCCCGATTATATCGTCGATCTCTTTTAATAAAGAATTTTGTTTCTGTGCATGATAATCCAGCAAAATGCTGTTTTTATCAAATCTTAATACAATATCGGGTATTACTTTTAACAGTGTCTTTATTCTTCCTTCGCTTTCTCTCAGCGCTTTTTCAATATTTTTCAACTCGGTTATATCCGTACCGACAGATAGAACCAGTTTCTCGTTTTCTTTTTGACTGTCTATTGCCCTTTTAAATGTTTGAATAAGATGTATTTTACCTTTTGAATCGATTAATTTTTCTTCGGGGATAAAAATTTCCTGAAGTGCTTCCAATGCCTGTCTGTCGGTCCTTCTTAAATTTTTAATTTCATTCTCTTCAAAATAGTCTAAATCTAATTTTCCCAGCATTTTATCCGGCGTTGTTCCGAAAGCCTCTGCAGTAGCTTTATTTGTCAATTCAAATTTTCCTTCGGCATTTTTAACCGAGATATAATTTGGGTCCGTATCTATAATGTTTCTTAAAAATTTTTGCTGCTGTTCTATTATTTGATTAGCTTTTATTCTTTCCGATATATCTCTAAATACCAAAACAGCACCCGCTGTTTTCTCATTCCCGAAATTAATAGGAGCTGCACTGAAATCGATAGGAGTTTCAATACCGTCTTTCGATATAACTACTTTATTAGTTTCTCCTATAATTGTACCGTTGCTTAAGGTTATATTAACCGGATTCTCCAATAATTCGCCGTTGCTTTTATTTTTAACTATAAATATTTCCTCTATATTCTTCTCCAGGGCATCTTTATGTTGATAACCGGTAATTTCTTCGGCTACATGATTAATCAATTTTATTGTCCCATTGGAATCGGTTGCAATAAGAGCATCTCCGATACTTTTTAAAGTGGAGGAAAGCCAATGTTCGCTTTCCTTTAATTTCTTTTCCATTGAATATTTATAAAGAGCCATCTCAATAGTTGTGCGTATTTCTCTTTCTTCGAATGGCTTAATAATATATCCGTATGGCTCGGTTATTTTAGCTCGTTCTACTGTGTTATCATCAGTGTGGGCCGTTAGATATACAATTGGAGTATCTAATTCTTTTCTAATTATTGCGGCGGCATCAATTCCATCCATATCACCTTTTAATCTTATATCCATCATTATAAGGTCAGGGCGGTGCAAATTTGCTTTTTCAATTGCTTCGTAGCCAGATGAAGCTGTAGCAACAACATTATAATCCATCTCGAGCAGCCTGTCCTTTAATTCCAGCATAACAATATTGTTATCCTCAACTATAAGTATAGACGCCTTTTCCATTAAAGTAATTCCTTTATTTATTTAAATCCTTAAAAGTAAATTTGAAAGTAGTTCCGTAATTCTGATTTATTTCCATTTTCCCTTCCAATTGAGCTATTAAAGTGTCTACCAATTGTAAACCGAGGGATTCCTTTTTCTTATCCGTAAATCCTTT
>CAZCFZ010000057.1:5708-23931 GCA_964498065.1 uncultured Ignavibacteriaceae bacterium
TGCGTAGGATCGGAATAAATCGTTGGCTAATCTGGAAACATATTCCTTAAAATCTATTTTGCCCAAGTCTTTTGATTGATAAAGCCTTTCATGTACGAGAGCTATGGACTTTACCCTGTTTTGGCTGTCTTTAAATAAATCCTGTGTCTCTTTATCTTTTATCTTCTTTGAATTAAGGTAAAGAAGGCTGGAAATAACCTGTAAATTATTTTTTACCCGGTGATGAATTTCTTTAAGGAGTACTTCCTTTTCAGAAAGCGAGTTCTGAAGATTTCTTGAATGCTCGGCTATTTGTTCCTGTAATTGCGCCTGGTATACGGCAACCGCAAGCTGATTTGATACAACTTTTAAAACTTCAATATTCTCTTCATTAAATGAATTGGGCATGTCTGAAGAAAAGTTCATAAAGCCGATAACCTGCTCATCAATAACTAATAAGATTGAAACTAAAGATCTTATTCCTATTTTGTACAGCTCATTCTCAAAATTATTTCTTTCTGCTACACTTGATAAATCAGCAACGGAATAAAACTCTTTTATAGAGTTAAGGTTAAAAATATCATGTTTAAGCTCTTCGGTTATTTGATATAAGGTATCGTCTTTAAATTGAGGATTATTGATGTTTGAACAAAATATTCTAGCGTTATCAATATTTTTATCGACAAGAGCAACTATCGATCTGCTGATAACAGGGAACGATTTGTGAAAATTCAAAATGGTTTCGTTAATTATCTCATCAACCGATTTTGCAGAAATTATTCCCTTATAAATTTTATCTAAAGCTTCCAGCCTTGAATTATATTGTCTTAATCTGTTTTCAGCCTGTAGTTTTTCATTTATTTCTACTTTTAATACTTTATTTATTTGTTCAAGTTCAGCCGTCCTTTCTTCAACTTTTTTCTCAAGTGTATCCTGTGAAGTTTTTAAAGATTGTGTCATTTTATTAAATGAATTTGCCAGCCTGCCGAACTCATTTTTAGAAGAAATGATCACTCTCGCATTTAAATCTCCCTGTGCAACTTTATTCGAAACACTATCAAGCTGTCGAATTGGTCTTGTCAGTCTTCCGGCAAAAAATATCGAAGCAAAAAGTCCGATAAGAATTGAAATTAATGCAAGAATGAGAGTTCGATAATTTAAATCATTTGCATTTTGATCAAACTTCTTTAAAGACATACCTACGTTTATTCTTCCCCAATTTATTTGAGAATAGCTGAAGGGATACGAATAATGAAATACGTTCTGTTTTACAAGCCTGCTGTAAACAAACCGGCTGACTCCTGCCTTGGATTTCGGAAGGTCTAAATCATCTTTTAAAGTATCTATTTTCCATTTATCGGAGTAAAAAATTAATGAAAAGCCGTCATTTCGTACGATCTTTATATAAAGAATTGAATTACTTTGTTGTAAAATTTTCAAACAATGATCAACTGTAAAACCATAATCGTTATTAATAATTGCAGTAGCGGTAACCTGTCCTATTGATCCGGCAATATCGTTTGCTTCCGATCTCATCCTATCTTCAAGTACTTTACGCTGATGCGGTAAAGTTCCTATTATAAAAATAAATAGGGTAAGAGTTACAAGCCCCCAGGCCCAAACGGTAGTACTGAAGAAAATATTCCGGTACCACCGGGTTTTTAATTTTTTATCCAGCTTGATAAAATATTTGGTGAATATATTCATATTCTAATTCTTATTTCTTATTACTAAACGGTCATAATTTTTTAATAAGGTTTTAAAACTATCAAGGTATTCTTGCTTGAATGGTATAAGCTTATCTATTTTTAATAAAGAAAATAATTGTTTGCCGGAAGGCAGGTTCTGAAACTTTAGCGCACTTTCGTAAAAAAGATTTTTCGCTTTATTATCGAATAACATTGTATAACAAACGATTCCCCATAAATATTTTGGTGAAATCAGAATAGTTTTTAATTGGCTGCCTATTTGCGGATTCAATTCTTTCATTAATTGAAAATCATGATTGGAAACAATGCAGGCGTCAGTTTGATCAAAAAATAAATTTAATATCAGATCCGATTCTTTTTCCGAATAAATTATCTTCTTAAAATATTTTTCTTTTTGAGGCAGTTGATTTTTAGCCAAGAGTTCGTCAAGCCATAAAACAGATGCTTGATGGCTTCCTTGTGAAGTAAGTCCGATAGTTATATTTTTTAAATCCTTAAGACTATTATAATTTTTATCTTTCTTAACTAGTAGATAATAATAGGCGCCGGCATCATTATTTATGGAAGGCACTAAAGCCGGTTCCAGACCTATTTTCGAACCATAGTTAAGATAATCTTGCGTGGTTAACGACAACATTGATAAATTGTCTTGTTGCATTTGAGAAATAACCTGGTTTACACTGGTATAAATTTTAACTTTTACATTATACTTATTAAATAAATTATTAATTTTTACAATTTTTGAGACCCAGATTTTTACTCCGGCCTGTGCATCGTTAATATCCACACCGCTAAAAAGGTCATACATAAACCCTATGGTATTAACTTTTTTGTTACTGTTATTATTCTGAGCATATTTTATCGAATTGAAAAGAATTATTATTAGAATAATTGTAATATGAAAATATTTTTTAAACTTTTTGTTTCTCATTTATAAATATATTGTGCTTAATTTTTTATTTTGGAATAGTCATGAATTAATTTCTTAATATTATACATGTATTCTTCTTTATAAGGAATTATTTTAGCAGTTTTAGATAGTGCAAACAATTGTTTTCCTGCCGAGTAATCATCTAATTTTAATAAAGTATTGAATAGGTCCGTGCTGAATTTTGACTCATTGAATTTTTTAGTGAAGCTTGATACTTCCGTAAGATATCCTGGAGAAGTACATAAAATTCTTGTTTGATTTTTAATTTGAGGATTTAACTCAATCATAGTTTCAAATGATGTCTTCGATACAAGGCATGCATCAATCTGATTAAAAAATAGTGATAAGATTAATTTAGATTCGGATTTCCCCAATATTACTCTCTTAAAAAAATTTTTCTTATAAGAATGTTTATTGTTAAGTTCAACATTAAGCCACATTAAAGGGACGGAATTTTCTCCAGTTTGTATCATACCGAATTTTTTGTCGGCTAAGTCTTTAATATTTTTTATATCACTGTCTTTTCTAATAAGAATTAAATAATTTTCAAACGGACTGTTGTATCCTGAAGCTACTAAGACGGGATAAAGAGAGAGCCTTGATTTATACTTTAAAAAATCAAGAGGTGTAAGAGTTATATCAGCTAAATTTTCCTTTGAATAATTCTTTAATAGATCTTCTACATTGTCATACATTACAGGTTTCATTTTATAACCATTTAAAAGTTTTTTCTGAAGTTCATCTATGTAAACTTTTAATGCTGCTTTTGCGTCATTATAATTCACATCATTATACATCGAACGTAAAAAAGCTACACCATAAACTTGCACTTTCCCCGGAGCATTTTTATTCTGTGCAATTAGTACCGATGAGATTATTAAGACCAAAAGAATTGATCTCGCAAGTAATATACTTTTCAGTAATAAATATTTTCTAGATACGGTAGTAATAATTTTCATGTACAATTTCCTAGTTATATTACTTTTTTATTGATTTATACTCATTGTAAAGCGTTTCGGTGCTTTTTAGATACTCCGGTCTAAAGGGAACAATTTTAACAGTTTTCATTAAAGTTAGTAGTTCTCTTCCGGCAGGATATTGACTAATATTAATAGCATCCTCTATAATATCTTTGCTGTAAGAATAATTTCTGGAGGCCTTGGTTAAACTTGATATATCGAAAATAAATCCAGGTGAAACTTTAAGTATTTTTATCTTTTTACCGATTTGCGGGTTAAGTTCATCCATTGTTTTAAAAGATGTTTCCGTTATAATCCCTACATCTGTCTGTCCAAAAAAAACCGACAGAATTAATTGTGATTCAGACTGGAATTCTTCTGTTTGAGAAAAGAATTTTTTTAAATGCGGAAGTTTATTTTTAGCAAGTAAAACTTCTATCCAATATTCAGGTATAGGATTATTCCTTTTTAAGCAAAAGCCTAGCTTTTCCCCTTTAAGTTCAGAAATATTTTTAACACTCGGATTTTTAGTTATAATATAAAGCTTATTGTAAATATTTTTATTATCATTGGAAGTATAAATAGGATAGAGAGACATTTTAGAACGAAGCTTTAGGAAATCAATTGAATTTAATATAACCATCCCTAAATTCTTATTTGCGTTATATTTTACCATGTCGTCTGTGTTGTCGAAAAGAATAAGTTTGAACTTTGCATCAACTTTAAGCTTGTTACGCAGCTGATTTGCCCAAGTATTGATAGCTACAGTTGCATCATTAATGTTTACATTTATAAAAGTGCTTCGCAAAACACCGAGTTCAAAAACTTTTTCATCTTCAGATGATTTCTTTGCTTGCGCGTTTAGGTTGCCGACAAGGATTAACGTCACTAGAAAAGTAATTAATACTAGTAGGCAGTTATCTTTTAATGTTTGTACATATTTATTAATAATCAAATATTTTATTTTTACTATCATTCCCATGACCTAGTCTTCATTATTTTCGAGCCGATTAATAGTTCAAGGTTGGCTTCTGCCATAGCATGGTCATATAATGCCTTTTGATATTGAACATCCATAAAAGATTCTAAAATTTGAGCTTGAATTAAGTCTTTAGCATCAGCCATATCCTGCTGAAATGCTCTTTCTGTAAGTGAGCAGCTTTCAGCAGCAGATTGTTTTGCCTCGAATGTGTCTCTTACCTTTTTTGTGGATGATTCAATTTTATTCAGCGATTCTTCTGTTTGAAGTATTATTGCATCATGAAGCAAATGCTTCTGCTCATCTATTTTTCTTAGTTGAGCATCTGCTTCGTTAATTTCATTTTTTGTCCTAAATCCGTTAAAAATGGGAATTTGAGCTCCAAGTCCAATCATCCAAATTGAGCTGTTAATTTTATTTGTAATTCCATATTTGTATGAGTTAAAATTCTGATTAAAGCTTCCTATAATTGCCAGACTCGGTAAAAAGCCGCTTTTAGCTTCTTCTATTTTTGCTTTATATACAGATACAGCGGCAATTAATTTATTCCAATCGGGATTACTCTTAAATGCTTTTATCAATAAATCGGCTTTACTCCAATTAGAAGTATCAAAAGGAATTTCTTCGTCGGGAAGATTAAAATCTTTATCGGTTCCCATTGAAAACATGAGAGCCTGTTTAGCAGATCTTATATTAGTTTTCAAACCGCTCACGAGTGTTTTAACTTCATCTACAAGAACTTTATTTTTTAGATAGTCAAGTTTTGTAGTTTTGCCTGAACCGTTTTTATACAAACTTTCTGTTAGCTCAAGCGTAATATTTAACCTGTCCAAAGCATCAATTCCTATTTTATATATTCTTTTTGCAAGTATCACTGCGTAATAAAATCTTTTAATGTCGTAATCAATCTCCATGTTACTTTTTTTATACTCCTGATCTGCTATTTCAATTCCGCTTTGTGCTTCTTTGTTTAGTGCTTGAATTTTCCCGCCGGTATATAAAGGATATGTAATATCAATCGAAGCATGGATATTTTGTTTATCCATTAATTTTATATCTTCTTGGGGAACCTGTATATCTCCCATGTTTATTGTGGAACCGAAAGCAGAAATCGGAGGAATGCTCATTTTAAAACTTGGTAGAATAAATAAAGGATCTTGATTAGTTAAACTATATGCAGCATTTGCTGAAACTTGAGGCCAATAACCTGACTCGGCCTGTTTCTTTTGTGCTGTTGCTATAAGTATATCTTCCCTCGCTGCTTTTATTTTATGGTTATTTTCTAATGCAATTCTTATGCATTCGTTTAATGAAAGTGCTTTTATTTTTAGAGTATCGTTGGAGCTTTTAATATTTGCTTTTTGCGGGTATATATTCTTTGTATTGGTAAAAAAAAGTATTGAAAAAAATAAAAAGATATAAAATAAATTTTTACCATATTTAAACTCACTAATATTTTTCTGCATTTTTATCCGCCTGACTATATAATCTTAAAGTTTATTTAAATTTTAATGTTAAACCGTTTTATTTTTCAATTAAATTAATACTCTTGTTTACAGTTCATTCTATTATTACTACCATGGTTCAGTTTGTATTTATACCAAATCGATATAAATAATTATTTGGCAACGTATATTATTATCGTTAAATAATGGTTTTTTTATAGTCTGTTTATAAATAATTTTTGTGATGTGTATTTTTATCAAATAAATCTGTGAGAAGCTTGGGGGATTGTTATTTTTACAAATAATGCAAAAATTAAACATTTTCAAGTATATAACGATGAATGCATTTCAGTTTTTATTACCGAATTATGTCAGAATTTTAATATTTCCAACTTTTTTATAATTAAAACGGATAAACCAATTTAATTTCTTATTTTGGATAAAATTGCTTTAATGATAAAAAGATATTAAGATTTCTTGACTTTTCTATACTATAAAATTAAATTTAAATTCTTTTTTTGAATAGATTTTGAGTCTTGGAGGAAAAACAGTGAAACAGGAAAAATTAACTAAATTTATTAGTACGCTTGATGCTGATAGGAAATGGTATGTTGTAGATGCCAAGGATCAAGTTCTAGGACGTCTTGCTACCAGAGTTGCAAGTATTATTAGAGGAAAAAACAAACCGGTTTTTTCTCCGAATTCGGATACGGGTGATTTCGTAGTTGTTATTAATGCATCGTATGTTAAGGTAACCGGTAAAAGAGAATTAATGAAAAATTATCTCCATCATTCCGGTTATCCCGGAGGTTTAAAGTCTAAAAGCTTTGAAGAAGCTATTGCAAAAAAGCCTGAGTTTGTAATTGAGAACGCAGTAAAAGGAATGCTTCCTAAAAACAGACTCGGTAGAAAATTAATTAAAAAATTAAAAGTATACGCCGGCGATACGCATCCTCATCAAGCACAGAAACCGGAATTAATTAGTTTAACGGAGAAATAATGGCTGATCAAATTTACGTAGGAAGAAGAAAAACGTCTGTTGCAAGAGTTATTTTAAGAAACGGTAACGGTAAAATTACTGTTAACGGTAAAGAATTTGAAGACGCTTTTCCCCAATTGTTAAACAGAGAAGATATTTTAAACCCCCTAAAAGTTACCGAAACTTCCGGAAGTTATGATGTAATTGTAAACGTTCAAGGTGGAGGTACTACAGGTCAGGCCCAAGCTGTTCGTCTGGGAATAGCCAGAGCTTTAATAGCAATTAATCCTGAATTCAGGCCGGCATTAAAAATAGAAGGTTTCTTAACCAGAGATCCTAGAATGGTTGAACGGAAGAAATACGGTCATCCAAAAGCAAGAAAAAGATTTCAATTTTCTAAAAGATAATTTATTAAACTATCATTCATACTTTCCGATTTACCGCCTGTGTCCCGCTTTTTAATAGGGATCGTAGGTAAAGCTGAAGAAAGTAGAAGAAAAAACAGGAGCAGAAATGAATAAAGTTGAATTAACTCAGCTTATTGAGGGTGGTGCGCACTTCGGTCATTTAACACGCCGTTGGAATCCTAAAATGAAGCCATATATATTTATGGAGAAAAACGGGATTCATATTATCGACCTTAAAAAAACTCAAACACTATTACAAGAATCTGCAGAGAACCTAGCGCAAATGGTTTCTGGTGGAAAAAAAGTGTTGTTTGTCGGTACAAAAAAACAGGCTAAAGGAGTAATTGAAGCTGAAGCTAGAAGATGCGATTCCAATTGGGTCAGCGAGCGATGGCTCGGCGGAATGTTAACTAACTTTTCAACTATTAGGAAAAGTATTAAAAGGCTCAACAATATTGAAAAACAGGAAACAGACGGCACCTTTGATAAAATAACAAAAAAAGAAAGACTTTTCTTAACAAGAGAAAAAGATAAACTGAAAAAAGTACTTGAAGGTGTTGAGAGCATGACGCGGCTGCCTGGTGCTATGTTTGTCGTGGATATTAAAAAAGAATCAATAGCTATTAAAGAAGCTCGTAGATTAAATATCCCGGTTTTTGCAATTGTTGATACAAATTGCGATCCGGACCCGGTAAACTATATTATTCCGGCTAATGACGATGCAGTAAAAACAATTGAGCTTATTGTAAAGACTATGGCCGACGCTGTAATTGAAGGTGAAAATAAAGCCAAAGAACTTAAGGCAGAAGAAGCTGCGGAAGCAGAAAGAGTTAAAAAGGAAAAAGAATTGGAAAAGAAAGCGGAAGAGCAAAAGGCTGTTGAGAATACAGAGGAAGCTAAAATAACGGATTCGGATAAAAATAGTTAAAGAAAAATACTTCTTCAGATTAATAAATTTAAAGGGATAGATAATTATGACTATTACTGCTGCACAAGTAAATGAATTAAGACAAAAGACCGGCGCCGGTATGATGGATTGTAAAAGGGCTCTTACGGAAGCTAATGGCGATTTTGAAAAGGCAATCGAAATCTTACGCAAAAAAGGCGCTGCTGTAGCTTCAAAAAGAGCAGAAAAAAGTGCAAACGAAGGATTGATCGTTACAAAAGTTTCAGACGATAAGAAATCAGGCGTTATTGTTGAAGTTAATTGTGAGACCGATTTTGTTGCAAAAAGCGATGACTTTGTGAATTTTGCAAATGATGTTATTCAAACACTTGATTCGATAAGACCAGCAAGTGTAAAGGACTTGCTCGAAAAAAATGAGAACATAAAAAATGAATTAACCGATATAATGGGAAAAGTCGGTGAAAAAATTGAAATTTCCCGATTTGCAATTGAAGAAGCTCCAAATGGTATTCTTGTAGATTATGTCCATCTCGGATCTAAGCTGGGTGTACTTGTAAAATTTGATAATGCCGACAAAGATGAGTTTAGTGAACTTGGAAAAGATATCGCAATGCAAGTTGCTGCAATGAAGCCCATTTGTGTTTATCGTGATGAAGTTCCCAAAGAAGTCATAGAAAAAGAAATGGACATTTATAAAGAACTGGCCAGGAAGGAAGGAAAGCCTGAACATATATTAGATAAGATAGCTCAAGGCCGGTTAAATAAATTTTATGAAGAAAATTGCCTGACGGAACAGGCTTTTATAAAAGATAATTCAAAGTCCGTAGGAAGCCTTCTTAAAGAATTTAATACTAAACACAATTCTCAAATAAAAATAGTACTTTTCCGGCGTTTCCATTTAGGCGACGAGAAAAAATAATTTTTATGTAAAGGTCTTAAATTTTTAAGACCTTTTTTATTTTATTTTCGTAATTTCATAAATAAATTTTATTTATTTTGTTAGTAGTGCATTAATAGGAGTTTTTAAAAGCATTAAAACGATAAAATTCCTTTGGAAGGAATTGTTATAATAAATTGTAATAAAACAGATTAATATATGAATGATTTAAAATATAAAAGAGTACTTCTCAAATTGAGCGGTGAATCGTTGATGGGAAAAAAAGGTTTCGGTATAGATCATAGCGTACTAGAGTTTTTTTCTAATGAAGTAAAAAAAGTACATGATATTGGTGTTCAGATCGGAATAGTTATAGGAGGTGGAAATATTTATAGAGGCTTAAGTGCAAATGATCAAGGAATAGACAGGGTAACCGGGGATCAAATGGGAATGCTGGCTACTGTTATTAATTCTTTAGCGCTTCAAAATGCAATTGAGCATAAAGGAATTCATACCAGGCTTTTAAGTGCTATTCACATGGAAGAAATTGCCGAACCGTATATTAGAAGACGCGCTATCAGGCATTTGGAAAAAGGCAGAGTTGTTATTTTTGGTGCCGGAACCGGCCATCCTTATTTTAGTACCGATACAGCCGCCTCATTAAGAGCCGTTGAAATTGAAGCTGATGTAATTATAAAAGGTACAAGAGTTGATGGCGTATTTGACTCCGATCCTGAAAAGAATCCTGAGGCATTTAAATTCGATTCAATTACTTATCTGGATATATTAAAGAAAAATTTAAGAGTAATGGATCTTACGGCTGTGAGTTTGTGTCAGGAAAATAGTCTTCCTATGGTTGTATTTAATATGGGTACTAAAGATAATTTGTTAAAGCTTGTTAATGGAGAAAATGTAGGAACAATTGTTAAAAATTGAACCCTGCTATTGATTTGAATTTTCAAAACCACTATACTCAATAATAGTTTTTTAACAAACTATGAGGAAAATATGGAAGAAATAATAAAAGATGCTGATTTGAGAATGAACAAATCTTTAGAAGCATTACGAAATGAATTGTCCAAAATACGTTCCGGTAAAGCAACTACCGCACTGCTTGACGGTATAAAAGTGGAATATTACGGAACTATGTCTCCTTTAAATCAGGTTGCAAATATAACTGTTCTTGATGCTCATACTCTTTCAATTACACCATGGGACAAGTCGGTTGTAACGGCAGTAGAGAAAGCAATTTTAGAGGCAAATATTGGCTTTAATCCCATGAACGATGGGACAAATTTAAAAATTCCGGTACCTCCGTTAAATGAAGAAAGAAGGAAGGAACTGGTTAAGCTCGTTAAAAAATTCGGGGAAGATTCTAAAATAGCGGTTAGAAACATCAGACGAGATGCGAATGAACATCTTAAACGGGAGGAAAAAAACAAAAAAATATCCGAAGATCAGTTAAAAGAAGCCGAAGATAGAATTCAAAAATTAACCGATGAACATGTGCAAAAGGTAGATGATTTATTAAAGCATAAAGAAAAAGAGATAATGGAAGTTTGATAAAATTGTAAAAATCTTTTTATTTAACCCAATTTCTTGCTGAAATTGGGTTATTTTTTAAATTGTAGTTTTAGCTGTGTAATTTTATCAACATGGTATGGTATGGTAAAATTTAATTAATTTAACAATTAAGATATTTTTTAATTAAATTTTGGTCTTAGAAGGATGGTTTCTGCCGTATTCTTTTCTATAAATTAAACTTTAATGGACAATAACTCAGCCGAAAATAACAATAAGAGAATTTCGTTTTCTTCTTATTTGAATATGAATTTAATTCGAAACGTAATTTTATTTAGCGGCGGAATTATCTTGTTTATTTTCGGCGTTATTGCATACGGAGTTGTACTTAACCTGAGAGAAGTGCCTCTGAAAGTAGCAATGGCTGAAAAAGGATTTACAAAATTAAATGATCCTAATATAGTGATAGATCGGAGTTCATATACACTTGAATTGCTTGAAGATACCGTATTAATTAAAACTTATAGAGCAAATTTCGGAAGAAATGTTAATGTTCCTAAAACAAGAGCGGGAGATCTTGCAACACCGGTTGGAGTATATAAGATATGTTCAATCGATTCTTCTCGTAAATACTATATGTTTTTTAGATTAAATTACCCTAATTTGAATGATGCCGCAAACGCACTTAAAATTGGATTAATTAATCAGGAGGAATTCGATAAACTTAAGTTTGAATATTATTACAGCGATTGCACCGATGCAGATACTCCGCTTGGCGGAAATATTGGAATTCAAGGGATTGGCAAACTTGATTTTCTTTTCAGATATCTTCCTTTTAATTATAACTGGACAGACGGATCAATTGCCGTTAGTAATGAAAGCATGGATGAATTATCTTCGGTTGTTAAGAAAGGGACTAAGGTTGTTATTAAATAATAGAAATTTGTTTTTTACTGTAATATTATTCTCGGTTATTTTTTATTCCTGCGGCGGGAAAAAAGGAGGAGAAAATGAAGGAAATAAAAAAATTGATTTCGAAAATCCTCAAGTTGTGCTGCAACAAGCTAAAAATGTTTCCGGAAATAATGTCGAATTTGCATACAAAGGCAAGTTTGATGATGATTCAAATATAGAAATTGCTGCCGGTTTGGAAGTACAAAATTCCAAAGAGTGGGGAATTAAGTTTGAATTATTGAAAATGAAAGACGGTACTTTAAAAAAAACTTTTGAATCTCCGTTATTAAACGGTTCGTTTAGAAAATGCCTGTTTCAAAAGATAAAATTCCCGATGTTTAATTATGAATTGGTTTATTATAATTCTCAAGATTATTATTTAGGCAGCCAAGGTGGAGAAATTTATTCATATATTGTTAACTTCAAGGAAGGGAGAATATATTATGCTCATCTGATTTCCGGACCCGGAAGACCGATTAGTGTTTTTCTTTCAAAAAATATCGATGTCCCGGGAATTAAAAACTTTTTTATGAGCATCTTTAAGAAAGATTTTCCTTCGTTTACTGTCGTCGATAAAGACTTCGAATTGAAAAATTAAATATAGTTTTATTGTATTCTTCACTTTTTAGAACAAAATAGAAATTCCGAAAATGCCCAAAAAGCAGTTAGTAATTCTTGTTTTTTTATTTTTAGCTATCCCTTTGTTTGCACAGCAAAGTAAACGCTACCAGTTGAACTCTATAGACTTTGTTGGAAACAATTCGTTCTCTTCATCTGTCCTAAAAGAAATAATATTTTCTCAAACTACACCCTGGTGGTTTTGGAAATTTCTTCACTCCTTTACAAGTTTTGGCAAAGAACCTGTTTATTTTGATTCTTCAAACATCCCTATTGATCTAAATGCATTAAAAAGCTACTATAATGCAAATGGCTTTTTTGAAGCAAAATTTAATTACAAATACATTGTAGATACTGCAGATAAAACCGTTGATCTTACCTACTATATAAATGAAAGAAATTCTGCGAATTTTGGCAAATTAAATATATTCGGTCTGGACAGCTTACCAAGAAACTTATACAATAGCATTTATTCAAAAATAGCACTTGATTCCAACATGCGATTTTCGCAGGCAATTATCCAGGATAATTCCGGCAAGGTTGTTAACGATTTATTGAACAACGGATATATGTTTGCTAGGTACGATAGTACAATTATCTATCAAGATACTATGCATTTAAAGGCAAATGTGGATGTCTTTTTTACCACAGGGAAAAGGTATTCAATTGATACCATACTTATTCAAAAAACCGGTGAAGGCGCACCTTTAGTTAAAGATGGTTTGCTTAGAGACATCACGGGAATAAAAGTCGGAGAATTTTATAATTTGGAGGAATTAAGAAGGAGCCAGGTAAGGCTGTACAGAACGGGTTTGTTTAATTCTGTTTTGCTTAGCGGTGTGGAAAAGGATACGACAGACAGCAAGGTTCCCATAAGACTTGATGGTAATGTAGGTCTTATGAATGAACTTTCACCGGAGATAATTTTGAATAACCAGCAGCATGCCTTTAATGTTGGTCTTGGCTATTCTTATATCAGGAAAAATTTTCTGGGCGATGCACGTAAGCTGACTGTAAGTGCATCATTTGGTATTCAGAATATTAATAGAACAGACCTCGGAAATTTAATCAAAAGATTTTCTTTCAGAGACACTACATTAAACGGCTATGTTGATTCCAGGATAATAATTGATCAGCCGTACTTATTTGAGCGGCCGATTTTCGGTACATGGGAAACTTATGCTACAATAAATAAACAGCCGGATTATAACATTACGCTTTACGGCTCAAAAATTACTTTTGAGTTTGAACTACCTACTTATACATTTATTAATCATTTAAGCACATCTTTTACTTTAGAGCAGTCAAAGGAGCTATATACTGTTTTTAATGATAGTACTTCTTCGAAATTGACTTCGGATATTTCCGCTGATGCCGCTTCTACTACTGCCGATAATATTTTATTTCCCACAAAGGGATATAATTTGACTTTTCATATTGAGTTGGCTGATGCTATCCCGTCCCGGAATACAGGGGCAGTAAATCAGGATTATCCAAGTACTTTATTTTATAAAACTATTTTAGGCGGCTCTATTTATAAACAAGTGGACAGAAGAGGTTATTCTATTGCAGCCTTCAAAATGAAAGTCGGTTATCTTCAAACATTTTCGGGAAACTTTGCAGGTGTTCCTATTAACAGAACTTTTTATACCGGCGGCAGTAACTCTATTAGGGGGTGGAGTAGTAACCAGCTTGTACCTGTAGGAAGCAGACAGATTAGAACAGTTGCCGGATTAAATTCTTATGTAAGTAACTTTGTTGGCGGTACATTTCTTCTGGAAGGATCTTCCGAGTTCCGGAGAAAATTTTCCGATAATTTGGGTTATGCTGTCTTTTTCGATTACGGCAACACCTGGCTCGGCTACCATCAATTTAGATGGGACGGCGTAGCTGTGGCAGCGGGATTTGGTCTTAGATATTATACAGCAATTGCTCCTTTTAGAGTTGATTTTGGATTCAAATTTTATAATCCTTCAAACCATGAATTTCTATGGCAATCATGGAATAAGCATGTATTTAATAATATAGTCATTCATTTTGGTATCGGCGAAGCATTTTAAGAACATAAATTTTAATTCAAAAATTCGTTTTTCAGTCTTTTCAAGTACACGTTTCTAAAAAACAAGATAAAGATTGCTATGCTTTATATTCTAATTATGTTAGCGTAGTCAATCACAATTTTGTTTACCAAGCTAAAAATTATTATTTTTAACATCTTTTATTACGGGAGTTTTATGATCTACAGTATGACCGGCTACGGCAAAGGATCGGCCGAAAATAAAAATTTAATAGTTGAAACAGAAGTTAAAAGTGTAAACAGCCGGTATTTGGATATTTTATTAAAGCTTTCATCTTCTTTAATGAATAAAGAATATGAGCTTCGTGAGTTTATTAAATCTAAAATTAAAAGGGGGAAAATTACGGTTTTAATTACCGTGAAAAGAAACGGAAATGCTTTTGACGGGATTGCAATTAATAAAGAGAATCTTAAAAGTTATTTATTCGTATTAAAGAATATAAAAAAAACAGCAAAGTTAAATGATAAAATTAAGCTGGATCATCTTTTAATTAATAAAGAGCTTTTTGAGTCAAGTGATTTGGATATTTATGAAGAAGGATTTAATCTTATAAAAAAAGCCTTGGATGTCGCTCTTAATAACTTGATTAAGATGAAAAAAAATGAAGGAAAGGAACTTGAAAAAGACTTAAATAAGCGGATACAAATAATTGAACAAAAATTAGATGAAATCGAAAAAGAATCTGCCGGCAGTGTGAATGAATATTTTAATAAGCTTAAAGAAAAAGTAAAATTATTATTGGAAGATGTAAATATTGATAACGACAGACTTCAAATGGAATTGGCAATTATTGCTGATAAAGCAGAAATAACCGAAGAATGTGTCCGCCTAAAAAGTCATATAAAATTTTTTAAAGACAGTCTTGAAAAAGGTGAAGAACCGGGAAGAAAGTTAAATTTTCTTTGTCAGGAAATGAACCGGGAAACCAATACGATTTCGTCGAAAACAATTTCGACTTCGATAACTCATAATACCGTGCTTATTAAGGAAGAAATAGAAAAAATCCGGGAACAAATTCAAAATATTGAGTAAGAATTGAATAAACGGCATGGAGTAATAATAGCAGTTTCCGCTCCGAGCGGAACCGGGAAAACTACCATTGTAAAAAAAATTCTAAATGAATTTCCCGAGCTGGTTTTTTCCGTTTCAGCTACTACAAGAAAAAAAAGAGATTATGAAATCGAAGGTGTTGATTATTTCTTTATTACTGAAGATGAGTTTAAATCGAAGATAGAAAAACACGAGTTTATTGAATGGGAAAAGTTTTACGATTATTATTACGGAACTTTTAAAAGTTACATCGAAGAGAATATTGAACAAGGCAAATCGGTAATTGTTGAAATTGATGTTAAGGGTGCCTTGGCACTTAAGAAAATTTATCCGGATTCCGTTTTGATTTTTATTTATCCGCCAAGCATTGATGAATTGGTAAGAAGATTAACAAACAGACAAACTGAAAATGAAACGGATTTAAAGAAACGTATAGAGAGAGCAAAAATGGAATTGAGTCTTAAGGATAATTTTGATTATTTTATAATAAATGATGATTTGGAAAAAGCAATTACCGAAACTGAAAGTTTAATAAAAAAAATAATATCTAAGGAGAAATAATTAAATGCAGATTGAACCAGTAGATCTAAGAGTAATAGATCAAAATACGGCGAACATTTATGAAGGCATAATTGTTACAGCTAAAAGAGCCCGCCAAATTAATGACGAAAATAAGATAGAATATAATGCACTTGTTAGTACAATTCCCACTACGGGTACTGAAGATGATAGTGAAGATATCGAGAATCCGGCCCAATTAAAAATTGCCCTTGATTTTGAGAAAAAGGAGAAACCGCATATTCAATCTCTGAATGAACTTCTTGAAGGGAAAATAGAATATAAATACAAATCAAAATAATTTTTAAATTTATTGCCGGGAAATTTTTCAATTCTACCCCGGCATTTTTTCAATTGAAATAAAATATTTACTATGCACGATGATATTTTTACCGGCAAAAAAATTGTTTTAGGTATAACCGGATGTATCGCTGCATACAAATCTGCTTTTTTAGCCCGGGAATTAAATAAAAGAGGGGCTGAAGTAAAAGTTGTAATGACGCCTTCCGCAACCGAATTTATTTCTCCGCTTACATTTTCCTCTCTTACTCAAAATGAAGTTATTGTAAACATTTTTCCCGCATCGCAAAAAAACGGTACGGCAATTTCAACTTGGCATATTGATTATGCAGTTTGGGCTGATTTAATGATAATTGCCCCAGCTACCGTTAATACTGTTGCTAAAATTACTCACGGATTTGCAGATAATGCGTTAACTACGCTCGTATTGGCTTTAAGATGCCCTCTTATAATTGCCCCGGCTGCTGATGTTGATATGTACCAGAATAAAATTACTCAGGAAAACCTCAAAAAACTGGAGGAATTGAATTATTTTATTGTACATGCCGAAAACGGTGAATTAGCGAGCGGTCTTACAGGAAATGGAAGGCTTGCCGAACTAAATAAGATAATTGATGCATCCGAATTAGTTTTATCAGGTTATAAAAAAGATTTAACAGGTAAAAGAATTTTGGTTACTGCCGGTCCCACTTACGAAGATATTGATCCGGTTAGGTTTATAGGCAATAGATCCTCCGGGAAAATGGGATATGCTTTGGCTAGTGCCGCTTATTTAAGAGGTGCTGAAGTAACTTTGATTTCCGGTCCTTCAAATGAAAACTTATATCAAGAAATAAACTACATTAAAGTAAGATCTGCATCGGAAATGAAAAAAGCAGTTGAAAAAGAAATAAAAAAGACTGAAATTTTGATCATGTCTGCTGCTGTTGCAGATTATAAACCCTCAACAATTTCAAATAAAAAAATAAAAAAAGAAGATAAATTATCCTCTATAAAAATAATTGAAACGGAAGATATTTTATTCTCTATCAACAAAAAAGATAAAATAATAGTCGGATTTGCTTTGGAAACCGATAACGAAATTCAAAACGCTTCAAAGAAATTAAAGGGAAAAAATTTAGATATGATTGTTTTAAATTCCCTGAAGGACAAAAAAAGCGGTTTTGAGTATGATACCAACAAAATTACTTTAATTCATAAAACCGGGAAGCAGGTTAAATTACCGCTTCAAACAAAGTTTCAAGCTGCAAATAAAATTCTTACCGAGATTTTGAAAATTAAATAAATTCGTATACTTAAATCTTCAATAAAAATTCATTTAAATTTTTACAACTTTTAAATTTATTTTAAGATATTATAGATTATCTTTTATTAAATACATATTTTTGTTTATAAATAAACAAACCTCGAAAAATCATTATTAAATGGAAGATTCATTTAAGAAACAATTGATTGAAGCTCTTAAAGATCAAAAAGAAATTTTTGGCGATGATTTATACGAACAGCAAAAATTGATGCGCAAAACTAAAATTAAAATGAACCGGGGGCAAAGCGAAGAATTTAAAATTCAACCCGGAATTTATAAGGATAATACAGAACCAAATTTAAAAGTTAAGGAAAAAATACCTGAAGTGATTTATAAAATTGAATCTCAAGAAAAAGAAGAAGATCAACTTTTCGAGGAACCAAAAGAAAAGTGGGAATTATCAAAAAATTTAAATGAATTAAATGATTTAATTTGTAATTGTCAGAAGTGTCAGCTTGGTTCAGCTAGAAATAAATTCGTATTTGGTTCGGGCAATCCTAATGCCGATGCTATAGTTATAGGAGAAGGACCGGGAGCTGATGAAGATGCGCAAGGGCTTCCTTTTGTAGGTCGTGCCGGTAAACTTTTAACTGATATCCTTAAAGCTATTAAATTTTCAAGAGATGAAGTATATATTGCAAATATAGTTAAATGCAGACCGCCTGG
>CAZCFZ010000058.1:0-23923 GCA_964498065.1 uncultured Ignavibacteriaceae bacterium
TATTAATATAATTTTTTATTATTCTATGGTTACCTTTTATTATGACCCAACACGACTGCCGATAATCATTATCGGTGCCTTATCTGTGAAAGATATGAACAAATATCTTAATGAAAAAAATTACTTTATCATAATTTTCTTGTTAATTTTTCTAATACTCGTGCTGGTAAATATTTACAAATTTTTCATGGATTGTTTTATAAATATTGATAATGATGATTTAGTAATTACCAGAAACTTTTTAAACTTTAAAAGAAAGATGAACTTAAAAGAAATTGAATATATCTATACCGAAAAGCGTTGGATGGTGGTATCTGTTAACGGGAAGGAAACAAAAATAAGAAAAGATTTTATCAGAAATTCGCAAGAAAAAACATTTTATGGTGAGCTTTCATCGAGGACAAAATTAGAAATAAAAGATCATGATTCGCATTGATATTAGAAAAAAATAATAGATATAAAATAAATTTTGATAAAAGAGGGCTGATAGATTAATCAGCCCTACTATTTTATATGTAAATTATTTTTTACTCTTTTTCCGCCTTTGCTCTCATAGCGTCCCAGATTACATAAGAACAAAGCAATGCAAATGCAATTAGTCCGACAAGTTCTGCCGAATGCGAATCAACCCATGAAGTACTAACCATTAGGTTTACATTAAACTTTCTTAAGAAAGCGCTGACAACGCCCATTAAAGCGCCGCCTGCAATAAATCCTGAAGCAATTAAAGTACCCCTGTCGCCGCGGGCCTTGTTTAATTTCTCGTCTTTGCTTCGGGTCGATACAAAGTAAGCAATTAATCCTCCTACAAGAAGAGGAGTATTTAATTGAAGGGGAATATACATTCCGAGTGCAAAAGCCAATGCAGGAACACCGATCATAGTTAATACAAGCGCCATTAAACCGCCGGTAATATATAGTACCCATGGAGCAGGCTGATTTGACATTAACGGCTGGATAACAGCAGCCATTGCATTTGCCTGCGGTGCAACCAAAGCACTCGGACCTGTAAATCCGTAAATGTTATTAAGAAGTAAAATTACATATCCGACTGTAGCAGCCGAAACCAAGGTCCCTAAAAATTTCCATGTCTCCTGTTTGTAAGGCGATGATCCGAGCCAGTAGCCGATTTTCAAATCGGTAATAAAACTGCCGGACATAGATAATGCGGTACAAACAACACCTCCGATTAACAATGCAGCAATCATTCCGGAGGTACCGCTAAGTCCGATTGAAACTAAAATTATTGATGATAAAATAAGAGTCATTAAAGTCATACCCGATACGGGATTTGTTCCGACTATAGCAATTGCTGTTGCGGCAACGGTTGTAAATAAAAATGAAATTATTAATACAATTAATAATCCTACTAATGCGTAGAACCAGGTATTAACCACGCCGAGCAGGAAGAAAATAAAAATTACACCGGCAGTTGCAATAATAGCTAATGCAATTACTTTCATAGTAAGATCGCGGTGTGTTCTTAATTTATCTTCAATAATAGCTTTTTTCCCCATAATTTCCTTTACGGCAAGGGAAAAGGCCGAGCCTATTATTTTTGATGATTTTATAATTCCGATTATCCCGGCCATCGCAATTCCGCCTATCCCGATGTGCCTTACATAGTTTGCGAAAATTTGTTCGGGGGTCATATCTTTGATTAATAATGTAACATTCGCACCGAGAGGTGCTGCTAAACCTTGTCCGATATATGCAACCAGCGGAATAAGAACGTACCAGGAAACAAAAGATCCGACACAAATTATAGCTGCATATCTTAATCCGATAATGTAACCCAAACCTAATATTGCAGCGCCGACATCAAGCTTAAAAACCATTTTTAGTTTATCTGCTAATTTTTCACCGAACGGAAAAACACGCGATGAAAAAACTTCATTCCACCACCCGAATGATGCTACGATAAAATCATATAAGCCGCCGATAATTCCGCTGACTACAAGAACAAAGGCCTGATTGCCTCCTTTTTCTCCGGCTACCAAAACTTCGGTTGTTGCAGTAGCTTCGGGAAAAGGATATTTACCATGCATGTCTTTTACAAAATATTTTCTAAACGGAATTAAAAATAAAATTCCGAGTACACCTCCGAGTAAAGAAGCCAGAAATATTTTATAGAATTCGGCATTTAAGTGGAGAATATATAATGCGGGAATTGTAAAAATCGCACCGGCCACAACAGCGCCCGATGTTGAACCGATAGATTGGATAATTACATTTTCACCCAATGCATTTTTCCTTTTGGTGGAAGCCGATAATCCTACGGCAATAATAGCAATAGGAATTGCAGCCTCAAAAACCTGTCCTATTTTTAAGCCGAGATATGCAGCTGCAGCAGAAAATATTACCGCCATTATTAAACCGGTTATAACCGAATAAAAGCTCACTTCCGGCACCTGTTTGTGCGGAGGCATTACCGGGACGTATTCTTCACCGGGCTTTAATTCGGTATAAGCATTTGAAGGCAAGCTTTTTAAATTCTCACCGTTTACGTGCGTTTCACTCATAATATTATTTCCGATATTGTTTTTTGATAATGAGTCCTTTTGGGTTTTATATCAATATGCTGATAACTGCTTTTGTTAAAGTCTAAGTTAGAATGATTAATAAATATGTAGAGTTTTCTTGGAATTGAACCGGTAGTATTAATAAATGCATAATAATAAAACACTGCGAATACGGATATTCTTACTGATTTATATATTAAAAAGTCTTTTCTCATGAATCCCCATTCTCAATTAAATACGAGGCAAAGTTAAGAAGAATTTGTATGATAAATCAATTAAAAAATAAAATTTATTACTGTAATTTGTTCTCTTTTATTATTTTTAATTTATGAAAGGAAACCTTTATTTAGTATCCACGCCTATCGGTAATTACGATGACATAACAATCCGCGGATTAAATATTTTAAAAAATGCCGATTTTATTATATGTGAAGAATTTAAGGAAGCTCGCCGCTTATTATCTCATTATCAAATTAACAAAGAACTGATTTCTCTTAACGAGCATAATGAGAAAGATGTTGTTAATGATATCATCCTAAAATTAGTTAACGGGAAATCCGCAGCTTTAATTTCCGATTGCGGTACACCCTTGTTTTCAGATCCGGGACATTTACTTGTGGAAGTCTGCATTTCGCAAAATATAAAAGTAATCCCGGTTCCAGGAGCAAATTCATTACTCCCTGCATTAACCGGTTCCGGTTTTGATATTGAAAAATTTTATTATTACGGCTGGCTTTCCCCCAAAAAAGATATAAGACGAAAACAGCTCCTTCAAATAAAAAGAATAAATGAAGTTATCGTTATTTTAGATACGCCTTACAGGTTAAAAAGTCTTTTAAGCGATATTGTAAGAATTTTGGGGAAAAATATTCCGTCTGTGCTGGCATTTCAACTTACGATGGATGATGAAAAATATTTTAGAGGAACTGCTGAAGAAATATTAATAATTGCAGAAAAGCAGAATCTGAAAGGGGAGTATGTTTTGATCCTTAATAATGCAAGGAATTAATACAAGTAGAAAACCAACAACAGCTATTTTTGTATTTGAAAAAAAAACCATAGATTTTTTTCACCATAATAAAATAAATCTTTTATTTTAACTAATGATCTTTTGTTAAAACCAAACCATTTATCTCATATGATTTAATTTTGTTAGTTCCACAAATTTAAATCTAAAATTTATGTTTCTAACTTAGCATTTCTTATTTATTGAAAGCTTATTTCATTTTTTATAATTTCAATTTAATTTTTCCCCCTTTAATATTCAGCTGTAAAACCTATTTGTATTACAGCCATGGATTTTTCACCGCTTTGTGTAAGAAATGCATTATATAAATTACCTCTTGCTTCAAAGCCGAATAATGCTTTGCCGACAGATAGTTCATATCCCAACCCAATTCCAAAGCCGGCTTTTATACCTGTCCCGGTTCCAATTATAATATTCAACGACGGTAAATCCAGCATTGTGTAAAATCCCCTGTCACCCGACAAATTAATTTCGATACCCGAGCCTGCCGTTATTATTCCTATCGGATTTGTATTATAGGTATAGGTATATTGATTCGGATAAATACCTAATAGTCTTGATACCTGTGTCCCTCCGATAAATGTTAATTCTGTTCTTCCGAGTATTTTAATATTATTAGTTATATTCCATTTGGTTATATCGCCAACGTTAAAACCGATACCATAGTCCGAAGACCAGTCGCCAATAGGGAAATCTATTCCTGCCTTTACACCGGATGTTTTAATATTTTCATCCGTTTGTGCAAATCCGCTTATGTTGAGTGCGGCAAAAAATAATACTATGATAGCGAGCTTGATTGTATTTCCCATTTTGTTCTCCTTTGAAATTGTAAAGCAATTTGATTTATTATTTATTACTTGTACCCTGTTTTTTACATTAAATTTTTATTTTAAAAATTTTAAGTAAACACAATTACATATCCCATTTTTCTTACTAAAAGAAATATTCATAATTAAGAGTTCTATTAAAACCAAAGATTATCATAATCCTTAAAATGAAATAACTCTTTAAGTAACATCAAAAATTAAATAATATTCATCTTGGTCTGTCCCCGTGTGTGTCAAAGTGTAGTTATAAAATCCCGCCTTAACATATTGTATCTAATTGTTTATGGTTAAACTTAAAAATATTTTTAGACAAAAACATTAAAAATTTAATTTATTTGTTTTTGATAAGCAGCACCACATTCTCGATATGATAGGTATGCGGAAACATGTCTACGGGCCTTATTTTAACCAGCTTATAATTTGCCTGCGAAAATAATTTTATATCTCTTACCTGTGTGGTCGGATTACAGCTTATGTAAACAATTTTTTCAGGATTTAATTTAATTACATCATCAATAGTATTTTGATGCATGCCGCTTCTGGGGGGGTCTAAAATAATTACATCGGGTTTGGGAATATTTTCCCTTTCAACAAAAGGTAGGAATGATTTGTATAGGTCGGCTTCTATAAAGTGGACATTCTCAATCTTGTTTATCTTTTTGTTTTCTTCAGCATCGTTTATAGCAGATTCAACAGTTTCATATGCGTAGACTTCCTTTGCTTTTCCGGAAATAAATATTGAAATAGTCCCGGCGCCGGAATAAAGATCATAAACCGTTTCATTCCCGGTTAACTTTGCAAAATCAAGAGCGGTTTGATAAAGCTTTTCAGCTTGGAGCGTGTTTGTTTGGAAAAATGAATTTGCACTAACTCTGAAATTGTACTCGCCAATACTATCGAAAATAAATCCGCTTCCGTAATAGACTTTTTCATAATCGCCCGTTGCTGTTGCGGCTTTTTTTAAGTTAATATTATTAATTAAAGTAGTTATTTGCGGAACATGTTTAAGCAAGAAATCCGAGTACTCTTGCATTAAATTATCATTCTCTTCAGATGTAACAAGGTTAACCATAAGATCATCTGTATGATGCGATGTTTTTATAACAAGATTTCTTAAGTAACCGGAGTGAGTTTTGGTTGAATATATAGAAATATTTTTCTCTTTAAAATATGATCTTGTAAAGTTTAATATTTTATTGCTTAATTCGGACTGAAGAAAGCATTCATCGATATCCAGAACTTTATCGAATACATTGGGAATGTGCAGGCCAAGTGCAAAGCTTCTGTCGATTTCCTTGCCGGAATTAATCTCTTCAACAGTCAGCCATTTTTTGTCTGAAAATGAGAATTCCATTTTATTCCGGTAGAAGAATATTTTATCGGAAGGGATTATATCTTCTATAATAAAATCAGTAAATCCACCTAACTTTTTGAATATTTCTTCTACCTGTTCCTGTTTGTATTTTACTTGAACGGAATATTCAAGACTTTGCTGCCTGCATCCGCCGCATGTGCCGAAATATTTGCATCTTGGATCGATTCTGAAACTCGAAGGCGAAATTATTTCTTTTGCTTTAGCTTCTGCGTATGACTTTTTAATCTTTCTAAGTTCCGCTTTTACTTTATCGCCCGGATACGCGCCCTCGACAAAAATAACATATTTGGATTTATAACCGGAAGATTCATTCCTAAGAAGGTTAGTCTGAAATTCTTCTTTCTGGATTTTTGCAACACCCTTGCCTTCAAATGCATACTTCTCAATATCTAATTCTATTACTTCGCCTTTTTTCACTGCTTTGCCGCTTTCAATACTAACATCTTAAATCCGATATGATCATTACCGCCGAGCCTTAAGTATACATTGGATTCGTGTCTTAGCTTATTTAAGAATTTTTTGTGATAGCTCTTTTCCTGTTCGGTCATATCATTTACTTTGTTTTCTAGAAGGCTGATGCTCATTTTATAAAAATCTTTAAGGGTATGTGAAAGATCCTGCTTAAATAATATTTCAAAATCTCTATCTGTATAATATTTTTCCAAATCATCAACAAACAGAGGAACTATTTCGGAACTTTCCCATAGATCTTTAACAAACACAGGTGGATTTTTTGAATAACTTATATTTTCACCCACACATAAGTATCCTTCCGACTTAAGAATTCGTTTAATTTCTTTTACAATTTTATTCCTTTGTTTATTTGAAATTGAAGCTTGCGCATAAATTAGATCAAAACTTGAATCCCTAAAATCTGTATTATCAAATTCCATTATTTTTACGGAAATTTGTTTTTCCTTAGAAAGATATAATCTCGCATTCAGCAGCGAATCATTGTCTTCAACTATCATCGTCACTTCCAAAGCACCGTTATTAAATAATAATTTTGAAATCTCTTCACAGCCGGCTCCTAATACAAGAATTTTCATGTTTTTAATATCAACATGACTTAAAAGAGATTGAAGCTGCTTATCTGTACCGGGAAGAAAATATTTTGTGTCCATTTAAAACTTTTTTTATTTAATAGCAAAGTTATGAAATAATTGTTTCTTATTCCTTTACTAAAAATGGAGATAGTGTTCTAATTTGCTGAATCTAATAACGAATAAGGCATCCCTCGACTTCGCTCGGGATGATAATTTAAATAAAATTTTCATAGTGAGCGAAGCCTTACCATGAATTAGCTAAGCAAATTATTCACCATTAAAAAGGGATAAAGGAAGATCATTTTTAGATAATTATTTATAAGTAAAACTGTTGTGATTTAACATGGCTGAAACTACGCTTTCGTTGCCTTTCAGAACAAGTTAAGCTATTTTTATGAATAAAAATAGAAAATCATATTGAGGAAATAATGAAAACTATTTTAACCTTACTTCTATTAATCCCTTTCGTTTTAATTGCTCAAACCAAACACCCATTAACTGTAAGTGATTTATGGGCGATGCACAGGATCGGTTCTTTTGTAATTTCACCAAATGGTAAAACAATTGCATTTGATGTAACTACTTACAATATGGATGCTAATAAAGGAAACACATCCGTTTATTTAGTCAGTACCGACGGCAGCAATCTTCGTCAATTGATAAAATCGGATAAAAATGCATCTAATCCGAAATTCTCCCCCGATGGAAAAAAGATTGCTTATTTAATGGATAATCAGGTACATACTTGTAATTTAGACGGTTCCCATGATGTCCAAGCCACCCATCTTTATACAGGTGTTGATGATTATAGATGGTCGAGCAATGGTAAACAGTTCCTGCTGGTTTCATCTGTTTATGCAGATTGCGGATCGCAGGCATGCAATAAGAAAATTGATAAAGAAAAAAAGGAATCAAAGGTTGATGTGCGGGTTCTTACTCACTTAATGTTTAGAGTATGGAATCACTGGCTGAACGGGAAGAGAAGTCATCTGTTTTTATTTGATACCGGATCCAATCAATACTACGATTTGAATTATAAAATGCATAACGATATGCCGCCTCTTGATTTAGGTACCGATAACGATTTTAATTTTTCTCCCGACGGTAAGTATGTTGCTTATACAATGAATCCTGATACGGTAGTTGCTAACAGTACTAATAATGAAGTTTATCTTGTAAATCTTGCCGATGTAAAGAAAGATGAAAAAGCACCGGCAAAAAAAATATCCGAGAGTAAAGGAAACGATAACCAGCCTGTATTTTCGCCCGACGGGAAATATATTGCTTTTACTTCTATGCTGGTTCCCGGCCATGAATCTGCACAATCTTATTTGGTCTTATATAACCGTGCAACCGGGAAATTAAAAAATTTAACAAAAGGATTCGACAGATCTGTTTCTGAAATAGTCTGGTCGCCGGATTCCAAAACAATTTATTTTACTGCAAATAATGAAATATTCAACTCTGTTTATAAAATTGATATCGCCACAGGTAAAATTAAATTAATCTTAAAAGATCACAGCAACACTAACTTGGTTGTTTCGCCGAACGGCAAAACGATTTATTTTAAACAGCAGAAATCGACGAAACCTTATGAAATATTTTCCATGAATACGGACGGCAAAGATATTAAAGAGATTACGGATCTAAATAAAAAAATATTAGCTAATGTCGAAATGATTCCCCTGGAAACTTTTTGGTGCAAAGGAGCGGATGGAAAAAATGTTCAATCGATTTTAGTTAAGCCGCCGTTTTTTAATCCCAATAAAAAATATCCGATGATATTTTTAATTCACGGCGGACCTCAAGGGCACTGGGAAGATGATTTTCATTACAGGTGGAATACGGAATTGTTCGCATCAAAAGGTTATGTAGTTATTGCGCCGAATCCTACGGGCAGCACAGGCTACGGGCAGCCTTTTACAAATGCTGTTTCAAGAGATTGGGGCGGAAGGCCTTATAAAGACCTTATGGACGTTTATGATTATGCGGTAAAAAATTTCAAATATATTGATCCGAAAAATACATTTGCTGCCGGCGCTTCTTACGGCGGATATATGATAAATTGGATTGAAGGGCATACCGATCGTTTTAATGCTCTCGTTTCGCACGACGGAGTATTTAATACTGTAAGCATGTGGGGAACAACAGAAGAACTCTGGTTTGTTGAATGGGAATTCAACGGAACTCCATGGACGAACAGGGCATTGTATGAAAAATGGAATCCGCAAAGATTTATACAAAATGCTAAAACTCCGATGCTGATTGTTGAAGGTAATCATGATTACAGAGTATTTCAAGATCAGGCTTTCCAATTATTTACTTCTCTGCAAAGGCTCGGCGTGCCGAGTAAGATGTTATTTTTCAACGATGAGTATCATTTCGTTGTTAAGCCTCAGGATGCACGTTTCTGGTGGGACTCGATTTTTAGTTGGTTCGATCATTATAAAAAATAGGAGGGGGTTATGGAAGATAAAGATATTAATGTCGAAGGATTGGAGGAATTAAACGAACTGGACTTCGGCGGTGAAACAGAAGAGGATGTTAATAAGAAGATAGAATATGTTGAAGAGAATCTTTGGACAAAACTTGAACGTGTCGGCAAAAAGATTTCATTTGCCAAAGATATTCTTGCATTGGTAAGATATATGCGCGATCCGATGGTATCATGGTACAGAAAAGCAATTGTTGCCGCAGGATTAATTTATTTTATTTCTCCGGTTGATGCTATCCCGGATATTACTCCGCTTATCGGTTACCTGGATGATCTTGGAGTTATAACCGCATTGTTGAAATATTTAGGACATGAATTAATCCCGTATTATGATCCTGCTTATCATGCTTAACTATCATTCTAACTAAGAGAATCAATAATTTTATGGGTTGCCGGAATAATTTTTCTGCAGCCCATTTTTATAATATAAAATAAATAAGGAAATATTTAATGAATTTTACTGTTAAGGAAAGTGAGATTTTATTTAAGGGAAAAGTTTTCGATCTTAAGGTCGATAAAATAGAATATGACAGCGGCAATCCCGGTATAAGAGAAGTGGCGGTTCATCCGGGTGGTGCTGTGGTCGTTCCCGTTTTAGATAATGGTAAGATAATTATGGTAAAGCAGTTTCGTTACCCGCTTCAGCAGACAATTTTGGAATTACCTGCAGGTAAATTAAACAAAGATGAAGATCCTTATGTTTGTGCAGTGAGAGAATTGGAAGAAGAAACCGGGTATAAAGCGGGAAATGTTGAAAAGCTGGGAGCGATCTGCACGACTCCCGGTTTCTGTACGGAGGTCCTCCATATCTATTTAGCCAAAGATTTAACGCCGGGCAATCATAACCGGGAAGAAGGCGAGTACGGAATGGAAATATTTGAATATTCCTTAGATGAAATTGTGGAGAAAATCTCTAACGGGAAAATAATGGATGCTAAAACTATTTGCGGAATTCACCTTGCTGAGAGTTATCTAAAGTAAATGAAATATCAATCCTTTTTCTTAATTTATCTGTTTTGAAATTGCAATGAAAATGAAGTAAATTAAGCACGTCAAAATTAACGCTGCTTATGATAAAATCCCTTTTAGTAAAAGATTATGCTCTTATTGAGCAGATAAATATCGAATTTGGTAAAGGCCTGAATATAATTACCGGTGAAACCGGTGCAGGCAAATCCATTTTAATCGATGCGATGAGCCTATTGCTGGGTGAAAGAGCATCAAACGAAGTAATAAGAAAAGGGGCTTCAAAATCCATAGTTGAAGGGATTTTTGAAGTTGAGGGAAATAAAAAAGTAAAAAAAATCCTGGAAGAAAATGAAATAGAATTTTCCCCCGAACTGATTATGAGAAGGGAAATTTCAGCTAAAGGTTCCAACCGCTGCTTTTTAAATGACACGCCTGTTTCTTTATCTGTAATTAAAGATGCAGGAAATCTTCTTGTCGACCTTCACGGACAGCATGAACATCAATCATTACTAAGAACCGAAACGCATATAGATTTTCTGGACGAGTTCGGAAACCTTGAAAACGATTTGACTAATTTCAAAACTCTTTATGATTCTTTAATAATACTGGACGGAGAACTAAATTCATTAAAGAAAAAGGAAATGTCCATCAAAGAGAGAAAGGACTTTTATGCTTACCAGATAAAAGAAATCGATGCTATCTCTCCCGAAGAAGGTGAAGAAGAAAAACTAATTAATGATTTGAAAATCCTTGAGAATTCCGAAAAGCTTATGGAACTGACTTCCGGAATTTATGAAGCATTATATGAATCGGAAAATTCCGTAAACGATAGACTTGCAAAAATCGAAAATGAACTTTCGGTGCTTGATGAAATTGATAAATCATTTACGGAAATAAAAGGAGATTTTGAAACAGCAAAGACCTTGATAAATGAAATTTCCAAATTTATTAGAGATTATAATTCCCGGATAGATTTAGATCCCGATAATTTAGAGGCGATTAGAAATAGATTAGGATCTTTAAATTTACTTAAGAAAAAATACGGCGGGACTATTAAAGCGGTTATTGAACATCGAAATAAAATCGGCGAAGAATTCGATCTGGCTGAAAATTACGCGGAAAATATTTCCGTTCTAGAAAAAAAATTAAATGAATTAAGAAAAAAATGCGGCGAAGCAGCCGAGATTCTGTCGCAAAAAAGAAAAACAATTTCTAAAAAAATTCAAAAAGAAGTTAAGGAAGTTTTAGGCGATTTAGGAATTCCAAATTCAGTTTTTGAGGTTAAGATAAATCAAATGCCTGCGGATAAGGAAACCGGAAATTATATTATTGTTAACGGCAAACAATTTAAATTCAATTCATCAGGTTATGATGAAGTGGAATTCTTTATTTCTACAAACCAGGGTGAAGACGTAAAACCTTTAGCCAAAGTTGCATCAGGCGGAGAGATTTCCAGAATTATGCTGGCGCTAAAAACAATCCTGGCAAAAAACGATAAGCTGCCTTTATTAATTTTTGATGAAATTGATACCGGTGTAAGCGGCAGGGTTGCGCAGAAAGTCGGTAATTCATTAAAATCTCTTGCTTCATATCATCAAATAATTTCAATAACTCACTTACCTCAAATTGCCGGTTTAGCCGATCAGCATTATGCAGTTGAGAAAAAGCAAATTGAAAGCCGGGTAATTAGTTCAATTCGAAAACTAAATAAGGAAGAAAGAATTAAAGAAGTTGCTAAATTAATGAGCGGGGAAAAAATTACCGAAGTAAGCATTGAAAGCGCTAAAGAATTGATGGGTTACTAGTTTTATTTAAGCCATTTAAATTCATAAAATTTGTAAAAGTTGTTTTTATCAACGTTTTGTAAAGTTTCTTTTTTATAAATGCGAAGAATTGGGGAATACTAAATCTGGCATTTATTTTGCTTGCACTTAAACTCATGTTTGCTATCTTTTAAAAGCGGATTTTTATTTATCATTAAAAGTGAGGGTGATAATGAGAAAATGTTTCTATGTGTTACTTGTTTTATTATTTGCTGTAAAAATTTCGTATTCCCAGCAGGATCAGTTTGCTAGTTTTGCAGAGAATAATATTAACGGATTCGCACAGCCATTTGTTACAAGCCTGGGAGAGGGTTTAAACTCTGGGGGATTCCATACTGCTTATGTTCCGACTTTATTCGGGTTTTCAATAAGTTTTAGAGCAATGTATATTTTTATTCCTAATGATCAAAAAACATTTACTCCGACCCTGCCTGCAGGATATACTGCAACCGAACCGACCGCCACATTTTGGGGTAATAAAGCAGCAGTTTATACAGGGCCCAACGGATATTTATCATTTGTTAACGGAATTGATCAATCGGGTACACCGTTTTATATGCCTCAAATTACAGGAAGTTTAATGGGAACCGAATTATTAATTAGATACTTACCCCAAATTAAAGTCGGCGATAAAAATTTAAATTTCTTCGGCATCGGTATAAGACATAATATCAGTCAGTATATTCCTTTGCTGCCGGTAGATTTAGCCGTACAGGTTCTATATAATAAATTAACACTGCAGGATATTATTACTGCCAGCACCTTTGCAGTAAATGGCGAAGTAAGTAAAACCTTAGGCATGTTTACTGCATACGGCGGAATTCAGTACGAAACCTCAAAATTTGACTTAAGCTATACTTTAAATGGCGATCCGGGCAGCCCGGACCCGCTGCTTCGTCAAACAAGGAATATTAGTGTCAGCATTAATGGCAAAGATAATTTCCGCCTTATTGTCGGAGCTTCTCTTAAGCTTGTTGTGTTGGTATTTAATGTAGATTATAACATTAGCTCCCAATCCGTCTTAACCGGCGGCATATCATTAGATTTTTAGTGAGGAAAGAAAAATGAAAAAATATTTATTAAAATCTTTTATAGTTGTAATAGTATTGACTTTATTTTCTTTGAACGGATGTATTCTGGATTCTTTTAATTCAGTTACTCAAAATGTTCCGATTACCGAAAAATTTATTATAAACAGCAATCCCAGTACTCATACTCTTACTCAGGAAGTATCTTTAGATTCTTCTTCGGTATATCAGAATTATGAGGAAAAGATTGAAAACATAAAACTTCTTCATGCAGAGTATCGAACAGTTAGTGTAACTCCGGCCGATTTAAGTGGAAACATTGAATTTACCTTGGCAGATAAAGACGGCAATACATTATTTTCGCTTACGCTTGGAAAGTTAACCCCGGCTAATTACCAAAAGACGCCTCTTGAATTTACTTTAACCAGCTCCGACATTGAAAAAGTGAATTCTTATTTATCAATGTTATCGAATAAAACTTTTCTTGCTACCATTTCTGTTACCAACATTCAATCTTCTACTTCAACTTTTGAATTAGTAGGTGCCGTTGACGTCATTTTTGAAATGAAAACGAAACTCTAATAAATTGGTAAAGTTTTGCTTAAAGGCCTGTGCAGTTTGGACTGCATAGGTCTTTTTATTTTTGTATACTTGCCGATAAAAATTATCTCATTTGATCACCATAAATTCACTTTTCATAAGGTTTTAGTTTTTTGTGATTTAATAATATGAAAGACTCGGCTTTATATATTCATATTCCCTTTTGTGATCATAAGTGTATCTACTGCGATTTTTATTCAATCATTACAACCGATAATATCTCAAACTTTCTAGCGGCTGTTCAGAAAGAGATAAAATATTATTCGGGTTTATATTCAAACGATCATATCTTTTCATCAATTTATTTCGGCGGCGGTACGCCGTCTTTAATGACGCCGGATTATCTGAAAGAAATAATGTTAACTCTAAGAGATAATTATCAAATTAGTAATGATGCCGAAATTACAATGGAAACTAATCCCGGTACAATCGATAAAAATAAACTTGGAGAATTCCGTAAGATTGGAATAAACAGAATAAGTATAGGTATCCAATCATTTCATGATAACGATCTGAAATTCCTTACAAGGATTCATGACAAACAAACTGCAATTAAAACAGTGCATGACGCAAGGAATTCTGGATTTGATAATATAAGTATCGATTTGATTTTTAACCTTCCGGGTCAAACAAAAGACAAATGGAAATATAATTTGCAGAAGGCAGTGGATTTACCCGTTAATCATATCTCTGCATACAGCTTAATTTTAGAAAGCGGTACAATTTTAAATAAAATGGTCCTTGACGGTAAGGTTGAAATTCAGGATGAAGATTATGATGCCGAATTATATGAATTAACTATTGATTTCCTGCTTTCTAACGGTTTTAGCCAGTATGAAGTTTCAAATTTTACAAAACCGGGTTATGAATGCCGGCATAATAATGCATACTGGAGATACATGGATTATTTAAGTTTTGGTCCTTCCGCGCATTCATTTGTAGATGGCAAGCGGTGGTGGAATTTTTCAAGCTTAAAACATTATATATCGGAGATTGAAAAAAATGGAAGTGCAGCTGCAAATTATGAAATGATTAATGATAAAATGGCTTTGAATGAATATGTAATGCTGGCGCTGCGAAGTAAAGGTATTAATCTAATTGAATTAGAAAAAAAATTCGGGAAAAGTTGGATAAATCGAAATTTTAATTATATTAAAAAATTAGATGAAAGGAATTTAGCTGAATTAAAAGATAATTTCCTGCATCTCACTAAAAGCGGATATGCTGTCTGCGACGAAATATTAAGTAAGCTGATATAAACACTATTTTTTCAGTTTACCAATAGAGTTAAAAGGGGTGATTAGTAATTTTTAACAAAAATAAACTAGTCTCATGTTTAAAATAAAATTAAAGCTTCACTGGCAAATTTTAATTGCTCTTGTCTTAGGTGCAATCTACGGATTATTATTCCCGGAAAATGTTAAAGATGTAAAATGGATGGGCGATTTATTCCTACGTGCCTTAAAGATGATAATCGTTCCGCTCGTTCTTACTTCAATTGTATCGGGAGTTGTAAATGTGGGGGCTGCTCAAAATCTTGGCAAAATGGGTTTGAAAACTTTTTCATACTATATAATTACAAGTTTGGCGGCAATTATTGTAGGACAAATACTCGTAGATATAATTAAACCGGGAGTCGGCGCAGATCTCGGATTAAAAAAAGAAGTTGCAGGGTTGCATGCTGTTTCACATGGAATAGGCGGTATCTTATTAAAAATAGTACCGGATAATATTTTTACAGCTCTTGCTTCCGCAGATATGCTGGCAATAATATTCTTTTCAATATTGCTCGGCTACTTTATTACAAAAATTGCCGAGGAATATAAAAAGCCAATAATTAATTTATTTAACGGCGGTTTTGAAGTAATGATGAAGATTACTTCCTTTATTATCAAATTTACTCCGCTTGGAATTTTTGGAATTGTAGCTGGTGTAGTTGCTGAACAGGCCGGGGATAAAGCTGCACTTATTGAAATTGCCGGCAGGCTTGGTCTTTATATGTCGTGTGTTTTACTCGGATTAATGTTTCATGCTTTTATAACTCTTCCATTAATTTTAAGGTTTATCGGTAAAGGAAATCCTTGGAAGCATTTTAAGTTAATGACTACTCCGCTGCTGACAGCATTTTCAACCTCTTCATCCGGAGCAACTCTGCCGTTGACAATAGATGCAATAGAAAATGAAGTCGGTGTTTCAAATAAAGTATCGAGTTTTGTCCTTCCTTTGGGAGCTACAATTAATATGGATGGCACTGCTTTATATGAATGTGTTGCTGCAATTTTTATTGCACAGGCATATGGAATTCAAATGGATTTCTTTCACCAGATTATAATAGTAATTACAGCACTTCTTGCTTCTATCGGTGCTGCGGCCGTACCTATGGCAGGCTTGGTTATGCTTACAATTGTTTTAACGGCAGTAGGTTTACCGTTAGAAGGTGTCGGTTTAATTCTTGCCGTTGATAGAATCCTTGATATGTGCAGAACCACAGTCAATGTCTGGAGCGATTCATGCGGTGCTGCAGTTATAGCTAAAACCGAAGGCGAAACTTTAAATATTTCAATTAATACTTAAACAACAGTATTCTTATATATACATCATGCTCAGTTATTTTTATTAAATCAATTATTGAGGGTGAAATATTATCTCTTGTATATATTGATGCAACTTGAGGAAAATTAAATCGTTGTTAAAAAATATTTTCTTTTAAAATGTTTTGTAATTCTTTAATGTCATTTATTAAATAATTTGGGTTTTCTGCTTCCATAGCTTCCTTTGTACGATAGCCGTACAAAGCCGCACAGGTTTTGGCCTTTGCATTTTTCCCGCATCTAATATCAAGTTCCGTATCACCAACCATTAAAGAATTATACGGATCTACTTTAATCTCACCGCAAATTAATTGCAATGGTTCTCCCGACGGCTTGTTGGCAACGCCATCTCTTCTGCCCATAACATAAGTAAAATTTCTTCTAAGATTGAAATGATCAATAATTTTATCTGCCTGGTCCTGGGATTTAGTTGTTAACAGAGAAACGAGAATATTATTCTTGTTTAAAAATTCGAGTGTACTGATTACACCCGGAAAAATTTTCGAATCATCAATAAATTCGAAATAATTTTCCTTATATATTTCTATAAATTCATCAAAATCATTTACGGGAATATCCATTTCACTAAAAATATCTATAAAATGATGGCCGATTCTTTTATAAAATTCATCTTCCGGCAATTTCTCGGTTATTTTTAATATTTCAAGAGTTTTTGCGGTTGTTTTGTAAATTGTGCTGTATGAATCTATAATTGTTCCGTCAAGATCGAAACAAATATGTTTAATAGGGAGATGATTATTCATTGAAAATTACAAATTTGAAATACATGAAAATTACAGTTCATTCAAGCATAATAAAATTAAAAAACGTGTAAAAATAAAAATTAAATTAGTGCAGTACAATTATCTTAATGTTAATTATTTTTAGCTCAATTTTCTTTGAATTACTTTTAGCATAAATATTTAGTATAATTTCCATCGGCTTTTTCTTTAGATGTTGTTATTAAATCTTTATTCATATTAAGTCATCTTTTCTAAAATTAAATACAAATAATATTGAATAATTAAAATAGAATTCAAACAAACTGAGAGGATTATAAATGAAAAATTATGGAATCGTCTTTTCGCTGTTTTTATACCTATTCCTTTTCGGAATCAAATCCGCTGCTTATGCGCAGAGTTCTCCGGTAATGTATTTTTGTGAAAGATACGACAGCAAACTCGGGGAAGTTGGAATAAGCGACCGTTTTACCGTCGGGTATTTGACTATAATGGTTAAATGCGATAAGCCGATGGATCTGAGTAATGTATTTATTGAATTTGATAAATATAATCCTAAAGAAGATAAATTTGAGTTTTACAAAAAATTCAGTTATGTAATCAGCCCGGATCAGAGCTATGTATTTTTTACCAGGAACCAGGAAAATGATTTGAGATTTGAAGAGCCGGGGATTTACAGGGTCTTTTTATTAAATGATCAGGGAGAAACTGTTACAAGTGCATTGATTGAAATCGTTAGTGATACCACGTCAACAAAAAAGAATTAGCCCCGGAATTTATTTTGATCGTTTTTTAGTTTCGCTGATCAAAATAATTAAAATATTAAGATATTACTCAAATCAAATAATTTATTTTGATAAATATTTAAATTTGAGTATATCTTAAATATTTATAGAAATAAAAATGCCTAACAATACTTTTGATGTAATCATAATCGGCGCCGGTCCTATCGGTTTATCCTGCGGAATTGAAGCGGTAAAAAGAAATTATTCCCATTTGATAATTGAAAAAGGCTGCCTGGTTAATTCCATTTATAATTATCCTACCAACATGACGTTCTTTTCAACTTCCGAAAGATTGGAAATCGGAGATGTACCGTTTGTTTCTTACGGCGATAAACCGACCCGAAGAGAATCCCTGGAATATTATCGAAGAGCAAAACATGCGTGGAAGTTAAATGTAAAAACATATGAAACTGTTTTGGATGTAAACGATATTGGAAAGGGATATGAGATAACTACAAATAAAGGAAATTATAATTGCAAAAAGCTGATTATAGCAACCGGTTTTTTCGATAAGCCCAATTACTTGAACATTCCCGGCGAAGATCTTCCGAAGGTAAAACATTATTTTATCGAAGCTCATCCGTATGCATATCTGAAACTTGTTGTTATCGGTGCGGCTAATTCGGCAGTTGATGTGGCACTTGAAACTTACCGCAGAGGCTCCGAAGTAACAATAGTAATACGGGAAGACGGCATTAAGGATAATGTTAAGTACTGGGTTAAACCCGATATTGATAACCGTATAAAGGAAGGCTCTATTAAAGCCTACTTTCATTCCAATTTAATTAGTATTAGAGAAAATGAAGTTGACATTCAGACACCGGAAGGAAAAATTACCATTGAAAATGATTTTGTCTTTGCTATGACCGGTTATCATTCGGATTATTCGTTGCTTGAGAAAGCAGGGATAAAAATTTTAAGCGGAGAGGATAAAATTCCTTGTTTTGATCCTGATACGTATGAAACAAATAAAAACGGTATTTACTTAGCCGGCGTGGTCTGCAGCGGAATGGATACCGGGAAGTGGTTTATAGAAAATTCAAGATATCATGCCGTAAATATATTTAATCATATCGACAGCAAAATTAAATAAAACCGTAATTCAATCGGTATAAGAAGATTTTCGAATAATAATTTTATTCAAATAACCTCATATTTATAAACCACCTGCAATAATATATTTTATAATAACCTTATTTAATTGAATTCAAAACGAATTAGACTTATTTTTGTCATGATATTTTTAGAAAATATTGAATAATAATTAAATTTAACGGGAGTAATAATGCTAGATAAAATTAAAGAATTATTAGGAAAAGAAGGCGATTCTTTATTAACATATAAAGCTAAATTTCCTAAAGATAAATTGAATTTACCCGGCCCTGATTTCGTCGATAGAATATTTTCTCAATCCGACAGAAACATTAATGTGCTAAAAAACCTTCAATGGATTTTTATGTCGGGCAGATTAGCCGGAACAGGGTACGTATCAATACTTCCTGTAGATCAGGGAATTGAACATACGGCAGGCGCGTCTTTTGCACCTAACCCGGAATATTTTGATCCGGAAAATATAGTTAAACTGGCAGTTGAAGGCGGCTGTAACGCGGTTGCTTCAACTCTTGGCGTTTTAGGAATGACCTCAAGAAAATATGCGCATAAAATTCCTTTCATAGTAAAATTAAATCATAATGAACTTTTAACTTATCCCAACAAGTATGATCAGATTTTGTTTGCAAGTGTTGAACAGGCGTATGACTTGGGTGCAGCTGCAGTTGGAGCAACAATTTATTTCGGTTCGGCAGAAAGCAACCGTCAGATTGTTGAAGTAAGCCAGGCGTTCCAGTTTGCACACGAAATGGGATTGGCAACCATTTTATGGTGCTACTTAAGAAACCCGGATTTCAAAACAAAAGAAAAAGATTATCATGTAGCCGCAGATTTAACAGGCCAGGCAAATCACCTTGGCGTTACAATTGAAGCCGATATTATTAAGCAGAAGCTTCCGGAATGCAACGGTGGATTTGAAGCGTTAAAATTCGGTAAGACAAGCAAAAAAGTTTATACCGATCTTTCATCCGATAATCCGATTGATTTAACCCGCTACCAGGTTATAAATAATTATATGGGAAGAGCCGGATTAATCAACAGCGGCGGCGCATCAGGTGCTAATGATTTTGCCGAAGCTGCAAAAACCGCAGTCATTAATAAAAGAGCAGGCGGTATGGGATTGATTTCAGGTAGAAAAGCTTTCCAGCGTCCGATGGCTGAAGGAGTTAAACTCCTCAATACAATTCAGGACGTTTATCTTGAAAAGAAAATTACAATCGCGTAATTTTGCTGATATCAGAGACGGGCTTGACCCGTCTCTTTATTTATCTTCATTAATAGTACTTACACCACATCTTGTTTATTTCTATAGGGGAAATTGAATCAACGGTTTAACGAGTTGATAAATAATAACAATTTTAATCATTTCTTTTTGTGAATAATGGTTCAAACGGAAGATATTTCATTAAAACCAGAGTTATTATCCCTCCAACAACTAAAATTATAAAATTTAAAAAAGGATCTTCAAGGCTGGAATAAGGATAGAATTCATTTTTTAAATAAAACTTTAATAATTCAATCGGTATCCAGCATAAGGTAATCATAACAATAAGTTGTAATCGGAACATGAAGGGTTTGAAGTTTACTTTGTCCCGACGATTAATTATCCTGTATCTCAATGCTTTTATATATTTATTATTTAGCCCTCTTAATAAAAAATAAATTAAAGCAATAAGTGAAGGAGTAGCTAAAATTTTAATGAATGTTACATTGAATTGATCTTCAGGCAGGTAAGCAAAATGGTGAAAAATTGTATCTTCAACAATTTCAGAAATAATACTTTCTCTTGAATATGACAAAATTCTTATTGTCCCGATTATTATAAGATTTAAACAGATTATTAATGCGCAGAGGACTTTTACGTTTATTAAATTTCTGCCGGCAGGGATGAAATATGATTTATTTTTTATAAAGATAGATGAGTTCATATTTTAATACTTCCCCCACTTAGAATATTACAAATTTTATAAAATAGCGCTTTCCAAATGCACCAGTAGATTAATAAAAAATGTTTTAATTTTTCAGCTTAAGTAAATAGTCTGCTATCTTGCCTAATTCCTTTACATCTATGTTGCTGAACGACGGCATCATAACATTCGGGTATTTTTCTTTTAATTGTTTTAGTTTATCCGAATTCATATAAGACGACGGATTCCTAAGAAAGTTAATAAGCTTATCTCTCGACCATTCGTTTTTAACGTTATGCAAGTCGGGAGCCATTTTTGTACCTGCTAAGTCCGCGCCGTGGCAGCCTGTACACCCTAAACTGACAACCATCTGTTCCGGCGTTTGCGGCTTGTTCGATGTTCCTGTTTGCTGACCTATTTCAGGCGGTGCACCTTTCTGCTGAACATCAACTCTTTTTGTTTCTTTTTCAAGGATGAATAATAACATGAATAAAACTAATACACCGGTTACCCAAATTAGTGGTTTTGACATAAATTACTTTTGATATCTTTAATTAAATATTTTTTTAGATTTTTAGACGCACTTATGGCAGCTGTAAAATTTTGAATAGTTTATTTACTTTTATAAAATTGATGTTTATAATTTAAGCAGGAATTATAAGCCTCCTATTTCAATCCATAAAATGCTTTTATAAAATACTGCAAATTAAAATAATATAACAAACAAACTTATTAAAAAGGCCTTATTTTAACAATTCATTAAAAAGTGGAGGTTAAAGTCAAACTTAGTTAAAAATAAGAGACTCTAATTACATTACCCCACCTATTTTATTCAAGTTTAATAATTTCTTTATTTAATAACAGGATATTAATAATTGAATTTTAATTGTTAAAATAGTATTGTTTAAAACTTAAAGCAAAAAAAAGCAGATTATGAAAAGATTTAGCAACAGATTATCTAAAGAAAAAAGTCCGTATCTCCTTCAGCATGCAAATAACCCGGTTGACTGGTTTCCATGGTCGGATGAAGCTTTTAATAAAGCCGAGAAAGAGGATAAGCCGGTTTTCTTATCAATAGGTTATTCTACCTGTCATTGGTGTCATGTAATGGAACACGAATCCTTTGAAAATGAAGAAGTTGCTGCCTTAATGAATGATTCTTTTATTTCAATAAAAGTCGATAGAGAAGAACGGCCTGATATTGACAGTATTTATATGACTGTCTGCCAGATGCTGACAGGCAGCGGCGGCTGGCCGATGACGATAATAATGACGCCCGATAAAAAACCGTTTTTTGCAGGTACCTATTTTCCGAGAGAAACCCGTTTCGGAAGAACGGGTTTGCTTGAGCTTCTGCCGAAAATAAGTGAACTCTGGAAAACTAAAAAAGAAGATATATTAAAAGCTGCGGAAGATATTTCAAATGCATTTAAAGGATCGGAATTAAAAAAGTCGGTGCAGGAAATAGGCATAGAAATTTTTGATAAAGCATATAATGAATTTTTAAAGAGATTTGATCCTGTAAACGGCGGATTCGGAGAATCGCCGAAATTTCCGACCCCTCATAATTTAATCTTTCTTTTAAGATACTGGAAACGAAAAAAGGATCCCAATGCATTGACTATGGTGGAAAAGACACTAACAAAAATGCGGCAGGGAGGAATATATGATCATATAGGCTTTGGTTTTCACCGGTATTCAACCGATGGTGAATGGCTTGTACCGCATTTTGAAAAGATGCTTTATGATCAGGCTCAATTAGTTCAGGTTTTTATTGAAGCGTATCAGATAACAAAAAATTCATTTTATAAAAATTCGGCCGAAGAAATTTTAGCTTATGTTTTAAGGGATATGACATCTGCGGAAGGCGGTTTTTATTCTGCTGAAGATGCAGACAGTGAAGGGGAAGAAGGCAAATTCTACCTATGGGATGCGGATGAATTTAAATCTTTTTTAAATGAAGATGAAATAAAACTCGTTAAAAATATTTTTAATGTTGAACCCGGCGGAAATTGGATTGATCATGTTAATGGTATTGTAAATGGGACAAATATCCTTCACATAAAAAAATCTGTTGATGAATTAGCGGTTGAATTAAATTTATCGGAAGAAGAAGTCCGGCATAAAATCGAAGTGATCCGTCAAAAGATTTTTAATTACCGTGAGAATAGAATTCATCCTTTCAAAGACGATAAAATTTTAACCGATTGGAATTCTTTAATGATCTCTGCCTTTGCAAAAGCTTACCAGGCATTTTATGATGAAAAATATTTATCCGCAGCAGAAAAAGCTGCAGATTTTATTACTCATTTTTTAATGAATAATGATGGTAAACTTATGCATCGTTACAGAAAAGAAGCTGCAATTCCTGCAAATATAGACGATTATGCCTTTTTTATCACTTCATTACTTGATTTATATGAAGCCGGCTTTAATATAAAATATTTGGAGTCTGCGATTAAGCTGAATAAAGACTTTATAAATTATTTCTGGGATGAAAAGGATGGGGGATTTTTCTTTACAAATAAAGAAACAGAAGAGATCTTAATTCGCAAAAAAGAAATATATGATGGTGCAGTACCTTCAGGTAATTCTGCTGCAATACTTAATTTACTAAGAATCGGCAGAATAACCGGAAACACTGATTATGAGAGTAAAGCATCGCAAATCAGTAAAACATTTTCGTACAATTTGAATTCAATGCCGTCGGCATTTACGCAAGCACTTATTTCACTCGATTTTGCATTCGGTCCAACATATGAAATTGTTATAGCAGGTAGTTATAAAACAGACATTTCAAATGAATTATTAAAAAAAGTAAGAAATATCTATCTTCCTAACAAAACAATATTGTTTAATTTATCTCATGTAGAAGATTTGGCCCAAATAGCTCCATTTATTTCAAACTACAAACAAATTGAAAATAAAACAGCGGTGTATGTTTGTCAGAATTATATTTGTAAACAGCCGGTTTTTGATAGTGACTCACTGACTGAATTATTAGAAAATTTATAAGTAAGTGAATAGAAACTTCTGAAAAATTAATTGACATTAATAAAAAATTTAAATAAGCTTTGCT
>CAZCFZ010000059.1:0-5878 GCA_964498065.1 uncultured Ignavibacteriaceae bacterium
CACGAATTCCCGGGACTGCAAATTCGCACAATCTCTGTTCAAACTCGTAAGCTAGCACTATTGCTGTAATTACTTCTTTCATGGAAGCGCCGACCATCTCACCAACTGCAAGTGCAGCGGGAATTAAATCCGAAGGATGTGATGGATCTTCTTTCCAGTAAATATCATTAAAATCGAGGGCACGCATCATTAATGAATTTACAAGCGAAACATTTACTGCGGGAAGCTTATCACCAAATCCAATTAGAGTTGCTTCAGGCTTGCCTTCCATTTCTTTGTATATGTCTCTGAGTATATTCACATCTTTTGTATGATATCCTCCGAATGCGCAGCCAATTGAATCGTATAGATATCTTTTAACTTCATTAACTACTTTTTGGGGTAAATCTTCATATTTAAGATTTACAGCGAATTCGGATATTTGTCTTGATATTGATTTTTCCATTCTAACCTGTTCTATGAAATCTTTTTTTAAAATTTAAATATTAATTATTACTTAAATTATTCTTAACCCAATTCTCTAAACCTCCCATTACAATTAATTCCTGGGCCGCTTTACCTACCGGATCGAAGGAATATTTTTTCTTATTTACTCTTATTTCGGAGTTGGCAAAATCGATTACTGCGTTCATCTCTGTTTTTAAAGTGAGTTTGTCTTTCCCGAATTTTACTTTCAGATCGTTAACCAATTCCGGACATTCCAAGAGTAAAAATCCGTTATTAAGAGCATTCCTTTTATAAGTTTCATTCAGTGTTCCGGCAATTACTAATTTAATGCCTCTGTATTTAAGAGCAGTAGCTGCTTGTTCTCTTGAGCTTCCTGTACCAAAGTTAAATCCGCCGACTAGGATATCGCCTTCCTTAACAATCTTACCGAATTCAGGATCATAATTTTCCATGACAACCTTAGCTTGCTGCTCAGGAGTATAATCGTCTATATAAGTATATTTCCCGGGATAAATTCCGTCGGTGTTTAAATTATCCTGATAACAGAAAATTAAATCTCCTTCTAATGTTTCGGGAAAATCTTTTATGATTTCTACTTTGGATTTAGATTTTCCCGGTTTCTTATTTACTTTAATATCAGCATAAATATGATCGGGAGAATATTCCCATGAATAATCTATTTTACCGGCAATAGCAGAAGCAGCAACAACTGCCGGCGAAGCTAAATAAGCTTGAGCTTTTGGTGAACCCATTCTTCCCTTGAAATTTCTATTAGTAGCCGATATTCCAACTTCGCCATCTTCGAGAAGCCCTGTTCCTAATCCGATGCAGGGTCCGCATCCGGGTGGAAGAGGAATAGCACCTGCTTGAATTAAAGCCTGCCAATCACCCCGTCTTTCACTTTCTGCCTGTACTTCACTTGATGCAGCAGCAATGTAAAACTTAACTCCCTCGGCAACATTTTTACCTCTTACAACCGATGCAGCTTCGGATAAATCATCTACTCTGCTGTTAACGCATGAAACTAAATATGCTTTATCTATCTTAACCTGCTTTGCTTTTATTTCCGAAAGTGAAGTAATTGTTTTAACAGTATTAGGTCCTGATACGAAAGGCTGAATAGATGAAATATCTATTATCATTTGCTTCGCGTAGAAAGCATTTTTATCTGCAGTACATTTATGCTGAACAAGTTTTGCAATTCTTTTATTATTCAGCCTGGGATGAACATCTTTACCGTCTAAATCTGAAGGAACACCGGCCAGGCCTCTGTTTGAAATTACTTCTGCTCTTTCTTTTAGCCATTTAATTGTAACATCGTCAATAGGAAAGACACCTGCGAGCGCTCCCCATTCGGTTGTCATATTCGCAATGGTTAACCTTTGAGAAATTGATAAAAATTTAGTTCCTTCACCAACAAATTCAATAGCATGATTTAATACTTCATCATTATTAAAAAATCCGCATAAAGCAATTATTAAATCTTTACCTTTTACTCCGGGTCTTAATTTGCCTTTAAGCTCTATTTTAACAATAGGCGGAACCTTCCACCATGTTCTGCCTGTTGCCCAAATAGAAGCTGCATCAGTTCTAACTATAGGAGTTCCAAGACATCCGAGTCCGCCATACATATTAGAATGGCTGTCGGAAGCAACAACCATTGTCCCGGGCCATGCATATCCTTCTTCACATAATATTTGATGGCCAATTCCTCTTCCCGCCGGATAAAAATCGGCACCCATTGATTTTGAAAACTCTTCAATCTTCTTATATTTTTCTAAATTCTTTTCACTTTTATCCTGTACATTATGATCTAAAGTATGTACAACCTGACGAGGATTTGCTAATTTGGATGCACCGATACTTTTAAATTTTGGAATTACTGCACCGGTATTATCGTGAGTCATTACGTAGGCAGGTTTAATTGATAAATAATCTCCGCTGTGTACTTCATGATTTTTGTCAAGACCAACAGCGTATCTCTGAGCGATTTTTTCGATTAATGTTTGTGACATGATTGAGCCCCTAACAATTTTTTTTGATTATTTTGAAATATAAAATGGTAGACATTAAAGGTGAACCGACAAAAGTCAAAGGTAAAATGTCAAATGTCAAAGAAGCAATGATTTTCATTTTGTTTTCTTTATTAAGTTAGATAATTTAGCAAATAGTTCATTAATTGACTTATCTATAATTTTTAATTCATCATTATTTAGATAATTTAATTTTGAAGTTATCTCCATTTGAGCATCGATTTCTACAAGAGACGACCGAGCAATTTCGTAAAATCTTTTTCTTTCGGCACTGCTTGACCTTGAACTGCCCTCAGCTAAATTAGAAATGACAGAAACAGATGCTCTTCGAAGTTGATTTGTTAATCCAAATAATTCATCTTTAGGGAAATTTGATGTTGCTTTGTATATTTGAGTAGAAAACTCTAAAGCATTTTCCCATACTTCTAATTTTTTATGATTTAAATTTAACATACCCCTATTTTACTTTCCTTTTTGAAATTTCACTTTTAACGTTTTACATTTCACCTTCAAGCTTTAAACGGATCGAAACTTACAAAGTCAGCGTGATGAACAATTATGGATTCGATGGTACGTTTTCCCAGATCGCCTTCTTTTGAGTGAGTTGCAATTATATGCTGCACGACGGCCGGAATTCCGAACCTATCTGCAATTGCTAATCCGCTAAAAGGATGTCTGACTAACTTCCCGGCATCACTGGTTGTCAATTTGCTATCCTTAATTTCATATTCCAATAATTTACCGACATCAATTAAGATTGCGCCGGCAATTAAAGTATCCATATCTATTTTTATTTCGTCGCCAAAATTTTTCTTCATTATATTGGCCATTTCAACGGCAAGTTGAACCGCTGTCCTCTTGTGTGTCATAAAAGTAATCTTGGAGTCTTTTATAAGCAGTGAAAAAGGGATTACGTTCAAATCTTCTGTACTCAATACACTATTTTCAATTGCATAGATCCAGCAGTTTAATACTTTTTCCCTTAGATCTTCGTTTTTAATCCAGTTAATTTCCGGCCAAATTTCTAAAACTTTATCACGCATATTATCCTCATTATAAAAATAAAGGGGCTGTCTTAAAAGAGGCTATTTGTCATGCTGAACTTGATTCAGCATCACTTTTTAGTAGTTATTCGAGTATTTAGATTCCGGGTCAAGCCCGGAATGACAGTTTTGAGACAACCTCTTATTAATGCTAATTAAAGATTTTTAATAATTTCATCTGTCATCTGCTGTGTTGTACAGGCGCCATTTTCAAAAACATCCGGACCGCCTTTCAATTTTAACATATCGTATGTCTTAACCTTACCTTCCTCAACAACTTTTGCTACAGCCTTTCGTATGTTTTGCGAACGTTCATCTTCTCCTAAATGATCCAGCATCATGCAGGCACTTAAAATCATTGCGATCGGATTAACAATTGAAGGGTTTAATTCCTGGTATTTAGGCGCTGATCCGTGTGTAGGTTCAAATACGGCAACATCTTTTCCAATATTTGCACTGCAGGCAAAACCTAATCCTCCGACTAAGCCGGCAAAACCATCGCTTATAATATCGCCAAACATATTTTCGGCAACAATTACACCGTAGACTTCGGGGTTTTTAGTAAGCCACATCATTTGTGCATCAATGTTAGTATCCCAAAGCTGAATTTCGGGATAATCTTTTGCAATTACCTTTCCTTCCTTAAACATCATGCCTGAAGTTTCTCTAAGGACATTCGGCTTTTCACATATTGTTACATTTGAATAACCGAATTTCTTTGCATACTCAAAAGCTTCTCTTATAATTCTGCGGCAAGCATTTCTCGACATTATTCTTGTTGAAATTGCCAAATCTTCACTCGGTACATCTATAAAGGCTTTCATTTTCGGATGAGTTTCAAGTGCATCTCTAACAATTTTGGGAGGATTTGTCCATTCAACCCCGGAATATAAACCTTCGGTATTTTGCCTGAAAATAACTGCATTTACAGTCGGTTCTTCAAATCCGTCTTGAGTTCTTCTAATAAAATTTAACGGATTGCCTTTAAATGATTGACAGGGTCTTATGCATAAGTCTAAATTGAAATGTTGTCTCAAACCAACTATCGGACTAAAATAAACATATCCTTTATCTTGAAGTGAAGGATCTAATTCTTTCGCAGCTGCATCTTTCGGTTTACTGGTAATTGCTCCAAAAAGGCCGATTTTATGTTTTTCCAAAAGATTAATTGTTCTTTCTGGTAATGCATTGCCTTCTTTGCACCAGAATTCCCAGCCGATATCTGCATGAATATAATCGGCTTTATATCCTGATGCATTTAAAACTCTTATAGCTTCCGGAAGTACGGTTTTACCAATACCGTCGCCTGGCATTGTAACAATGGTTCTCATGTTGGAAATCCCTCAAAAATATTCGAAAATAAGACTATTCAAACTTAAATAAACTAAATAATCCAAACAAGGAAGGTAATTTATACTGGTTTATAATTGCCATAAATAAGTGTAAAACTGAAGTTATTCAAATTATCTAGAAAGTATATTTTTCAGCTAAACGGAATTTCTAAAACTTTAGCAATAATATCCGATAATGATAGTACCGGGATTATTAATTAATAACCGTAAAATTTTAGTTTTATTGCAATTACATACTAACTTACTTATTTTATTTTCAAAATTTTGTTAGTTTATATAGAAAAGTGGATCAAGAAGAAAATAAATTTAATTTAATAAAGGAGGATTTTAATAAACTCCGCAATTCAATAACAGATGCCTTAAAAGGTAATCATTCCGGCGATACTTTTGACCAGCTTCTTCCAAGGTTAGATGAAGTTATAAATTCTGCAGAAAAAGCATATCACGATTTTAAACTTATTTCCGAAGCATCTTCTGATGTTATTTTCAGAATCTTAAAAACAGGCGAGATTATTTTTTTAAGTTCTTCATGCAAAGATCTTTTAGGTTATGAAAAAGATGAAATTGTCGGTCAGTTAATTTTAAAAATAGTACCCTCAAATGAAATTAAAAAAATAATCGGCTTGATTAACGAATTATTTAATGACAAAAAAATTACAAATGCAGCTACTTACCTGATTCGTAAGGACGGTACCAACATACCGGTTGCACTAAATGCACGCCTTATAAAAGTTGACGGAGAAAATATCGGGCAGGGTATATTACATGATATAAGATCAAGGATTAAGTTTGATGAAAAGCTGCAATCTTCGGAAAGAACTTTTAGAACAATTTGGGATAAATCCCTTGCCGGTATGAGGCTTACCGATAAAAACGGTCAGGTTGTTATGTGCAATAATGCATATGCGGAAATGATAGGTAAGCCCAAATCCGAAATTGAGGGGAAATTATTTTCATTGGTTTATGAAAATAATAATTCCAGAGATGCATTGATTTCCTACCT
>CAZCFZ010000059.1:5978-23005 GCA_964498065.1 uncultured Ignavibacteriaceae bacterium
TCTTTAATTTCTCTTAACGATCCTACTCTGGCTTTTACAACAGCGCTAAAAATTTTGGGTACGGCAGCCGAAGTTGATAGAGTATATATTTATAAGCATAGGGTTTTGGAAGATACCGGGGAAATGTATGTAAGTCTGGTGTATGAATGGGTGTCGGAAGGAGTCGAAGCTCAAATTTTAACCCCTGCTCTTCAAAAGTTATCTTATTCAAGGTTTGAATCTTTGGGTTTCTATGAAAATTTTTCAAGTGGAAATTCATTGAAGTTTCGTATAAAAGATTTACCTAAAGACGAGCAAAGTACTTTTATAGATGGAAAAATTAAGGCAATAATATTAGTCCCGATTATGGTAGATAATCAGTACTGGGGCTTTGTCGGATTTGATGAATGTAAAGAAAACAGAGTGTGGAGCGAGAATGAAGAGTCTTTGCTGATAACTATGGCATCGACTTTGGGAACTGTAATTAAGCGAAATAGTGTGCAGGAAGAATTGATTTCAAAAAACATAGAACTTGACCAGGCAGTTATTAAGGCTGAAGCCGGTGCAAAAGCAAAAAGCGAATTTTTAGCTTTGATGAGTCATGAAATAAGGACACCGATGAACGGAGTTATCGGAATGACCGGACTTCTATTTGATACCGATCTCGATGATGAACAAAAGGAATTTGTCGAAACTATCCGTATCAGCGGGGATCAGCTATTAGTTATAATAAATGATATTCTCGATTTTTCTAAAATTGAATCTGAAAAATTAGATTTGGAGATGCAGGCCTTTGATCTAAGAGATTGTGTTGAAGATTCACTTGACCTTCTTGCTTCAAAAGCTGCTGAAAAAGGATTGGATTTAGCTTATCTAATTGAAAATAATACTCCTTTAACAATAATCGGGGATGTAACCAGACTTAGACAAATACTGACGAATTTAATTAATAACGCCATAAAATTTACCGAAAAAGGGGAAGTGTTTGTTTCTATCAATGCCGAGAAAATTTCGGGAAATAATTTTGAAATTCAATTTTCGGTAAAAGATACGGGAATCGGAATACCTGAAGATAGGATAGACAGATTATTTAAAGCTTTCAGCCAGGTAGATACTTCAACAACAAGAACACACGGCGGTACGGGATTGGGTTTGGTAATCAGCAAAAAGCTGGCTGAGTTGATGGGCGGACGAATGTGGTTTAATAGTAAAGTCGGTGAAGGTTCAACATTCAGTTTTACAATTAAAGCAGAATCGGCCAAAACAACTTCAAAAAAATACCTGAAAGGCCAGCAGCTGCAGTTAAACGGGAAGAAAGTTTTAATTGTTGATGATAATAAAACCAATAGAAGAATCTTAAAGGTGCAAACCGATAACTGGGGAATGATATCAAGGGTATGCGGATCGCCTATTGAGGCGATAAAAATGTTCGAAGATAATACCGAATTTGATATGGTAATTCTTGATTATCAAATGCCGCAAATGGATGGTCTTACATTAGCCGGAGAAATAAGAAAATTTGAAAAAGGCAAGAATGTTCCAATAATAATTTTAACATCCATCGGCAGAAAAGAAAATGTGAGCATTGTTGAAGAACTTAATCTATCGGCATTCTTAAATAAGCCTATAAAACATCTGCAATTATATGAAACAATTTCTTCGGTGCTAAACAATAGTAATAAAGTAACAGCCGAAAGAGGCAAGAGAAATTTAAAGATTGACAGAGAATTCGGACATAATTTTCCTTTAAAAATTCTTCTTGCAGAGGACAATGTAGTAAATCAAAAAGTGGCATTAAGAATTCTGGAAAGAATGGGTTTCAGAGCTGATATTGCGGCTGACGGGTATGAAGTAATGAGTGCCGTAAAGAAGATAAAATATGATATAATCTTGATGGACATTTACATGCCTGAAATGGATGGTTATGAAACAACGGGAAATATAATTAATAAATATTCGTATGATGAAAGGCCTAAAATAATTGCAATGACAGCAAACGCAATGCAAGGTGACAAGGACAAATGTTTTGATGCTGGAATGGATGATTATATAAGCAAGCCTATTAGGGTAGAAGAGCTGCATGCGGTATTGAAAAAGTGGGGCGAAATTATTTATGAAGAAAAAGATAAAAAGTTAAAGCAGCAGGAAGAACAAAAAAGCTCCCCTAAATTAATTGACGAAAATAAAATTGAATTAATTCAGGATATCCAATCCGACGATGATATAGCTTTTTTTGTTGAGCTTTTGGATATTTATATTAATGACCTTCCCCAAACAATAACCCATCTAAAAAACAGTTTGACGGAAAAGGATGCCAAGCAGCTTCTATTTTATTCACATAAATTAAAAGGAAGCAGCCTTACGTTAGGTATCGATGTAATAACCGAGACATGCCTCAAACTGGAAGAAAAAGCTAAATCCGAATGCCTTGACGATTCCACGGAAAAATTATTTAAAGATTTGGTCTTGAATTTTGAAACTATATTAAAAGAATTGGAAGCGCTGAAAGAAAAATACAGCCATATGTCCTTTAGCTGATCATCAAATAACTTGCTTTAAATAATTACCGCAATTTTATTTAATATTTTTATCGTATTTTCAATATATTTTTACATTCACATAAAATTATTTTGTTAGTTATATTTTATTATGAGCAATTTAACGGGAAAACAAAGAGCCCCTTACAACAGAACATTGACTATTTCAAATGGAGAAATTGTATTTTTTAAGAAAAAGTTATTGACATTAAATAACGCCGCATCACCGGAAAAAATAAAGAACAAGATTATAAATCAGGATTTATTTGAAACGCTTGAATACTTGCCTGATAATTTTATAGATCTACTTTTTATCGATCCCCCTTATAATATTGATAAAACATTTAATTTAACATCATTCAAAGAAATGGAACCCGCTTCATATGAAAAATGGCTTGATTCCTGGTTAAATAAAATGGTAAGAATGTTAAAGCCGGAGGCGTCGGTTTACATTTGCGGAGACTGGAAATCCTCGTCTTCCATATTTAATGTCGGTAGAAGATATTTTAAAGTTCAAAATAGAATAACATGGGAGCGTGAAAAGGGAAGAGGTTCAAAAAAGAATTGGAAGAATTGTTCGGAAGATATTTGGTTTTTTACAAAGTCGGGTAAATTTACTTTTAACATTGACGAAGTAAAAATGAAGCGAAGGGTATTGGCTCCTTATAAAGACAGTCATGGCAAACCTAAAGATTGGGAAGGCAAGGGGAAGGAAAGTTTCAGAATTACCCATCCTTCAAATTTGTGGACTGATATTACAGTACCATTTTGGTCGATGCCGGAGAATACTGATCACCCTACACAAAAGCCCGAGAAGTTGGTTGCAAAAATTATACTTGCAAGTTCAAACAAGGGCGATTTGGTTTTTGATCCTTTTCTAGGATCAGGAACAACAGCAGTGACAGCTAAAAAATTAGGCCGTAACTATTCGGGGATAGAAAGTGATGAATTTTATTCATGCTTAGCTGAAAAAAGATTGAAACTCGCAGATAATAATAAATCAATTCAAGGATATGATGACGGAGTTTTTTGGGAACGCAATACTTTAATGGAGCAGAAAAAGAGAAATCATAAGTGAATTTTTTTAAGTTTTATTTAATTAATTGTTCATATTCCGGTTATTGATGGAATTGAATTGCATTATGAAAATGCTTAGTTAAATCTATTGTTGTTAGTATAACCCGTTGTGTGAATTAGAAAATAATATATACTAAAGAAAATTTCCGATTAAAATTATTTTCAAAAATGTATTAAATTGTTGTCATGGGCGAAATCGAACGGTGAATATCAGTCTTCGACTCCGCTCAGACTGACATAAATGTTTGTTTATTTCTCTAGCTTTTAAACATATTTTTAATTCACGCAGCCGGTTATTATAATACACTTTTGCTGATAAAAAAGATAAGATAATAAGGTCGGGTTGTATGGGAGTTGGCCGGGTTACTAAGGTTGCAAAATAAAATTAGGTTTAATAGGAAAATTTATATTCAATCATTTCATTATTTGTATATTTTAAATTAAAACTTAGAATTGCAAAATATATAATTCCAAAACCTTATTTGCTGATAACTCCTTAGTAACAGAAAAATACCGAGAGTAAAAGCCTTATTATCTTATTGATGAATAAAATGATAAAAGCAGAATATAAAAATTTGTAATAATACCTATTTTATGTTTTACGTTAATACAAATAAAATTTGTATAACAAAATACGTTTTACCGGGATTTTACATTAAAAAATTGCTCCCATCAACTTGAATAAGAGTTGAAAATTTTGAATCTTTACATCCCTTATAATTAAAAGATTTTTGGGCACCGGTTAACAGGATAATGTTAAACCCCGTCAGATCCGGAAGGAAGCAGCGGTAGACATGACTCTTGTGTAGCTGCGTGCCCTTTATTTATATGCACCGGCAGGAATTAAAAACTCCAGTATACCTTTGCCGAGATGAGCTTTATTATAAAATGATATCTTTGCGATTGCCCCTTTTTTGAATTCAAGGTATGCACCTTTACTTGATATCATGTTAGATAAATGTTCGGAAAAATCAGGCTGATGTCCTACAAATGCAATATCTTCACCGGATAATGAGTTGGCAATTTCAATCAAGCTTTCCGTTTTACTTCCGGGAGACAGTTTCTTATCTGATATAATCTCTTTATTAAATCCGTATACTTCGGCAATTGCCGAAGCTGTTTGTTCTGCTCTAATTAAAGGTGAAGAGACTATGTGGTCGAAACTATTTATAAGCACTTTCCAATTTAAAGCGGCTGTTTTTATTTTGGCAATTCCGGAAGCTGTTAATTCTCTATCAAAATCCTTTTTACTCACGGAAGACTTTTCGGCATCGCCATGTCTGATTAAGTATATATTCATTTAAATTCCGCTGAAGAAATGTTTTTAATAATTATGAGAGTTAAGAAAATTAAGATATCAGCAAGTGAAAATAATCAAATATTATTGATATTAAAAATGATTAGTAACTTATTTTATATACTGTAATCTACAAAAATCACAGTAATAAATTGATGGAAATCCATTAAATCTTTATTGAACTCCTTCCCCGGTTTTGTATTTATCTTTTTATACCAATCATCTTTGGAATCAACACTAACTTCACAGAATTTGATGAACTTTTGTTCGAGCAAAAGACTGCTTTCAACTGTTGCCGCCTCAATTTTTTGTCCCGCAACTTCCGATAAATATTTTAATGTATATTCATTAAAATGATTAATGATTTTTTCATCGTCTGTTTTATTTAGGAATAATAATAGTTTATACATCAGCAGTCAATTTTAAATGAATTAATAATAGCCTGGTAAATATTCCTGTCCTCGGTATATCTATCCCTGGAGGTTTTAAGAATTAACAAATATTTTTTAAATCCGCAGGAGTATTCAAAATATTGTACGAAATACTTGCCTGAGGTAATTTTATCTGAAAATCGAATTCTATACTTACCGGAAACCGATCTGGTTAGCTTTCTCCTTATAAACATTTCGGCAGAATCTTTTTTCGGGATGACGATTACATAAATGCTGGATTCTAATAATTTATTAAAGAATATTGTTCCTCTGCTGCTTTTTCTTAAATATTCCGGAATAATACGGTTGCGTAATGTTTCCCAGTTATCCGTAAGCGTTAAAGAAAAACCTTGAATATCTTTAGTGTTGCTCGTGGTTTTTATAGTGTCTAAAGACAAATTGCTGCTTACGGCAGCAAGCATACTTTTTCTGCCTATAATTTGAGGCCTTTGAAAGTTATAATTAAAATCCGAAACTTTCTTTTTTACAAAATTATAAAAAGTTGCGGCGGAGCTTATGTATCTTTTGTTTTCATTGTTAAAGTAAAAAACATCCTGCCTGTCGGATATTGCGGATGCAGCAGTGGAGTTTAGTTTGGTCCTTATAAAATCAGGTGTTATTGAAGTAATAGTCTGTGTATAAATTACTCCATTTTCAATAAGTTTGGTAAAGTCTTTAAATGCAAGACTTACGGAATCGCTATTTATCCGGTAAAGCGAAATTCTGTTTAATGCCAGCACATCTTTTGAGTTAAAATTCTCGGTTAATTTTACAAATTTAATATTGTCAATGTCCAGTACGGATTCGTATAAATAACCGTTCAAAGACTTATCAATTAAGTAGCAATTCAGCAAAGAATCATAAACAGCAAACCTGTTGTATACGGGATTGGAATTGTTAAGAAGAACCAGGTAATATTTCTTGCCATTAAATGTTTTTACGCTGTCGACGTTAAACAAAATGAAATTATTATTTACCGGAAAGTTTAGATTTATTAAATTATTTAAATTATTATTGGAGAGAGTATCGCCGTTTACGGCTTTTTCAACTAAGGTTTTTAAACTTTTTCCGTTAACGCGGATAAAGTTATTTTTTACTTGGTTCGAAAGCCTGCAGCCCGAAATGATTAGACTTGTAAATAATATTGCAAATAGGATATTTTTCATCTTTTTTCGAACCATAATTTAATAAAAATTACTCATTTATCTTACGCTGTAACTGCAGTTAGGAAATTGCAAGATGATTTTATTACCTGCCTTTGGAGGATTTTATTTGAATCCCCGGCCGGCAGTTCTGAATAAAATATTTGGCGCAATTTAGTTTTAATAGATAGAAAAGATAGAAATATGATCAAGAATAAATATTTCATATCCTAGTTTTTAGATTGTTCAAAATATTTTACAAGAATTCCCGCTTTCTGTTTGCCTATTAATTCGGCGAGCTTTTCGTAGTCCGACTGCTTAACTGCATTAACGCTACCCAATTCTTTTAATAATTTTTGTGCCGTAGTAGAGCCGATGCCTTTTATTCCGGTTAATTCGGTTTGTATGGTTCTTTTACTTCGCCTTTTTCTATGAAATGTTATTGCAAATCGGTGTGCTTCGTCTCTTACTTGCTGCAGAAGCTTTAAGCCGGATGAGGTTTTGGGAATCGAAGCCGGATCGGATTGGTTGGGGAAAAAAACTTCTTCCAATCTTTTAGCAAGTCCGATTATATTATATTTCTTAAAGCCCAATTCATTTAAAATTTCCACTGCGCTCGAAAGCTGGCCCTTGCCTCCGTCTACCATAATTAAATCGGGTAAAATTGAATTTTCTTCCCGAAGCCTGGAATACCTTCTTCTGATTACTTCCTGCATACTTAAAAAATCATCGGGGCCCTGCACTTCTTTAATGATGAATTTTCTATATAAACTTTTTTTGGGTTTGCCGTCTTCAAAAACAACCATGCTTGCAACCGTGTCGGTGCCTTGAAGATTTGAAATATCAAAGCATTCGATTTTCTTCGGAAGAATATTAAGCCTTAAATCTCTTTGAAGTGCCGCCAGCGCATAAGGGACATGGCCTTCCTTTTTCATTTTTTGGAGCTGAATTTCTTTAAGCTGAAGCACTGCATTTTCCTTACACATTTTTGTCAGCGAACTTAAGCTGCCTCTCTTGGGGATTGTAAACTTAACTTTTTTATCAGCCCTCATGGATAGCCATTCACCCAATGCATGTATATCGGAAGGTTCCGTATCCAAAACGATTTCCTTGGGAATCTCAACAAATTCGCTGTAATAAAATTTTACCGCAGCGGAATAAATATCGGCTGCTTCTTCACCCTCTTCAATGCTCAATCTTAGCTGTTTCTTAGATACAAGCTTTCCGTTTCTAATATTAAAAACAGAACATGCCGAATCTTTACCTTCAAATGCAATTGAAATTATATCCCGATCTTCCAGATCTTCACTTACAACTTTTTGTTTTGAAGAAATTACCTCAAGCTGGCTTATTTTATCTCTAATTTCAGCAGCTTTCTCATATTCGAGCGCTTCAACGCTTTTTTGCATCCTTACATTAAGTTCTTTAATTAAATCGTCTGTTTTGCCCTTCAATACTTTTATTACTTCGCCGACCATTTCGTTATAAGCGATTTCGGTAATCAAACCTTCACATGGTCCGTCGCATTTTTTAATATGATAATCCAGGCACACTTTAAATTTCTTCTTATCAATACTTTCCTGGTCTATATTTAATTTGCAGCTTCTTATTTTAAAAATCTGATTGATCATCCTTAAAGACGACTTCATATTTTTTACATCCGTATAAGGGCCGAAATATTTTGAACCGTCTTTAATAATTCTTCTTGTAGGATATATCCTTGGATAAGGCTCTTTTGTTACTTTTATAAACGGATAGGATTTATCGTCTTTTAAATTAACATTGTAACGCGGCTTTAAATCTTTTATTAAATTATTTTCAAGCACCAGCGCTTCAATTTCATTATCTGTTATAATCAATTCGAGGTCGTCGATTTTACTAACCAGAGCGAGAGTCTTGGGTGATGTAACGCCGTTATGGAAATAACTTCTTACTCTATTCTTCAGATTTATTGCTTTACCGACGTAAATTACTTTACCTTTTTCATTTTTGAATTGGTAAATGCCAGGCTTATCCGGTAAATTTTTTAACTTTGATTCTAAGTCTGAATTCATATATTGATTATCTTTAATCTAATTTCTTATAAGGATAAGATAACTCAACTCTTAATAAAAGTGAAATTAGAAATGTCTTAAATACTCAATTTATTTTTAAGGATAAAATAGTTAAACCGGGAGAACCTGATTTTTAGCAATAACAACAATACCGCTGTCCGTAACCGTAAATTTTTTTTTATCGTTTTCAAGGTCAAAACCGATTTCATAACCTTCCGGGACAACTACATTTTTATCTATTATAGCCCTTCTTATTCTTGCGTGTCTTCCTATATTGCAGTTATTCATTATTATTGAATCGGTTACATATGAAAAACTATTTACCTTTACATTTGGTCCTAAAAGAGAACGTTCTACAAGGCCTCCGGATACAATTGACCCGTCGCAGATTAGGGAATTTAAAGTCCGTCCCACTCTTTCTCCTTCATGGGAAACGGTTTTTGCCGGAGGAAGCTGAAGCTGGTGCGTTCTCATTGGCCAGCTTAAATCATAAAAGTTAAATTCCGGTGTAACTGAAATTAAATCCATGCTTGCTTCAAAATAGCTGTCGATTGTTCCGATGTCTTTCCAATAAGGTTTTACTTTTTTATTCTCATCATAAAATTTATAGGCTTGAATGCTCCTATTTGATTTTAGCATATAAGGAATTATGTCTTTGCCAAAATCATGACTTTTAATTTTACCGGCTTCCATTTCCTTAAAAACTTCCCTAAGAGTAGAAGCATTAAAGACATAAATTCCCATATTTACAAAACTATAACCGGGCTTATCGGGAATTTCCGGAGGAGTGCCGGGTTTTTCAATAAAAGAATTCACCTGATATTTATCATTCACCCCTACAACACCAAAACGATGAGCTTCATCTTTTGGGGCTTCAATACACGCCATTGAGCAATCGACTTTCATATCCACATGATACTGAAGCATTTTTAAATAATCCATTTTATAAATATGATCACCGCTAAGTATTAATACCCAGCTGACATTTTTTCCTTTTGAGAACAAGTTCATGTTTTGATATATCGCATTAGCCGTGCCAAGATACCAATCGTTATTCTGTTTCCTTTGAGGAGGAACGTTATAAATAAACTCGCCTAATTCGGGATTAAAGATCGTCCAGGCTTCAAGTAAATGCTGGTTTAACGAGTCCGATTTATATTGAGTCAGAATATATATCTTTCTAAAACCCGAGTTCAGACAATTTGAAAGTGCGAAATCAATAATTCTGTATTTGCCGCCGAACGGAACTGCAGGCTTGCTTCTCAATGCTGTCAGCGGAAAAAGCCTTTCTCCCTGGCCGCCGGCTAAAAGCATTGTTATAGATTCCCTAAGAATTGAAGAACCTGGAAATATCATAATCCCTCCCAAAAAATTGTTTCCAATATATATAAATATGATTTGTTTGGCAATTGAAGAAATTGTTAATTTTACAAATCAATTTTATGTATATAAAAATTATTATGTCGATTTGAGCAAAACCTTGAATGTCGCATTTTCCGCCTTGGCGGATCAGCCTATTGCTGAAAAAACCTTTAAGACTCCATAATTTAAGCATCTTTCCTCCAAAGGAGTCACTTTGTGAAAGGTCTAAAAAAGTAACCTTAAAGTATAATGCGTAATGTGTGTTATTATAATAAGTCTATTATTTATTTTCAAGTTTGAGTAATTATAAATTAGCATAATATAAAATCAAACTTGTTGATAATAATCAATAAATTAACTTAGGCCTTATGAGTAAAAGTTCGGGAATATTTTTAACGATGTTTATTGCTGCTTTATTATTCTTCGGCTTTAAAATGTGGAATGTTAATAAAGTCCGAAATCATTCCATCTCATCGGTAAATAACTTAGCAGGCAAAAACAATTATTATTTATTCGATCATGATTCCAGCGGATATATTTCTTCAAACCAATATAAAATAAATATTCTGCATTACTATCTTAATTTTGATTTGCATCCGTCTAAAAAAATACTCATTGGTGATGTTTTAATAACAGGGCTTGTTCTTGATAAAAATCTTAAACAGATTGATCTTAATTTTTATGATAATTTAAATATCACCGGATTGGAATTAAACGGCAAACCGGCCGGGTATATTGAAAAAAGAACAAGACTTACTATTCCGCTAAAAAATACGGTGGCGGATACTTTTAAAATTAAAATTGACTATGAAGGCACGCCGAAACGAATCGGATTTTCGTCTTTTGCATTCGGGCAAATAAACGGAAATTCATGTGTATATAATTTAAGCGAACCGGAATATGCTTCTACCTGGTTTCCATGCAACGATATTCCCTCCGATAAGGCTTTGCTTGACATGAAGATTACAAATGACTCTTCAAATATTTCGGCATCGAATGGTAAGTTAATTAGCGTAACAACAAAAGGTTCGAGAAGAACATATTACTGGAAAACAATTTATCCAATCTCCACATATTTAATCTGTTTATACTCTTCCAACTATGTTAATTTTTCCGATAAATATATTTCGCAGGATAAATCCGATACAATGGCAATAGAGTATTATGTTTTCCCGAAGCAGTTAAAAGATGCGCGTATTGACTTTCAGGAAATTCCGCAGATGATAGACTTTTTTGCGAAGACTTTCGGAGAGTATCCTTTTATAAAAGAAAAATACGGAATGGCGGAATTCCTTTGGAATTTAGGTGCAATGGAAACTCAAACATTAACAGGAGTCGGATTTAATTTTATTACCGGCAAGCAGTTTTTCAGTAGTGTGTTCGCACATGAACTGGCGCATCATTGGTTCGGAGATGCAGTTGGTCCCGAAACCTGGAAAGACATTTGGCTGAACGAGGGATTTGCTACGTATTGCGAAGCTTTATATTCGGAACACAAAGGCGGACCAGGTGCTCTTCAATCCAGTATGATGAGTAAGTTTCAGGATGATTTTGCAGGTACTGTTTACAATCCGGCAGATTTATTCAATACTACTGTTTATAATAAAGGGGCCTGGGTGCTTCATATGCTGAGGCATCAAGTCGGGGATTCGACTTTTTTCAAAATATTAAGAAGTTATTTTTCGGAATATAAATATAAAAGCGCCTCAACTGAAGATTTTAAAAAAGTATGTGAAAAAATATCCGGAGAAAATCTTGATAAATTTTTCGAAGAATGGGTATTTAAAGGTACAGGCATTATTAAATTAAATTATAACTGGAAAGCTGAAAGAAATAAAGATTCATATTTAATAAGTGTTAACGTGCAGCAGACTCAGAAGGAATATAATGTATATTATTTCCCGCTGGATGTAAAAATACAATTTGCGGATCAAAGTACTGTTATTAAAACTTTTCGGATTGACGAGCGTCAAAAGACTTTAACATTCAAAGTTGAGAAAAAACCTGTTGAGGTTAGTCTGGATCCGGACAACTGGCTGCTGGCGGAAACACAAAAAGTTCGGCAAAGTAGTGAATAATTATGTATGTTTATTTTGTAAAAACCAATCATTAATTTTTTAATAAATAAAATTGTAATTAGTGAACGACGCTTATCTATTTATTTCCGACATTCATCTAGGACTTCAGTCTGACGAGCTTGAAAAGAAAAAAGAAAGATTGCTCGTTAATTTTTTGAATTATGCCCAGGATATCGGCAAAGAACTTTTTATTGTAGGCGATCTTTATGATTATTGGTTTGAGTATAAAAAGGTCTATCAAAAAGGCTACTTTAGAACGTTAACTGCACTACAGGATTTGACTGAAAAAGGCATAAAATTGCACTATTTTATAGGCAACCATGATTTTATGCACCGTGATTTTTTTAAAAATGAAATTGGCGCGATAATGTATGAAGATCCGGTTGAAACAATTTTAAACGGCAGGAAATTTTTTATAGGCCACGGGGACGGAATGGTTAAAAATGATTTGGGCTATAACATACTGAAAAAAATTCTTAGGAATAAGGCCCTTCAGAAAATGTATTCCTGGGTTCATCCTGATCTTGGAATTTCAATTGCAAGCGGTACTAGTAAGTCGAGCAGGGATTATACTTCAAAAAAAGATTACGGGGAGGAAGACGGATTATTTGAAGCCGCAAAAATTAAAATAGATAAAGGTTATGATTATGTACTGTTCGGTCATCTTCATAAAAGATGCTGCTTGAATTATAAAAACGGGGTATATATAAATTTAGGCTCTTGGCTTGATACGCCGTGCTATGGTATTTTTAAAGATGATAAGTTCAAAATAGTGGATTGGAATTAGAATGACTCGAAAGAAAAAATCAGTTTTTGAATTTTCAAAGTATTTTCATGATTATGCGTACCGTAACAAAAAGAATAAAAATGGAAAATTAAGTTTAAAAACAAAATTAATTATAAGCGGAATCGTTCTGGTTCTGTTTGCCGTATTTAGTATTTACATTATAAGCGGACTCCCTTCGCTCGAACAATTGGAAAATCCAAAGCCTCAGCTGGCAAGTAAAGTGTATTCGATTGACGGAGAATTAATAGGAACAATCTCAATTCAAAACAGAATTGAAACCAGCATTGATAGCCTGCCTGCTTATCTGCCGCAAGCGCTTATATCTACCGAGGACAGGAAATTTTATACTCACTGGGGAGTTGATCTCGACCGTTTTGTTAAAGCCATGATAAAGAATATTTTTCTCGGTGCGCATCAAGGTGCAAGTACCATAACGCAGCAGCTGGCAAAAAACCTTTATCATTTGAAATCGAGGCATGAAAATATTTTCCAGACCGGTATCAGAAAAATAAGAGAATGGATAACTGCCGTACAGATTGAAAAAACTTATACAAAAAAAGAAATTCTTCAGATGTATTTGAATGTATCTTACTTCGGAAGAAGCGCTTACGGGGTGGAATCTGCTGCAAGAGTTTATTTCAATAAAAAAGGGAAGGATCTTACGCTGCCTGAGTGTGCATTGTTCGTAGCTTTACTTAGATCGCCGTCTTATTACGATCCCATACGGCACCCTAAGCATGCAATGGAAAGACGAAATCTTGTACTGCACAATATGGTAACGAACCATATGCTGTCTGAGGCTGAGTATGAAAAACTTAAAAAGGAACCGATTGACCTTGCGAAGGAAAAAACCATAGGCAATTCTTCTATTGCACCGTATTTTATGGAATACATTCGCCAGCAGATGGTTGCTTTGTCCGAAAAATACGGCTACGATTTGTATCGCGACGGTTTAAATATTTATACTACACTTAATCTGAAAATGCAGAAGATAGCCAACAAGGCGGCTTCCGATCATTTGAAAAAATTTCAGCCCATGTTTGATAGGTTATGGAATTGGAAGAAACACAGAGATATTCTTGTAAGTGCGGTAGACAGGGCAATCTGGGACAGCCCGGTTTATAATGCCGTAAAGACTAAAGAAGCAAGAGCCAAAATATTTAACTACTTGAAGTATGATCCTAAATTTATTGACTCCGTAAAAAAAGCTGAGACTACAATTCAAACCGGTTTTGTAGTTATTGATCCGTCAAACGGACAGATAAGGGCGATGGTCGGCGGTGCAAACCAGGAATTCGGCAGAGGCTTAAACCATGCTGTTGCAATACGCAGACAGGCAGGTTCTGCATTTAAACCTTTTGCTTATTCTGTTGCAATTGATAACGGTTATTTCCCGGCTTACACTTTATTGGATCAAAAGTTTAATTACAACGGATGGTCGCCAGACAATTTTGAAAATGATTACGACGGTTATATGACGTTAAGAAATGCGCTTGCATATTCAATAAATGTTGTCGCCGGAAGATTGACAATAAGCAACATGGCTCCGCCGAGCCAGGTTGTTAAATATGCCCACCGCATGGGAATTAAGTCTCCGTTGGATGCAGTTCCGTCAATTGCACTCGGAACATCGGGAGTTTCTCCCCTGGAAATGACTTCCGCTTATTGTACATTTGCGGATACGGGAATTCATGTTGATCCGGTTTCAATATTAAAGATTGAAGACCGCAACGGAATTTTAATAGCCAAATTTGTTCCGAATTATACTGAAGCAATTTCTCCTCAGACCGCTTCGATTATGACGAGTATGCTGGAGGATGTAATTAATTACGGAACCGGCGCAGGTGTCAGAAGATATTTCCAGTATCCTTGTGCAGGTAAAACAGGGACAACACAGGGTTATTCCGATGCGTGGTTTGTAGGCTACACGCCCGAGCTTGCTGCCGGATGCTGGGTAGGTTTTGACGATCATAGAGTTAAGTTTACCAGTTCTTACGGACAGGGTGCGATAGCAGCGCTTCCTATTTGGGCTATGTTCATGGAAAATGCTTATAAAGAATTGAACATACCTGTTAAATATTTCCATCTTGCTTCCGGTGTTGATACGGTTTCATTCTGCAAAACGACAATGGACCTTGGAGATACAAGACTGGCAACACAATATTGTCCTACCGTAGTGCGCGATATAATAAATATGAAGAACCTTCCGCCTAAATGTGAAATTCATACAGGTGATAAAAAAATTAGAAAGGAAGGAGTACCCGGTAATTCCGGCTGGTAAAATTTATTAAAAAGATTTAACTTTGTGCTGAAGTTTTTTTAGTGTTCATTAAAATATTTTGTTATTGCCCGGATGGTGGAATTGGTAGACACGCTAGGTTCAGGGTCTAGTCCGCGTAAGCGGGTAGGGGTTCGAGTCCCCTTTCGGGCACAGAATGCAGGTTCCTCCGAAGGAGTCCCTTTGGGAGAGTCCTGTTCCGGGCACAAGAAATATTCCTTCCTAAAAAATGCGAAAAAAAATAGGATTTTTATTATACAGATCATTTTATCTGCACTGAAAACGTATAAGTTGTTATTAAATATTTTTAACAAATGGATTCAATTAAAAAAGCTATAAAAGTTTTAGAAAAAGACAGAATAAATAATATTGGAATTATTAATTTTATTGAGAATAATTCAATATTAAATATTTATATTAAAGGTAAATCGGTTCTTGTAAGGGGAATAAGCGACAATAAATGGATTTATATAAGCTGTAAAGATAAAGATGAGTTAAATGTCCTTAAGGATGATCTTAAAAACGATGATAGATATTTTGCGGCAATTGATGAATGGATGATGCCTATTCTTACCGAAGAAAAGGAAATTATATGGGATTTGAAAACACTTCAATTTTATTTACCTGATGATATTGAAATATTACCTAATAAATATAAAAACGTGAAATTAACAAAAGAAGATGCCCCGGTTGTATTTAATAATTCTACTTACCAAGAATATATTTCCGAGGAATATGTAAAAGAACAAATACAGAAAGGCATAAGCGCCGGAATATATGAGGATAATAAATTAGTCTCCTGGGCAATAACTCAGGATGACGGGGCAATAGGATTTCTGCATACACTTAAAGATTATAGAAAAAAAGGATACGCAAAAAGCGTAACGATATCTATAATAGAAAAATTAAGAAATACCGGAAAACTTCCTTTTGCATATGTAGAGGAGACTAATAAAGAATCTATCAATATACTTTTAAAACTAGGATTCAAACAAAATAAAAGCGTTCATTGGTTTCAAGTAAAGTAAATTTATTATTCGGTAATAATAAAATATAAATTCATTAACCTGGTAAACATTACAGCCACAGCAATACTTCTCTCATATCCTTTCCAAAATATTTAAATCGTCCCAGTTTTTAATTTTCCCAAAATTATAGTTTATTGGACAAATCATTTTTTAATACTAACTTTATGTACAACAAATTTGGAATATTAAAAAGGGACACTCTTTCATAAACCACTGGCAATTTTATCAAATATTCCAATTGCAATAATTATTACTTGATGCTGGTCTATAAGTAAAAACTATTATTCAATAGACATATCTGATATTCTAGTATGCGGTTTAACCGCAAGTCCCTTAATATTAAAAATGGAAATTAATTTTAGCTTTAATTTTCTTCGGATATTAATTGAATTATTTTCTTACTGGAAATGAAATTTTACAGTTTCCTCTGCTTCAATATCTTGCGGTTATGATATTTTTATTTACATACATAGTGATTATTTACTTTTTACTTGAATTAAGCAAAGTAAAAGATTATCCCATGTTAATAAATAATGAAATTTATGAGGCTTCTATAATATAAGATTAAAAGATGGATTAAATAATGATTAGTATTCAGGAAAAAGAAGACACCTGTCCGATAATTCCGTATTGTAGAAAAGAGTTAAAAGATATTTGGTGTCGACTTCCGGAAAGTTTTTTAGGATAACGATCTATATATTTTTGCACCGAATACCGAAAAGTACTGGGAATATCTCACCGCAAAGGTTTTTGGATGGGTTGACAATATAAATTGTATCTATTCATAAGAAAGTCATGAAAATATCAAACAAAAATAAAAACCAATTTGCTTTTCCGGCCGGGTATTAAAGATTCCATAAAAATAAGCTGTTTAATTTTCAATTGAACCGGTGGTATTAATTCGGATATTTAGACTATGATAATTTGATGCAAGTGAGTCGGAGAATAAATCCTTTTTCGAATTGGAAGAGGGAAAT
>CAZCFZ010000060.1:0-22555 GCA_964498065.1 uncultured Ignavibacteriaceae bacterium
AATTTAACTAACTATTTCGACTTAACAGAGAATTTTGTATCAACTTAATTTATGTCTAAATATATTCGCACATTGGTCGGAAGTCAAGTGGATATTAAAAAATATTTTATTTTTTTACGTAAAGTGAAAAAATAACTTAGATTAATCAGGTAATTTTATACTCCGATAAATCATTGGACACGCTATGGACACCATTATTAAAATAACTATAAAAATTGGCTATAATATAATGATTTTGGGGTGCCAGGAAACTCCCTGTCTCTCCGCAAAACAAAATGTCCCGAACTTTCGGGACATTTTTGTTTTCCGAGCGTTGAAAGTTTACTTTCATAAGTGAAGGAAAATAAAAATGAGGAATCGCAAAGCGATATGGACATTTTGTTTTAGCATCCCCTTTAGGGATCACGAAAGTGAATCTCTTCATTCACTTTAATACAATATTTGTCGGTTAATTATATTATTTACCTGACTTTTTTACTTACTAAGAAAATTTGGCAAAATTATTTCTGCCTAAAAGAATTTCTTAAAATATTTTCGTTAAAATTGCCGCTTACTATTCCTTCCGCTGCGTATCGATATAGGGCTGCGGTATATATAGTGTTTATTGTTGAAGATATAATTATCAAGAATAATATTGCAATCCCGAATACTGCACCAACGCTGATTGTTACAACAAGCATCCTTTGAGATAATGTGTATAATGCAATTGGTATAAATAATATTATTAATCCGAAAATTATTAAACCGAATATTAATCCGATACCGATATTACCTATTAATTGTTCACCCCACGTTTTTTTCAAGAGCCGCGAACTTCTTTTAACTGCTTCTATAGGGCCGACTTCTTCCGTAACCAAGATGGGAATCACTAAGAATGTTACTATACTCCATGCAAGACTTGAAATGAATGCAAATATTCTACCCAAAATGCCTAATCTTTCTTGTGCCCATCTTAAAATTAATCCGACCGTCGATGCGATAAGAGCATAACCTATAATAGATAACAAATGACTTGACGCAATCTTTAATCCGTCTGCAAGTGTCGGGCTGCCTCCCTTTAGCTTAATCATAGCGGCACTAACAAGCGCCGAATTAAAAAATATTATCACAAAATAAATAAGAAAGTAATAAATAAATACAAACGGTAGCGTAGTAGAATTAAGACCGGAGAAAGATTTACCAGCATTACCTTTCAAGAAAATAGGGAATGCGAAAGATAGTGTAATTAAAATAACTGCAATAGACGAAATAATCGGAAAGACTACCAGTGCTTTATCGGATTTTAAGACTTGTGCACTGGCTTTAACCATTGACCAAGAATTTTTAAACTTATCGCCCATTTTACCTCCATTTTATTATGTCTAACTTATAATTATGCCGCAATTATTAATGAACTTAAATATTCAAATAAGCATTCAATTGTATATTTATCATTCCCAAAAAATTGCGTTACCTGTCATGATTTGTCCCCATGGTGTCTTAGTGTAGTTATAATTTCCCTGCTCTCTAATATCGCATCTAATTATACGAAAATAAATGTAGAGATATTTTTTTTAAAATGCATTATAAATATTTTTTAACGTTGTTTAAATTACTCACGACTTAGGGATTACGAATGTATAGCATAAATTAATATACATGGTTGTCATGTTTTCTTAGTATTATTATTTTTTAATCGGTCAAGATTTTTTATATAACATATTTTCATATTAATAAGGCATGATTGCATGCCCAGTATAATTGCATGGCCTTGAACCCGGCCTCATTAAAACTATACCGAACATGCTTGAAATTGAACTTGTCAGATGGCTCCTGTGGATACTTTGACTGCCGGTTTTCCCGGGTATGTTAGTTGACAGGCGTAGATTAATTTTCTTGCAGTATAATTTATCTGCACACATTTTGATTTTAAAACTTTTTCCTCTATTAGTTGGTTTTTATTTTAAAAAGGTTTTCATATTTATCCTGCCGTCAGGATTAATAAATGCGAAATTTTTTTAACTTTTTATTTTAATTTCAAATCTTTTATTAGTAATTTAATCCCCGGATTATAAGAGTTTAACAAATATGAACCTTAAAAGTAAACAGGGCTGTTAATGAAGAATTCTAATCTCCCATCTCTTTTCCCATTATATTTTAAATAAAAATTTATTTAACCCAATTTATTTGAGATTAATTATGGTAGACAAAGAAAAAAATAAGAACGAGCTTCTAGAAGAAATTTCCGAATTGCGCAAACGCAATGATGAATTGGAAAATTACAAGAATATAAATGAGCAGGAAAAAGAAAAATCGGAACAAGAACGTATTATGCTGAGGACTTTACTGAATAATCTACCGGATGCAATTTTTGCAAAGGATAAAGAAGGACGAAAAATAATTTCCAACCTTGCCGACTTGGAAAATATGGGATGTGAATCCGAAAAAGAAGCAATCGGGAAAACCGATTTTGACTTTTTCCCAAAGGAGATTGCCGAAGGTTTTTATAGAAACGACCGTTCTGTAATAGATACCGGTAATGTAATTCTGAATAGAGAAGAGTTTTTTATCGACAAGAATGGAAATAAACGCTGGCTTTTTACTTCAAAGCTTCCGCTAAAGGATTCCAAAGGAAATATTACCGGGCTTATAGGAATTGGACGCAATATTACTGAACAAAAACTTGCTCAGGAATCTCTTCAAAAAGAAAGAATTTTACTAAGAACACTCATCGACAATCTACCGGATGCTATTTATGTAAAAGATAGAGAATGCAGAAAAACCGTTGCAAACTTAGCCGATGTCAAAAATTTGGGCCTTAAAACCGAAGATGAGGCTTTGGGAAAAACAGACTTTGATCTATATGAAAAGGATATTGCCGAAGGATTTTATGCCGATGATCAATTGATTATAAAAACCGGGAAAGCTATTCTTAATAGGGAAGAATTTTTTGTAGATTCAAAAGGAAAAAAGACATGGCTGCTTACATCCAAATTACCTCTTAAGGATGAAAAAGGGAACATTATCGGGCTGATAGGCATAGGCAGAAATATTACCGATAGAAAGCTTGCTGAGGATAAACTAAAAAATGCAAATGCTGAATTGGAACAAACCAATAAAAAGCTTATTGAAGCAAGCCGTGTAAAAAGTCAATTTTTAGCAAATATGAGTCATGAAATCCGCACACCGCTAAATGCTGTAATCGGTATGACAGGCTTACTGCTGGATACTCCGTTAAATGAAGAACAAAGAGATTATGTAGAAACAATTTCAAACAGCGGCGACATACTGCTTTCTTTAATTAATGATATACTAGATTTTTCAAAAATCGAAGCTCAAAAAATCGAATTGGAAAAACATGCATTTGATGTGCGAAGCTGTGTTGAAGAAGCGCTTGACCTGGTTGCATCCAAGGCAGCAGACAAAAGCCTCGAACTAACCTACTCTATTGATCCGGGATTATCCACTAACGTTACGGGAGATGTTACACGTCTTCGTCAAATTTTAGTTAACCTCCTCAGTAATTCTATTAAATTTACCGAAAAAGGTGAAGTTGTTGTCAAGGTATCAGGTCAACTGCGCGATAATTTTACCTATCTTCTGCATTTTTCCGTAAGAGATACGGGACTCGGGATACCGCCGGAATTACAGCCAAAGCTGTTTCAAACTTTTTCCCAGGTAGATGCATCTACTACCAGAAAATTCGGAGGAACCGGGCTCGGCTTGGCAATAAGTAAAAAACTATGCGAACTTATGGACGGTAATATGTGGGTTGAAAGTATGGGAGTGCCCGGAGAAGGTTCTATTTTTCATTTTACAATTACGGTAGAACTATCAATTGAACATCAAGTACATTTCGATTCATCGGAACTATTCGGCAAGCGGGTGCTGATTGTTGATGATAACCAAACCAATAGAAATATTTTACTTCAGCAGACTTCATCGTTAAAGATGGTTCCCACAGGAGCTGCATCAGGTAAAGATGCCCTAATTGCTTTAAAAACAAATACTCAATTCGATCTGGCAATACTTGATTATCACATGCCGGTAATGGACGGGATAATGCTGGCAGAACAAATAAGGAAAATCACGGGGTTGGAAACTCTTCCGCTTATTCTCCTTTCTTCTTACGGTTATCATCTTGAAAAAAGTCCGGATTTATCTTTCTTTGCCGCAACGCTTACCAAACCGCTTAAGTTTTCCAGTCTGCCTAGTGCATTACTAACCGTACTTAAAAAGGATAAACCTGTTGAGAATAAACCGGCGGATGCTGGCATAAATAAATTTAATAAGGAAATAGGTGAAAATTACCCGCTGAAAATTCTTGTTGCAGAGGATAACAAGGTAAATCAGAAAGTGGCTTTAAGATTTTTAGAAAAACTGGGATACAGGGCCGATGTTGCTTTTGACGGAAAGGAAGCAGTGGAAGCATTAAAACGCCAGTCATACGACTTGATCTTAATGGACATACAAATGCCTGTTATGGATGGAGAGCAGGCAACTATTCAAATCAGAAAGGATTTCGACCGCGAACATCAGCCGATTATTGTGGCAATGACTGCAAATGCACTTAAATCGGATCGCGAAAAATATATTTCATCAGGTATAGATGATTTCATTATCAAACCTTTTAAGATGGATGAGCTGGTTCATGTATTGGTTGATACATATATAAAAATAAATGAAGGCTCCGGATCTAACGGTGAAAAATAAAAATAAATATTAATCTAATAAGAACTAAAATCCTCCCTGAATTTTTTGCATAGCTAAAATTTAACATATCGCGGTTCGATTAAAGGTTTATTTTTCTAATCATTTACAAAACTTATTTCATATTTAAATCTTAATCTCATTAAATTTACACATTTGTAATTCAATCTCTTATTCGAAGGAGGATATATGAAATCCAGGATTACTGTTTATGTATTGATTTTGTCGGTTATTATAACTGCATCAATATATCCGCAGAAAAAAGAAAAGAAAGAGGAGAAAAAAGACAGGCACATTTTTACAATGATATACCAGGTAGGAGCTACATCCGTTAAGAACCAGGCAAAAACCGGGACATGCTGGGATTTTGCAACCCAGTCGTTTCTTGAAAGTGAAATTATGCGGATGCACCATAAGAAATACAACTTATCCGAAATGTTTGATGTAAGATATACCTACCCGTTAAAAGCAGGGAAATATGTAAGGTATCATGGCAAGTACCAGTTCGGTGAAGGCGGACAGGCACACGACGTTTTAAAAATATTCGATACCTACGGAGCGGTTCCGTATTCTGTTTATCCGGGTTTGGAACCGGGTGATTCGCTTTATAACAATACAGAGATGGATGCGGTTCTGAAAGCTGTTCTTAAAACCATTGTGGAAAGGAAAAAGATAACGTCGCATTATGAGCAAATTGTAAATGCAATATGCGATATTTATCTTGGGAAAGTACCGCAAAAGTTTGAATACGATGGGAAGGAATATACACCCAGAAGTTTTGCAAAAAGTTTGGGAATCAACACTAAAGACTATGTAGAAATAACTTCATTTACGCACCATCCATTTTTTTCCAAGTTTGTGCTGGAAGTTCCCGATAACTGGGAAGATGGTGAATATTATAATGTCCCTTTGAACGATCTTATTAAAATTATGGATAACGCTTTGGCACACGGTTTCTCAATTGCATGGGACGGAGATGTTGGTAAAGATAATTTTTACCGCAAAAGAGGTTACGCTGTTGTTCCTTTGAATGACGATACTTCCGGTTCGGGACCTGAAAAAGAAAAAGTAGTGACACAGCAAATGAGACAAAAAGCGTATAATGATTATACAACTACCGATGATCATTTGATGCATATAGTCGGATTGGCTCAAGATCAAAACGGAACAAAATTTTATTACACAAAAAATTCGTGGGGAACCAAAGATAAAAAATACAATGGTTTTTGGTATATGTCGGAACCGTTTGTAAAATTAAGAACCATAGCAATTTTAGTTCACAAAGATGCTATACCTAAAGAAATAAGAGAAAAATTAGGTTTGTAATATTATAAACTATAGATTAAAATGGTTATTAATTGCAAAGTTAATTAAAAAGAGGCTGTCCCAAAAGTAATGTTTTGTTTGAATGATAGAACGCTGATGACGCAGATTTGAGTGGTTTTCACGGATTTTTAAATAGACAATTACTTTTGAGACAACCTCTTCTATCAAATTAATATCCTTATTTATCTTTCCTGCTTAATTTCATTTAAAATTTGCAGTACAAGATTTTTCAAATCATTTATTTCATAAGGCTTGGACAGATAGTGAGTCATTCCCTGAGAAAGAAAGTTTTCCTTGTCTCCCGCCATCGCATATGCAGTTAACGCTATAATGGGAGTTTCTTTATAATTCTCGATTTTTCTTATTTCTTGTGTCGTTTCTATTCCGTTCATACCATATCCCAAACCCACATCCATTAATATCAGATCATAGTCATTTTCTTTGACCATTTCAACAGCTTTAAAACCATTTTCAGCAAAAGCCAATTCACAAATTTTATTAAGTATAATTCTTATTACTTCAATACTCAGTTTGTCATCCTCAACTACAAGAACTTTTTGTAAACTCATATCTTCCCTTTACTAAACAATCCTTAATATTTATACGAACTGCATCTATCATCTTAAGTCCCGATGTATTCATTTAACAATAGATTATACAAATAAGAAATATCGGGATTACTGCAGAAGTTCTAAATAAAAAAATAATTACGATATTAATTTAGACATAATTATCAAAATAATCGATCATTTTTAATTATTATAAAATAATTCATTGTATCGCAAATCAGTTAACCTCAACAATTTCTTAATTAAATTTTATTTGAACTTAATTTGATTTTTGAAAAGAAGATAAAATATTTTGAGGAAATCATGAAAAACATTTTAATCGCCGCATTATTTCTGCTTTTTTCCCTGGGATTTACCGAATTAACAAAAAAAGACGAACACACAAAATCCATAAAACTTCCAAAGTACAGTCATATAGTAATTGTAATAGAAGAGAATAAAGATTATGATCAAATAATAGGAAACAGCGCCGCACCCTATATAAATGATGTATTGGTAAAAGAAGGAGCAAACCTTACAAACTTTTATGCGGAAGAACATTTTAGCGAAGGCAACTACTTCTGGCTGCTTTCCGGCAGTGATCAAGGAGTAGGGCATTTTGATGTAATACCAACAAATTCCAATAATAAAAATTATCCGTTTAAGACATGTAATCTAGGACAGCAGTTAATAAAGAACAGTTATACATTTAAAGGCTATTCCGAAAGCCTTCCTGAAATCGGAGATACTATCTCGCGTAAAGGTTATTACGCAAGGAAGCATGTGCCGTGGGTAAGTTTTGCAAATATTCCGCATGGAAATACTGTTGAGACATCATCCAATCTTCAATTCAAACAATTTCCAAAAGACTTTTCAAAACTTCCGACTGTTAGTTTTGTAATCCCCAATTTAATTCATGATATGCACAACGGGAAACCCCCTAAAAGTGTAAAAGACGGAGATAATTGGCTGAAAGAAAATTTAAACAGCTATTATCAATGGGCAAAAACCCACAACAGCCTTTTAATAATTACTTTCGATGAAAATTCCGATAAGACACACTACTCAGGTTTTACCGATCCGGCAAGTAAAAATCATGATATACGAAACAGGATTCCGACTATAATTGCCGGCGCCAACATAAAACCGGGTGATTATCCCGAAGGCAAAGGTGTAACCCATGTAAACTTGCTGCGAACCATAGAAGCAATGTACGGCTTACAAAAGTGCGGCCGTCAGCAGACAAATGCACTTAAGTACGGCATTTCAAATGATTATATTATTAGTGATATATTTTCTAAATAAAAATTTATTCTTTTGATTATGCTTTTAAGACACCCGGCAAAGCAAGACACCCAATGTTTTAAAAACATTGGGTGTCTGCACTAAATTCAGTTTGTTTAATTGACCTCTATTACTTTATTTTATGTTTAAATAATTTATTTTCTTTTTTTGTTTTCAATCCTTAGGGGAAAGATAATTTTTATTTTTTATTAAAAAGCAGTTAAAATATGTTAGTCTTTTTTTCAATATTTTTTATAATTTATTCCGCGCTTAATTATTATATCTTCATAAGAGGCTGGCAGGCGCTTGCGGTTTATCCGCACGCCAGAATATTCTACCTTATTATCTTTTTGGTATTTTCTCTTTCATATCTTGCTGCAAAGATTTTTACAAAATATTTTCCGTCGTTTTTATATGATATTATGCTCTGGATCGGAGCATTATGGTTTGCTTTGATGGTTTACTTTTTTATTGCCGTAGTTTTTTTAGATGTAATAAGATTATTTAACTGGCAGCTCAATTTCTTCCCTTCTATTATTAAAGAAAATTATTTACAAGCTAAATTTATCACAGGAATAATCGTTACGGTTGCAGTTGTGATTGTAGTCTTTGCAGGCTATTTGAATACGAGAAATATAAAAATAAAAACCCTTGAGTTAAATATACCGAAAGGCAGCGGCAAGTTAACGGAATTGAACGCCGTAATGGTCTCGGACATTCACTTATCCCCGATAAATGACGGTAAGTTTCTATCTAAAATTGTAGACAAGATAAACGAATTTAATCCCGATATAGTTTTAATTGCAGGCGATTTATTTGACGACAGCGCTGAAATTCTGAGGCAGAGACATATCGGCGCATCGTTGGTTAATATTAAATCCAGGAACGGGATATACGCAATTACCGGCAACCACGAATATATAAACGGAATTGACAGTGCAGTCGCTTTCATTGAAAGTTACGGTATTAAAATGTTAAGAGATTCCTCGGCTCTCATCATGAATTCTTTCAATCTTGCAGGCAGAGAAGATAGAGCTAAAAAACAATTTACAGGCAAGCCAAGAAAATCTTTAGAAGAAATTTTGGAAAACGCCGACAAAAATTATCCGATTATCTTAATGGATCATACTCCTTTCGGTTTGGAAGATGCTGAGAAAAATAATGTTGCCCTCCAGCTTTCAGGACATACCCATCACGGACAAATGTTCCCTGCAAATTTAATTACAAAAATGATTTATGAAGTAAGCTGGGGTTATTTGAAAAAAGACAGAACTCAGTATTATGTTTCCTGCGGCGCCGGGACCTGGGGCCCTCCGGTAAGAACCGGAAGCGTTTCGGAAATAGTCCACCTAAAAATTAAATTTACTGATTGAAAAATATAATATGCATGCTTTGTAAGATTCTCCAAAGGCGGTGCTTGTGAAATTAAAGGAAACAATTCTCCAAACTTATGAAAAGTTAATTACTAATTGAGGTTACGCAAGACGGAAGAAAGCGAGTGTCATGAGGTTGTCTCAAAACTGTCATTCCGGGCTTTGCCGCAGGCATTCCTTCGGAAGACCCGGAATCTAAACATTCGAATTTCTCTTAAAAAGAGATGCTGAAACAAGTTCGACATGACAAATTCCCTCTTTTGAGACAGCCTTATCCATTATACTAAAATAAGAAGAAAATAGATTTCCCCCCTGCCTGCCGATCGGGCTAGTTTAGTGGGAATGACAATATTGGACTTTAAAATTCATTTTTGCGTAACTTCAGTTATTAAAAAGCATTTTTACTGTTCATTATTCATCATTTAAACGAGTTGATTTAAATGTACCGGATATTGAAATCGTTGAATTACTAGCTATGTCTTCAACGCTTCCGCTGAAGGAACCTTCAACTGTTTCTCCCACAACTCCGTATTTTGTGATATTGGTATTCCCGCCTGTTTTGGGAACATAAAATTCATGATTTCCATCCGAATTAAAATAAATCACTCCTACTCCGCTGATAGTTGTTGTATCATGGTAATCAATCCACGCATAATTATTAACTGACGATCCGGGAAAAATGACTTCTACCAATACCGTATCGGAATTATTTAAACCATACATTATGCACATGGTATTACTATCGGAACTTATATAAGCACATTCATTATATACAAAATTAATTTTAGTATTATTGTGCCCGCTTCCGTTCAATGTAACAGAGCCAAAATCCTGGCTGTTAACCACAGGATTAACCGGATTACTATTTTTTTTCGAACAGCCTGTATAAGTTAGTAAAAGAAAAACTGCAGCGACCGGCAAGATTTTTAGTATTTTTTCTGCCAATTGGACCTCCCTTTAGAAATTATATTTTTACTTCAAAAAGATAATTTTCTTTTATTTTACAAACTAAAATTTAAGTTTTAAAATATTACAGAAAATGATTCAATAAAATTAAGATACGAGTTCTATTCCCTGTTAATTTTTTTTTCTTTTCGGTAAGTTAAATAATAAAGTTATAAAGATAAACATGTATATATTATTTTAAGTTAAATTTTTAATCAGAAGCCATTACTATCCAAAATAAATGTAAAGCAGAAAATCAGTTTGACAAATAAACTGTATTATACTTATAAAAGTCTAAGTTCAAAACAATCACTTTATTTTAAATTCAGAAAAATGCTGTCCTAATCATTTTTTATCTTTAATGTTTTAGAATAAGTTTATAAGGTTATTTTTGGATGTTGATAATTAGTACTAAGGTTGATAAACTTTCAGTAGGTTGAAATAAGGTTTGCCTTTGCCTTTTAGTCATTTAGTATTATTATAGAATCTAATTACATCTTAAAGCTTATTTCCTATCCAACCTTAGTAACATAAAACTCTCCTGAAATAAATTAACCTTATTGCCTTATCCATTTTAGAAACCACAAATATTTATCTTAATCCTTTGAAAGTATTTTGGACGGATATGTCAAAACCGGTAGAATTATTCGGAAGTGTACTAATTTGTTTAAATCTTGAAAATTAATTTTTATCATCCCGAGCGAAGTCGAGGGATTTAATTAAATTAAAGGATGTTATGGCTAGACTCTGTTCGCCATAACATCCTTTAGCAAAAGGAATAATACAAACTAGGACATACCAATTATTTTATATTAATCTAAGTGAGATGTTTAATCTACAAAAAATTTATTTTTCAAAGCTTTAGCCACAGCTTCCGTTTTGGAATGAACATGCAGTTTTTCATAGATTCTTTTTATATGTGAGTGTACCGTGAAAGAACTGATAAAGAGTTTATCCCCGATCTTTTTAAAGCTTAGCCCGTCAACTAATAATTGTAATATTTCCGTCTCGCGCGGCGTCAATTTAAACTCTCTTAACCTGGTAGTATTGTCCGTCTCTCTTACAAAATTCAGCACCCGTCTTGCTATAGCCGCACTCATAGGAGCGCCTGTTTTAATTTCCCTGATCGCATTTAATAATTCTTCCGAACTTACATTTTTTAAAATATAACCTGAAGCTCCGGCATAAATAGACTGAAAAATCTTTTCATCATTATCATAAACCGTCAACATTAATATCTCAATCGAAGGATATTGCTCTTTAACTTTTTTAATTCCTTCGATCCCCGACATGCCAGGCAAACCGATATCCATTAGAAGGACATCTACTAAAATATCATCCAGGTTTTCCAATAGATCCTCGCATGATCCGTAATTACCCACGCATTCCATTCCTTCGGTATCATTTATTAATTGACGGTAAGTTTCTCTGATCTTTTGATCATCCTCGACTATTGCAACTCTTATTTGACACTCTAATTGAGAATCATCAATTTTAGTTTTCATTTCCATAAAAATCTACTCTAATTAAATATTCGAAGTAAAGAAAAGATTCGCTGATTTCCAAAACAATTCCATTTTAAAAAATCTAAATAGACTCTTTAAATATTTAAAGAGTCTATTTATTAGGCGAGAGGAAGTATTATAATTTATATTCAATACCGATTTTTATATAACCATCTCCATAACCTCGCTGCAATTTTATGGTTAAAATAATAGCGCGATCCTCCTTGAACGCTAAAAACTATATAATCTGTACCAAAAGAATAATTACAGTAAAATTTGTTTGATAATAAAATGCAGGTAATAACACAACTGTCCGGTTTCTCCGCAACCCACCCGAAATGATATTCCCCAATTCCCTACAATTAAATAGGTAAAGATTCAACTATAATCTTCCCCAGCCCGGTTAACCTAATTACATAATAAAAAGGTATATTCAACAATACCGCCGATAGATTTCTTTTTAATTAATGAAGAAACTGTCAAGTCAATATTGGATTTATAAACGGATAAAAAAAATTTATTAACCCAAATTTTTAAGATTAAATGAATACCTGCATTTAATCATGTGAAAAATCAATTTAAATTAGTATTTATAAAATCCCCTATTTAGGGTAATTTAAGGTCGACTTGTAGAATAGTCCCTGTATTTGGAGTTGATGAGCAAAAAGATGAACCGTTAAAAGCCAGTGCCCTTTCTTTAATATTTTGAAGTCCGTTCCCGCTGCTGCTGCTGTTTACATCAAAACCTTTTCCGTTATCCTGAATTGAAAGCACAAGCTTATTCCTTTCCCTGAATAATTTTATTTCTACTTTTGTTGCATTTGCATGTTTTATAATATTTGAAATTCCCTCTTTATATATCATAAATAAATTTCTTCTAAAATCCATCGGCAGTGAAAGCGACGAAAGTCCTTGATCTATAACTATATCATAATCTATTTCATTTAACTCCATAACTTTGGATGTGTAATCTTTCATACGAATTGTAATATTATCAAAGGAATCATTTTGAGGATTTACGGTCCATACGATATCACTCATCGATCCGATTAAATTGCGTGAATCATTTCCAATTTCATTCAATAACGACTCGATTTTATTTAAACCGTCGGAGTCTTCTTTTTTAGAACGAAATTTTTCAAGTATCCGCAATGCTGTTCCGCTGAAAAGGGATATTCTTGTTAAGCTCGCACCGATATCGTCGTGAAGATCAATTGCTATGCTGCTTCTTATTCTTTCAAATTTAAGAAGCTGTTCCAAACGGTATTTGTGTACTGAAAATATAATAAATAGAAGTATTAAAGTTACTAACACTATAAAAGGCCAGGTTCTCCAAAACGGCGGGGTAATAATAATTCCTAATGACGTAACATTATTACTCCAGATATTATTTCCATTTGTTGCTTTAACTTTAAAGACATAATTTCCCGGCCCGAGGTTTGTATAAAATACATTTCTTTTGTGATTCAGATAAATCCAATCTTTATCATATCCAGCAAGCATGTAGGCATACCTGTTTTTGCCGGGGCTTAAAAAGTCCAACGCTGAAAACCCAATCGTTAAATCGTGCTGCAAATAATTTAAATTAATTTCTTTCACTTCGGATATTTGATGAGCAAGATTAATATCTCTATTATATATTTTAAATAAGGTTATTACAACGGTAGGCTTACTGGAATCAACTTTTATTTTTTCCGGATTGAAAAGGGTAAAACCGTTTATACTTCCGAAAATCATATTACCGTTTTTACATTTAAAATATCCATGACTGAATTGATCATTTCCCAGGCCGTCTTTCAAATCATAATTCATAATATTGAAGCTGGAGAGATCCATTCTCGACAAACCGTTATCCGTACTTATCCATAAATAGTTATTAGAATCTTCCAGTATTCCGTACACTACATTATTAGAGAGCTTATTTTCTTCCGTAAAATGCTTAAAAATTTTATTATCCGGATTAAACAAATTAAGCCCGCCTCCCCATGTTCCAATCCACAAGTTTTTATTTTTATCCTCTAAAATAGCAGTAACATGGTTATTGCTTAAAGAGTTCTTATCGCTGGGCTTATAAATATATCTGGAAAATATATTTTTTTCATAATCATAAAAATTCAATCCGCCGCCGTTTGTGCCAATCCATAATCCGGCTTTGCTGTCCTCAAAAATCGAGGTAATTATATTATCGCTGATGCTGTTGGTATCGCCTATTATATTGACGTAATTAGTTAATTCTTTATTCGCTTTATTATATTTATAAATTCCTCCTCCCCAAGTTCCTATCCAAAGAAAACCACGAGAGTCTTCATAAATTGCCGAGATATTATTATGCTTTAACTTCATCCGGAAAGAGGGAGTAATAAACTTCTCTTTTTTTCTGTCAAAAATCTTTAAGCCCGAGTATGTACCGACCCACAAGGTATTGTCCCGGTCTTCATAAATTTGCCAGACTATATTACTCGGTATGCTAAAACTGTTAATCGAAGAATGTTTAAAACTTTTAAATTTGTTTTTGTTAATATCAAACCGGCTTAGACCACCTTCCCACGTCCCGATCCAGATCATTCCTTCATGATCTTCTAATACGGCATTTACTTCCTTTCCGCTCAAAGAATTGGGATCGCCGGATTTTTCTTCATAATGGACAAAGTATTTTGAATATGGAGATAATTTATTGATGCCTTTTCCGGTTCCAAACCACAAAACTCCGCTCCGGTCCTCATAAATAGCCGAAATCCAATTATCACTGATACTTTCCTTATTAGATATATCATTAACATATTTTTCATAGCTGTTGTCGTTAATGTTTAATCTGAACAATCCATGGTGATGTGTTCCGATCCAAAATTGTCCGTTTGAATCTTTAAACAATGATTGAATTGAAAGATGATCACTTTTATCATAACCATTTAATGAAAGTATAGTAAAATTATTATTGATACGGTTAAATTTTATTAAGCCGAGACTTGTACCGAGTAAAAGATAATCGCCGTCGCCGCAAATAGTTTTAACATAATTGTATCCGAATTTTCCTGATCCCGGATTATTAAAATTATAATTGCGGAAGGTATTGTTTGTCTTGTCGAATTTACTTAATCCTCCGCCCCAGGTACCAAGCCAGAGTATTCCGTCTTTATCTTTATAAATTGCATTAACTGCATCGTTACCTAAACTATTTGTATCATTTCTAATATTTTGATAATGAATAAACGAATTATTGATTTTATCGAATTTATCCAAACCGCCGGAAGTGCCTATCCATATTGTATTTGGATTTTCCGCATAAACAGCCCATACCCTATTATCGGCTAATGAATTTTTATTTGCAGGGTCGTTCCGAAAATTAGTAAATGTCCCTTTATCAATATTAAATTCAAAAATGCCTCCGCTGTATGTTCCCAGCCATAAATTTCCGTTTTCATCTTCGGATATTGCCTGTATCCAATTATCCGATAATGATGTTGAATCGAACGGAACGTATTTATAAACCGTAAAATTATACCCGTCGTATTTATTCAAACCATCTTGAGTGCCGAACCACATAAAGCCTTTTTGATCTTGATAAATACAGGTAACAACACTTTGCGACAAGCCGTCTTTTATGGAAAGATGATCAAATTTATATTCATATAATTGAGGAAATAGTTTATCCGGGAATAGAAATATTAATACTCCAAGCAATGCAGCGGTAAAGCATATCTTCATATATTTACTATAAAATTTATGTATTAAAATTTTAATAAAAAGATTTACACTTAAATAATTGATACCCTGTTTAATTCCTCTTTTGTATTAATTAAACTATCGGAAAAATTAAATAAAGTCAATAATCAACTTTATAATAATTACATCAAAATAAGAATAAATTAAGAAGGAAAGAAAGAGGCTGTCTTAAAACTGTCATTCCGGGCTTGACCCGGAATCTATATTTTCGAATTTTACTTAAAAGAGATGCTGAATCTTCCAAAGGAATGCCTTTGGCAAAGTTCAGCATGACAAATTCCCTCTTTCGTGACAGCCTCATTAAATAATTAAAATACGAAAGTAAGTCCGATTTTGAATTGATCGTATGCGAGCGGCGGTACTGTAGAAAAAGGCCAATTCATTTTTTCCTGCCTCAATTCGTAAATGCCGTAGGAAAGTGCATTTTTAAGAACAAAGCTGACTATAGGCGCTGCATACGGTGAAGAATCGACTATCTTATCGACAAAATGATCTATAGCTCCCTCCCCCGCTGCTTCTATTATTACGCTTCCCGCCCATTTCCAGAATAAATGACGCGGAAATACAATCGATCTTTCGTAGCCGGCATCAATCATTAAGTTTTTAACTATTCTAAACCTGACGCCGCCTTCAAAGCTGTTGCCGAAACGGTATGACTGATTGAACAGGTTAATTGTACTAATATCTGCAGGATCAACCGGAACATCTTTCATTTTCAAACGAACCCATTCGAATGAATATGTATGGTATGGTATAATTGCAAGAGAATTTATTATATAGCCGTACCCTGTTGATCTTCCGAAGCCGAATCTCCACATTTCAGATTTTAAGTCAGTGCCGTTGGAAGAACCGGATAAATTTGTGGAAAAATTACTTATATAAAAGTAATGAAATTTGTAATCCAGGATATCCCCATTTTCATTATCATCAATAAAAGTATAACCGAGCCGCAATTCCAATAAATTAGGACCGGCGAATTTCTCATTGAAATTTTTCAGACTCATTTTGGAGAAACCGTAATCGAAAGAGATAGTGGGGCTCCCTTTAAATTCATTTTTGAATATATCAATATTAAAATGATGATGTTTATGCCACCAATTGTTGCAGGTTTTCGTGGAATCTTCGGATTCTTGCGCTAAAATATTTACCGCAGATAATAAACAAATAAAAAAAATAAATAGTAATTTTTTATTGAACATTTTTCCTCCCTTATTTCTCATTTTCAAATTTTGTGAATTGGAATCAATTTGGTGTTTCAATCATTATGCCACAAAAAAACACAGAAAAAAAATGAATTCTCGGCAGTAACTGAATATTTATGTATACAATTAAGAACTTAATTGGACAATATATCTTGAGCTTTAAGCTGAGATAACATTTAATCTTTACATAAAATGCTTTACAAATTTAACCATGCTTGTAATTCAATTTGAATGTTTGTGTTTGAACTGCGGATATAAATGATTCCCGGCAAATAAAAAGGATTATTGGATATTACCCGTGATATTCAATTCTATTAAGCAAAATAATTATAAAATTTTATTAACCCGTTGTGTGAATTGAGTAATAATACGGGCTAAAGGAAATTTTAGATATAAATCTATTTTCGAAAACGTCTTAAATTGTCACCGTGAGCGAAGTCGAACGGTGAATATCAGTCTTCTCCCAAAGGGATGGATTCCCAGACTCCGCTCAGACTGACATAAATGTTTGTTTATTTTACAATTTCTTAAATAAATTTTTAATACACACAATTAGTTTTTATTAATTATTTTGAAGCAAATTTCTTGTTAAGATTAATCTAAGCATATATGATTGATATTACTCTATCTTGATATTAATCCGTTGTTCGAAACTAATATCAAAACCGTTTTCCGAAGGACTCCTTTGGAGAAACGATTACAATGTGATTTCTTATATCATTAAGAGGCTGTCTCAAAAGTAATGTTTTTTTTGAATGATAGAACGCTGATGACACAGATTTGACTGATTTTCACGGATTTTTAAATAGACAATTACTTTTGAGACAACCTCTTAAAAAAAAATAGTACATATTTCAACTGTTTTAATTTATATACCAATTGGTAAAAAGTTTAAGAGTTATGAAATCTATCTCAAACAAAGGGTTGATATTAATATTATTTTAATTGAAATTGGAATTATAAAAACGTAAAATAATATCGGAAAAAATATTTTAATCAATGGGGGTTATTTCATGAGATATTTTTTAAAATTAAAAAAGGGGCTGATTTTTAGAGAACATTTTCTCGTCATATCTTATGGAAGGGAAAATAAAATTCCTTCCTCTGCATTTTTTAATAAATTATTTACACAATACATTTCGAAAAAAATCTTCATTTTATTTTCAGAATATGAAAGGATACTAACATGAAGAAATCTTCATTACTTTTTTCGCTAATCATAATCTTTCTCATCTTCTCGCAGTTTAACTGCAGCAGCCCAACTGCGCCAAAGAATGAGATAAGCTTTTCAGCAGTTGACGTAGTATGCACAGAAGTTTGGCTAAAACTTGGATTCACAAATAGCTCGAATGGCGGGAAATATGAAATAACAAGGAATGGAAATGTAGTCTTAGCCGGAACTCTCTCACAAACAGATACGGTGTTAGTTGACACTACTGTTCAGCCTTCAAAGAGCTACAATTATATAGCATACCAGATTACAAATGGAAATAATAAAAAACAGAGCCTTCCCATTCAAGTAACCACATTAGACAGCACAAGCAGCAGTTATAGCTGGCAATTATATAAATTCGGAGATTTTAATGCTACCGGAATGCCAAGTGAGCTATATGATGTTTCTGTCATAAATGACACAGATATATGGGCTGTTGGGGAAATATATTCAAACGATTCGGCTGGGCAGTTAGATCCACAACCATATAATCTTGCAATTTGGAATGGCAAAGATTGGAAACTCCAGAAAGTTCCGTATTATTATCAAGGTCAAGATTTATACCTACCGATACATTCGGTTTTATCTTTCAATGCAAATGATATTTGGTTTGAGGCTGGGACTCATTGGGACGGGCATCAATATAATACGATTCCCTTGGATATTAACTTCTCTTCTAATGTCAATAAAATGTATGGAGGTCCTAACCATGATATATATATAGTTGGCAACAATGGTCTTATAGCTCATCGAGGTTCTAATGGTTTATGGCAGATGATTACAAGCGGAACTTCGATGGGATTTTTTGATATCTATTCAAATAATGGTAATAACATTTATATATGTGGCGGAAGTTACCAAAATTATGATGGAATATTGTTGGAAGGTAATGAAAATGGATTTCATTCAATAGCTGAGGGAAAATCGCTTGGAAGTTCCAGCCAATTGTTTAAACCTTATTTCGATGGTATCGCAAGAACAGTATGGGTAAGTAATACCGGCACAGTCTTTTTTGCGGGCAATTGGCTTTATAGAGACATTGGAGGACAAATTAGTTTTGTAAAATCGCTGCCGGGCAATCATTGGGGAGGAAATACCAGCGGACAATATTCGGGATTTCTTTCTCAGATAAGAGGTTTGGCAGAGAATCAGATGATACTTGTAGGTGAGAGAAATACAATAAGATATTTTAACGGTGTTAGATGGAAACAACTTGGAATGCCTTATGATCCTAATAGCAATTATACATGGCTTTCAACAGCAATAACCAATGACTTAATAGTTGTTGTCGGTTATACAACCAATCCGACAAACGGAATAATAATGATGTTAAAAAGAAAATAAAAATATTAAGGAGGAACTAAGCTAAAGAAAATTTATTCTAAAAAATTTCCCCGGCGCTGGTGACGCCGGGAAAGCAGTTTCTGCAAACATCAGGCTTCTGTTTTTTTTACAGTCCGGTCAACTGTTAGGATACCTTTTAAGCCATACACTTATAAATGTTTACAGTTTAGAATAATTCAAAGCATGTAGTCTCGCGATTGGATTATACTTTTATCGTATACAATCCGGCAATTATATTTCAACAAAAAAATGCTATTTCTCAATTAAATTGCTAAAACGAAACACCCAACGTTTTTAAAACGTTGGGTGTTTGTACTATTATTACTTAAATTATTTTATTATAGGATACCCGTTGTTTTTAATTTACCTGCCATCGGCAGGAACACCTGGTGTATAAAATGTTATTGCTTAATTAATTTTAAAGAGCAAGTTCCTTACTCTTATGAAATAATCTAAATCTTATTCCAATTTCTTCTTTATAATTTCATCAAGATAATAATGAAACTTGCGAGGCAGGTTTTTGTATTTGGAGTTGAAATTAATTTTAACCTTTTCAAAATCATTAACTGGTGATTCGTTTACATCATTTTCAATATTTTTAAGAAAAAGCTCAAGCTTGCTGTTAACCTTACCGATCATTTCTTCATCTTCGCTGCCAGCAATAATTTTAGCGGCGGCAGCTTGATCAAATTCATTTTCCACATACGTTTTTAAAGAATATCCGCGGAAGTTTTCCGAAATTACCGTCCGGCTTACATCACCTAATTCTTTGGCGGTTTCCATAATGGATGATCGCGAAAACTTTTTCGAACGAAGTGATTCTATTACCAGGTCCTCAAAATTAAATTTGCTGTCTCTTACTATTTCCTCCGGAAGATCGGCTAACTGAACCAGTTTACGGTCTGCCGATTTGGCAAAAATAACAGCTCTTTTTATTACGGCTTCAAGCTCCCTAATGTTTCCTTTCCATTCGTTACGAAAAAGTGCGTCTGCTGCTGCTTCCGACAATTTTATTTCCGAATTTTCTTTCTGCAGAAAATAATCTGCCAAAACAGCGATATCATCCCTTCTTTCTCTTAACGGAGGCAGCTCTATTTTAATTACATTCAGCCTATAATACAAATCCTCTCTAAATTTCTTTTCCTTCACAGCAGTTTCTAATTTCTGATTTGTAGCTGCCAAAATTCTTACATTAGTATGATATGTTTTTGAAGAGCCGACTTTTTCATAATCCCCGGTTTGAATTACTCTAAGAAGCTTAACCTGAAAATTTTCCGAAGTCTCTGCGATTTCATCAAGAAAGATTGTTCCGTTATCGGCAGCTTCAAACCGCCCGACTTTATCGGCCACAGCGCCGGTAAATGCTCCCTTAACGTGTCCGAACAGTTCGCTTTCAAGAAGAGTATCGGATAACGCCCCACAGTTAACCGCCACAAAGTTATTATTACTTCTTTTACTCAAAGAATGAATTGCCTGAGCTACAAGCTCTTTTCCCGTTCCGCTTTCACCTAATATCAATATATTGGCTTCTTCAGGTGCAACTTTTTTAATTAATTCAATTATGCCGAACATCTGTCTTGAACGGTAGACGATATTTTGAAATTCCCGAGCCGGCTGATCTGAAATTATTTCCGTTTCCTTACTATCTGCCTCTGTTTCTTTAAGCTTTTCAATATCGATTTTTAATGTTTTTATTTTTTCCAGTAAAGCAGTTGATCCGGATTCACCCGAAAGGTTTAATTCTTTTTGGAGCTTGTTTAATTCATATTCTTTATTTTCCAGGAGCTTTTTTAAAAGGTTTGTTTCATCAACCGCTCCCTCTAAAATTATTTTTTTATCAAGAAGAAAAAAGGCTGAGTCTAAAATAATTAACAGAATAAAGGGAATTAAAAAAAACGAATATGAAAGTTCCAAATTAACAAAAGAAAATAGGATGAAAGAAATAAGAATAAAAAGCATGAAAGTAACTATATAAAACGGGATCTTTTTCATTTCAATTTTTCTTTTTTCCGCAAACACTAAAAAAGCAATAATTATTACAAAAAGAATTGCCGAAGGAAAAATGAATTGATTATTAAGTCCCCTGTTCTCTAAGATATTATCCAGAGCGAAAGCATGTAAAGCAACACCCGGCATTTGCCCGTCAAAATTAGTACTGATTGCCGAAGCAATTTGAGGATCGCTGACGCCGATAATTATTATTTTATCTTTTAATTGGTTCAGCTCAGGGCTGTTATTATTAACCAGCTGAAAATAATTCAACAAAGAAATTGTCTTAAACTTTTTCCATGAAGAAATAAAATTTACATTAAGAAGTTTATTTTCGTCATTAAAATATTTACTGCCTGCAAGCTGCAAAGCAAATGATTTTATTGCGGAATGATCATAATAAACTTTTGAAGGAATTTGAATTCCGTTAACCGAGAAATAATTAACATGGCCGGTTATCAAATTTTCGTCAAGCAGTTTAGGACTCGGATAGCTTAAAGAATCGGTATAATATTTTCCATCTTTATAATATAAATCCCCTGCCAAGGAGCTAAGTACAACACGGCCGGATTTTTGAATTTCCCTTGTAAGAAGATTATCATAAATAGTTTGGGTAACAAATTTGGCGCTTAGAAAAACCTCCAATCCGATCTTTTTAACTTTATATTTTGTTAAACTATTTACCAGTAAAGCATAATAGCTTCGTTTTAAGGGCCAGTGTCCCAGGTTGTCAATATCATTTTCAGTTATATCAATTATAACAATATTTGTATCCGGCTGCTGCTGTCCTCTTATATTTGCAAATGTTTTCTCAATACTTTTATTTATACCTCTTTCGGTATTTTTTAATGCAAAAAGGAGGATAATAGAAACAGCAAGTAATAATATTTTTATTAAAAATTTATTTTTTAACAAAGCCGGTACATTCATAAATGCTTTTCATAAATAATGGAAAGATTCGGATAAGCTAAGATAAAAAATTTATCCAAATATTAAATGTGCGGAGTTTAATTATTAAGAGTATTTCTGTCCAAATTAGTTTTATTGAGAGAGATAAAGTTCGAAATAAATCAGTTAAACAAATTTTATTGAAAAATACAAAACCGATTCTTAACACATCTAACGTTTCGATAAATGTTAACGAAGAGAATTTTATAGTATTTTTTATAATGTACTTTTCTTAGCGTAAGAAAAGTACCAAAAGAAACATGCACTATAAAAGAAATTCTTCCAAAGGAATGGCTTTGCCATAAAATTATCCTTCGTTTCACTAAGATAAATGAACTCGTCCGGCAGCTGTCGGACTCAAACAACATTTATCTTTTATCTTTTAACGTTCCACTACGGATAATTTTTTAACGAATTTCTTTTAATGTGCGCAATCTCCTTCTGATGGTTTTGGACGGCAAAGATT
>CAZCFZ010000061.1:0-10748 GCA_964498065.1 uncultured Ignavibacteriaceae bacterium
GGATATTTGTCGTTGATAAATGTAACATTATGTCCAACAAATACATTATCTTCAATATGCACACCCTCGCAAATAAAAGTGTGCGAGGATATTTTACAATTTTTACCTACGGAGGCATTTTTTTGTATTTCCGTAAAAGAACCTATTTTTGAAAAATCTCCTATTGAGCATCCGTATAAATTTACAAAGTTAAAGATTTTTACTTCCTTACCCAGTTTTACATTATTTATAATTTGGTTTTCCATAAATATAATATCTTACATAGTTTAATTAATAATTAGGTCCAAAATCAAACTGCAAACTTACTAAAACTATGAGTTTCGTTTTGAGCAACTTGTTTTTCGGAACGTAAGCCGTTGTCTAAGATTTCATCCAACTCCACCAATAAGCCTCTATTTTTTATCGACTTATCCGAAGCTTCCAATATTTTTACAACTTCCAATCCGTCTTCCGCATTTGTTAAAGGTTTGCGCTTTTCAATAATTGAATCTAAAAATTCTTTGGCAGCACTAGCTAGTGCTTCAGTCTGCTCGACTTTAGGCGAGTACATATCACCAGTCCGGTACTGAATAAGTGTGTTATAAAAGCTTTCGGTAGAATCAAAATCGACACCGGAATTGTATATTTTAATCTTTTCCGAATTTTCCATATCGTCAAAGACAAGCATCTTTTTCTTTCCACCAATCATTATCTTCCTAATTTTTACCGGCGAAGTCCAATTCACATGGAAATGTGCAAAGCATGAATTATTTTCAAAATGCAAAGACATTTGTGCAAGATTTTCCAACTCATAGTAATTTGATATTCCACAGGCGGTTACAGCATCAACTTTTTTATCCGGAAGAACGTACTTCATTATAGAAAGATCATGCGGGGCAAGATCCCAGATAACATTAACATCATGCTGGAAAAGGCCTAAATTTATTCTTACAGAATCAAAATAAATTAATTCACCAAGTTCGTCGTTATCTACTAGCTGCTTTATCTTTTTTACCGCCCCTGTATAAAGAAAGGTATGATCAACAAATATAGTTAAGTTTCTGGAATCGGCAATATTTATCAATTCTACCCCTTGTGCCGATTTACTTGTGAAAGGCTTTTCAATCCAAACATGTTTTCCCGCTAATAAAGCTTGTTTAGCCAATTTATAATGGGTGTCTACAGGTGTAGCAATTGCAATTGCATCTACATTACTGTCGAGTAATTTGTTATAATCATTAACCAATTCGATAGCGGGAAATTTAGATTTAATAGAAGCCAGCCTTTTTTCATTCGAATCACATCCTATAACTTTTTCAACCACATTTTGAGCTAAAAAGTTTCTTACCAAATTAGGCCCCCAATATCCAAGACCTACTATACCGATTTTCATAAACCCTCCGAGCGTTTAATAATTGTTTTTATAATACATCATTTTATTCCCCCCCCCGGGCAAATAACATGACAGGTATCGTTTTCATTATTAACTGAAAGTCCAACCATGGCGACATGTTGTTTATATAATACAGATCAAGTACAATTGAATCATTAAAAGAAACTGCACTTCTTCCCATAACCTGCCATACACCGGTACAACCGGGAAGAACATTAAGTCTCTTTCTCTGCCAATTATCATAATTTTCATATTCATAGGATAGACAAGGTCTAGGTCCTACCAGACTCATATCACCTAAAAGGACATTTATAAGCTGCGGTAATTCGTCGAGTGATGTTTTTCGTAAAATACCGCCTATCCATGTAATCCTTTTTTTATTAATTACTTTTTTATTATTACCTAAGTTTAAATCACCCTTAATAAACTTAATCATTTCCTGTTTTCTGGCTTCGTCTTCCTCATCCGCCACATACATTGATCTGAACTTATAAAACATGAAAGGTTTACCGTCCTTACCAATTCTAGTCTGCTTAAAAAATACAGGTCCTTTTGAAGTGAATTTAATCAGCAATGCAATCAACATAAGAAACGGAGAAAGAAGAAATAATCCGAAAATAGAACCTATTATGTCAAATACTCTTTTAAGAGCCAGGTTGTTAATATTTTTATAATTTTGTGAAACATTTATAACAGAAATATTTGCATACTTTTCAGTATATAATTTCTGTGGTATAATGTTAAATAAACTGGAAGTAATTTTAATATTAGTATCGGCAACATGACAGCGTTCCATAAGATTAACTAATTCATTATAATCTATGGTCTCCTGAGCTATTAAAATTTCATCGACTTTATTCTCATTCACTAATTCCTTTATGTTGTCCATTTTTCCTAAAATTTTTTTCCCGTTTATTATTTCTTCGCCAACTGATTTAGAGTCCTCTATAAATCCGACAATATTAATACCTAACGGATCTTCAAAAGCAAATTTAGCAGCTAGTAATCTCCCGGGTTTACCGTTACCGACTATTAATATATTCTTTTTGAAATGCCTATTCTTTAATTTTAAATACATTCTTCCTAACACCTCAACTCTTAACAAATATAATAGGGCGATTGAACTGATAACAAAAATCACGATTGCAAAAAGTGACAGCTGGATATTTAAATTAAATCCGAACAAAGAAACTAAAAACACGAAAATTGAGAAATACCAAAATGATTTCAGTAAAGCAGTTATATGTTTAGTTTTAACTGCAATAATATTAAGCTGATACAAATGATTTGTAAAGAAAATGAAAAGAAGACTGAAACATATTGAGAATAATAATATAATCGAATAATTATTATCTGCTATTAATCCGAAGAAATCAGAATTAAACTCAATTTTATTTATAATTACTGTAGAAATGATTATAGATAAAAACAAAGTTAAAAGATCGGAGATGATAAAAATATACTTGTATGTATCGATTTTAGGAATCTCAAATTTAGAATGAGTCTGAAAAGGTATCGTTTTTATATTCATTGTTATTCTGTTAATTTTCATTAATAATACTTTTCGATTAAGCCACTAACTTTATATTGATTCTCATTAATTAGCAAAGGTTTATTCTCACTTAAATCGACAACCGCAGAATCATGCAAGTCGCTTTCCTTGCCCGAATAAAAAAATGCTGCAACTTTGTCTAAATATTCGTGTTTTACCATGTCCATATATTTTAAATCAGAATTAAAATTATATTTTATTGGGACACTTAATAAAGGAATTTGCATCTCTGCAAGCAGTCTTAGACAAAACCTGTAATTAGGAATCTTAAATGCTGCTTTTTCCAAGCCGAATAATTGACGTGCTTTTGCATTTAGATTAAAAATAACCCTAATCGGATTAGGCCAGATTGAAATTAAAAAATCCAGATGTCTCTCAGATTCAATTTCAATATACCTAATCAAATTAGAAACACTATCAATTAAAAATGTTGAACGATCAAAAAAATCTTCTTTATAAATGTCTTTTAATTTATTTGTAGCTGAATTGTTTAACGGATTTATTGCAATACTGTAAAACGTGTCCGTAGGAAGAATAAAAACGTTACCCTGGGAAAAAATTTGTTTTGCACTGTGTAATGATTCTTCAAAATAAAGATCAACATCATGCATTTTACTATTTCTATTACTACTCATATAATTTAATAATTAAATTGACAATTTATTATTTAATATTTTCATAAATAAATTTCCCTACACCAAAGATCCTATTAACTTTATTTTGCAAAAAACTCCTTTATTTTGGAAGCTACAAACTCTATTTTGTCGTCAGAAAGTTCCGGATACATCGGCAGAGATAAACATGTATCGGCAAGTGTTTCCGAAATAGGAAAGTCACCTTTTTTATATCCAAGATCCTTAAAACAAGTTTGCAAATGCAATGGGATCGGATAATGCAGACCTGTGAAGATTCCGTTTTGTTTTAAATAATCCGCCAATTCATTTCTAAGTTCTGTTCCGTTCTTTTTCCCGGCTGCTAATACCTGGATTACAAAAAGATGGTAAACATGTTTGGCATATGCCATTTCCTTTGGTAATTTAATATTTTCCAATCCTTCCAAAACCGATCTGTATTTTTTCGCATTACTTCTTCGCATGTCGGTCCAATCATTCAGGTGTTTTAATTTTACACTTAAAACAGCACCTTGTAATCCTTCCATTCTGTAGTTATGTCCATAAATCTCATGATTATATTTTTCCAAAGAGCCGTGATCTCTTAACATTTTAGCTTTTTTTGCTACCGTATCATCATTAGTTAACAAGGCCCCGCCTTCACCGTAAGCACCCAAGTTTTTTCCTGGGTAAAAGCTAAATGAAGTAGCCTTACTCAATCCACCAATCTTTTTACCTTTATATTCAGCAATATGGGATTGTGCAGCATCTTCAACAAGTGTAAGGTTATATTTACTTGCAATAACTGTTAACGGATCCATATCGGCAGGTTGACCATAAAGATGGACAGCAACTATAGCTTTGGTTTTCGAAGTAATAGCTTTTTCTACTTTTTCGGGATCAATGTTGTAACTCTCTGGGTGGCAATCGACAAAAACCGGTTTCGCCCCACAAAGTGTGGCACCCCATGCAGATGCAATAAATGTATTAGCCGGAATAATTACCTCGTCACCTGGTTTTATCCCCGTTGCCCACAAAGCTACATGGTTTCCATCTGTACCGGAACTAAGTGCTATACAATGTTTTACATCATGTACTTTCGCAAATTCAGTTTCAAAGTTAAAAACTGCTTTCCCCATTACGAAGGACGTATTATCTAATATATTTTGAATTGCAGGATCAATTTCATTTTTAATTGAATTATATTGAACTTTAAGATCTAGAAAAGGAACTTGCATTTAGTTTATATCCTTTATTTTATTCTTTACAATATAGTCAGTAATTAATATTATTTCCGTCATTATTATAATTGGTGGTTCACTATTTTGACTAAACACAGCTTCGCTTCGTGAGTCACATTTTTCCTTTTTCAGAAAAGTTGGAGAATGAAATATTTTAGTGATGTGCTTAGCCAAGATTACCTCGGGAATTATCCCATAGTAAGTAATTTTAATCTTTTCAGTGTGCTTAAAACTTCACTGAAACAAACAAAATTTATTCTTGTAAACATTTCCGCTTAAACACTAATAAGTAGAAACTTAAACTGAATTATTTTTCAATTCCTTCTTAAACAAGTTCTATACCATTGCAAAGACACATTAAATTGTCAATATTTCAAAGAATTGGATGTTTAAAACAAATTTCAATTATCATTTTGAGACTCGTTTGTATTAAATTTAATCTGTACCATTAGGATTTATACTTTGCAAGTCTAGCAAAAACATATTAGTTTTTTGATACTTCAAAATACCCGATAGATATAAAATTCTTTTGCATTCAGTAAATTCCATATTATTTTTCATTTCATTGTCAATACTGTAAACATGATCTACTTTCTCAACAAAAAAGCCGATAAGTTGTTTTTGTGCTTCAACTATCAGTATTCTGGTATTTTCAGTCCTATCTTTCGCTGTAAAACCAAAAGTTTTATTTATATCGACTAAAGGGATTTTAACAGAACCGAGCTCGATAAAAGGATGACTGGAATTTAAATTATCTTGTTGGTTTAATTCCGCCGGATTGATTATGCCTGTAATATCTTGAATATCCGCACAGAACACCTGTCCGGAAATTTCAAATGTTACTAATCCTTTAATATTTTGCATTGGTAAGTTGTTTTTTTGAGTACTAAATTTATATCCTATTATCTGACTTGTATCAATAAATAAGCCATAAAAAAACTTCTATTTTTTAATAATTTCCAAAACTTTAATTTTATGGGGGTATAATTTTTAAACTCCAAGTAAAATAATTATACCCCTTCCATTAATTTGTTCAATAAATAGAACGATGATGATAAAAAACTATAGAAATAATTTATTGTGGTGATTGAGATAAGTTATAGAGAGATATCTTGTTATACAAAGTAGTTTTAGTAATTCCTAAGATCTTACTAGCCTGATTTTTATTCCAATTAACTTGCTCTAAAACATATTGAATATGTTCTTTTTCAGCTTCTGCTAATGTTTTAAGAATTTTGGTCTCGCTTTTTCTATCATTATAATTAGCGAAATTAAAATTTTCTTTTTCTAAAATATTGCCTTTTGCCAACAAAACAGCATTCATAAGTGTATTTTCTAACTCCCTAACATTACCAACCCATTCATGATTTTTAAGCATTTCCATAACATCATAGGGTATTATATTCACACTTTTATGCAATTCTAGATTTACTTTCTTTAAAAAATGAATAACTAATTTTGGAATTTCTTCTTTTCTCTCTCTTAGCGGGGGGACATAAATTGTAAAAATATTTAAACGATAGAATAGATCTTCACGAAATTTCCCTTTTTCAACTAATTCCAATAGATTTTTATTAGTTGCGGCTACAATTCTGGCTTGCATTTGAATAGTGCTTTCTCCGCCGACCTGTTCGAATTCTTTTTCCTGTATTACTCTTAATAATTTAACTTGTAATTGAGGAGAAATTTCTGAAATTTCATCAAGAAAAATTGTCCCTTTCCCGGCCAATTCAAACTTCCCTTTTTTATTTCGGGTTGCTCCTGTAAATGCGCCCATAACATGGCCAAAAAGCTCACTCTCAAGCAATGTTTCCGTTAATGCAGTGCAATTAACTGCAACAAACGGTTCGTTCTTGGTAATTCCTTCATAATGGATCATCCTAGTAATTAACTCTTTACCGGTACCGCTTTCTCCCTGAATTAACACATTAACTCTAGTAGCCGAAACTTTACCAATCTTTTTGAATATCTCTTTCATTTCCTCACTATCCCCCACCATATGATATTTCAGTTTATATTCATGCTCCTTCTCGGAAAGGGCTATAATCATTCTTTCATTATTTTTCTTACTTTCAAGGGTCTTCTTTACAACAAACTTAATACGTTTTAATTCATACGATTTATCAAAATAGTCATATGCTCCTAATTGCATTGCTTTGATTATATAATCGGTCTCATCAAAGGCTGTAATAATTATAACTGCAATTGAATTATCAATTTCTTTAATTCTCCTTAATACCTCCAAGCCGTCTATATCCGGCATTTTAAGATCAGTTATAACTATATCCGGAGTCTCTTTTTTTACAAAAGCCAAACCCTCTCCCCCACTATTTGCACATTGAACATTTGAAAACGAATTCGATAAGAATAGTGTTAAGGTTTCGGCAAAAGCCTTATCATCATCAATTATTAGAATTTTTTCCATATACAAAATTATTTAAGAAAAATATTTTAAAAATTGTTTCTCCCGGCCGGGAAGAGACTAATTGTATATCCCCATTATGTAATTCCATTATTTTTTTAATTATAGAAAGCCCTAACCCGGTACCGTATGATTTGGTAGTAAAAAACGGTTCAAAGATTTTATCCTTTCGGTCTACACCGTGCCCGTTATCTTTAATATAAACAGAATAATTGTCCTTTTCACTTTCGGCCCAAATTTCTATTACGCCTTCATTTGCAATTGCATCAATTGAATTTTCAATTAAATTTAAAAATACGGATTGAAGAGTTATATAGTCTCCGGTTATTTTAATTTCCTTAACATTGTTTTTTAATAAAATGTTTTTTGCTATTAACTTTTGCGAAACGGATTCTTTTACCTTTTCAATTACTGTTTTAATATCCAATTGAATATTTATTAAATTAATAGGACGGGAGAATTCAAGAACATCTTTCATCAGTTTGTTCAAGCGCTTAACTTCATCAAGGACTAATACCAAGGGCCTTTTTATTTTTTCAGACAATTCATCGGTTTCAAAAAGCAAATTTAAATAATTCTTTATAGAAGCAAGCGGGTTTTTTATTTCGTGCGATAGATAAGCAGTCATTCTTCCCACTGCGGCAAGTTTTTCAGAATTTCGAAGATCCTCTTCCGCTTTCTTATAATCAGTAAGATCTCTAAATATTGAAAGTATCAAGGGCTTACCTATTTTTTCTTCAACGAAAGCGTAACTAACATTGAAAAAAACGGTCATCCCGTTTTTTAATGAATACCTGGAAAAACGTGTGGGAATTAAATTTTTTTTATCAAATAGCTCCTTATATTTTACTAATTTTCTTTCATTTTCTATTTTATCATCATCATATATTATATAAAATGGCTTTCCTATTAAGTCACTCTCTTTCATTCCAACCAATTTACAAAATGAATTGTTTACAGATATGATCATTCCATTAACATCAGTTAATCTCATTCCGTCATCAGATTTTTCCCATATAGATCGAAATTTCATCTCCGAATATTTTAAAGCTTCTTCCGATTTCTTCCGCTCTGTTATATCTCTTTGAATTGACAAAAAACCTACAATATATCCTCTTTCGTCTATAATCGGATCAGTGGTTTCTTCAATAAAAATTTCATGCCCGTCTTTAGTTTTGTTAACAATTTCACCTTTTATGCCTCTTTTTTTCAAGAGTGTTTTCCAAAACTCATTATAATAATCATCTTTAATCAAACCGCTTTTTATTATCCTAGGCGTTTCTTTTCCAACTACCTCATCTTTTTCAAATCCGTATGTTTTTGTAAAGGCGGGATTTATATATGTAATTAATCCGTCTTTATCGGTAATAAATATTATTTCTTCACTGGACTCGACTGCTTTTTTAAATTTTAGAACTTCCGATTCATTATTTCGGCGTTTAGAGACATTCCGAATAAAGATATTAAATTGATTGTCTAAAGATGGTGAAATCTTTGCTTTAAATATTTCTAGCTCATTATTAAGCTTTAATTGAAATTCTACCTTTTCCGAATCATTTGTATGAATTATTTTTTTTACAGACGAATTAAGCTGATGGCCAATATCAGACGGGAAAAAATCATCCAGCTTTATTTTAGATTTTAAGTTACTTTGAAAATTATTTTCCGCTAATTCAAAACAAACAAAATCAATTATTAAACCATCAGAGTCAGTTCTAATTAATACGTCCGGTATAAATTTTAACTCGGCTTTTAATTCTTCCATTACTTTTAGGAAATTAGTGCCTTCCTCAAATAAACCTACACCCTTTTTCCCTCTACAATCAAATCCGCATAATATATTGCCTTCATCCAAAATTGCAGAAACTTCAATGCTCATTATTGATGTTGTATTATCCTTTCTAATGCTTCTTACTTTACCCGACCATCTCCTTTCTTTTGCTTCCTTTAGCATTTCTTCTACAGATTCATTTGATGCATTAATTATTTGAATAAGATTTTTAGTCAAAATTTCACTTTCATTATATTTTAATTCTTCTAATAAGAATTTATTTGCATAAATTATATCATGTTCATCGTTCAAAACAAAGATAAACTCAGATATCCGGTTGAATTGAGATTTTAAGAAAATAATTCTATTTGAAAGAATTTCTTTGGAATGATTTAATCTGCTATCATTAGAGATGTCTTCGCTAGAGATATGATTACCTCCTTGTTCCATCTCTTCAGCTCCCATTTAGTTCCTACCATAACTTATATAATTATAAATAATAATAAACAAATTAATATACTAATAAATAAATAAATTATTGTTTAAACACATATTAAATGGTAAAAAATAAACTTTATATATAGTAAAAGTCAATATTCATCATTTCTCATTTACGCAGCAAAAATTAGATTTTCATCATATTGCAACGGATTTAATATTATCAAATTATTAAATAAAAATTTCGGGATCAAATTAAAATATTTGGCAAAAAGTATAGACTATTTTTCTATTACTTAGATTTAATTTCAATTGTGTGGGTGTTATTCTTTTTCAAACTTTCCAAAGGCAGAGCAGCATTAATTTTTCGGCCGTACTTTCCGGTCAAACGACCTTTTGCCAATATATGGCCCTTCATAGCATTTAATAACTCAAATTTTGTAGCGCCGGCTTCAAACGGCAAACCTTTATCCAGGCCAAATATTTTAAAAGAATATTTATGAATGCCTTTGTTCGGACAAGGTCCCGTGTAACCAATTTTTCCAAAGTCGTTTGTACCAAATATAACTTCATCCGGAACATTTCTTACCGTAGTTATTTCTTCATGCAGTTCTTTGATGTGGGCAGGTATATTAAAGAGGATCCAATGAATTGATTTACCATTTGGAGTATTTAAATCCTCCATGAATAAAACAAAACTTCGAACCCTGGGATTAGAACATTTCCATCCTATTTTTGGTGAAACATTAATTCCCTCACATGTATATTTAACAGGAATTTTTTCCCCTTCTTTAAAGGCATCACACTTTATTTTAATATTCATAATGCCCAAATTTTGTTGCCAAAAATAAACTAAAAATAAGATAAAAGGCAATATTTTAAACTTTTTTACTGCTGACCAAAAAGTCATTTACTATTTTAATATTTAACAGAAGTTACGCAAAAATGAATTTTGAAGTCCAATATTGTCATTCCAAGGAAACCTGCCCGACCGGCAGGCGGGGTAGGAATCTATTTTATTCTTATTTTAGCATAATGGATACCCTCTATCGCGGGTATGACATTCACTTTCTTCAACCTTGCGTAGCTTTAGTATTTAATTTAATTTTTGAGAAGGGAAGTATATCTTTCCACAACATGATTATTCTTGATGGCCAACTCGACGGCTTTTATATTTCCAATAATAATCATTATTTTTTTTGCTCTTGTTATTGCCGTGTAAAGTAAATTTCTCTGCAGCATGATAAAATGTGAAGTGGATAAAGGTAAAATAATACATGGGTATTCGCTGCCCTGACTTTTATGAACTGTTATTGCATATGCTAAAGTCAATTCATCAAG
>CAZCFZ010000061.1:10848-22064 GCA_964498065.1 uncultured Ignavibacteriaceae bacterium
CCAACTTTTCCTTTATGCATCGGACACAGAACTTGTATATCAGTCATAGGATTAAAATTATATTTTAAAGGCAATCTGCTTGCACAAAGATCGAGAATTATTCCAGGAATTTTTTCATCATCATTTTCTTCAATAAAGAACAAGTCGCTTTGTTTATTATTTATCAGCTTGGGGATTTCCCCCCGGTTAATTTGATGGGCCGCTAAAACAATTTTACTTTTCTCCGCTTGCCTGAATATTTTCATCAATCTACAGCAGGGTATAATTCCGGAATTTATTAGATCAGATAAAATGTTGCCCGGACCAACCGCAGGTAATTGATCAGAATCTCCGACTAAAATTAAAGTTGTCTTATCGCCTATTGCACTAATAAGATGATGCATCAATAATGTATCAATCATCGAGACTTCATCAATAACTAAAAGATCTGCATCAAGCTCATTTTCCGCATTATATTTGAAAAAACCTTCCACCGGATTATATTCCAAGAGCCTATGGATTGTTTTAGCTTCACGATTTATTATTTCACTCATTCTTTTAGCAGCTCTTCCGGTTGGAGCTGCCAATAAAATTTTTTTATCCATCTTTTCATAAATATGTATAATTCCTTTAAGTGTTTCGGTTTTCCCGGTTCCGGGTCCCCCTGTTAGAATCAATAAATTATACTCAACGGACTTTTTAACAGCATCGAGTTGTTCTTCGGAATATTTGCTTTGAAATTTTTTCAACCATTTTAAAATATTCGGATTTGTATTTTTATGAAGTGATGCCAACGAACGAATGCGTTTTCCAATTTCATTTTCAGCATCCAATAAATAGGAAAGATAAACTTTATCATTAACGATCTTTACCCGGCCTTCTTTTTCCAGTTCGATTAAACAATTATCGGATTTACTCATTTCGGAATTCAGCAAAATCTCACACCGGCTAATTAATTTAATTTCCGGTAAGTAAACATGACCGTTATTTGCAGCTTCGTTTAGAACATATAGGATTCCTGCTTTTATTCTATGCGGATGATTATAATTAAAGCCTATACTTTGTGCGATTTTATCCGCTAATTTAAATACTATACCGATTACATCATAAGTCAATTGATAAGGATTGTTCTTGACTACGGTTTTGGTTTGACTACCGTAAATTTTATAAATTTTCATAGCTAAAGAAGTTGAAATTCCGTATGACTGAAGAAATATTATAATATCTTTTAAACCTTTTTGCTGTTCCCAGCTTTTTTTAATTATCGTAATTTTATTTTTTCCCAGCCCTTTAACTTCGTGCAACATATTAATTTTATTGTCAAGCATATTGAATGTTTCTTTACCAAATTTTTGTACAATCCTTACAGCAGTTTTTTCACCTATGCCTTTAATTATTCCGGAGCTTAAAAATTTTATTATCTCACTCGCCGTTTCCGGGTAAAGGATATTGAAACTTTCAAAGTTAAATTGTTTGCCGAATTTTAAATGCGAATTCCAATCACCTCTTAACTCAATGTGTTGACCCGGATTTAAATGAGGTATAATCCCAACTGCTTTAGATCCGTCTTTCAAATAGAAAACTCCATATCCGGTATCTTCGTTATAAAAAATAAAAGTATCAATATAACCTGTTATAATTTCCATACTTATTATTTTGAAATTTTTAAGGATGATTTAAATAATTATATAATATTTTAGTATTGGAACAATCCAAATATTTTATTGAAATGGATTTCATTTTAGTTCATCTTACAAAAATTTTTAATATTTATATTGCTGTATTTTATAAAACTTTATTCTATTTTAAATATAGAAGAATTATTAAAAAGTTTGCAATATTTGAAGGAATCCATTGTGAGTAATATAAAAGATAAAAAAGGCATAATAGCAATTTTAACCGGCGGCGGAGACGTTCCCGGATTAAATCCGGCAATTCGAGCAGTAACAATTCGAGCTATTAGAGAAGGATTTAAAGTTATCGGAATCCGCAGAGGCTGGGGAGGTATGATAGACATAATTCGGGATAAACATGCAGACAATTCTTATAATTATCAAATTCTAACAGAAGAAATAGTAAATAAAGCGGGAAGAACAGGCGGAACTTTTCTTCATACTTCCAGAACAAGGCCAAGTCACATTCCCAAAGTAAACGTTCCTGAGCATTTAGCGGATAAATATAAAGATGATATTAATGATTTAACCCCTGAAGTGTTGAAAAATTTGGATTTCCTGAATATCGATTATTTGATCCCGGTAGGAGGTGATGATACATTAAGTTATGCTGCTAAACTGCATAAAGCCGGTGTAAAAGTTATTGCGATTCCCAAGACGATGGATAATGATGTTCCCGGAACCGATTATTGCATAGGATTTAGTACATGTGTTACACGAACTATTATGTTAACACATAGTTTAAGAACTTCGGCGGGATCGCATGAAAGGTTTTTAGTGATAGAAGTTTTCGGAAGATATGCCGGCTTTACAGCTATATTACCAACTATGGCAGGGGCCGCCAACAGATGTGTAATTCCGGAATACAAGTTTAATATTGAATCACTTACAGAATTAATGGTAGAAGACAGATACACAAATCCAAGTAATTACTCCGTTGTTCTGGTTTCAGAAGGCGCAATGTTCGAAGGAGGAGAAATGGTATTCCAGAGCGATGAAAAAGATGCTTTCGGCCATAAAAAATTAGGCGGAATCGGAGATGTAATTTCAAACCAGCTTAAGGAACTCTCGCCAAAATTCAATAAAAATAAAAGGATAAACGTAATTAACCAAAGGTTAAGTTATTTGGTAAGATGCGGCGATCCCGATGCAATTGACTCAATAGTTCCTATGGCTTTTGGTAATCTTGCGCTGGATTTGATGTTAAAAGGAATTCATGGACGGCTGGTTATTCTAAAAGAAGGCAGATATAATAACGCTCCAATTGATGTAATAACAAGTACGAAAAAAACCGTTAACGTTGAAAAATATTACAATACAAAACGCTTAAGACCTTATTATAAAAGTTTTGAATCTAAGCCGCTGTTTATAATGACAAGCGAATAAATTTACTCGTGATTTTTATTAACTTATAGAAATTATATCAAACTAACAAAACGGAATTTTCGGCGTCCTGAAAATAAGTAGGAACTTGTTTATCTGCTTCTTCTTCAATTAGCCAAACCTCATCATCCAGAAGGTATCTGAATTGATATTCATTGTTCTTTTCCAATTCAACTGCAAGAACAAATGAACCGTCTTTCTTCTGTTTTTTCATTGGTGTTGCTTGAGTATTCCAATTATTAAAGTCACCTACTATATGAGCTTTCTTATACCGTTTACCTATTTCCTTAGGAATTTTAAAAGTCACTTTGCACAATTGCTGATCAGGTTGATATTTCTTTTTTATCCCCAACTTTTCCTCCTATATAAAAAATGTTAAATTGTTATTTATCTAAAACATATATTACCCCGGCTTCACTCTTCTAAATATTCTTATTGCGCCTTCCACTGGGCAAACATTTACACAGATACCACATCCATTGCACCCGAATCTGCTATATGTTACAGGATAAAAGCCTTTTTTGTTCATTACATTACTTACAAACAAAACATTTTCCAAACATTCATCTGCACATAATTTACAACCGTTACATAATTCAGAGTTTATGTAAAGTCGAATTCCATAATTATTTAATTCTCCAAATTCATCTTTAATTGAATGATTAATTGCATTATTCCGGTTTATTTTCCGGATTTGCCCAGATTGATTAACATTATTTCGAAGAAATACTTGTGCATTCATCTTAAATCCCCGTTTATTAAATCCACTGGTTATTTAATATAATATATAAAAAATTTGAAAAATTTTCGCTATAAAAAGGCAATAAATGATTAAAATTCAAATTTATATAAGATCTTATATATTTTACTTTACTTAAGTGATTATATGGCAATAAGTTATGAAATCGTACAGTCCGAATTTTATTAAAATTCCGGTGTTATTGAAAAAGCTTTGCCAATCACGCAAATATTCACATTAAGATACATTTTCTTAATTTAACATTTAACTCAATTACAAATAGCACTATATCACAACTTCTTTTTATTACTAAATTTAATAATTGATTATTCGGAAAAAGAAATTTACATTATTATCAAATGAAAATTTATTTCCCACTTCAACTTAACAATCGTTATATCAGATCTTAAAAAAGGATTTTATCGTTTAATAAGTTGAAGTTCTTTTTAGAATAGAGGACAAATAATGTGTTCCTTTAAACAGCTTCTATCATTCAAAACTTTAATTGAAAAAGGGAAATCCCATCGTAATAATAGGTACTATTCAAATTTCCGATCCCATGTAAAAAACTTTACTATAATAATGCCGATTATTTTTTTAAGTTAACTGAACAGCAAAGGAGGATATATGCGATCTAGAAATTCTCAAAAGCGGAACGACAGACTTATTAAAGATAGAAGAAAAGATACTTATAAAAACATTTCTGCTTTACCGGAAAATGCTGTGTGTAAAAGCTGCGGAGCGACTTTTTCAAATGGACACTGGACATGGAAAGAGAAAGAGAAACATTTTTATGAAACAATTTGTCCGGCATGCAAACGTACAGAAGATAATTATCCGGCCGGATTTATTGAGATCAAAGGTAAATTCTATTATGAACATTCCGACGAGATCTCTAATCTTATTAAAAATACCGAGAAACTCGAAAAAAATGAAAGGCCGCTGGAAAGGATTATGACTATCAAAATAGAGATAGGTCGCATAATAGTAACAACTACCGGAATTCACATTGCTAGAAGAATTGGAGAAGCATTAAAAAGAGCTTACCAGGGACTTTTTTCATTTCAATACGGCGAAGGAGAAAAAAGCATTAGAGTAGTTTGGGAAAGACAATAATTTCTTGGAGAAATTTTCAGCACGAATTAATTTTTTATAATTTATAAAATAATAGTTAATTATTAATTCCGTTGTTCGAAGTAGATTTCATAGCTTGTAAAATGTTAAAGCTATTGAAATATGCTTAGTTGCTTTTATTAAGAGGTTTTTCCCGAAAGCACTTAGTGCTAATTTGTAAACTAAGTGTCTTGGTGGTTAATATAGAAAATTTAGGTAAAATTAAATGATTATTTACCACCAAGACACAAAGGGCACAAAAAATTGCTAATCCCTTTTGTTTTTTGATTAGCCACAATTAATGAAGAGATAATACTTTTATTACTTATTTAATTATGTGCAATAAAATGTAAAAATATTTAGCAGTGACCAATACCAATTAAAATTATAAAAGAAAAATCAATCCGTAATTTCATAACAGTCATCATCTCATAATTCCGGCCATCATAATCTTATTTTTTCATATTAAAAGAAAATTATATTTAAATCGTCCGTAAATAATTAAATTAATAAACGATGGTGATGCTATGAAAAAGCAACAATTATTATTAGCTGTTGTTCTTTTCACGTTTATTGTTTCGGCGGTTTCATTTTCAAAAGGGAGTAAATCAACTCAATCAAATTCATCATACAATACTATTGAAGCAAATTATATGGAAGGGTTGAAGTCGGATAATTTAGGATTACGAATGAGTTGCGCATATTTCCTAGGAGAGTTAAGATCTTCTAATGCAGTAATTCCTTTAATGAAAATACTAAATACTGAAAAGCATGAAGGATTAAGAATTATCGCAGCTTGGTCGTTGATTAAAATTGGAGATCCCAGAGGTATTTACCTGGTTAAAAGCCAAAGTGAAACTTGCGAAGACTGCTCTGTCCAATCAATGTGTGCTTATTTTTATTACCACTATGTCCTTTCATCCGAAGGAAAGCTCAGCTTGGATTGATTAACCGGGAATTTATACTTTCGGTCGGCAATTCATTTACAGAAAGAATTAAGAGCCGTTTTACAGCGGCTCTCTATGAGCTTGTTATTATTTTTAAAATTATACCTAAATGTGAAAGGTTAATTAAATTATAACAATTAAGGTTTAAATGATTTGTTAATATCTCCGGCAACTATTCCTTTTATATTTTGAATTACACTCGTGCTTGTAAAGGTAATAGGAACAGGTGAAGAAAATATCCAGTCAGGTTTATTAAAATACTTAACGGATCCTACAAATCTTTTTGCTATCATTGATGCATCCCTGCCGTCAATAATTCCGTCATTATTGACATCTGCAGCTTTTAATTGCAAACTATCTAGATATATTTTTTTTGAAGAGTACTTTAATGCCAGCAAAGCGTCGGTTGAATTTACCCCTCCCCAATTCCCAATCTTTTCAGCAGATAATGTATAATTGCCTGCCGTCAAATTCATAAATGAATAATTTCCGTCTGCATCGGTTACCGTATTTAAAGTGTCGCCATCTCTACTTAAAGATACGGTTACATTAGCCAACGGACTTTTCGCTGTATTATCATAGAAAACTTTACCTGATAGTTCAAACAAGTAAGCTGAGTTTTTGATTGTTACAATTCCTCCGTCGGGAATTATTTTAATTTCAGCTATTGTATTATTACTATCCTCCGATGTTGTTGCCTCATAAATTTGACTTCCTTGAGAAACCAGGACATTTTTCCATCCTGTCGGGACAATAATTTTAGCAGTTAGCGGGTAATTATAGATTGAATCATCCAAATTATCTGTAGGAATTATTTGAATTTTTGTCGAGTCGTTGGCTGCAACCGTATATGAAAAATTTTCTCTCTCTTTAATATATCTTACTACATCACCCAACGGAGCAATCCAGATATAATTGCTATCCGATTTTTGTTTTATCCACTGACATAATTCCGTTAACCATTCTGTAGATACCGGATAATACAGACCTAAACCGGAATCAGCAACTATTTGATAAAACGGCAATACTTCGTGTGCAAGAAAAACTGTCCATTTACCATTTGCTATCGTTTGAGTCTGCAGAATATTTGTGTACATATTAAATTCATCCTGATCATCACTCGGTGAATTTCTTGGCTGATCAAACTGAATATCAGATGAACCCAAAGTGTATAAGTCCATGCCGGAAATATTAGGACTGTTAACGTAACTACCGCATGATCTGGCAGCTTCAAAATATTTTTGCGCAACATCTTCTACATTCTGGTTAAAGGTACAATACGGATATGCCATAGTAATACATTTTTGTCCGGGAATTTTTTGTTCAATTGTTTTTTTAGATTGATACAATTCATAGGTTATTGTTCCCGGGGTAGTTTCGTCGCCAATAGGAAGAGTTGTTAAATCAGGATGTGTTACGGTATGATCTCCAATTTCATTTCCTTCTTCCGCTAGCTGTCTAAATTCAGACCATAAACCATATCTCCAAATTGTAGGAAGACTATCACTTAATGCTGACGATATAACATAATATGTTGCATGAAATCCGAAACTATTCATTATGGGGCGGACATAATCATACTGTGATTGCAAACCGTCATCAAAAGTAAATGAAAAAGCAGCTTTCTTACCATCTTCCCATCTTTCAATATTAACTTGCCCGATTGATGAAAAAGACGGCTGTATCTTTTGTATCTCTTTATGATTAGTAAAATTGTTTTTATTCTGAGGATATGAAATGCTAAAATAAATTTGAAAAATAATTATTAATACAAATATTATCTTGCTTTTAACTCTGTTAATTCTCGATTTAAAAAAACCAAATAATTCGTTCATTTATTTCTTAATTTGACCGATTTCACTATTCATTATTTGAGCTATTTTGAGAAGGCAAATATTAAATTGATACAAATATATTATTAAATATTTGGGCAGAACTTATTTTATTGATTAAAATTTAAAACATTAAATTAAATCAAAATAACCCAATTCATCATATATTCAAATACTAAGCCAAAATGTTTTGTACCAGGTTTATTTATGAAAACAAAAGAAAGAATTTTTACTTCAAAGGATTTTTAACAAAAGATGTGTCTGCTCAAAAAAGATTTAGAATAAACTAAAAGCCGTAGAAGAAATATTTAATCTTTTGAGAAACAATTAAAGACATTTTATCGCCGCGTGAAGTTGAATAAGGCTGAATCCCTAAGTAGAGAAAAACTTTTTCACTTTCGGATAGGATAAATTTTTCAATTAATTTTAAGGAATATCCATGGGAGCTTATTCCAACAGTTTCAATTTGTTCTTGAGTCAGCCAGGCAATATCTCCCGGCTCCGTACCAAGTAAAGCCGAATCTATAAATACTATTGCCTTGGCTTCACTCATAAGTATTTGCTGAAGGTAGTTTTCCGGGTTGGTACCTGCATTAATAATTTGTGAATGTGTATATTCTGTCATATCTTTCAAATACTTAACAAAAAATAAGCCTGCTGCATCATCTGTTTTGTATGAATTTCCCATGCCTACAAACATAATTTCTTCGGGCTGGAAAGCAGAAAGTTTATTTCTTAAATCTTTTAAAGTCATATTATTATTTTACTATATGGATCTGTTATGCCTATTCTTAACTTAATCACAAATTGGGTTCATTTTAAATAATTTATTCCTATTTCATGCATTCCGATCTATTAAATATGCAATTTATCCTAATTATTAAAAAGGTATCAATAAAAAGCTATTAAAAATAACAAAAAAGTTCAATAAAGATATAATTAGATTAAGCACATTTTTAAAGTCATAATATTTTTAATGGTTTTATAATTTGTTAAGTAAAATTAATTGTTGTCATTTTTTATGATATTAATTTATTTTTACAAAAAGAATAATTTTTATGGCAGCAATTTGGGATACTTCCCAAATTAATAAAGTCAGCAAGTCTATAGGTAAAGTATTAAAGGTAAGCAAAAAATTTTATTTTGAGCCCTTGCGTTAGAATTACAAGAATTCCAACGAGATGCAGAAATTTTGAAAGCTTCGAAGAAAATCTTTACCAGGATTCAAGAATGGCAGTCAGTTATTTAAAAGGTGATCAAAGTGGAGGCTTTTCAGTTGCCGTATAAAATTTTGCAGCTAATAATCATGAATTCAACTAAAATTACAAATTATGAAATCTTTTTATAAAAAATTAATTGCTCCTATTGTTATTGTATTTGCTATTACAATAGTAGGTTTTATTACAGATCATTCTAATCATTTAAATTCAAAGTTCTCTAATCCCGTTATCGAAAATGAGGTTGATTCTTTATTATCTCTAATGACTCTCCAAGAAAAAATCGGTCAAATGACGCAGGTCGACATTCATGCAATAAAAAATCCCAAAGACATAACAAAATATTCACTAGGCTCAATACTCTGCGGCGGCGATTCGGAAATTAAAGATGTATCAGCAGCCGGATGGGCAAATTATTACGACGCTCTTCAAACATATGCCTTAAAATCGAGATTGAAAATACCGATTATTTTTGGAACTGATGCTGTCCATGGCCATAATAATGTATTAGGAGCTGTAATATTCCCGCATAATATAGGAATGGGTTGTACAAGAGATCCTAAGTTAGTTGAAGAAGAAGGCCAAGTAACAGCCGAAGAGATAACCGGAACCGGAATGAACTGGGACTTTGCCCCATGCGTTGCAGTAGCAAGAAACGAAAGATGGGGAAGAACATACGAAAGTTATGGAGAAACCCCGCAGCTGGTTTCTGAAATGGGAAGTGCTTTTATAAAAGGGCTCCAAGGAGCAAAATTTAATTCTCATTTATCTATAATAGCATGTGCCAAACATTATGTAGGTGACGGCGGAACTGAAAACGGTAAGGATCAGGGTAATACCGAATGTGATGAAGCAACACTAAGGAAAATTCATTTACCCGGATATACTGCTGCGATAAAAGCAGGTGTAAAAACAATTATGGTTTCATACAGCAGCTGGAACGGTGTTAAGATGCATGAAAATAAGTACTTATTAACTGATGTATTAAAAAAAGAACTCGGATTTAAAGGCTTCTTAGTTTCGGATTGGGCGGCAATTGATCAATTGGGGAAAGATTATAAAAGTGATATTGAAAAATCTATTAATGCCGGACTTGATATGATTATGATTCCAAATGGTCCGGGTAAAAATAATAATTATGTTGAATTTATTAATGATTTAAAAGATTTAGTTAACACTGGTGCTGTTCCTTTATCGAGGATAGATGATGCTGTAAAAAGGATATTAAGGGTTAAGTTAGAAATTGGTGTTTTTCAACATCCATATACAGATAAAGAATATACCCCAACGGTAGGATCAAAAGCTCACCGCGAAATTGCTCGGCAATGCGTTAGAGAATCAATAGTTCTTTTAAAGAATTCGGGAAACATTTTACCCATATCTAAAAATATTAAACATATAGTTGTCGCCGGAAAAAGTGCCGACAATCTTGGCTATCAATGCGGAGGCTGGACTATAAGCTGGCAAGGTGACAGCGGAAATGTTACAACCGGGGGTACTACAATCTACAAAGCAATCAAGCAAGCTGTTTCTCCCGAAACAGAAGTTACCGTTTCTAAAGACGGTTCCAATGTTAAAAGCGCCGATGTTGCTATTGTATGTGTAGGAGAAAAACCATATGCGGAGGGGACCGGAGATAGAAAAAATTTAGCATTATCAAAAGAAGACAACGCTGTTATTGAAAATTTCAAGTTAAAGAGAATCCCGGTTGTTGTTATTCTGATCTCCGGAAGACCGATGATTATAAATTCCGCTTTGAAAAAATCTAATGCGTTTATTGCCGCATGGTTACCGGGTACCGAAGGTGAAGGAATTGCAGACGTTCTTTTCGGAGATTATAAACCTACCGGTAAGCTTTCACATTCATGGCCAAGGAGCATGAACCAAATTCCGATTAATGTGGGAGATAAGAATTACAATCCTTTATTTCCATATGATTTCGGCTTGACTTATCAAAGTAGATAGAAAACATTTTCTAAAGAAAAAAGGAGCGAATTTTTATGATGGTTATAATTATTTTAGAAGGAGAATTATAAAACTCTAAAATTACCAATTAATTATTCTTTTAAGTTTTAACTTCCAAATTTACAAATCATAATTAATTCTTAATAAATCATGAAAATCAGCGCTCTATTTTTCCGCCGATATACTGAAATGCAATAACAATCCGATCACATATAATATAGATTTAAATTGAACTACCTTAAAAAGGTCATGTTTTAAAATTTTATTACAGCTTATTTAATTATTTAATAATTTTTATATTTGTCGTAATATTTGAGCGGGGATTATTATGAACTTTAAAAAATTCTATTTCGTACTGTTATTTTTCT
>CAZCFZ010000062.1:0-21928 GCA_964498065.1 uncultured Ignavibacteriaceae bacterium
CATTGTTTTATTAACGGTTTCAAGAGTTGTTATACAAAAATTATTAAACGATAATTCTACGTTGACCGGTATTACATTACCGTTTTCATCGTTTGTAAAATAAAGGGCAAGGGGTACGAGTATTTTTTTATCGACATATGAGCCCGCTTCGTATTTCTTGTAATAAATTTCCAATTGAGGAAGACTTAGAATACTTGAATTATCTCCGGCGCCGCCAGTCCAGTTCCAACTGTAATTAGGAAGCGTAATATATCCGGATTTAAAAGCCTGGGGAAAATTTAACGAAAAAGTTGTAAAAGAAATTTCAGGTATCTGAATTGTTGATTGCAGTTTTTCACCTTTAACAGTGGCGTCAATCCTTACAACCTTGCCGGGCTGCAATGCCAGATTTTTTATCATGTAACAATTAACCTGGGTTACACTACCGGAATCCGTCACTTCGATAGTTGTATCCCTCATAACAAATACCGAATCGTTATAATAGATTTCTACATTTGCACCTTTTATATTTTGAGCAGTACTGGCTGAAGCCGGGGGAGCTCCGTTTCCCGTATAATCATTTTTTGAAATTATTGCATACTGGACGGAATCATTGTTTCGCAAAATACAATTCAAAACATAAACATCTTGATAAGGAGCGTTTATGTTAAAATCGTTTCTGCACGATTCAAAAAATAAAAACAATATAACAGGCAGAATAAAAAGAACTTTTTTCATAACAATCTCAAATAGAATTTCCATTTAAATTAAAAACTTTATATTTAGTTCATATTTATATTCTTATAAATCTTCATAAATCAACCCCGATCCCGAAATCGAAATTAAATCCGGTTCTATATGCTTGAATAGGTCCTGACAAATACGGGAAAACACTACTATTAGATAAAGATTCTTCTTTAGAATTAGTAATATTATTGAGGTTAAGAAATACATTGAAATTTTTTAATACTTTTTGTCTTACCGCAATATCCAGCCGGGAAAATTTATTTCTGCTTACCTGGGTGATATCATAATAATCTAAAACAGGATACCCTGCCTGGTAAAAGTAGGAAGCTCTGAATGAGAATCCGTATATATCATATCCAAGTATTATATTTGCAAAAAACTCGGGCATGTTATCCAGCTTTTGCAGGTGATATGATAAAACACTTTTCGTTACTGTAGTGGTAATACTCTGTGCGTCGAATCTCCATGTTTCCGAACGGAGGAAGGTTAAATTATAATTCAAAGTAATATTTTTAAAAAGTCCGGGTAGATATCTGAAATTTGTCTGGTGTTCAATTTCAAAGCCCCAGATATGTGTGGGTTTTGGTGAATTATAATAACTATATAAATAATATGAAGTACTTTTAGTGAATGGAAAATTAACAGGAAAAGAGCTAAGATTAATTCCTAATGAATCAATTTGATAAGGACTCGAAAGCTGGATTCCTTGAAAGGCTTGCCACATTTTTCCGTCAGTCGTTTGCACCATTCCTTTTATATCTTTATAAAAGGCATTAATACTGAACATCCCTATATTACTTCCATAGAATTGCGTTTGGAATTCATAATTCCATACATCGGCATTTTTTAAATCAGGATTTCCCATATTTAGATAAGCATAATCACTTAGGACTGCGAGATAGCCGAAAAACTTAGGTATTCTGGTACTGACATCCGGTCTGATTATAGTTTTGTAGGCAGCCAGACGAAGGTTTAAGAAATTTGCTGGCTTCAAAATCATCTGAAAGTTAGGAAGTACCGTAATTTTGTCGTACCGATATGTATCTGTTTTATTTGGTATGCCGTTGTATAAGTCGGTTATGTCGTCGGATACGTCGGTTATGCTGGTATTGGTGATCATGAAATTAGGAAAGTAGTACCCCGAGTATTTATTTTTCTCGCTTTCTATTCTTATCCCGGTTATAAATTTTGCCGACTGTCCTAAATTTAAACTATGCATTATATATCCGGCAAAAACGCTTTCGGAAAAATTATATGAATTTATATCCGGTCCGTTATTTGCATAATAAGGGCTGTAATTTAACTGACGCCATAAATGCAGGGCGTCTTTGCTTATCAAAGGTATTCCATATTTATCAAATATGATGCGTTCGCCGGGCGGATTATCCTGAAAGTATGAATACGGAATTTTAAGTTTGCTTAAGCCTACTAAACCGTCAAACCTAGTGCCTGAAAAATCTTTAAGCTGCAGGGAACCGTCTGCCAATTTTCTATACTGATATTGTCCCGCAAGGCTGCCTGTTTCCGCATACAAGTACTCATCATAAGATCTTGAGTTTGTTCTGTACTTCCCTCCGAATTTCAGTCTGCCTGAAATTTCATCGCTTATATTATATTCCCTTGTAAAATTGATAGACACGGATTTTTCTTTAGAATAGTTCTTTGTAGGGTTATCTATAGTGTGATCTAAGAAGTCCGTAGTATTACCTAAGAAAGTAAGACTGTAATTAAACGGATGATTGGTTTTTGATTCGGAAAAAGCTGCCTGCCAATTAATATTAAAACCCAATAAATAATTGCTACCTTCGATTGATGAAAGAAATACTTTTTGTCCCGTTTCAATATCATCAAATGTATAACTCGGATTAGTAGTGTCGGTATGGCTTTCAAAATAATCCGTATTTATTTGGTTAAAAAAATTATTAAACTTTACCGAACCGCCGTCCGGAGTATTAAGATCGAATAAAATGTTCGTCCCTTTTCTCTTACTTACAGCGTTTGTATATACGAAATCGTTGGGCGCCTTGTGCAAAATTGAAATACCTTTGTTGTAGTATTCACTGCTTAAAATCTTTTTTCCTAAATTAGCCTCTACCCGTATGCCAAGTAGATTATCAAAAAACCTTTCACCGTAGTTCCCGGTGAAATCATATTGACCGGCTGATTTGTCAAGCCTATTGTAGTTACCCGACAGATCTGCTCTTATTGTCCTTTTATACGGAGCTTTTTCCGTAACTATATTTATTGCGCCCGCCGTCGCATCTGCATCTTCATCCGATGTAATGGTTTTTTGTAATTCAATATTCTGAAAATATCTCTGCGGAAAAATATTTAAGCCTATACTTTTGTCTATTGAGGAAGTCGGAGGAATTCTAATCCCGTCCAAAGTAATATTTGAATATTTCGAATCCAATCCGCGAATTAATACTTTTGACGTCGCGTTGTACGCAAAAGAAAAATCGTTACTTAGGGGAAATGAAATACCAACTAAGTTTTCGCCTGTCCTATATACGGAACTTGGCAGAAATGGGGTGTAAGGTTTTTCAATTATTGAAACGCCCGGCAAGCGGCTTAACGCAGTAGAAATGTTTTCATCGGGCATATCTTGCAGCTTATTACCGGATATTACATTTTTTATGTTATTTGAACTGATTTGAAGGTTGATATCTTCGGCCTGACTTTTTTCCTGGAGGTTTAAGTCTGTTCCATTTTTAATATCAGGCAGCAGCTCAATATTCAATAATTGTGTCTCTTTAGATTTGACGGTAACTAAGATTTTCTTTTCTTTGTATCCGAGATAGGAGGCTTGCAAAATGTAGTCCCCAGCCGGGATTCCGGTTATAATAAATTCTCCATTAATATCTGAAACTGCATTTAGAGTTGTACCCGTTAGAATAATTCTTACACCTTTTAATTGATCTGCTGTCAGTGAATCACTTACAGTGCCTTTTATGATTCCTTGTCCGTTAGTATATATAGAACTTAAGAACAATAACGTAATTATTTTCTTAATGAAAAGTGTTTTCATAAAATTATCCATTAATTTTTTTTAATTTCAGATTGTTTAACCATCAAAAATTCATAAGTCGACTCTGACTCCAAAATTATAATTCGTTCCCAGTCTATACTCCTGAGCGGTTTGCCATGGCGCTCCGGATCCGTAAGAAACCGGCGAAGGCTGATATGAAACTTCTTCTACGGAATTGGTAATATTATTTGCTTCAAGAACTATAAAGATGTTTTGAAAAATTTGTTGTTGTATCGCAATATCCAATCTCGACAACTTGTTTTCCCTTATCTGTATTCCCGGGTAATTATCAATCGGATATTCGCCCTGATAGAAGTAAGAAATCCTGAATGAGAATCCTTCTATGTCATAACCAAGAATAACATTTACGAAAAATTCAGGCATGTCACTGAGTTTTTGTTTCTTGTATGATATTACGTCTATCGTTTGGTCGGTTTCTATCTGAGATACATCTAATGTCCATGTCTCGGAACGGAGTAAGGAGAGATTGTAATTCAAAACAATATTCTTAAGAAGTCCCGGGAGATACCTGAAATTTGCCTGATGTTCAACTTCGAAACCCCAGACACGGGTTGGTTTAGGTGAATTGAAATAAGTGTACAATTTGTAGGTGCTGTTTTTGTTGTAGGGATATTTAACCTGATAAGAACTCCAATTAATTCCCAATGAGTCGATAGTATTTTCGCCGAAAAGCTGAATTCCGTTTGTTGCCTGAACCAATCCGTCGATATTTTTGTAGAAAGCATTGATGCTGAACTCGCCTATATCATTTCCATAGAATTGTATCTGAAATTCATAATTCCACACATCAGCATTTTCCAAATCCGGATTTCCCATATTCAGGTAATTGCCGGTATTATCATTCCCCGGTTGAAGAGATGTGCTGAAAATATTTGGCCTCCTGGCATAGGCATCCGGTCTTATTAAAGTTTTGTATGCGGCCATACGAAGGTTTAGGAAATCTACCGGCTTCAAAATCATCTGAAAGTTTGGAAGCAAAGAGATTTTATCGTAATTATAAGTATGTGTCTTTTGCGGAATGCCGTTGTATAAACTGTCGGCAGATGTTAAAACATTAAGGAAATAATAACCGCTGTAATCATTTTGCTCGCTTTCTATTCTTATTCCGGTAATAAATTTTGCCGACTGACCGAAATTAAGACTATGCATTATATATCCGGCAAAAACTCTTCCGGAAAAATTATAAGAATTTATATCCGCGCCGCTATTTAAATAATACGGACTGTAATTTAACTGCTGCCATAAACGCAGGGCGGCCTCGTTAATCAAAGGAATTTCATACTTGTCGAACAGACTGCGCATTGCAGGCGGATTATCTTGAAAGTACGAAATGGGAATCGTAGATTTTCCGAGCAAACCGTTAAACCTTGTGCCCGAAAAGTCTTTCGATACCAAAGAATCATCCGCTAATCTTCTGTAGAGGCCGATTCCGTTAGTGGCGCCGTTTTCACCACGCAAGATCTCATCATATAATCGTGAGTTTGCTCCGTACTTCCCGCCAATTTTAAGTTCACCGCTTATTTCATTGCCGATGTTATATCTTTTGGAAATATCAACAGAAGCGGTTTTATATTTGCAATAGTTGTTGGAAGGACTTTCCAGGGTGTTCCATAAGTTAGGTATATTTTCTGTAGAAACGATACTTAATACTCCGAAATTAAGACTATAATAAAACGGATGATCTGTTCTTGATTCGGAAAAAGCCGCGTTCCATTCAACATCAAATCCCAACAAATAATTATGTCCTCTTACGGATGATAGGAATATTCTTTGTTCCGTTTCGCTTTCGGAAAACATATATTGTTGTAAGGCTGTTCTGAATGTGCTGTCGGCCTGGCTTTCAAAATAGTTTGAGTTTGAAAGGGCAAGAATGTTATTGAACCTTATCGAACCGCCGTCAGGCGTATCAAAATCCAGTAAAACGTTTGCCCCGTATTTCTCCCTTACCGCATTTGTATAGGAAAGCAGGGGGCCTCTGAAAGATGGGGTCCAACTGACAGCCGAGTTTTTTGTCAAACTCATATACTCGCTGCTCAATATCTTCTTTTCTGCGTTAGCATCTATCCGTACGCCAAGCTTGTTGTCAAGAAATCTTTCACCGTAACTTCCGGTAAAATTATATTGGTTTGCAGACTTATCGAGCCCGTTATAATTCCCCAGCATTTCTGCTTTTATCGTTCTTTTATCCGGGGCTTTTCCTGTAATGATATTCATGGCGCCTGCCGTAGCATCCCCATCTTCGTCCGAAGTGACGGTCTTTTGTAATTCAATGTTTTCAAAACTCTTCTGTGAAAAGATACCGAGATCAACACTTTTGTCTTTTGCAGAAGTCGGCTGAATTATGATCCCATCAATTGTGATGTTAGAGTATTTTGAATCTAATCCCTGTATCAAGATTCGTGAAAACTGATCATCGCCTATGGAAAAATCATTTTGCGGAGGGAAAAAAGTATAAAGCCCGCTGTCGTCAATGTGATAAGACAACGTTCGATAGGGAGGGACGGGGTGATATATAATTGAAACACCAGGTAAACGGCTTAACGCAGTAGAAATGTTTTCATCGGGCATATCTTGCAGCTTATTACCGGATATTACATTTTTTATGTTATTTGAACTGATTTGAAGGTTGATATCTTCGGCCTGACTTTTTTCCTGGAGGTTTAAGTCTGTTCCATTTTTAATATCAGGCAGCAGCTCAATATTCAATAATTGTGTCTCTTTAGATTTGACGGTAACTAAGATTTTCTTTTCTTTGTATCCGAGATAGGAGGCTTGCAAAATGTAGTCCCCAGCCGGGATTCCGGTTATAATAAATTCTCCATTAATATCTGAAACTGCATTTAGAGTTGTACCCGTTAGAATAATTCTTACACCTTTTAATTGATCTGCTGTCAGTGAATCACTTACAGTGCCTTTTATGATTCCTTGTCCGTATATGTATAAAGTATTTAGGATCAAAATTAAAAATACTTTTATTATTAAGAATCCCTTCATAACAATACCCATAAAATTAGTTTTGTTATAGAATATTTTTACTTTATCAGAATCAGAAGATCTTTTTTCATAATTCCGCCTTAATATCAATTGAAGGTAAGAACGGAAGCATATTAACTCTTTGCCCGGTTTGCATATCAAAATAAAATAAGTTTTTACGGTCGTAAATATTTATTACGTTTAATCCTATATTTAATTTTACGAATCCGATATGAAATTCCTTGGACATATTCATATCCAGCCTGTGATAATCAGGCAGATTTGCCGCATTTCTGGCCGCCAATATGGGAAAATATCCGTAGCTGGTAAGTATGGATGTTGAATTAAATAAATCCGACGGATTGTACTTGTTATAATAACCGTAAATTTGTGTATACGGCATGCCCGAATTATAGCTCCACATTATGCCGGCTCTCCAATTATTTCCGAGCTCGAAATTAATATAAATCTTAACCGCATTACGGCTGTCGTATCTCGGATGATATACAATGTTTCTAACTTTTTTAGTCGTCCATGAATAAGAATAAGAAAGCTGTGCGTTCATCCATTGGTTGTGAAAGTCCATTGTTGCTTCGGCGCCGTGAGATTCCCCGCTTGCATTAATTAATTGCGGATCCGTCGGATATATTACTTGATCGTTTAGTACCGCCAAATTGTGCATCACTTTATAATAACCGTTTACACCGAACTTAAGTTTATTGGTCATGTAGTAATCAAAGCCGCCGATGTATTGTATGGAATTAGGCACCTTTAAGTATGAAGGGATAATGATCCAGGGTTCGAACAAAGCAAGAACTTCATCTTCATCCGAGATTGTAACGAGCTGTTGTTGATATATTCCCCAAGCAGCTTTTAAGTTCAGTGTCGGCAGCAAACTATATAATAAATTAACACGCGGTTCAAACAGCAAAGAAGGCCCTTCAGCCAATTTCAAGGCATTCACCCGCGAACCAAGATCGGCTTTAAACCTTTTTATACTTAGTAATTTAAACCCGCCGTAACCGCCGAATAAAGTTCCTTCCGAACCCACATTTTTCAACTTCCCGGTCGAATTTTTAAGAATCAGCCCGGTCTTTATATAATCAATTTTAACCCCGCCGTAATACTCGTTTCTATCGTTGAGCACATAAGTAAAATCCGTTTTAAACGCGATGTCATCCAGCTGGTTTTTAATGTACCGGTCGCTGCCGGTAATTGGTATTTCACCGCCGGAAAACTTAGAATAATATAACGTGAGTTCGGCAAATAGAGGACTGTTTTTTGCGGCTGTAAACCAATTAAAACCTACATTTGAATTCGACCAATTATAGCTGGCGTGCAATTTATCTTTATAATCTATTTTGTCATCGCTTGTAAACCCGAAGAATGTAAATTTTGAAATCGGAAGAAATTCAGGGTTGGAGTAATTGACCTTAAAAGTGGCATCATAAAAATCTATCGGAATACTTTTGTTGTTTGTAAATTTCTTTAATATCTCGTTTGAATAACTTTTTCTTCCGGTTATTATAAAAGAACCGTCGGGTATCGGTCCTTGAAGTAGGCCCTTAGCCGTTAATTCACTTATTGCGGCAGCTGCGCCGAAGTTGTTCCTATTGCCGTCTTTTGTTATAATATCCATAACCGAAGAAAGACGTCCGCCGTACTTTGCGTCAAATCCTCCTTTGTAAAATTCAACACTGTTGATTATGTCCGGATCTATTACACTTAAAATTCCAAGTGCATGAAACGGATTATAAATAGGAGTCCCGTTTAACAGTACTAAATTTTCATTACTCGCACCACCCCTAACATAGTACCTGGCAGAGACATCTCCTGCGGATTGAACTCCCGGAAGGAGCTGAATTGCTCTCATGGCATCCGTTTCAACGCCAAAAGCCTTATTCTCTATTTCTTTTATTGGAATTTTTTGAGCAGTGACCTCTACGCTATTAGTTCTCTCCCCCTGAACCAGGATGCTTCCCAACTTAATGGCTGACTTTGAAAGATAAACATCTATTTGCGTAATTTTATTTTCGCGTATATATACATTTACCTTTTTAGGAGCATAGCCGATAAAAGATGCAGTTACCAGGTAATCTCTATTTGCCGGAATAGACGGAATAATGAAAAACCCCCTGTCATCAGTGCTTGCACCGGTATTTAATTTAGGGATATAAACGTTTGCATAAGGTAAAACTTCCGAGGTTGCCGAATCGCGTACAATCCCTCTTAATGTTCCGTATACCCGCGGTCCATTTTCATTTGCACCTTCCTTCCTTTTAACGATTATAATATTTCTGATTCTCTTGAAAGTCAATTCAAATTTTTTTGAAAGAATATCAAGTACATACTGCAACGGTTTATCTTTTACATCAAGAGTTACTCTTTCTTCCGAAGGTAAATCTTTATTAAGATAGCTGAATGTATAACTCGTCTTTTGCTCCAGTATCTGCAGCACTTCACCAAGCGGTAAATTTACTACCTTCAAATTTACTTTTTTATTCGAAAGGTTTTGTCCATTAGCATAAAAAGCAAAAAGGATAGTTATTATTAAAGACAGAAAAACTGCTCTAAAAAAAGAACTAAATCTCCCTGTTTTGGTTATCCCTATAATATTATTTACCATATCATATCAGGTTTGAGAAAAATCTCTTTGTATATTTTATTTGTTTACAGTTCTAATTTTGAGAATTTATCCCAACTATTTTTATATTTAAAAAAGCTAAATGAGTTATTCTAAATTATTTCTTTTTCATTATTTTAGAAGAACCATTTTTCTAGTAATAAAATTATTTCCTTCCTTTAATCTGTAGAAATAGACTCCGCTTGCTAAACCGTTTCCATCAAACTTGACGTTATAAGTCTGAGCGGTTTTTAAGCCATCTAATAAAGTGACGACCTCCTGACCCAGTATGTTGTAAACCTTCAGCGTTACATGACCCGCTTTTGGTATTGTAAAGCTTATATTTGTACTCGGATTGAACGGATTAGGATAGTTCTGGTGCAATTGAAACCCGACAGGTAGATTAACTTGATTATGAATTGCGGTAACAAGCTTGCCGGTATTTAATGCATTATTTATGTTATTATATTCTGTTGTTCTTTGAGCTAGCCACGCCGCTTTTTGAGACCGAAACCAATTTAAATCGCCTATCGGAAAACCGCCTATTCCGGCAGATAAAAGATCAGCGTCACTATATGCAAGATCAACGGGAATCGGCCAATCTGATTTAAGAAAATCGCCTGAACCCGTGTTGATCAATCGCCACGTTGGTAACGAGATGTAACTAGTTGTATCAATAGTTGCAAGGGCAAATGATCTTAGGTTTGCAAGCTGGGTTGTAAATAAATCTTTTATATCGGTAAAGTTCGGCAGTTTGTTCTTCCATGTATCGGTAGTTAAATATGAATATGGAGTTGAATCGTAGGCGCCAAGATGCTTAAACATACTGTCGGTTCTGGCATTCATTATTATCATTTGCGATTTCCAGTTAGTCGCCCCATCAACCTTATTGGCATTCAATATAGAATCCATATTAGAAAGCGAAGGATCCCAATAGACTAGATTATCCTGACATAAGAACTTTCTCGGTGTATTGTTTGCAACATCAGCGCTATCGGGATAAACATTAACGAGACCCATTGGTAGCTCACCTGCATCAGTTTCACCTACATCTAAATTAGAAAGCAATGGCGCATAACATTGTAAGTTACAATTAATAAATATATTGTTGGTGAGACTTACACTGTTCTGGTAACCGGGGTTCATAAATGTATATCCGGCACAATCGACAAAGGTATTATGATTAAAAATTATTCTCTTGAATTTGACCAGATAATCATGACCGGGAGGCTCATAAGTCCTTAATCTATAAAGGCTGCCCTGACCATTTATGTGTGTGCAGTTTTCAACAAGCAGCGTGTCCATATCGACAAGACAGTCAACTACACCGCCGCTGCGCCTGCAAGGCCAACCGTTCATATTTACAAAATAGCAGTTCCTTAGAGTGACGTTACAATTTGGTTGAGTGATGAAAAGGAAGTCTTTATTCAAGTGTTCAACTAGACAGTTATCAAAAGTCAATTTTAGATTTGTGGTATCCGTATATACAATGCTGTAACTGATCTCCCCTACAGTGTCAGATGAAAACAGGATTATATTACAATTTTTTATGGTAAGATCATGTGTAGCATGTATAGCGGCGGTATTCCAGCCAAATTGCCACTGAGCTCCACAAATAAGCGGAGGACGTGAAGCTACATTTTCATTTTTTACTATTGAAGTAGGGTCATCGCCGGCTATTTCTGTATTTCTTAGAGTTGTAGGGTTATTTTGGAGGGGGTAATATCCATTTGTCTTTAGCTCGTATACTCGCCCCATAGGAACATTGCCGGTATCAAGAGTCATTGCCCAGTACAATGAGTTCGGCTGATTATTCATGTCATAATAATCTTTAATAACTAGGGTATCCCCTTTAACCTCTGAAACATAATCCATCAGAGTTTGTGGAAAAACCGAATACAGTGATATCAGAGTAATCATCACCGTAAAAAGTAAAAATACCTTTTTCATAGCAACCTCCTTTGATAATAATTCAATTTAATTCCTTCATCACTACATGTCATTTAACAAATCTTGTCTGTTGTGAACCAAACCATATAAAAACCAAACGAAGAATCTTGATCATTTATCATTTTTTAAGAAATAAAACCTCCCTTATATTATTTTTCACTTTGACTATTTTACCATCCAGCCCGGTTAGATTTTTTATAACATTTACTACTGTCTGCAATGAATTCTTTTCGAATTTGACTGTTACTTTTTGTGCCAATACCGATCCGTCGGCTAATTTGAATTTCACACCGTATGCTCTTCCAAGTTGCGGCAGTATTTCACTTAAAGGTTGGTTCTCAAATTTATATATGTTGTCTTTCCAGCCGACTGCCTCTATTGAGTCAAACTTGCCGAGCTTAATATCATTATTCCCCTCATCATATAACAACTGCTCTTTGGGTTTTAGAACCGTTACTTTATCGATTATTCCCTTTTCAATCATTGACACTCTTACTTTGCCTTCCAGCAGGGATACGGATATAGTCTTATTATCCGTGTATGCCGATACTTCAAATTTAGACCCCAAATTTGTAGTTGTGTGCCTTTTACCTCTGCCATTTTATTGTTTAACTCTTATAATAATCGCTTATTGTAAAAGAATCATCTTCTTAGTGTTTACAAAACTTCCCGCCTGCAGCCTATAAAAATAAACTCCGCTCGGTAATCCAACCGCATCGAACTTTACGAAATGACTTCCCGCGGCCTGGCGTTCTTTTACTAATGTAGCAACAGGTTTTCCAAGAACGTCGTAAACTATTAGCGCGACATTACCGGCAACCGGCAGCCGATAAGTGATCACCGTGGTCGGGTTAAAAGGATTTGGATAATTTTGTTTAAGCATAAATCCGCTTGGGACTTCTTGAGGATTTTTTATTCTTGTAATTGCCCCAGGCTCCGGATACCACAAACGCCAGATGCCCTCTTCGGTTCCCGCAAAAATATAGGTATTATTCAGTTCTAGATTATATACGGTCTGATCTCCTAAATAAGGGACATTTAAACGGTGCGCATCATATGCAGCTCTATAACCGGCTAAGTTACCATAGTAGTCATAGAAAGGGATGACGACCCAGAAAAGTTTGTAAAAGTTGCCGCCTGCGGCTGTAAAAAGGGTATCATTCCTACCGGCAAAACAGAGTACAGGTGCTTTTTGATTATAGACTTTGACAAATGAAGTATCATTATAGAAAATAGTGTCTCCCAAAACTGAATAATAAAGGCCCCCAATAGAGCCGACTATGATCCTATTATTTGGAGGACTAGCAAATAGGCTTATTGAGTAGACGGGTGCGGATTTAGGTATATGGTCGTAATCAAATGAAGCCTGAGTTTTAACATCAATATTCTTCCATGTCAATCCGTTATCTCCCGATAGAAATATTCCATCACTAAAGGTTGCTGCGCAAATGTCATTTTTATCAATAATTATAGAATTCACAGGCATTGTGGTACTAGACAAGCCGGTAGCTTCCCAATTTTTACCCCAATCCGTAGTAGAATAAAGCCCGCTCCAGGTTCCGGCAAAGATTGTTGTATCACCGGATGTATTTACACTAACCGCTAAAGACCACACACCCAAACCGGATAAGCCGGAATTAATTGATCTCCAGTTTCCACCGTTATCCGTTGAAACCGAAACACCCGTTTCCGTACCTGCGAAAATTCTTGTCTGTCCGGCAGGCAGACTTTTCCCGGTAATTAAAATAGCATGAATGAGCTTACTTTGCAGTCCTTCGTTTATGCTCTTCCAGTTTTCACCGTTATTTGCCGATACAAATATTCCGTCTCCCTCTGTTCCGACAAAAACAGATGAATCCTTTGTAACTATGGTATTTACTTTTACCGTATCCGGAAAATTAGTCTTTTCCCACTGGGCATAACTTTGTCCGTATAAAATAATTGATAGAAGAATTATTGGAATAAAATTAACTGTACAATTAATACAATTTTGTTTTAAAGTTTTACCGGTTTTAATTTTCATCAGTTCTATCCATATTTTTGCCTAGATAAATAATGACTACTTCGAAGGATCATATTTATATCCAAAAGAATTAATATAATCTATGTCCACAGCAAAGGTGTTGGTATATATATAATAAATTCCGAAGATACCTTTTCCTCCTTGAATGTTAGAGTATTCCGTAGGTCTTAGTTTAACCGTATATGAATTTGAGTACACCTCGTAAGCATAATAATATCTCGTTAATTCGGGATCCATGTAGTTGACGGTAAAGAATGCCCTGGTAATTATATAATTGTTTTTATTGGGGTCGCTCCCCGAAATCTCCTGCATCGTTCTATTGACAGCTTCACGAGATGTATAAGCAGTATAATTATTAAATAAGAAGCCTAAATCAGGAGACAGTATAACCCCGTTAATGTCCGTATGATGATAATAAGAAAGAGGTACAAGCGTTTTTTTATCGATATACTTTCCTCCTTCGTATTTTTCATAATCAATTTCAAACCGGGGAAAACTCAACATATTTTTAACCTCTGTATTGCCGACTTTAAATAGCCAATTGTAGAACGGATATTTATAATAATATTTCTTTCCATTTATATAATAACTCTCGGGAAAGGAGAGAGGATCTATATAGCAAACAGGTATCCGGTTTGTAGATTCTAATATTTCCCCGTCCGGCATGGTAGCTTTAATACGAACTGTTTTACCCGGTATCATTACCAGATTTTTTAAGTAATAGCAATTTACTTGAATCGTATTTCCCGAATCCGTCAATTGGATAGTTGTATCTCTCATAACAAACACCGAATCATTATAATCGATTTCTACACCTGCTCCTTTTATATTTTGAGCAATGCCGGTTGAAGCCGGGGGAGCTCCGTTTTCGGTATAAATATTATTTGAAATTATTGCGTATTGAATAGGACTATCATTCCGTAAAATGCAATTTAATGTATATACATTTTTAAAAGGTGCGTTTATATTGAAATCATTATTGCATGATTCAAAAAGAGTAAATAAGAAAATCGGCAGAATCAAAATCGCTCTTTTCATAATTCCACCTTGACCTCAATTGAAGGTAAGAACGGAAGCATGTTTACTCTTTGCCCGGTTTTTATATCAAAATAAAAGAAGTTATTACGGTCGTAAACATTTATTACGTTCAAACCCATATTTATTTTTACGAATCCGATATAGAATTCCTTTGACAAATTCATATCCAGCCTGTGATAATCCGGCAGATGTGCTGCATTTCTGGCCGCCAATATCGGGAAATATATATAATTTGATAAAATTGAGGACGGGTTTGATACTCCCAGCGGATTGTATTTATCATTATAACCATATATTTGTGTATACGGCATACCCGAATTATAATTCCAGCTTATGCCGGCTCTCCAGTTATTTCCAAGCTCGCAGTTAATAAAAATTTTAACCGCATTGCGACTATCGTACCTCGGATGATATTCAATATCTCTTACTTTTCTCGTCGTCCATGAATATGAATATGAAAACTGCGCATTTATCCACCCGGCATTATAATTTACGCTTGCTTCGCCTCCGTGAGATTCTCCGCTTGCATTAATTAATTGCTGATCTGTCGGATAGATTACCTGATCGTTCAGTACCACCAAATTGTGCATTGTTTTATAATAGCCTTCTACATTAAGCTTTAAACTTTCAGTAAAATAATAATCAAATCCGTAGATGTAGTGGACCGAATTGGGAACCTTTAAATATTTGGGAATAATGATCCAAGGCTCAAACAATGGCAAAATTTCATCTTCGTCGGAAATCGTGATCAGTTCCTGTTGATAAATACCCCATGCAGCTTTTAAATTCAGAGTCGGCAGCAAACTATATGTTAAATTAATACGGGGTTCAAAAAAATATGAATTAACATCCATAAGGTTCATGAAATTTAAACGAGAACCGATATCAGCTTTAAGTTTGCTTATGCTGAATAATTTGTATCCTAAATATCCTCTAAAAGATTCACCTTCCGAGCCGATATCTTTCAATATCCCGGTTGCGTTATTAAGAAGTAACCTGGTTTTTATGTAATACAGCTTAATTCCTCCGTAAAATTCATTATTATTGTCAAACACATGATAATAATCGTATTTAACCGTATAGTCATCAAGTTTGTTCTCGATTTGCCGGTTATTGCTGGAATTAGGTATTTCATTGCCGGAAAATCCGGAATAATAAAAAGTGAAATCGACGAAAGAAGGATCGTCCTTTGCTGCATTAAACCAGTTAAAACCCATGTTTGTGTTTGACCAATTATAATTGGCGTGCAATTTATCTTTATAATCTATTATGTCATTACTTTTAAACCCGAATAACGAAAACTTTGATATAGGCAGAACTTCCGAATTAGAATAATTAACTTTAAAAGAGACATCGTAAAAATCTATCGGAACACTTTGGCCGTTTGTAAATTTTTTTAATATTTCGTTTGAATAGCTTTTTCTTCCGGTTATAATAAAAGAGCCGTCAGGTATCGGTCCTTCCAAAGCGCCCTTAGCAGTTAATTCACTTAACGCAGCAATTGCGCCGAAGTTGTTCTTATTGCCGTCTTTTGTAATAATATCCATAACTGAAGAAAGACGTCCGCCGTACTTTGCGTCAAATCCGCCTTTGTAAAATTCAACGCTGTTGATCATGTCCGGATCAATTGCACTCAAAATTCCTAGAGCATGAAACGGATTATAAATAGGAACTCCGTTTAACAGCACCAAATTTTCATTACTTGCACCACCTCTAACATAATATCTGGCTGAAACATCGCCTGCAGATTGAACTCCGGGTTGTAGTTGAATAGCCCGCATAACATCTGTTTCAACACCGAAGCTCATATTTTCTATTTCTCTTATCAGAATTTTTTTTGCGGTTAGTCCTATTTCTTTTACTCGTTTCCCTAAAACAGTAACATCTCCCAATTCAATAGTCGATTTTGTAAGATAAATAGTTATTTCCGTAATTTTATTTTTACGTATGAATACTTCTACCTTTTTAGTTTTATAACCTATAAATGCAGCATTGACCGTATATTTTTTGTTTGCGGGAATAGAAGGAATAATAAAAAATCCCCGGCTGTCGGAACTGGCTCCGGCATTGATTTTATCGATATAAACATCAGCGTAAGGTAAAACTTCAGAAGTTGCAGAATCGCGGACAATTCCTCTTAATGTCCCAAAACCCTGTGGTTTATTCTCGTCACTAACGCTTTCCTTCTTTTTTACCGTTATGATATTATTAATTCTGGTAAAAGTTAATGCAAGTTTAGTTGATAGTATTTTAAGAACTTGCTGCAGCGGTTCATCTTTTACATCGAGAGTTACCCTATCCTCCGAAGGTAATTCTTTATTAAGATAGCTGAATGTATAATTTGTCTTTTGTTCCAGGATCTGCAGCACTTTACCTAGCTGTAAATTTTCTGCTTTCAGACTGACTTTGTAATTTGAAAGATTTTGCCCATTAGTATTAATAGTAAACAGGATACTTATTATGAATGATAAAAGAACTGTTTTGGTATATGGATTAAATATCATTGTTTAAATTATTCCTTAAATAGAATTCCTTAAATAATTTCAAGCTTAAAAAACATTCTGTTTTTGTCGCATTAATTTATAGGTATAATGAAAGATCAATTATTATTACTAAAATTGTAATGTCTTTGATAAAAGCCCTCATCTTTTACCCTTCTCCCAATGGAAGAAGGGTTACTCTTCCTTTGGAAGAGAATAAAGGTGAGAGTTCCTGCCCTTGATATATTATCTAAAAAATAAAACCTCTTTTGTATCTTTATTTCCCTTGACTATTTTATAATCCAACCCGGTTAGATTTTTTATAACATTAACTACTGTCTGTAAAGAATTTTTTTCGAATTTGACTGTTATTTTTTGTGCTAAAATCGATTGGTCGGCTAATTTGAATTTTATACCGTATGCTCTTCCCAGTTGCTGCATTACTTTACTTAACGGTTCGTTTTCAAATTTATATATGTTGTCTTTCCAGCCGACTGCCTCTATTGAGTCAAACTTGCCGAACTTAATTACATTATTTCCCTTGTCATATAACAACTGTTCTTTTGGTTTTAGAACGGTTACTTTATCAATTCTTCCCTTTTCACTCATTGACACTTTTACCTTGCCTTCCAGCAGTGATACGGATATAGTCTTATTATCCGGGTATGCCGATACATCAAATTTAGTCCCCAAATCCGTTGTTGTGAGATTTCCTGTATGTACAACGAACGGCTGTTTACTATTATGCCGCACCTCAAAATAGGCTTCACCTTTCAAGTATATATCTCTGGTCTTACCATTAAATTGCCTTGGATATTTTAATATACTACCCGCATTCAGAGTAAACTTAGAACCGTCCGAAAGTGTAATTGTTGATTTTTCTCCGGGTGAAGTAATTTTTTCATACCAGACAACAGCGCCTATTTTCTGATTAAACACACCGGAGATATATAATACCCCGGTAGCAAGGACGATGAAAAATATTATTGACGCTGCCATTTTAAGCAGCAACGGTGATTGAAATGCCCGGGCGAAGTATCGGTCTTTATCATTTTCGATATTCTTCATTATCCCGGAAAAGATTTTTTCTTCTATTTTTCTTTGATCCCCCATTTCTTTTTCGTTCCATTCACTCGTACTATTTTGAAATGATTCAAGATAGTTTTCAAGCAATTCTTTTTCCCGGGCCGAACATTCACCCTTTTTATACTTCTCAATTAAAATTGAAAATTGTTTTAAGTTCACTTAATTCTCTTAATAATATTATTGATATTTATACTTAAGTAACATGAATATATGAAAGGTACTATCCGGCGTGATACTTTTTTTAAATTCATTTAAAAGATGAAAGGCAAAAGGCACAAATGTATTTGGCATTGCGCCTTTTTAACTCTGCCTTTTATTGTACTTCTCATAATCGCCGCTTATTGCAAAAGGATCATCTTCTTAGTACGTACAAAATTTCCGGCCTGAAGTCTATAAAAATAAACTCCGCTTGCCAACCGGTTTGCGTTCCAGATTAACTGATAACTCCCTGATTTTTGTATTTCGTCCACCAGCGTCGATATTACTCTTCCCAAAATATCATATACTACCAGCTTTACCTTCGTTTCCTTCGCCAAATCGTACTTGATTGTTGTACTTGGATTAAAAGGATTCGGGTAATTCTGATACAGTTCAAATCTATTAGGTATAATGCCTGCCGTTTGTTCGATACCCGTAATAGTATTTTGAAAATCTACAAGTATATTGTATTTCCTTAAATAATTTGTTCCGCCCGATGTCCACACAATTGAAGGGGAGTAATGTGTGTACGTGTCTGCAGATAGCTGCTTGCCGAGAAATTCGAGACTTACCGGTACAACTACCGTATCGTTCACCGCAATAGAATCTATTGTCCGGGAAATTGTGCCGACAGGTTTGAAATATTGCGTGGTTGGAAAGGTAATTACTACGTTCCTTGCTTTGTCACTTCCGAAATTGGTGTAAGATAGGGTATAATTTAATGTATCACCGGTATTAAAATTAACGCTGTCAACATTATTCAAAGCGTACGAAGTCATGCGCAGGCGTGCATCCGATTTAATATTATCCGAAGTATTTCCAAAGTAAAATCCCGGGCTGGCATTCAGTTCACATTTGTTTCCTTGCGTATCTTCTATTCTTGCCGCCACATCAATAAATCCCTCTGGTAGATAGCCCGGTATTTCCGCATCGTATTCGTTATTGCCGATGTTCGCTACAGGTAAAATAATTTCAACTCCGGAGGCTAATATCAAAGAAATATTTACCGAACTAACATTATTGTAATGATCGAATGGAATGACGCGAATAATTGCCGGTTGACCCGGTATAACATTATCTACTGTTTTTCCGCCTGCCGAAACCTGGAGAAGATTGAATGACGGATAAACAACTGAAGCACCTAGAAGATTGAGTGACCAGTAAATATTTTTATCGGTTAAATTACTTGGTACGTCATATTCAAAATCAGCCGTACATTGACCGGCTTGCCCTAAAATTGTATATGGCTTCGCTTCGCTTAATATTTGTAACCTGCCGGCATTGTTTTGCATATTGTCAAATTCATATATTGCATACATATCGTCATATCCAGAAAAATGAAAGTTTTGAAAGTCATGTATCATAAACGGCTTCATGTTGGTTTGCGCTCGATTGTGTGAGAATACCTGAGTTGTAAAGAGAGGCAAATTCCAATATGAGCCGAAAATATCTCTCTCCTCAATAACCCCATTGAATTGTTTTATACCGCCGTAACTATAACTATTAAATAACCAATTGTTATTACATTTCATAAAGAGCGATCCGTGCCTTATATACGTCATATAATCCGGGAAATTGACGTGAGAATTTTGTTCAACTTTAATTGTGTCTCCGGGATTTAGAGTTTCATAATTAAAAGCTGTTGCAAATTCTCCTCCCATTGCCGACCATGGGTCCAATCCCTTTAGCTCTATCTGATCAAACAAGGCTTCACCTTTATTGTTTAAATTAAAATCCCATGATTGCAAATTCCCATAACTAATAGGTGGCCAGTAACCCATACCTATGTAATTTGAAGAATAAAAATATTTGCCATTTGGTTTAGTTTGATATAGACCTTCTTTATTATAATAGGTATTATCGATTTTAAATGGTATATAAATGCCTGTGCTACTTTGAGTGATCTCAAAACTATTTGATGCGAGTGTCAATGTCATGCTGCTAGACTCAAAATTGTACATTTTTTTAAAGTTGGAAGGAGGATTTGTAATATAAGGATCATCATATGAAAGATTAAGATAATAACCAATTAAATTATCTGGACCGGAAGCTATTTGAATATCTTTAGGGATTTGTAAACCACTAATAGTTTTTTTTAAGCTGTAATAATCAGCATTACTTATTCCATTTATTTTCTTTTCTATAATGAACGATGAATCGAGAGGGGAAATGAATGCTTGTACTGGGTAATTTCGTGCTGTGTATGGCAACCCAGCGCTCCAATCAAGCCAGGTTTTATCACCAATTATATTATCATTCGGCAGCTGCAAACGAAGTTCTAAGTACATAGCGGCAATACTATCAAAAGCAACAATATCATTATTAGTATTGTAAAGAGTATCAATTAAACTGTTGGTTGCTTCGTTATGATCTATAAAAGCATAAGTTAAGCCCACAGCATTATTAATCTTATGATCAATAATATAAAAGTTTTGTTCGCCGAGAGTATCCTGGCTCATCAAAGTAAGTATCTCGAGAGGAATACCCTGTACAACATTGAACGTGTATTTTGAAATGCCTTCCGATCCATTAAATACCGATGTATATTTTTTATTTGTTCTATCTATAAGGCCTACTGTTATTGCAGGTTTATCAAAGATAGCAATAAGCTTAGCGGATTTGATAAAACTAAAGGGAACTGCAGCAATGTCTGAATCCGATTCTACCTTTATTGTTCCAAGATAGGCGAAAGGTTCCGACGAAATGATAGGTACGGAAGACGGCACGGATAGGATTGCCTGAATATTTGTTTCTTCCCCGAGAGTAAGTGAGAATGAGGTTTTATCAAATGTTAAAGCGGCTCCGGCAGGAATTCCATTAAAAACGCTTACTTGTATATTTTGTCTTGTAGAACGAAGATTTTTTACAGTTATATCTACAGTATCTTTCCAGGTGTTCTGCTCTAAATCAACCATACCGAAACTAATAATTCCGGGCTCAACTAACATTTTGCTCACTGCGGCATCCCATGCATCTACAATCCCTTTGCCCTGTGCAAAAACTGAAACTGATTCGCTTAACGAATGAGCAGTATTAACTATTGCCGCTTTTATTTCTCCCGGTGTCCACAACGGGTGTTCCTGTTTCAGCAGTGCTGCTACACCGGCAACGTGTGGTGTTGCCATTGATGTGCCTGACATGCTTTCTGTTTGATTATTCAAAACGGTAGAAAGGATATTTACCCCCGGTGCTACTACCTCAGGTTTTATAAATGAATTGATAGGATCTGGCCCTGCGGAACTGAAATATGCAATGTTATTTAAAGAGTCGCATGCGCCGACCGTTAATGCGGACTCGCTTGTGCCCGGCGAGCTGATTGTTCCGTAACCCAAAGCACCATTGTTGCCTGCCGCAATAACCGAAAGTACTCCTGCTTTGGCAGCATTATTTACCGCGCTGTCCAAAGGATTAACAGGAACCGCGGTTCCACCTAAACTCATATTGATAATATTTACACCATCATTTGTTTCTGGATTATTATCAGGATCGAGACAATAATCGATACCTGCAATAATATCGGAAGTTAAGCCTGATCCGTTTTCATCCAACACTTTTACCGCTAGAAACTTGACATCAGGCGCTACCCCGCGTAATGAATCCCCGTTTGCACCGATTATTCCCGCTACATGTGTACCATGCCCGAAGTCATCCATCGGGTCGCTGTCGTTATTTGCAAAATCGTATCCGCCGATTACGCGAAAAGCAGGACCAAATCCTCCTCCCAACGCCGGGTTGTTGTAGTCTATTCCTGTGTCGATATCACCAACCAGAACTCCTTTGCC
>CAZCFZ010000063.1:0-21870 GCA_964498065.1 uncultured Ignavibacteriaceae bacterium
AAATCATTTAAGAAAGTTTTAATACCGGAAATAAATCTCGGCCAATTGGCAAAACTGATTAAAAGTGAATTCTTAATTCCTGTTGAGCAGTTTAATGTAGTAAGAGGTTTACCATTCAGAGTTTCTGATATTGAAAATAAAATAATTGAATTAGTTGGAGGCAGCAATGGCAGATAATGTAATTGATGTAAAAGAAATAAAGTTAACGGCAAAAGATTTCGCCAGTGATCAGGATGTAAGATGGTGCCCGGGCTGCGGCGACTATTCAATTTTAGCTCAGGTTCAGAGATCTTTTCCGGATATGATTGGAGTAAAAAAAGAGAATATAGTTTGGATCTCAGGAATCGGATGCTCATCGCGTTTTCCTTATTATATGAATACTTATGGTTATCACACAATCCACGGCAGAGCTCCTGCAATTGCAACTGGTGTAAAAGTAGCTAGACCCGATCTTTCTGTTTGGGTTGCTGCTGGTGATGGTGATTTGCTTAGTATAGGCGGTAATCATTTTATTCACGCTTGCAGAAAAAATATCGATCTCAAAATAATTCTTTTCAATAATAAAATTTATGGATTAACAAAAGGACAATATTCCCCGACTTCTGAAAAAGGAAAGAAGACTAAAACTTCTCCTTATGGAAGTGTAGATTATCCTTTCAATCCGGCATCTCTTGCTCTAGGTTCGGATGCTACATTTGTTGCACGTGCACTTGACGGCGATGCAAAACATCTTCAGGCAATGATAAAAAGAGCTGCTGATCATAAAGGCGCTGCTTTCCTAGAGGTTTTACAGAACTGCGTTATATATAATGACGGTGCATATGAATTAATGACTAGTAAAAAAACACGTGATGATTATGTGCTTTATCTTGAACACGGTAAACCTATGATTTATGGTTTGAATAAAGATAAGGGAATAGTATACGAAGGCGGTAAAATAAAAGCAGTTGAAATAGGCGAAGGTAAGTACAGAGTTGAAGATATATTAGTTCATGATGAATTCGAAGAAAGCGGTGTACTCGCTACAATTTTATCACATATGACTAACGACCCGAGTTTGCCTACTCCTCTTGGAGTATTTAGGCAAGTGAGCAGGGCGACCTATGATGCCGATGTAGAAAAACAAATTGCTGATGTGAAAAAGATGAAGGGAGAAGGGGATTTGGAAAAAGTATTATTTAATGGAAATACCTGGGAAGTAAATTAATATTTTTTTCATCATTTCTTTTTCTCGAATTGTTGGAGCACAGATGTTGAGTCTGTGCTTTTTATTTTGTTTAAATCGTGACATATATCAACTTAAAAACCTACCTACATAGTTATGTAGTTTTGCCTTTCGAAAATAAAATCTAATTTCAAATATCTCAATAAACAGCGGAATTCACTTTTATAGACTAAAGTCAGGCAGCCTTGTTCAAGCTCAATAAATGATACTTCTTCGTTAAGAATTTAGATAACATTCAAGGTTAATATGCTTGAGAGTTAAGCAGCCTTGAAAGTTTCCAAATCATTAAATAGTGAACTAGAAGGTTGCTTAAGAGATAAAATATTTATCCGATCAAAAACGGAGTATTTAATGAGTAAAATAAAGTTTACTGTATCAATATTAATAATTTTACTTTTATCTGCCGTTCAAGTTTTAGCGCAAGGCTGGAATGCAGTTCTTAATATAAATCCGTATCCTTCACCTTATATAAGCGACTGGCAGAACAATCCTGCTTCGCTTGGTTCAATGACGATTTATAGAACCGGCAATACAAGTGAAGAAGTTAATATATCCGTGGATGTTACATTAAATAATGTAGGGGAGGTATTAAACGGAGTAACAGAACCCTTTACTATCCCTCCTACACCTTCATACATTGTAGACAATACCAAAATTCTTAAGATAGACAATCCTTCATACCCAAACAGCGATTTAAAATCCAAGACAATCCAAAGCGGACGGCTACCCGAAGGGGAATATACCGTCTGTATTACTGTACGAAATATGAATAACGTAGTTCTTGTATCGAATGTATGTTCAAACTTTACAATTTTATATCCTCAGCCTCCGCAGCTGATTGCACCGTTTAGCGGGGATTCTTTGGATGCAACAAATAAATATCCAACATTTGCATGGACGCCTGTAATTGTACCACCTAATTATCAAATTAAATATTCACTTAGAATTGCTGAAATACTTCCCAGTCAAACTGCACAGCAAGCTTTAAGTGCAAATGTACTTCAATATGAAAATGATAATATTACAACATCATCTTTAATTTATCCTATAGATGCTTTACCTCTCGATACAGGAAAAACTTATGCATGGCAGGTCCAGGTTCTTGATCAAAACGGATTTCCTCCTACGCAAAATTATGGTAAAAGTGAAATTTATACATTCAGCTTTAAGCATCCGGTAATTCCGAGTCAGCAGGTTATGTCAGGCAATCTTCCCGTATCATTTGACTGCGGCTGCAATGCACCTTCTCCGACTTCGAATACTGTAAAAACTAATTTTACTTTATCACCGGATACAGTTTTAAAGATAGGGAAGTTCAATTTAAAAATTACTAAAATAACAAAGCAGCCTGGAAGTGACGGTAAATTCAGTGGGGAGGGGACAATTCCATTTCCATTAATAAATTCCAGTCTAATTCCATTAAAAATTATTTTTAATGATATTCAAATAAATAGCTCCAAACAGGTAATCAGCGGTTACGCATCCGCTGAAGTAAGTAATAATTTTGATTTTCTCCCGACTGCACAACCGCCTGAATTTAACACTGTTCCGTTAACTATTACTGATGTTCAGAATTTAAAACAATATTTCAATAAATATCCCAGTCAATTAGCAAGTCAGGCCGAAAATGCAAAAAATAGTTTTGGATTTGATTTGCCTCTTGGGCTTGATAAACAAATCGGCGGTAAAAAAATAATTATAGCTATAACTGGAATGACTTTCACTCCGAAAAACGCAGCCTTTGACGCAGCGGTGGAATTAGATTTACCGGATGCAACTCCAAATGCTATTGCTTTGGGTGCTCGAAATATTTGTATTGATCAGTATAATATTTGCGGACAGGGAACTCTCTTCCTTTCAAAGGATATTGACTTAAATATAGGAAACGGTAAATTAAAGCTGAAAAGCTTTAACAATAGCAGTTCACCCGCAGATTCTGGAACTTATGTTGTATTCGATAATAAAGGATTTAAGAACTTACACATACAAGCTGAATACGATTTTCCCACTTCATTAATAGTCCAGACTGACAATGTTTCTCCGGTCGCTGCAACGATTACTGCGAATGCAAATTCATGGACGGATTGGATTGGTTCTATTAAAATAGATAACTTTAAAATAAACGGATTGAAGGATTTTACTTTCATTCCGGGTACGGCATATTATGATCATTCCGATCTTCAAAATCCTCAAAATATTCCGGTAAAATATATAAGCAGCAACGGAAGCTTATGGCACGGCTTTTTCCTTCCACAGCTTAAAATAGAATTACCTGCAATAATAAAGAATAATACAAAAGATCAGCCGCTTCAAATTTCAGTAAATAATCTTGTTATAGATAACCAGGGTGTTTCTGTAGATGCGGTTGCTAAAAATATTCTTTCAATCGGAGACGGGAGTTTATCAGGCTGGTATTATTCAATTGATAGTTTGTCTGTTGAGTTTATAAATAACTCGCTTTCTCAAAGCACTATGGGAGGCAAAGTAGTTCTGCCTATTTCCGGTAATAACCCGAATAGTTCCGGTTCACAGTTGAACTACACTTGCAATTTAACTTCTCCGGCAAATAAGGGAATGAATCTGCAATTCCTAATTAAACCAAAAGACAATGTTAACTTCCAACTCGTAGTTGCAAAGATGAACATTGATAAGTCATCCACAATAGAAATTAATTTAGGCGGCAACGGAAATTATGCTAAAACGGATTTAAGCGGCACTTTAAGTATCGGTATAAATAAACCTAAAATCTCTTTTAAAGCGGTAAAATTTCAGGGTCTTCAAATACAGACACAAAAGCCCTATTTAACGGTAAAAAGCTTAACTGCAGGTTTTGCGAGCCCTCAAAAAGATGTAGGCGGATTTCCTGTTTCATTTAAAGATATTAAACCTAAAATAAAAGGTACAAAGCTGGGCTTAAGCTTTGACGTGGATATAAATCTGTGCAAAGAAATTCCCAAAGTACCTAAAGGTAATTTCGGATTAACGATATGGGGATATATCGATTATAATGCTGTTACAAAAAGATTTTCAGGAGGTTACAGCAATACGGAAATTGATTCAATTGGATTAGACGGACAACTCGGACCTGTACATATAAAAGGCATAGTAAATTTTTATGATGACCAAAAATTAGGCAATGCTATAGGTGGAAAAGTTAGTGTAACAATGCTTGATGGTTTGGGTTTAAAAGCCGAAGTACTTTTTGGCAAGAAGGATTATTATTACTGGTACGTCGACGGTAATTTTATGCTAAGTGTAGAAGATGCCATTCCTTTACCTGGTACCCCCTTAAGAATATTCGGATTCGGCGGAGGTGCTTATTATAATCTCCAGCAATCCAAAGTACCTGAGCCAAATGAAATATTCAGTAAAGAACGAGCAGCTGCAGTTTATTCTCCTCATGAAGGCACAATGGGATTTTTAGCAACTATTATAATCGGCTCTGCTGATGGTGAAGCACTGCAGGCAAACGGTACAATGCAGTTTGAATTTAATACCAGTAATGGATTTGCCGTTTCAAAAGTGATCTTCAAAGTTGATGCGGCATTACTAACTCCATTAATGCAAAAGCAAAAAGCGATGATAACAGGCAACGGCTATATTTATCTAGATTTTGCAAACGAGATTTATACTGCCGGAGTCGGGATTACTATTACAGTGCCTAAGCAGAAAACATTGATATCCGGTAGCGGTGATCTGGATTTACTAATAAATGCAAAATCCAAACAATGGTATTTCCATATAGGGGCACCGGAAAAGGATAAAAGGATTTCTGTTTCTATATTAAATGCTATAACTTTAAAAGCTTATTTTATGATGGGGGATGACATACCCGGCATACCTAAACCCGATGTACCATCGGGGATATTAAGCGGTTACAATACTACTTCCAGAGATCCGAGTATAGGACTTGGTACCGGCATTGCATTCGGGGCTTCATTTAAAATAGATAAACATTTTACTTTTTTAATTTTTTACGGGCATCTTTATGCCGGACTTGGTTTTGATATAGCGATTAGGAAATTATCTCAAGGCTGTTCCGGTAGCAGTAACCTCCCAGGCATTAATGGCTGGTATGCGCAAGGGCAATTATATGCATACGGAGGTTTCGATGCCGGGCTTCATGTAGATGTCTGGTTTTTCAAAGGAAATGTTTCAATTCTTAAATTAGATGTGGCTGCAATATTTAGTATGTCCGGTCCTAATCCGACGTGGTTTAAAGGCTGGCTGCACGGCGGATATAGTGCTCTCGACGGTTTAGTGCATGGAGAGATGAGCTTTAATGTTGTTTATAGTCCAAATGGAAAATGCGAAGTTCCTATATCAAATCCACTTGGCGGTATTCCGCTAATTACTGAAGTAAAGCCGGAAGGCAGCGGAGTATCAATTTTATCAAATGCTGAGGCTTCTTTTACTTTCCCAGTTAAAAAACTTTTTACAATTGATCAAATTGATAATAACGGGCATAAGATAGTTCGTTCATTTAGATTATTAATAACCAGGTTCGATATTTATAAAGGGAGCAGTAGAATTTATGGAATAAATAATAACGGCAGCTATATAATATCCGGCAATGACAGGTTGGCGATATATTCAAAAAAAATTGCATTTAGCCCGCAATCGGAATACAAAATAGTTGTAGCAGTAAAAGCACAAGAAAAGAAAAACGGTATTTGGAAAGACAGCTATGACGGGGGAAAACTTGTTGAAGATAAAAGGACTCAGGAATTTAAAACGGGAGATTGTATCGTTAATTTATTTAAAAACGGAGCAGTGGTTGCTTCATATCCATTTGACAGACAGCGTTATTTATTACAAAAAGAATATAACCGGGGATATATTCTTTTAAGCCAGGCAATCCCGTGTTTAACAAAGGATCCGAATTATAATTTGAAAGCGGTGTTTTACAGCTATGGAAATAAGCCCGAAGTACAAGAATCAAATATAACGGTCTCAGGAAATTATTTATATTTTAATTTGCCGCCGCTGCCTAACAGTACTATTACAATGCTTGCAATTGTTAAAAGGCCGAAAGTAACAAATAATAGCCCTAATAATAGCGTTAGTTCATTTAAGAAGCCGCAAAATATTTATGCCGGCAAAGTTATGAGTTTTGGCGGTAAAACTTCTACAGCAAATATTAATACATTTAGAATTTCCAATTTAAGTATAACTGCCGAAGACATACCTATTTATGAATATTATTTCAAGACAAGTAAGTTCAATACCCTGAAAGAGAAATTAGATGCATCCGATTATTCAACAAATGCAAAAAAAGAAGTAGGATATGTAGGTACGTATAAACTGGCGGAAGGTTTTGATTATTATGATATAAACGGAAAAGTGATTGCAGGTAGCGGAGCTTATCCGGATAGATATATTCGACCTTTGGTTTATGTTAGCGAAGACATTACTAAGGATCGCTGGTATAAGAACTATGTTGAACCGTTGTACGATAAAGCGGCTTCTACACATAAAGTACTGCCTCAAAGATCATTTAAAGAGCTTGCACTTTACGGTTATTATCCTCCTACCGGCAGAATAATATTGTACAGCCCTGGTATAGCAACTAAATTAACAGATGCCGAAATAGCTGCAACGCTACCAACTGTAAATCATAATCATAGCGGTATGGAAATAAATACACATAAAACAAATACTTTTAAATAAAATGAGTATAGATATGAACAGACATAGTATTATTAAATTTTCTACTGTAATAATATTCTACTTATATAGTACTTCATTTGCTCAAAGAGTAAGTACATCATTTACTTCTTCAGGCAGCATGTCTTATCAATCTGCGTTCAATTCTTTAAATGCCGGAAGCAATACACAAAGCAGCGGTTTGGCAATGGGAGGCCTTAGCTCATATAGTTCTAATACCACGGTAACAAAAAATAATGCAGGCCAAATGAATTTATATCAGCCACGTAATCAAACAATGAGTATCAATTATAAAGTTCAAATAATAGTTTATTCCGATTTAATTGTAATGAAGATAAATGCACTAAAAACTTTATTAGCAGCCAAATACGGTTCAATAAAATTAGGATATAATGAAAAACAAGCATTAGAATCAATATATCATTATAAGTTTAGAGATATTTCGGATTATGCACCGTTAACAGTAATGCTCGAATTTAGTGCAAATCCTCCTGTCCCTGTATTTAGATATGCACTTAAATTACAATTTGCAGCGACGCTGTTGCTACACAAAGCTGTAGCAAAAAAAGAGTTTAGAATTTTAAGATAAGGTATTATATGAAAAGATCACTTTCTATTTTGTTTATCATTTTGACTTTCTATAGCACAAATTATTTTGCACAAAACAATAGAAAAGCTAATCTGCCGTCGGTTATCCAAGATTCGGTACAAGCAAATCCGCCAATAGTTTTACTTTCAAAAAATTACAAGGATTCGGTAATTTTAAGATGGTCTCCGGGAAATGCACTCCTCTGGAAATTCGCAAACGAATACGGATATATTTTAAAAAGGATTAAAATAAACAGCAGCGGCGATCCTATTACTTCAAGTCTAGTACAGCTTAATAATAAACCTATAGTACCTTTATCTTTAAATGAAATGAAAACCAAATTCGGTAAAACCGATACTCTTGCCGCAGTAGCCGCACAACTTTTATACGGCAAACATTTTTTTGCTAACCTAAAGAAAGGGATAAATTTAAATCAAATAATGATGCAAAATACTGAAGAAGAAAACCGGTTCGGTTATGCCGTTACGATGGCTGATTTTGCTCCTCAGATTTCTTCCGCTTTGGGACTGCGATGGGTTGATAAGAATATTGAAAAAGGCGCATCATATCTCTATATGATTTATACACTTGTTCCTCAAAAATTAATGGAAAGTGATACTGCCTATACTATGGTTAACACAAGCGAACCTTTATTTATTCCTTCTATGCCTCAAGTTAGAGTTGAAGAATTGGATAGAGCAGTAAAGTTCCATTGGAGCGGTCTTGAATCAAGAAGATATTTTTCTGCATATAATATTGAAAGATCCAGCGACGGCGGGAAAACATATAAGCGGGTTAACAAATTCCCGATTATTCAAACGGCGGCACCTAAAAAATTATATTTGCCTGACAGTATGGTAGTGATCGATTCTCTTCCGCAAAATTATTTCCGTTATTATTATAAGATTACAGGAATTACTCCTTTTGGAGATTTAGGCAAGTCAAGCCCTGCATTACATGTGATGGGTGTAGACAAAACGCCTCCGTCCGCTCCGACTAAAGTTAATGTCGAAAATATTAAAAAGAATCATGTTAAAATAACCTGGCAGAAAAAGATAAAAGAAAAAGATTTTACAGGTTATATGATAGGCAGGGGAACTAATATCACCGGACCTTTTATGCCTTTATTTTTAAAACCGTTAAGTAAATATGCAACTCAATATATAGACACAACTGCAGCTCAACATGGCAAAAACTTTTATGTAATCTCAGCATTGGATACTGCCGGAAATGCAGGCGTTTCATTCCCGGCTTATGTTATAATGAAAGATACAACGCCGCCTGCAAAGCCGACAGGCTTAACCGGCACAATTGATTCAAGCGGAGTTGTTACATTAAAATGGAATATGGGTAAGGAAGAAGACTTATTAGGCTATCTTGTTTACTTCGCAAATTCCAAGGAACATGTCTTTACTCCGTTAACAAAAGGATTTTTGGTAGATACAACATTTATAGATACCATTTCTTTGAACACACTTACACGAAAAATTTATTATACCGTTATAGCTTTTGATAAGAATCAGAATGCTAGTCCTTTTTCGGATACCTTAGCGTTAACAAAACCCGATACAATTCATCCTGTAAAGCCTGTAATAGGGAGCTATTTTGTAACTGATTCCTCGGTTACTTTTTCTTGGACTCCCAGCTCAAGTGAGGATGCAGATTCACAGTTTGTTTTCAGAAAAGAAGGTAATAGTAATTGGGAATTACTCGCAAAGTTTGATAATAAAACAGATACTTATACGGATACTACTGTAAAAAGATTAAAGCATTATTTGTATTCCGTGGAAGCTATGGATTTTTCAAAACTTAAAAGCGGAAAATCCTTCCCGTTAAATGTAAGAGTTTATGACAGCGGAGTAAGAAAATTAATTAATAGATTCAGCGCAGAACTTTCTGAAGATAGAAAGTCGGTACACCTTAAATGGCAGCAGAGAAGTGAGAGTAACTCAAAGGTAATCATTTATAGAAATTTTAATAATTCCGGCTTGCAGATGTATGATTCAACTCCAGGGAAAAACAATTCTTATGATGACATCAATATTCAAAAAGGAAAATATCAGTATGCAATTAAAGTCGTTATGAATAACGGTACTGAATCTCCGATAAGTAAATTGGTTTCAGTAGATGTTAGTAAGTAAAGACGGAATGCAAAATATCTAAAAACACTTATAATAGAACACGGATAATGCGGATAACACGGATTTTCACAGATAAATTATGATTATGAAAAATATAAAGCAATGATTGATAAATTCATAAAATATTTTTTGGTTATTTCTTCAGTGTATCAAATTAATGTTTATGCGCAAAACAGCAATGATGCTGATTCAACAAAAAGTTTTTTCGCTAAGAATATTTATGTTACCGGAGATTTAGGCGCATACGGTGAACTTTATTCAATATCCGGAAGAGATAAGAGAAGACCTTCGGCAACAGGCAGAATTTATTTCAGACCTACTTTACATTTATTCAATTTAATAGATATACCTTTTGAATTTTTAATTTCAACCGAAGGCAGCAGTGCAAGACAGAATATTAATCAGTTTGGTATAAATCCAACCTGGAGCTGGGGAAACTTACATCTAGGTGATTTTAATGAATCTTTCTCAAACTATTCATTAGGCGGGATAAACATTCGAGGAGCCGGGTTAACTATTACACCCGGGCAGTTTAGTCTTTCCGTAGTAGGCGGTTATACACAGCGTGCTGTGCAGGGGGGGGCTTCTAACGGAAGCTACGATCGTTATCTTTACGGTGCAAAAATTGGATTAGGAAAAAGTTCAGGTTCGAATTTTAATTTACTTTTTTTGCGTGTTAGAGATAAGCCTTCTTCACTGCCATCAGCAGCTCCTTCAATTACTGTACTCGCACCAAACGGCGGTGATGTTTACCCAATCGGTTCGATACAAACAATAAGATGGACGTCTGTTAACTTACCGGGAGGTGTGGTTATTGAAGTATCAAGAGACGGCGGAAGTACTTATTCGGTTTTGTTTACAAATGAGCCGAACGCAGGTTCGGTAAGTTGGACGGTTACCGGCACACCGACTTTTCAAGCTTTAATAAAAATAATTAGTCTTGATGATTCCACAGTCTATGATCTTAGTGATGAAGAATTTACTATCGGATCTAATGTACCGGGCCAGGCAGGAAATATTACACCTGTAGTTACAAATGGAGCGGCTGTTACTCCGCAGGAAAATCTTGTCGGTGGATTATTGTGGAAGGTACTGTTTCTTAACAAAATATTATCATGGCAATCGGAAGTTGATGGAAGTGTTTACACAAGGGATATGCGTGCGGAAACACTTAACCTTGATTCCGTAAGCATTCCGAATTTCGTTAAAGGAATTTATTCTCCAAAAATCAGTTCAAGTGTGGATTATTCCGTAAATACCGAATTAGGATTTAACCTCAATTCCGTAAATGCGAAAATAGGGTACAAGTTTATTGGTCCCGGTTATACATCACTAGGTCTTCCTTATCTTATAAACGATCAGCAGGAATTTACCGCTATGACATCATTTAGGATTTCAAGATTCGGCGTGAATTTAAATTGGGCTCGATACAACGACAATCTTATTGAGCAGAAACTTTATACAACTATCAGGAATCAATATAATTTATCTTTAAGCGGGATGATAACTTCATACTGGAACGGTAATATTACAACAACAATATTAAATATGGGTAATAATTCAAATAACGATACTACTAAAGTTAATTTCTCCACATTTTTATTAAGCACTACTCATTCATTTGTGTTAAGCCAAAATTCAGTATTAAGAACAATTAATTTTAATTATAATTATCAAAGCTCCGGTGATAATTCTCCTTTAAGAAGCGGCACCAAATCAATAAGCAATAATTTAACATTTGGATTAAATTTCCAGGTAACCAAAACCATTACGGCAAATGCATCGGCAGGATTTATTGCTTCTACATATGCAGATACAATAAAATCAAAAACTCAAGTATATTCAATCGGTGCTCAGGAAAGCTTTCTTAACAGAAAAATGACAGCTTCAATTAATTTGTCAAATTCTTCAACCGGATCAAACAATGCTTTAAATATAAATATATCTTCGGGATATAAAATTTCAAAAGCAGATAATGTTTATTTATCAATTTTATTTAACAATTTTAAAGGAGGTCCACAAGAAAGCAGTTTTCATGAATATATAGCATCATTAACAATTTCGCATAGGTTCTAGGTCAATTATAATCTGAATGGAATAATGAAAAATCATTTGTATTGATTTATATTCATTACTTGTCGGTAATAGACATTCATTGTCATTTTTATTCATTGTTGGCTAAGTGTCTTAAGTCACTTTCATAAACTTATATGGTTAATTATATTGGGTAAAAAATACACCCATTTATAATAACCGGCTTAAACATTTGCGAAAAATTATTACTGCATTCGTAGTTATATTTATTTATGCATCAATTACCAATGCTCAAACGCGGTTCAGCATTAATTATACGACAGGCAACGGACTGATTCAGAATACGGTTAGGGCAATTATACAGGATTCCAGAAAAAGACTTTGGATTGGCACAGCTGAAGGTGTTAGTATTTATGACGGTACCGGTTTTTCAAATTATCCGCCGATAAATTCTTTAAAAAATCCCGTGATAGACTGCTTTTTTAAAGTGGGGAAAGATACAATTTTAGCCGGAACAGAAGGCGGAGGAATAGTTATCTTTTCACTCGTTAAGTATGAGCCCGATAGTGTTTCGGGATATCTTTTTGGCAAGAAATATTTAATTAATAATTATGTAGATGATATAATGCAGGACAGTTTCGGCCATATTTGGATTTGTACGGATTCAGGTGTGACAAAGTGGAAGAATATTAATGTTTTAAAAGAAAAAAATCCTAAACCCGGCGATGTTGAACATTTTTCCTCAAAGCAGGGTCTGCTGGGGCTTTCAATTATTAATGCGGTTGAAGGAAAAGACGGCAGCATCTGGTTCGGAACGTCCAGAGGATTATCAAAATATTCAAACGGTAAAATTATTCATTATACATCTGAAAACGGATTTCCTGAATTACCAATTACTACTTTATTTATGGATAATACCGGCATTTTGTGGATATGTACAAAAGAAAGTATTTATAAATATCAAAACAATAAATTTTCTCCTTTTAGTTTTAATTATACCGGTAATTTTCCGCAAGTAGAAAATATCATTCAGGATAAAAATAATACATTCTGGATTGGTACAAATAACGGGCTTTTTTATTATAAAAATTCGAAAATAAAAAAAATTTATCTGCGTAAGGAATACGGTGCAAATCTAATTATTTCTCTTTTGGAAGATAAAGAAGGAAATATATGGGCTGGTACGATACACGGTGCATTCAAATTGCAATCTACAAATTTTACTCTGCTCCCAAAGACTTCCGACTTAAATTATATTTATAAAATATTTCCCGATAAAGAAGGGAATTTAAATGTGTTAAGCTCAGAAGGATTATATAAAATAAAAAATAACCGGCTGGTTCCTTTCACAATTCTTAATAAAATACCGACAAGAAATATCCGTGCAGTTGTATTAGAAAATAATAAGCCTGTTTGGATTGGAACAAATAAAGGTTTATTTAAGATTAATCATAAAAAAATAAAAGAATATAATACTAAAAATGGTTTGAAAAGCAACTCAATTGTATCATTAACCATGATTGATAGAAATATTCTGCTGGTTGGTACCGATAACGGATTATCGGTTATTGCCGATAACAATTACGTAAATAATAATAAATTTAATTTGATGAAGACTTTATACGCAAAGCTTCCAGAAGGACCGGTAAGATCAGTTTTAATTGATAATAATAAAAATATATGGCTGGGATATTTATACAGCGGTTTGTATGAAATTAAAAATGATTCAATAATAAAGATTACAGGAGAAAAGAATTTTCAAGCCGGAAATATTCGGGGGCTTTACGAAGATTCGAAAGGCAATATATGGGCCGCTACCAGATACAACGGAGTATTTGAATATTCAAATAATTCATGGAAACAATTTACCGCCAAAAACGGACTCGGAAGCGACTGGGTGTCTACAATTATTGAAGATAAAGAACATAGAATCTGGTTTGGAACCGCAAGAGGTGTAGTACGTTTGGATGGAAATAAATGGAGGGCTTACGATGCAAGTGACGGTGCAGCTTCCGGTGAAATTACAGCTTCTGCAATTGACACATCCGGGAATCTATGGTTCGGCACTTATAATGGTATTTATAAATACTATGATAAAAATAATATACAGCCTTCCAGCCCTTACGTATATATAAAACAAATTGAAGTAAATGGAAGCAGAAATATTCAATTTAAGCCTAATCAAACAACTCACCTTTCATATAACCAGAATACTATTGCTTTTGAATTCGCCGGTGTATGGCTAAGGAATGAAACTAAAGTTTATTATAAATACAAACTTATCGGTTTCGATAAAAATTGGTCAAGACCTTTAAACAGCAACTATATAAGATTCCATAATCTGTCTGCCGGTAAATATAAATTTGAAGTTTTAGCTAGGACTCCCGATGGTGTTTGGAATTCCGGTCCTGCAGAGGTTTCATTTGAAATTGGTCTCCCTTTCTGGAAAGAATGGTGGTTTATTGGCTTATCTGTAATTCTAATTTTGTCGGTAATCTATATGATTTATATTTATAAAATTAGAAGGATATTGGAACTTGAAAGGTTAAAAACTAAAATTGCCAGCGACCTGCATGATGATGTTGGAATAACCTTATCACGTATATCATTAATATCAGAATTAATAAAAGAAAATATAGAACCGGAAAAAATAAAAGAAAATTTAAACGATATCGGATCTTTGTGCAAAGATGCACTTAGTACAATGAGTGACATAGTTTGGTCAATTGATTCAAGAAATGATAATGTAGACTCCTTAATAAACCGTATACATGATTCTTGCTCGTCGACTCTTCCTGCTGCGGAAATAACTTACTCTTTTAATATTGAAGGACTAGACGGGAAAAAAGCAATTAGATCCGAGATAAGAAAAAATGTTTATTTAATCGCAAGAGAAGCTCTGAATAATATTTTAAAACATTCCTGTGCTTCTAATGTAATTATAGAAATTATAAACACAGATGATATATTTACTATGACTATAGCCGATAACGGCTCTTGGAAAATATCTAATCCAAAATTAACCGGACATGGAATCAGAAATATGAAGGCTAGGGCAAAGGAAATCGGCGGACACATTGAAATTATTAAAAACGGCGGGACAAAAATAACTTTTACAATGAATAGTGTATAATTGTTCAGCGATTATTTACAAACTTTAATCAAATAACGAAATTATAAATGATTAATATTGCAATAGTAGAAGACGATGCTGTATTCCGCGAAGGGATTCGCAAATATCTAGTTTCACAAGAAAATATTAACTGCGAGTTAACCGTTGATTCTATAGAAGGTTTAATTAAAAGTCTTAACGAGGAAACTATAATTGACATTATTTTAATGGATATCAGACTTCCGGGTATGTCCGGAGTGAGCGGTGTTAAAATGATAAAGGATTTATACCCTGAAGTTGAAATTATAATGCTGACCGTCTACACAAACCCGGATAAGATTTTTGACTCTTTAAGAAACGGTGCAGTCGGATATCTTTTAAAAGACACTTCGCTAATTGAATTGAAGAAGACAATTGAAATAGTATATTCCGGCGGCTCATCTATGTCCCCGGAAATTGCAAGAATGGTAATTGATAGATTTAATCATACGGGCAAAATTGATCCCGATAATAATTTGACCCCGAAGGAAAAGCAGGTAATTAGCTGTCTTGAAGAAGGTTTAAGTTATAAAATGATAGGTGAGAAACTGCAAATCTCAGTAGATACGGTGAGATTCCATATTAAAAATATTTACCGGAAACTTCATATTAATTGTAAAACCGATTTAATTAAAAAATCATTAAGAGGGGAAATATAAAGGCAATTTAAATATCAACATTAGACCATTCCAACCTATTTTCGGTACCTATATTTCAATTTTCTGAATTAAATAGATGCTTTCGTAAAACAATAAAATTTTCAGCAGAAAGTTATTTTTCATATTTTTGTTAATTCATTTTATAAATTGATATATGCAAAATAATTAAAGAAGTAATGATTGATTTTAACAAGTTAAAAAAAATAATTGATACAAATAATTCCTTTTTATTAACTACTCATGTTAATCCTGATGCCGATGCTATCGGATCGGAAATAGCTCTTTATCTCATTTTAAAAAAATTAGGAAAAAAAATTAAAATAGTAAATCATAGTACTACTCCATATAATCTGGAATTCCTTGATGTAGATAAAGTAATTGAAAAATATGATGAAGAAAAACATGCGGATATTTTTAATGAAGCAGACGTTTTAGCAGCTGTTGACTTTAATAGGTCCGATAGAGTTGTACGTATGCAGAAAAAATTTCTGGAATCAAAAAAAATGAAGATCTGTATTGATCATCATCAAGAGCCGGAAGATTTTGTTGATTATCTTTTTTGCGATACTGAATATTCTGCAACAGGTCAAATTCTTTATGATTTCATAAAAAAAACTTCCTTAGTTAAACTAAACTACGAAATTGCATATCCGATATATGCTGCTATTATGACTGATACCGGCTCGTTCAGATTTGAAAGGACTACACCGGAAATTCACAGAATTGCGGCTGACTTACTTGAATTAAAAGTTGTTCCGGGTGAAGTTTTTGATAAAATTTATGATCAAAGCAAATTCAGCAAAATTAAATTGATGGGCGAGGCTCTCAATTCTATGCAACTATATGGTAATGAGAAAAAAATCGGATATATGGTGTTGCGTCAGGAATCTTTTAAATCTCTTGATGCTATTGAATCCGATACTGATGGTTTTGTTAATTTTTCATTATCCGTTGAAGGTGTCCAAATCGGATTATTGTTTATTGAGTTGAAACAAGGGTTTAAAGTCAGCTTTAGATCTAAAGGAACTATACCGGTTAATAAATTAGCTGCCGAATTCGGAGGAGGAGGACACATAAATGCAGCCGGCGCTAGAATATTTAACGGAAATCTTGATGATTATTTAAATAAGATTTTAAATAAAACAGAAGAATATTTAACAATAAATAAAGAGTATAATAATGTTTAATCTCGTTATAAAATCAGGGGATAAAAAAATTGTTTATAAACCTTTAAGCATTAGTTTAAAGTATTTGGTTGATGAGAAAAAACTAAACCAGAGTTTGGGTAACCTATTAAAAGTTTTTAATATAAAAGTATCCGAGCTTCAGAAGAAAAGCTTTCTATCTAAAGAAGGGAGTGAAATAAGGCTGTCGAAACATGACGGCAAGCCGGATGAATTAATTATTTCAAAAGTTAAAACTGATAATAGTTTTTCTGCAGATTATTTTAGAAATCATTTAGCCGGCTTGCTGAATCAAATTAAAAATGAAGAGGTAAAAAACCTGCATATATTTATTCCCAAATTTGACTCATTTAAAAAATATTTTGATAATGAAGAGTATTTCTATCAAACATTTATTGAAGGTATAATTTTGGGGAATTATTCTTTCGACAAATATTTATCCGAAAAAAAAGAGTTGAAAGATCTTTTCGTAAATTTTTATGCTGAAAACGGCAAATTATTAAAAGCTGCAATAACACGGGCATTAAATATTATGGAGGGAGTAATATTCACAAAGAATTTACAAAATGAACCTGCAGTTGCTTTAACTCCGGATGTTTTGGCGAAACGCATAAATTCCGCATTAACAAAAGCAGGAGCAAAAGTAAAAGTATTTAATGAAAAAGAAATCAAAAAAAGAAAAATGGGCGGAGTTATGGCTGTCGGGAAAGGCAGTGATTTTCCTCCAAGATTTATCGTAATTGAATATAACGGGACCGGTAAAAGTAAAAAGAAGAAAAAAATTGCTTTGGTTGGTAAAGGAGTTACTTTTGATTCAGGCGGCATTTCAATAAAACCGTCAGCTCATATGGGGGAAATGAAGGCGGATATGTCCGGAGCAGCAGTTGTTGCCGGCGTAATTTTAGCAGCCGCAAAAGCTCAATTGCCGGTTAATTTATTAGGAGTTATTCCTTCCGTTGAAAATATGCCTTCGGGTAAAGCTCTTAAACCGGGTGATATTATTCGAACTGCTTCCGGGAAAAGTATTGAAGTTGATGATACCGATGCAGAAGGCAGAATTATTTTATCGGACGCACTTGATTTTGCCTCAAAAGCAAAACCGGATGTTATTATTGACCTCGCCACCTTAACAGGAGCGGCAGTTGTTGCATTGGGTGAAATTGTAGCCGGTTTATTTACTAAAAATGATAAGCTAGCAAATGATCTGTACAAAAACGGATTAAAAACATACGATCGCGTATGGCGGCTTCCTTTATGGGATGATTATAATAATTTGATAAAAAGTGATGTTGCTGATGTTAAAAATTTAGGTCCTCGATGGGGAGGAGCAATAACAGCTGCTAAATTTTTAGAACATTTTGTAGATAAGAAGATCCCCTGGGCTCATCTGGATATTGCTGGTCCTGCAATGGCTCATGAATTTAATAATTACACTAAAAAATATATGACGGGATTCGGAGTGAGGCTGTTGTTTGAGTATCTTTCAAACAATTAAACTTCCGTCTTTCATTTCAAAAACTTTATCGGCTAGTTTAACCAGACCGGCATTGTGTGTTACTATTACAAAGGTCATGTTAAATTTTTCTTTTAAGTTCAATAAAATTTGATGAACGATATCACTATTAGCTGAATCCAAATTTCCTGTCGGTTCATCTGCAAAAACTATTGCAGGGTCATTAGCCAATGCTCTGGCTACGGAAACCCGCTGCTGTTCACCACCGGATAATTCAGCGGGCTTATGATTCGCTCTTTCGGATAATCCTACATCATTAAGTAGATCAGAAGCTCTGCTTAATGCTTTTTCCATGGGGATATTATGTATCAGTTGAGGAATTGCTACATTTTCTTGAGCTGTAAATTCCGGCAGTAAATGATGGAATTGAAAAACAAATCCGATATTTATGTTACGGAACTTTGCTAATTTATCATCTGATAATTGAAAGATATTCTGGTCATCATATGTAACTGAACCGCTGTCTGGTCTATCCAGTCCTCCTAAAAGATGAAGTAATGTACTTTTACCTGCACCGGATGCACCAATAATTACGGATATTTTGTTTTTTTCAATTTCCAGGGAAATTGATTTTAAAACTTCCAGTTTTATTTTTTTATTATTCTGATATGTCTTAACAAGATTATCAGCCTTTAGTATAATTGAGTTGTTCATTAAATTTTATAATATTTATTAAATAATATCTATTCCCATTTTATTGCTTCAAGCGGATTTACTTTAGCTGCCTTTTTCGCCGGGAAAAGTGACGCTAAAAATGTTAAAAGCATAGAAGCTCCGGAGACAAAAAAGAAATCGGAAATTCTAATTTGCAGCGGCAGCGCATCAATTTTATATTGTGTCGGATCTAAAGGATAAATTTTATAATGTAATTGAAGATAGCAGATAAAATATCCTATAAGTAAACCTGCTAAAGTTCCTATAATTCCGACTAATAAACCTTCATACATAAATATTCTTGTAATAGATTTTTCACTTGCACCCATAGACCGAAGTATTCCAATATCACGCTTCTTTTCTATTACAGACATCGAAAGTGATCCAAGTATGTTAAATGTTGCCACAGCAACTATTAGACATAATATTATATAGGCAGACCATCTTTCAATTTTCATTACCGTGTACAACTCTTTATGAAAATCATACCACGTATTAACGCTGAATAATTTAGGATTCAATCTTTTCACAAGTTCGGCTTTAACATCAAATGACTGATTTGTGTTTTCCAGTCTTATATCATAACCTTGAATCTTGTTGTAATATCCTAATAAGTTTTGAGCAGTCTTTAAATTTGTAAAAATATAAGATTCATCATATTCGTTATTTTCCGAACTGTAAATTCCGCTAATAACAAATTTTTGAGTTCTGGGTAATGATAACTGTGTAATTGCCTGCTCAATTCCGATAGGAGATACAATGGTCACGGTATCACCTATTAATAAGTTCAAGCGGTCAGCCAAAGTTAAACCTAGTATTGCTCTAGGAATCCCGTCTTGAGATTTAATATTAAATTTACCGAATATAATACTTTTATCAATTCCGTAAATATCGTTACCTGTTTTTTCTTGTATGCCTTTTAAATTTATTACTTGATAGTTGCCTGATTTGTAAACTATAACTTTTCCGCTTACATATGGAGCAAACTTTTGAATTTCAGAAGTGTTTTTAAGAACAGAATCCAATTCGGCTTGTTTATTAAAACCTTCCTGAGAAATTATTTCTACCCTTACATCCGGATCAAAATTCATTAAAAAGGAAGTGACTAAGCTTCCGAATCCGTTAAATACGGAAAGGACTACAATTAAAGCAGCAACACCGATAGTAATGCCTGTGATAGATATAAGAGAAATTATGGTTATGAAATTTATCTTGTGTTTAGATATTAAGTAACGTTTCGATATGAAAGATTCGAATTTCATTAACTAAACCGCAATGTGGATACCGGTTGAATTTTAGACGCAACATAACTTGGAATGAAAGAGGCTGCAATGCACAATATAAATGTTAAAACTGACACAATAATAAAAATACCGGGTGTAAGATATATTGGAACTGTCGACATAAAATATACGGATGAAGGAATAGAGATAATTTTGTATCTGAACTGTAATTCAGTTAAAACAAAAGCAATTAAATTTCCAATTATAATTCCGGTTAAGGCAAGATAAATACCCTGGTAAATAAAAATTGAAATTATCTGTTTTTTATCGGCTCCTAAACTTTTTAAAACTCCAATTTCATTAGTCTTTTCTAATACAACCATTAACAAAGTCCCGATAATATTAAATACAGCAACAATTATTATTAAACCTAGAATTATAGGTATAGGCTTTTTTTGTAATTCTATCCACGTAAAAATGTTACGGTGTATTTGATAAATGGATCTCGTTGCGTATGGATAGCTTAAATTATTCGTTAAATAAATTGTTAAACTGTCAATTTTGGAAATATTATTCAGCCGGATATCGTATCCTGTTATATCATTTCCGATATTAAATAATTTCTGAGCAGTTTTGATGTTTATATAGGCAATTAAATCGTCATAGGCTGCCATTCCGCTTTCAAAAATACCTGTTATTCTAAATTGCTCTATGTTCGGTAAATTAGCAGGGGAGGGAATTTGATTTTTATTAAGCGCAAATATAGTAACTTTGTCTCCGACTTTAACCAGGAGCTTATCTGCAAGTTTCTTTCCGATAATTATTGATGGTAAACTTGAATCATTATTAAGATCGAAACTCCCTTGGATAATATCTCCTTTCACCCCTTTCCAATTGTCTTCCGGTCTTATGCCTTTTATGTTAACACCGTCTTTAATTAACTTACTGCTGATTATAGCCAGCTCAGAAACGAACGGATTTATTGATTCTCCGTAAGGTGCTATCTTTTTTTGTAATTTTGGAAGAACTTCATGATAATCGGGTAATGTTCCTGTGTAGGATGTTATTTGAATATGCGAATCAAAATTTGTTATTTTATTTATGATAGTTCTAGAAAATCCGTTAAGAATACTTAAAGCGATTATTAAAGTAGCAACACCCAAAGATATCCCTATAATTGATATTGTGGAAATAAAGGTAATGAACCCGGAATCTTTTTTAGAGAAAGTATATTTTTTTGAGATATAAAAGGGAAATGACATTAAATAATTGATGATTTAAATTTTTCTTATTTGTTAATTTAAAAAAGAATTAGCATACATAAAAATGAAATAGAAATGGTTATTTTTTTGAAAATTGTATTCTAAATTTATAAAAATTAGAGATTCGTTTCTTTGTTTTTTTGAGCGCTATAATATATATTTAATATTCTATTTTAAAATAGTTAGGCAAAAATTTAGAATTGGAAATCGGGGCGTAGCGTAGCCCGGTTCATCGCGCCTGCTTTGGGAGCAGGAGGTCGCAGGTTCGAATCCTGCCGCCCCGACTTGAAAAAATGTTCTTATAAAATTTGTTATAAATTCAATTTAAACTAATTTGCGCCCGTAGCTCAATTGGATAGAGCAACAGCCTTCTAAGCTGTAGGTTAGTGGTTCGATTCCACTCGGGCGTACGAGATAATTAAAAATTTATATTACTCAATTATTTCTTATTATTGATTTCTAAATTTCTGATCAATGTTTTAATTATTCATTGAAAATTGTTAATTTTTAATTATACATGGTGGGCGTAGCTCAGTTGGTTAGAGTATCAGGTTGTGGCCCTGAGGGT
>CAZCFZ010000064.1:0-11423 GCA_964498065.1 uncultured Ignavibacteriaceae bacterium
TTTACTGACATTTCTATTGAGTCGAATCTATGTCATTTCTATGGAGTTATTACAAGTAAAGAATTTTAAATCACTTTAAATTGATTTTATAAACTTTATTTAATAAGTTTCACGCAAAAATATTGTTGAATTCTTTATCTTAGGTTTCCGACCTTTGAAGCTTGTCTATATAAAACATACCGAACAGAATAGAAGGGGATTATTAAATTCCAACAAGGTTAATTATAATTACACTTCAAGGATTGGTGTTTCTCTAAAACAGTTTTCTAAAGGAGAAAATTAATGGGTTGGTTTTGGAAATTCTTCAATTCATCAATCGGTAAAAAAATATTTATGGCTGTTACAGGCGTTTTACTGATTCTTTTTATAATCTTACACTTAATAGGTAACCTTACTTTATTCTGGGGCGAAAAAGCATTTATGAGTTATGCCGGAACTCTGGAAACATTTAAACCAATAGTAAGAGTAATTGAAGTAATATTAGCTGCAGTTTTTATTTTGCACATAATTAATGGAGTAAGGTTGTGGTATTCAAATAAAGTAGCCAAATCTAAAGATTATGCTGTAAATGCAAAGTCAAAAAATTCGGATATCTTTTCAAGAACTATGATCTGGTCTGGAAGTATAATTTTTATTTTCCTAGTAATTCATTTACAGACAATATGGTATCCGAATAACTTCGGCGGAAGCAGCGAAGAGTTGTATTCTATTGTAACAGGTCTGTTTGCAAATGCGGTATATTCTTGGTTTTATATTATTGCAATGGTGCTTTTGGGCTTTCATTTGAATCACGGATTTCAAAGTGCGTTCCAAACATTCGGATGGAACCATAAAAAATATTTTAGCCTAATACAATTAGTAGGTACTGTTTACTCTATAATAATGGCAGCCGGTTTTGCTTCACTGCCAATATACTTTTTATATTTTCATGGGAGAGGATAAATGGAAAAACTAGATTCTAAAATTCCGGAAGGTCCGATAGAGAGTAAATGGACAAACTATAAGTTTAACTTGAAATTAGTTAACCCGGCGAACAAAAGAAAATACGATATTATTGTAGTGGGCACCGGACTTGCAGGCGCATCGGCAGCAGCTTCTTTGGCAGAATTAGGCTATAATGTAAAATCATTTTCCTTTCATGATTCACCGCGGCGTGCGCATAGTATTGCTGCACAGGGAGGAATAAATGCTGCTAAAAATTATCCTAATGATAATGACTCGATATTTAGGCTTTTTTATGATACCGTAAAAGGAGGCGACTTCCGTGCCCGCGAAGCTAATGTTTACCGTCTTGCCGAAGTAAGTAACAATATAATTGATCAATGTGTTGCGCAGGGAGTTCCGTTTGCTAGAGAGTACGGCGGATTACTTGACAACCGTTCTTTCGGCGGAGCTCAAGTTTCTAGAACATTTTATGCAAGAGGCCAAACAGGCCAGCAGCTTTTGTTAGGCGCTTACAGCGCTTTAAGCAGGCAAATAGGTAAAGGTGCAATTCAAATGTATTCTCGGCGAGAATTGCTCGACCTTGTTGTGGTTGACGGACAAGCTAGAGGAATTGTTGTTCGGAATTTATTAACAGGTGAAATTGAAAAATATGCCGGTCATGCTGTAGTACTTGCCACAGGCGGTTATTCAAATGTATTTTTTCTTTCCACAAATGCAATGAACAGCAATGCTACCGCAATTTGGAGAGCTCACAAGCGGGGCGCTTATTTTGCTAATCCATGCTATACTCAAATTCATCCGACATGTCTTCCGGTGCATGGAGAGAATCAATCTAAGCTTACATTAATGAGCGAAAGCTTAAGAAACGATGGAAGAGTCTGGGTATCTAAGAAAAAAGGAGATACCAGAAAAGCTAAAGAAATTCCGGAAGAAGAAAGGGACTATTATCTTGAGAGAAAATATCCGTCATTCGGAAATTTAACGCCTAGAGATATTGCTTCAAGAAGTGCAAAAGAAGTTTGCGATGAAGGAAGAGGTATCCAGGGCGGGGAAGCAGTCTATCTTGATTTTGCAGATGCGATAAATCGATTGGGAAAAAAAGCAATAGAAGAAAAATATGGAAACCTCTTTGAGATTTATGAAACCATCACAGGCGAAAATCCGTATGAAGTACCGATGAAAATTTATCCGGCTCCGCATTATACAATGGGGGGATTGTGGGTAGATTACAATTTAATGAGTTCTATACCTGGACTTTTTGTATTAGGTGAAGCTAATTTTTCCGATCACGGTGCAAATAGACTCGGAGCTAGCGCTTTAATGCAGGGCCTTGCCGACGGCTACTTTGTGATTCCTTATACTCTTGGAAATTATCTTGCAAGAAATAAATTTGCTGCAGTTACAACCGATCACGAAGAATTCAAAAAAGAAGAAAATGGTGTTAAAGAATTGGTAGAACGTCTTCTTTCCATAAAAGGCGAAAAAACAGTCGATGAGATACATAAAAAACTCGGCAGAATTATGTGGAATAAAGTCGGAATGGCAAGAAATGAAAAAGGATTAAAAGAAGCTATTTCGGAAATTAAAGAACTTAGAGAAGACTTCTGGAAAAATGTAAATGTTGTAGGTTCCGCTAATGATCTTAATCAAACATTGGAAAGAGCCGGAAGAGTAGCCGATTATCTTGAATTAAGTGAATTAATGGCTTCTGATGCGCTTCATAGAAATGAATCGTGCGGCGGACATTTTAGAGAAGAATACCAAACAGAAGAAGGTGAAGCTAAACGTGACGATGAGAATTTCAGATATGTTGCTGCTTGGGAATTTGAAAATGTCGGAAAATGGAATCTACATAAAGAAGATTTAGAGTTTGAATATGTAAAATTATCCCAGAGGAGTTATAAATAATGAGCGGGAACAATTTGAATTTAAAATTGAAAATCTGGCGCCAGACAGGTCCTAAAGCAGTTGGTGCTTTTGTTGATTATAAAGTATCAGTTTCACCTGATGCCTCTTTTCTTGAAATGCTTGATGAAATAAATAATGATCTTGAGAAAAATAATAAGGAACCGATAGTATTTGAAAGCGATTGCAGGGAAGGAATTTGCGGAACTTGCGGTATGGTTATAAACGGTGAGCCGCACGGGCCGCTAAGAAAAATTGCCACCTGCCAGCTTCACATGAGGAACTTTAAAGACGGGCAGACAATTTATGTCGAACCTTTTAGAGCAAAATCTTTTCCAATTATTAAAGATCTTGCTGTCGACCGTTCTGCTTTTGATAAAATTATTCAAGCCGGAGGATTTATATCAGTAAATACCGGCGGTGTTCCTGATGCTAACGCGATACCAATTACAAAAGAAATTGCTTCCCAGGCGTTTGACTCGGCGGCTTGTATCGGATGCGGTGCCTGTGTAGCAGCGTGTAAAAATGCTTCCGCTATGCTTTTTGTTTCTGCAAAAGTTTCTCATTTTGCACTGCTTCCTCAAGGTCAGCCTGAAAGGCAGGAACGTGTTGAAGCCATGGTAGCTAAGATGGACGAACTTGGATTCGGCAGCTGTTCAAATACATATGCATGCGAAGCGGAATGCCCGAAAGGTATTTCGGTTACAAATATTGCAAGAATGAACCGTGAATATTTTTCTGCCAAACTAAAATCTTCAAATGTTGAGGTAGAGTAACTTTTTTCTGAAAATATTAACTGCTAAAAAAATCCCGGTTTATTTTAATCGGGATTTTTTTATCTTTTCAATTGAAAAACCTCATAATTTAATTTTTCGGTTAAGATTTCCAATGATCTTGTTTTATAGATATATTGTAATTTGGTTTTTTGAAAGGATGAACTTTCAATAAGGGCGAAAATTACCGCATAAATTAAATTATTAATTTGGAGTTAATTGATTTATGTTTGAAAAGGAAATTAAATTTATATCTGATTTTAATCTTAACAAGATTAAAAGTTTGGGCTCATTTATTACATTCGATAAAATATTGAACAGCGGAATACATCCGGCAGTTCTAAAGTATATTTCCGCCGAATTGGATTATTTAATAAATGAAGACAGAAAGAAATTATTACAGCAATCAGTATTTGATTATTCGGGACCCGAAGTTGCCAAATATTTTAGCTTAATTGCACAGGAAGTTAAGAAAAATAAAAAGATTTCATATGAAGATATTAAGAAACTTGTTATTCAGGCGGTTTCATTTAATATTAATTATCTGATAAGACCGAACTGGGCGTTAACTAAAATTGTTTTTAACGAAGACAGCAGTAAGTCAACAGATGAAATAAACTTGATTTTAAATTACGTTTACTATTATGATTATATAAAAAATATATTTAATTCATATCTTCAAAAAAGAAAAATAGTTGTTTTAAGCTTAACGGAATTTGAGCTGATTCTAAATAAAATAGATAAAGAACTTTTTAATTCACAAGCTCAAAAGCTTATTGAAAATGCCCTGGTTTCGATAGCTGAATTTTCTAACCTTGGCTCCGGGCATAAAACCAGGATCTCACCCAACACCTTGGAATATTATCTTAAAGAAAAAAATCAATTAGATTACCTTTTTAAACTTAGACGAAAATTTCCGGCAGACGTTAAGCAAAGAATTGATATTGCCGATATAAGTAAAGCTTTATTTTCTTTTATTCCTGAGGAAGGAGCGCCAAACTTATTCGAAGAAGAAACAGTAGAATTGGAAGGAACACCGGCACTTGAGGAAACTGAAATGGAACTAAATACTGATGAAGAACCTCAACAGGAACTTGAAGAGGAAACTGAAGTATATGTGAATCCTGATGAAGAACCCCAATCTGAACTTCAAGAGGAAACAGGATTGGAAAATGAAATAGAGCCGGAAGAATCAGTGGAAATTGGCTCTGAAGAATTGCACGATGATGAATCACCTGCTGAAAATATTAAAGATATGGCCGACCTGGAAAGTGATCAAAAAGTTGAATTGCCGGATGACAATGAAGAAACAACATTTGAAATTGATGAAGATCTTCTAGATATGTATGAAAAAGAGCTTGGATCAAAATCTGAAAGTTTGGAAGATATTGAGGCAGAAAAACAGGAACCCGAATCGAATTCATCCAAGAAAGAAGATTTGGAAGACATGGATGATTTTGATGATGAAACACGCGATCTTTTAAAGGATTTTAGTGATTCAATTGATGAGGAAAATATTGTTGAAGAAAAGCATGATAAGGAAATTGATGGAAACCTTCCTTCTACCGGTAATAGTTTTAATGAGGAAATATTAGATGAAAAAAGTTTTGATGAAATTTTGAATGAAGTATCTGAAAAACAGGGAGAAGATAATTTAGAAATTGATACAGAGAAAATTTCGGAAGACGAGAACCCGCGAAAAATCCCGATAAAACATGTCAAAAAAAGGGAAAAAGATTTTTTTGAATATATAAGCGATAAAGAAATTGAAAAAGTTGTTGCTTCGGTATTTAATGACGACAGGGAAGACTTTGCTAATACAATGGAAAGATTAACCGAATGCAGCAGTTATGAAGAAGCGACAGAAATACTAAAAAGCGTCTTTTTAACTTATCGCGTGAATCCTTATTCCAGAGACGCCATTATCTTGACGAACTCAGTCTCAAATTATTTTAGTCAGGATTAGGATGTTCATCGATTTTACAGAAATCGAAGTTAAAGCAGGCAATGGAGGAAGCGGTGCAGTAACTTTTAGAAGGGAAAAATACGTACCCAAAGGCGGTCCATCGGGAGGCAACGGCGGAAAAGGTGGAGATATTATATTAGAAGCTCATCATAATTTATATACATTATTAGATTTCAAATACAAAAAGAAGTATAAAGCTCAAGACGGAAAGCCCGGCGGAAGTTCTTTAAAAGATGGTAAAAATGGTGAGGATGTTATTATTAATGTGCCTGTCGGGACAATAATAAAAAATCCGCAAACCTCTAAAATTTTATTTGACCTTGATACAGATTGCAAAAAAATAATTATTGCAAAAGGAGGAAAGGGAGGTAAAGGGAACAGCAATTTCGCTACACCCACAAATCAAGCACCTAGGTTTGCGGAACCGGGTAAAAGCGGTGAAGAAAAAAAAATAATTTTGGAACTTAAGCTGATTGCCGATGTAGGCCTGGTAGGATTTCCGAATTCCGGTAAATCCACCCTTATCTCAAAAATTTCAGCTGCAAAACCTAAAATTGCGGATTATCCATTCACAACACTTGAACCTAATCTCGGAATGGTTCAATATAAAGATTATCAAAGCTTTACTGTTGCAGATATTCCGGGAATAATTGAAGGCGCACATGAAGGCAAAGGATTGGGACTTAAATTCTTGAGGCATATCGAAAGGACTAAAATATTATTATTCCTTATTGATATTACATCGGATGATTACCAGAGAGATTATAATTTGCTTTTAAATGAATTAAGCAGTTACAGCAAAGAACTTTCAAAAAAGAAAAAAATAGTCTCATTATCCAAAGCCGACCTGGTAGAAGAACAGAAATTAAAAAAGTTTAGTAAAAAGAAGATTAATAAAGCCGATTCGCCGCTGCTTGTATTCTCATCTGTTTCCGGAATAGGAATTAAGGAATTACTTGATTACTTATGGAAAACATTGGAAAATACAGGACTTTCAAAGTAAATAATTCTTTAATATTTCAAGTTTTTCAATTTATAAGATTAAGTATGGATTTGTTATACTAATCTTAATAATTAAAGAATATTATAAAAATTAAAGCTATTAGTACCATTTACTTCGGGGAAAGGGGACAAGCAGAAAACTTAAAAAGGAAGAGAAGGAAAATCTTGCGGACTTTCCTTTCTTCTTAATTAAAAATCCCCTTGTGTTAAGAAAGACCGGCTGCCTGTTCTTTAAGCTGTGCAGCGGCCGATTCGGCTGCTTCCTCTTGAGAAGATGTTCCGTTCAGCTTTGCAGCAAGTTCTTTTGCAGCTTCAGAAATTGTAGCAACATCTCCATTAGGATTGGACTTCGCTGTCGAAGCTGTTGCTGCCTTATGAGCAGTACTTGAAACAGAAAATGTACTTCCCACAGATCCAATTGAACTAATTGTCATTATTAATTCACCTCCTATGTGGTTTTTATGAAAGATTTAATTTGATCCGCTTGTGTTAGACACATTTCATAATCGAAAGGGATCAGAAAATCTTTAATTAGTCTTCGTCACACCGGACTTCGACGAACAAAATCGTTAAGGTAAAATTAATTAACGAACTGGCAGGTTTCTTGCTACAATGCTAACAAAAAGGTATGTAGGCTGGGGCAAAGGACTAAAAACATTGATTTGTTTCTTTTATTCTAATCTTGTGAGGTAAATACTTTTGAAATTCAATTCAAATGTTTCTATATTTACAAGCTAAAATTAAAATGAGGCGGGGTAGCTCAGTTGGTTAGAGCAGTGGAATCATAATCCACGTGTCGGGGGTTCGAATCCCTCCCCCGCTACCATATTAAGGAGAACGATATGTATTCATTATTAGTTGGTCTTTCAGCTGTTATTTCGGTAGTATTGATGATTGTTGTATTGATGCAGGCAAGTAAAGGAGAAGGTTTATCAGGAACTTTCGGCGGCGCCGGAGGCGGTATGAGCACTATGTTCGGATCAAGACGAACTGCTGATTTTTTAAGTAAAGCTACATGGTGGTTAGGCGGAAGTCTTGCTGTTTTAGCTATTGTAATTAATTTATTCTTTCTGCCCGGACAGTCTGCCGCTGGCCAGAAAGAAACTATTATTCAGCAGTCTTCCAATCAGCAAATACCGCAGACACCCAGTTTACCCCAGCAGAATCCTACAAATACTCCAAGCCAGGGTCAACAAGGTACACAACAAAAAACCAAGTAAAATATCGGATTTAATTTCAAGGCCTCGAATTGTATGACAATTCGAGGTCTTTAATTACCAGTTTGTGAGTATTTCGACTATCTTGTTTTCTGCTTCGCGATACGTATCAGTCCAGCCGTTTTTATAGTCGAAGATTATACTCACGATCAATTCTTCCCCCTTAGCAGTTTTCAAATAACCCGATAATGAAGAAACGCCGTTTAGAGTTCCGGTTTTACCGTGAAAGTCATTTTCGGCAGAACTTCCTATCATCCGGTCTCTTAAAGTACCGTCGACCCCGGCTATACTAAGAGAGTTGTAAAAATCCTTAAAGTTTTTATTATCGAAATACATCTTCTGCAGCAATCCTACTATAGCTCCAACAGTAACCAAATCATATCTCGAAATGCCTGATCCGTCAACAACTGCAGTGCCGTTTGCATAGATCCCGTTATCTTTAAGAAATTTTAATATAGTCTGGGTTGAGTAAAAAGAATTTCCTTGCTTACCTGTTGCAACCGCACCTATTGTTTTAAATAAACATTCCGCTAAAAAATTATCGCTGTGTTTATTAATTTTTTGAACCAAATCCTTTAATAGGATTTTAGATTCGGTAAGTACACCGGCGCCGGGAGGTGTTTTGCCTTTCTTAGCTCCTTTTAAAACTTTAATTCCGCCCTTTATCAATTTTTCTCTCAAAAGTTTAGCAATATATAAAGGAGGATTGTTTATGTATTTTCTATATGCAACAACTCTTCTTCTTAAATGTCCTCTTCGCCGGTATCTAATTGTTCTATGTACGATTATTCCGTTCCTATTAATAACCAGAGCGGAAATAGGAGGGAGCTTGATGTTAGGTGCTTCATCATTTATCCAGTCGGCGCGTGTATATAATTCATCAAAATAATAATCATCGCCGACAATATATCCGGTAATTTTTTTAATCCCCATTTTTTTTAAAGTTTTTACCATTTCGATAAGGTCGTCAGTAGTGAAAACCGAATTCCCGAATCCTTTAATATATAGATTACCTTGAATAACTCCGTCTTTAATGTCCTTGTCGTCGCATAAAATTTTTGTGGCCAGTGGATAATTACCGCCCATAATAGAAAGGGCTGTTGCAGTTGTAAAAAGTTTTGTGTTGGATGCAGGAACCATGGATAAAGTATGATTTTTTTGGAATACCGTATCCTGGGTTAAAGGATCATAAATTAAGATTGCAGTTTTAGTAGTTGAAGGTAACTTATTAAGTATTTCGGTAATCTTTTCCTTAATATCATCTTTGGTAGAAGCTGAGATTTGAATAAATAACAGTAAAAATATCAATAATATTTTTTTTGCCATATGCCGGGAGTATTTATGAAGTAAAAAAGTTTGTAATCTATTTTAAGTTGCTTATTTTTAAAACAAATGAAAAGCAGTTTTCGAAAATTAAATCAATTATAGAAATTTTAAAACAAAACATTTCAAATATAAAATTTTAATATTGAAAAAAAAGGCTATCAATATACCATTTGAACGCTGCTGATTACTAGTTTATTGTAAAATTTATCTGGAATGCAAATGGCTAAAAAAAGAACTGTCCTAAAAGCTTATGAGGATTTGGAATTTCTGAATTCTTCCGATGCCCGAATATTAAGAATCCTCTCGGAATTTCTTGAACCGCAAAAGGAATTTAAAAAACATAAAATAATAGATACCATAGTTTTCTTCGGATCGGCAAGATTAAAATCCAGGAAAGAATCTCTTGCAGCATTAAATAAATTTAAGACAATTAATCCGAAATCTACACCGAAGCTTGCAGAGGAATTACGCAAGGCACAGCACATGGTCCGCATGTCCAAGTATTATGAAGATGCGGTGGAGCTTTCTAGAAGACTTACGGAATGGTCAATGAGTTTGGAAACTTTTGCAAATAGATTTATTATTTGTACGGGCGGCGGCCCGGGCATAATGGAAGCTGCAAACAGAGGCGCGCATAAAGCCGGCGGGTATTCAATAGGATTGAATATTAGTATACCGTTCGAACAGTTTGTGAATAAATATGTTTCCCCCGAGTTAAGCTTCGAGTTTCATTATTTCTTTATGAGAAAATTCTGGTTTGCATATTTGGCTAAGTGTTTGATAGTATTTCCGGGCGGATTCGGCACAATGGATGAATTTTTCGAAATTTTAACATTGGTACAGACAGGCAAAATAAAGAAGAAGCTGTTGTTGGTAGTTTATGATGAGAAGTATTGGAAAAACATAATTAATTTCGACGGTTTAATTGAAAATGGAGTTATAAACAGATCGGACCTGAATAATTTTACATTTTGCAATTCTGTGGATGAGGCTTTCGATAATATTGTTAAGCATTTCGATAAGCATTATTTGACTAAAAAAGAATCAAATGTACTGGAACCGAGAGTCGCTTTGAAATAAAAAAGCCCCCTTAAAAGGGGGCAAAACTTACTCCATATAATCAATACGATGTGCACGTCTGGCAGCTTTTAACTTTTCCATACGTTTTTTTATAGAAGGTTTCACAAAAAAGGTTCTTTTCTTATATTCTTTTAGAATGCCGGATCTTTCATATTTCTTTTTAAATCTTCTAAGAGCTTTATCAATTGATTCGTTTTCGCCTACGGTAATACCTACCAAATTATTTCACCTCACTTTTTGGTTTTTATATTGTTAATGATTCAATTAGTTTTTTTAAACCGGATTTTTGAAACTCAACCGCAATTGAACTTTGACCGTTTGATAAGACTTCCTTTGAAACTACCTTTCCGAAATCATCCCAGTTTTTATGATAAATAGATTCTCCGATTTCAAACGATTTTGTCGGCGCATATACGGTACAGTCTTCGTTTTCAATTCCTTCTAAAGATACCTTGTTTTCTTTTACATCTTCTTCAATGTTGATTATCATAGTCTGCTTGCATTTTTTGCATTTAGCCCAGTATTTATTTTCATTTCCTTCGCCCAGTACTTGTCCTGTTAATTCCATCTTTTTTACTGTATTGCATATCGGGCAAAAAACCTCAACATTCTTAACTCGTGCCATCGTTCAACCTTCCTTTTCGAAAATTCGAACTATTAATTTATGAAATAAATGCCCTACAATCAAGATATGAATGTCTTGATTATTTATCTTTTTCAGTAGGTGTAATTACCAATACCGGGCATTTTGCGTAGCGAATTACTTTTTCAGCAACACTGCCTACAAGAGTGTGCAGAAGTCCTGTCCTTCCGTGAGTTGCGATAACTATTACATCAATATTTTGCTGCTGCGAATAATTTACAATTTCCTCGTAATCATTACCTTTTAACAGAATAGACTTTATTTCTACAGTATTTTGATTATTTATTTTGTCCAGCGCTTTTTTCAATGATTCTTTAGCAGCATCTTCTATCGATTTCATTATTTTTTCTTCGGAAATATCAATTGCACGAATTGCCAAAATCGGCGGCTTTTTTTCTATAACATGTAGTAAATGAATTTTAGCTCCGTATTGTGAGGCTAACTCGATTGCATAAGAAGCTGCAGTTAAAGATAAGTTGCTGAAATCCGTCGGCAATAAAATATTTTTTATTTTAAACATTTCACACCTTCTTTCATCCTAAATATTGGGTTAATCTTATATTTAA
>CAZCFZ010000064.1:11523-21722 GCA_964498065.1 uncultured Ignavibacteriaceae bacterium
TAATAATTCTGGTTAATTAGGATACTACTAAAGTTGCTTATTGAGATTTTAACTTAAATAATCCTTATTATTTAAAATTATTATTATCATTTCATTGAGCAAAACATTATATCTATTGCAATAAATGTGTTTTAACCGGATTTATTTTTTATTGCAGAATTAGTCCGTTCTTAATTTCTCCCACGGAATTTAACACATCATAAATAAAACCATTTATAATAACGTATCTTACGACTTTATTTTTCTTAAGAACAAAATTAGGTACTACCCCGGTTTTAATATCATTTTCCAACTTATAATTTTGATCCTTAATAATGTTAATTGCCAGAGGACAATATTCATCATTAAAGTTCGGGGAATTTAACATTACATTTGTATAACCTTCGTTGTAAAGATTATTTAAATTAAGCTTTTTTATTTCTTCAATCGAACTGAATTGGGATGGGCAGGTTTTCCCGGGTAAAATCTCCATGCCTTCAAAATCATAATCTTCATAACCGAAAAACACCGATAGATCGCCTAAATCTTCAACTGCAGATTTATAATAAAAATCTTTAGAATGATTTATATTAACTTCGGTACGGTTTATTCCCAAATCGAAAGAATATTCCAATCCGTTTTTGATGTATTTAACTCTCCTGATTATCAAATCCATCAAATCTTCTTCGTTAAACGGTATTTTGTCGTAAGTATTCAGAGATTCATTATTAAAACTTTTTTCGGATATACTTTTAAATGCGCATAGAAGTGCGATAAAATTTAATTTTCTTATAAATTGTTTCTCCGTATCATCTTTCCAGCCGCCCGACTCAATAAGGATCGTACTCGTTCCCCATTTTTGAAAATTATCTCCAAAAGCACGTGGTTCGAAATCGTCGGAATATTTGGCGATGTGGCCCGGAATGAAAGATGAAAGAGCCCGGTACATTTGTCCGATTACTTTCATTGCATTTGAACGCACGATATCGATTGTTTTATCGTAATTATGCGCCGGTGCAAGAAAAGACAACGCTGCTGATTTAAAACTGTGTCCGGCGCTGTAATGTAAATTTTGATCATGCAGGTTGAATCCGAAATCTGCTTTTAAATTCTCAAATGTTTCTCTTAATACTTTCCCTTCGGGAGTCTGTTGGGAGACTGCATCCCTGTTAATATCTATATCAAATTTATTCCGTCTTTGAAAAACTTCCGCACCGTCAGGATTAACCATCGGCATAAAATAGAGGGTAATATTATTGAGTAAATTATTTCTAAAGTCATTTAGAAAATCATCAGCGGACAAAAAATTAAAAATATCGAATATTGCCATTGTTGCCGTGGATTCATCGCCATGAAGTTGAGACCATAAAAATATTTTAGTCTTCCCCGTTCCAATTTTAATTAAATGTATCGAGCGGTTTTCAGCTGAATTGCCTGCAATGGCAACTTCATATTTTTGATTATTATTTAAACGCTCGACTAAATCTGCAATGTCTTTATGTTTGATCCTTCTATTCTTTAAAGAGGATTCCTTATAGGTTTGATAATTATAATATAGGTTATTCGCGAACTCTATATCTTGTGCCATTATAATTCTTATTAATAATATTATTAATAGTAAAAAATATTTAATTATAACCGGTTATAATTTATAGATTATTGAATATATTTACTACAGCTAATAAACGAAAAGTGACCGAATAATCTATTTAAATACATAATATTAAAATAAACTCACTTTGTCTTTAAAGTGAAAGTTATTAAACCGCAACACCCATTCTCTCTTCGAATTCATCGATCAATTTTAAAGGATTTGAAGAAATTGTAAAACAATATAATGGGTATAAATTAGAAAATGTTTTTATTGCTTCGGTTAAAAAGTCCGGTGAGCATACTAGTTTTTTATTTAAAGAAATTTCTTTTTCGAGAAGAATATATTTCATACTTAATAAGGCGTCAAAATTTTTTGCAGCATTAAAAGCCGGCGTTACAAGCTCGGGAATTTTATGCAGTTCATAAAAGGTGAATTTGTTGTTGATCTTGAATTTTTTGCAGATACTAATAATTTCTTTACGGTATTTTATCAAATTTTTATTTAGGTATAATTCATCACCTGCCGAATTGTTTAAGAAGAGACCGTATTGAATGCCTCCTTTAAAAAGATAAACATAAAACTCACTATCCATTTTGAATCTTCCGAAGTGAATAAGGAAAAATGTTTTGTAAGGTGTGCCTTTTGAAAATCTCATATCTTTATTGATACGCATGAGAGTTTTATTAAACTTAGGTTCGGTTCTTATTGCAGGATTTAAGTGACTAAAGAATTGGCTTATTGTTGCTACGAATGATTTTGCGGGGTCAACAATGTTTTCTTGGTAACGGGTCCTGTTTTTAGAAAACCATGCAACGTTGTTATTTTTCTCTTTTTCCAATTGGCCGAGGAATTTAAATGAATCCTGCCTGAACCCGCTGAATACAGGAATTGAAGTGATCAATACATTGTGCCCAAATTTACAGTAAGAAAAAATCCGCCTAAATTTTTTTCACTTCTTCCTTGAAGAATTTCAATGCCTTGGTTGAAAAGATGGATAATATAATATCGTAAATTGATGCCGATTAGGTTTGATTTATCTATTCCGAAGTTTGCTCCAAAGCCGACATAACCGCCTAATGCGTAATTTGCATGTGCATATTTAAAAGAGCTAAAATATTCTATGTTCTGACCATAGGGCGTTGTCATAACAATAGAAGGTCCTACGCCTAAATTAATGTATGGTCTGAGATTATCAGTAAGCACGTCTTCAAACAACCTGTACTGAAGACCGAAATTCAAAGGAATTAAAAATGCTCTATTTATCTTACCGGCGGTAAAAGTGTTCCCAAAGTAGTCGACGTATGTAAATTCTCTGGGATCCGTAGCTTCCGAAACTGATATATCCGAAAAAGCAGTTACCGTTTCGGAAAGCTGGCGCCTATAGAATCCTCCCAATCCGAATCCGCCTTCACTGAACATTATATCTACACCCAAAGCATTATTAGGAAATTTCTCTGGTGGCTTGGGAGGAGCTAATTTACCGATTCCCTGCGCATTTACATTTAAAAAACTAATTAGTAATATTGTTGTTAAAAGTAAATATTTCATCAACTTTTTCAATATATAAATTAACTTATATTAAGATAATTCCAAGATAATAAATTATCAAGTGATTTATGTTCTCTATATTAGATACACCGACTTACTGGGATGAATTGTATATTAACAAAACAACAGGATGGGATTTAAAGAAGCCCAACCCTGTCTGGGTAGATATAATAAATAAGCAGGAATTCATACAGCCTTGTAAATTGCTGATTACGGGTTGCGGCTACGGATATGATGCCGTGTTTGCTGCAAAATCCGGTTTTGATGTTACGGCAGTTGATTTTTCCAAATATGCAATTTCCCGTGCAAAAGAATTAGCTGAAAATGAAATGGTTGAAGTTAAATTTTCAGCGGATAATATATTTAATTTAGGTGAAGATTTTTTTGAAAAATTCGATGTTGTATATGAGTATACTACCTACTGTGCAATCAATCCTGAAAGACGAAAAGAATATATAACAAAAATTTGTTCTTTCCTTAAACCCGGAGGAAGATTGATTGCTATTTTGTTTCCGGTTGACGGCAGGGAAGGTGGTCCGCCTTTTAATATTGATATTAATGCTTTTTATAAACATGCAAAAAATCATGTTAAGTTAGAATTTTTTTCCAGGCGAATTAATTCCGTTAAGCCTCGAAAAGGTAAAGAAGTTTTACACATATACAAAAAAGCTCTATAACAAAAAATCTAAAAAAAGTTCGGAAAAAATTAAATCCTTCAGTACTTTATAAAGAACCGGAAATCATAATTAAACTACCGAAAATGAGGACCCAAATGCCCGTTAATTTAGAATTAAAAGTAAAAATAGACTCGCATAATGATGTAAAAAGAATTTTAAAAAACATTAAAGCTGAATTTATAAAGACACTAGATCAAAAAGATATTTATTACAAAACAGGAAACGGATTGCTGAAATTAAGAATTGAAAACGGCAAACAAAGCATAATTAAATATCTGAGAAATGAAAAAGAGAAAGACAGGTTTTCTAATTATGAAGTACTGCATTTTTCATCCGGCGATCCTGAAAAATTTTTTAAGGATCTTTTCTTAATTGAAACAGTTGTAGAAAAGAAAAGAAATTTATTTATGTATGACAACACGAGAGTGCATCTGGATGATGTAAAAGGACTTGGAACATTCCTTGAGCTGGAAACGCTTGTAATTAATGGGAAGGTAGATGCTAAAAAAAGATTTAAAACAATTGTCGGACTTTTAAAGCTTAGCAAATACAATGAGATTAGAAAGTCATACAGAGACTTGATGATGGGAAAGAATAAATAGAAATGATTTTAACTAAATGCAATACCAAATCAATTAATTTGGATTTCCTAATTGATGAGAAGATAAGATCCGGCATGCTGAATGAATTTTTGCTGGTAGTTCCGACAAATAGAAAAATCAGATCGCTTAAAAAAGAAATTATTTCTCTTACCGCAAAACAAGCGTCATCGAAAATAAACCTGGAAACAATAGGGACACTTGCATCCAATCTTTTATTTCAAAATAACTCAAAGCCTAACAAAGTACTTAGCGAAGCAGCTTCTTCGATTCTATTGAAACAAAGTTTTCAGGAAACCGGACTTAAATATTTTTCCATGTATAGAAGCGAAATTCCCCACGGAACGCTGGAAAGAATAAGAAATGTAATTTCCGAATATAAAAAGCAGGGAATATCTCCGTTTGATGTGAAAACGGAGGCAGAATCGTTAACCGGATCGGAAAAAGCTAAAGCAGAAGATATTGCATCCATATATGAAATTTATTTGGGGAAATGTAAAAAATTAAATGTAATGGAGATCGGGGATATTTATAATGAACTTATTCAAGGAAATAAATCCGTTCTTGAAAAAAGCTTTATTGAACTTTATCCGGATGTAAAATTAATTGTAATAAACGGTTTTGATGAATTTACTTTACCGGAAATAGAGATTATCAATTCCATTGCAGATATAAATAACGTCAGTTTATATATTTCGTTTGATTATTATGCTTATAATCCTCTGATATTTTCCCACCTTGACAAATGTTATGACAGACTCGTTAAAAAAGGATTTAATCCGATAAAAGATCTCTCGCCTGCTGTTCAAAAGAAATTTCAAGCGGAGGTAAGGGAAAAGTTATTTAGTCGGAAGGCAAGCGATAAAATAAATTTATTTGAAAATACTATTATAAAAATAACCGCATCAAGCAGGGAAAAAGAGATTGAATTAATCGCAAAGGAAGTAAAAGAATTAATAGCAGGTAAAAATGTTGAACCGCAAAAAATTTGCGTCGCATTTAATTTGATTAAAAAATATTCTCCTATAATTAGAGACATATTTAATGTATACGGTTTGCCTTTCAATTTAACCGACCGTATTCAATTGAACCTATCATCACCTGTAATTTCAATAATCAATTTTCTGGAAATAGTTGAAAACGATTATTATTATAAAAATATATTTAGAGCTTTAAGCGGGGGATCCTTAAAAATACCGGAAATCGATACTTCCAACCTTTTAAACACTTCCGTAAGTTTGAAAATAATTTCCGGATTCGACAATTGGATAAATTCCATTCACGACGCAATAAATAGAATTTCGGATTCCGAAGATGATGAGAATAATTTTTCAAAATCGGATAAATTTTTATTTGAAAGAGCGGCCGCGAATATAAAAAAACTTCATAATACTCTTTTGCCTTTTTCAAAGCCGTTGACATTTAAAGAGTTTACTTCAAACCTGACAAACTTAATATATTCTTTGAAGCTGCCTAACAATATTATTAACAATACAGGAGACTCAACTGAAGAGAATATTAAAGCCGTCACTACATTTTTAGAATTAATTGATGAAATATTTGAATTATTCGAACTTGAGTACGGGAATAATAAAAAATTTTCTCTTTCGTTTTTCTTAAATAATATCAAAACCGCCGTTGCATCTTCGAGGTTTAATATCAAGGAAAAGCCCGGTTACGGTGTACAAATTACAACATTGAATGAAATTAGAGGTCTTAAGTTCGATTATCTGTTTATTTCAGGTCTTTGTGACGGCGACTTGCCTACTAAATATACGCCTGAGATATTTTATTCGGGATCTTATGCAAGAAGCGAACGGATCCATCAAACAGAAGAAAGATATCAGTTTTATCAATCGTTGTGTTCATGGGAAAAGCAGCTTTACCTGACTTACCCGTTTCAGGAAGAGAATAAAGAATTGGTTGAATCAAATTTCCTGGATGAATTTTCAAATCTATTTTCCTTCAAGACCAAAACGGAGAAAGATTATTCAAATATGATTTCCTCAAAAGAAGAGCTGCTAATTGAGCTCGGGAAAAACAAAGGAAAAGAAATTACCGGTGACTTGGATTTGCTCGAATATGGAATTGACATGGGAGAAATAAAAAAATCTATTGATATTAGTCAGTTTAGACAAAACAATCCCTTTGAGGAATCGGAATATACCGGATTCATCAAAGATCATCTTACCGAAGAAGGAAAAGAAGAATTGGATGGTTTCGAAATGAAAGAGTTCTCCATTTCGCAGCTTGAAACATATGCCAAATGTCCTTACAAATATTTTGCAGAAAGGGTGTTGAATTTAAAACCTGCTAAAGAGCCTACCGAGGATATTGAAGCCCTTGAAATGGGAAGTCTGCTTCACAAAATTTTGTATAAATTTTACAAAAGTATAAATCAAGAAAAAATAATTTTAAATAAAGCAGATGAAAGTAATTTTAAATACGCGGAAAGTTTATTGTTTAAGACAGCAGAAGAAGTTATCGAAGAAGCCCATTTCAATTCTCCGTTAACATTTTATGAAAAAGAAAAAATTCTGGGGATAAACGGCGACAGACAAAATTCCATTTTATATAAATTTTTAATTAATGAGAAAGAAAACGACGGGGATTTTGTCCCTTCTTTCTTTGAACTTGGTTTTGGAAATATAAATATTAATAAGAAAGAGTTATTAAATGTTCAAAAAATTAAAGTCGATAATATAAGCGTAAGAGGAAAGATTGATCGAATTGACTTGGATGAACAAAATAGACGGTATAAAGTTATCGATTATAAATTAAGCGGTAAAAAGCCTTCGTTAATCGATTTAAGTGAAGGTCTTTCACTTCAATTACCTCTTTATATGTATGCTGCTAAGGAAATGATTAAAGCCCAGCTTAACAAAGATCTTGAACCGGAAGGGGCAGAGATATATTCTTTAAAATTTGACGACAAGGATTTTGGTAAAAAGTTAATCGGTTTATTTAATCAAAGATCAAAATTGGATGATAAAAAGCTGATGGAAAGCAACATTGAATTAATTAATATTTGCCGCGAGACCGTAAAAAAATATGTAAGTGAAATTGCCTCAGGGAAGTTTAACCTTTCAACTTTAAATGATAGAGAAAATAAAGTTTGCCGGTTTTGCAACTTCCGTCCGGTTTGCAGAATACAAGAAATTAACTAAAATGTCATTTCAAATCCTTACCGCATTATCCAAAAATTTAAAAAAACTTTAATCCATTAAATATTTGTGTTTTATATCTATGTATTTTTATTAACGCATAGATATGTTTATCAATATTAAATAAATTATTTTCCAAATAAATTATTTTCCAAATAAATAATTTTTATTTTAATATTGAAAACAAATAAACTTATCTTATTTTTATTGCCCGGGATAATGATAACTTTCTCGCCCTTTATATTCGGCCAGTCAGGCAAGAAATTATTATTAAACTCCGAAAAAAAACAATATCTTAACGATAAAAGGTTAAGTAAAGTTGAGTATCCCGGCGATTCGACAATTGATGTTACATATTATAAGTTGAATTTAAATATCACCTACTCGCCTAATTATTTAAAAGGAGCGGTAACCGTAAACGCTTTGAGCAAATCCCAATCGTTAAAAACTTTTTTTCTCGATTTGCAAAATGTGTTAAAAGTTGATTCAATAACCTGCAAAAACAAACGGCTTCTATTTAATCACACGAATGCGAAGTTATATATTACGTTGGATACGACATACAATACCGGTCAATCATTTTCAGTAATAGTTTATTATGAAGGTGTGCCGGGATCGAGCGGCTTCGGCAGCTTTGAATTCGGCAGCCATAACGGCGAACCGGCAATATGGTCTTTAAGCGAGCCTTACGGTGCAAGCGACTGGTGGCCGTGTAAAGATACACCGGCAGATAAAGCCGACTCTTCCGATGTTTGGATTACATGTCCGAGTAACTTAAAGGCTGCATCAAACGGTTTGTTAACGAATGTAATTCAAAACAATGATAGTACAACCACATACAAGTGGAAGAATCAATATCCTATAGCACAGTATTTAATTTCCGTAGCAATTTCAAACTATACTGTTTACACAACATATTATCATTATTCAGTATCAGACTCCATGCCGATAGTGAATTATATTTATCCCGAAGATTTCGCTTCCGTTAAATCCGATCTGGACAAAACTGCAAACATGATAAAAATATTTTCGGAGAGATACGGGCAATATCCGTTTATAAAAGAAAAATACGGACAAGCCCAATTCGGCTGGAGCGGAGGAATGGAACATCAGACCATGACCTCGCTGGGTGCTTTCGGCGAAGACATTCAGGCCCATGAGCTTGCTCATCAATGGTTCGGAGATATGATTACATGCAAAGACTGGCAGGATATCTGGCTGAATGAAGGTTTTGCAACTTATTCCGAAGCAATTTATTTCCAGGCTACACAAGGTGAAAATTACTACAACTCAATGATTCAGCAGGATATGGATGCAGCTAAACAGGCAGTTGGTTCTGTTTATGTCCAGGATATTTCATCCGTAAATAATATTTTCGATTATAATCGAACTTATGCAAAGGGTGCGGTTGTTTTATACATGTTAAGAGGAATTGTAGGGGATTCTACATTTTTTAAAATCCTTAAAACTTATGCTGCCGATCCGAAATTAAAATACGGTGTAGCCACTACAAGGGATTTCGAAGCAGATGCGGAAAAAGTTTACGGATCAAGCCTAAAATATTTTTTTGATGAGTGGATTTACGGAGAAAATTATCCCAAGTATAATGCTAAATGGAACTTTAAGGATATTGGAAATGACCTATATAGAATTACATTGGATATAAACCAAGCGAAAAATATTAATCCGGTATATTTTACAATGCCGATTAAAATTGAAGTTTCCACAGCATTAAACGATACCATCGTTACTGTTTTCAATAATTCTCTTTATCAGCAATTTTCCTGGGATGTAATTGGAAGGCCGAACTATTTAACGTTCGATCCGAATCATCAAATATTAAGGGAAATTTCAATTATCGATTCTATAGATATAACAAAACCGCAGTCTTTCCAGCTTGAACAAAATTACCCTAATCCGTTTAATCCGGATACAAAAATTACTTATATGATACCCGTTCAAACACGCGGGTACGTTCCAGTTAAATTAGTAGTTTACGATATATTAGGAAGAGAAGTTGCAGTACTTGTAGATACTAAACAGTCATCGGGAACATATCAAGTTACATTCCCAAATGCATATCTATCGGGTAAACTAAGCAGCGGTGTTTATTTTTATACATTAACTGCAGGAAGTTTTAAGGCTTCAAAAAAAATGATTCTTTTAAAATAATGGCACTTCTTCTCTTTTAATCATTATATGTATCTTTTAATAAAAACTTAGCATTTAATAAATCTTTTAACTTGATGTATTATTTCCGAAATGAGGCTTTGTTAAAATTAAATCGTAATCTGATTTGCATAAGAAAAAAGCTGTTTTAAAGGAAATAAAATTAAGTTTTTATTTGCAATTCTACATTTCTATTTCATTTAACTATTGTTTATCTTTCGATAGCATAAGTCAATTACTTTGAAAGAAAATTCAGGAATATTAAAGTGTTTTAAAATTTTGGGACTATATAATATAAGCTTCAACGCGTTTCTTTTTTACTGATCATTAAAGAAAAATTAAGTATAAGTAAATTTATTAAGGTAGTCTTTATGAACCAGATTCCTGAAAGAATATTATATGTAACAATTATTTCACTGTTTTTTTTCAAACTTGGCTGTGTAAATTTACCTTCCGATTTAGTTGTGCC
>CAZCFZ010000065.1:0-21470 GCA_964498065.1 uncultured Ignavibacteriaceae bacterium
AAGGAAGATAGAGAGATTTTCGGCTGGCTGGCTGATTCACTAATCAAGAGAAATAAATGATGATTGAAAAGAAAGTAAAGATTGTTAATAAAGCAGGACTTCATACAAGACCAGCTGCAACTATTGTTAAAATGGCTGCAAAATATAAATGCGAATTTTTTATTTCTAAAGACGGATTAAATATTAACGGAAAAAGCATTATCGGAGTGATGACCCTTGCTGCAGAAATGGGCTCCGAATTGTTATTAACTTTCGACGGCGTAGATGAAGAAAAAGCTGCCGCCGAAATTTCAGATTATTTTAGCAGAGGATTCGACGAATTGTGAAAAGTTTTAAACAAATATTTAGCGAAGCAGAAAATAAAATCGTCGGTATAGCGGCAGCCCCAGGGATTGTAATTGCAAAAGCATATCTTTTTACAAAGGAAGTACTTGAGGTAAACGGCGGACCGATTACTGATGTTGAAGAAGCAAAAAATAATTTTGAAGAAGCTTTAAATAAATCTAAGAAAGAGCTGAATAAAATCTTTGCATTAGCCAAAGAAAAGATGGACAGTACTCGTGCTGCAATTTTTGAAGCGCAATTAATGATTCTCGATGATCCGATTTTAATCGACAATATTAAAACCAGGATTGAAAAAGAAAAGAAACAGCCTGAGTACATTGTTGATGACGAAATATCAAAATATCAGCTGCTTATGGTTCAATCTCATGAATCTTATATGAATGAAAGAGCCAATGATATCGGCGATATAAAAAATAGAATCATAAGGAACCTGCAGAAGAAAAGATGGCAATCGCGTATAACAAATGATATAATCGTAGTAAGCAGTTTTTTAACACCGGCAGATACTATTTTATTTTCTCGAAGTAATGTAAAGGGATTTATTACGGATCACGGGGGTTTAACTTCCCATGCTGCAATTGTATCGCGTTCGCTTAATATTCCTGCTGTGGTCGGTACGCATAATGCAACGAAGAAAATTAAAGAAAACGATACAATAATTGTCGACGGATTTCATGGGTATATTCTTGTAAGTCCTAATGAAGAGCAAATTCAATTTTTCCGAAATAAAATTGAACATTTGGTTGAACTTCAAAAAGGACTTGAAGGTTTAAAAGATAAGCCGGCTGAAACAACGGACGGCAAAAAGATTTCTCTTTATGCAAATGTTGATGTTACCGGAGAAATAGATGTTGTTATTACCAACGGCGCACAAGGAATCGGTCTTTATCGAACGGAACAGATTCTAGAAGAATTGGGTGAATTCCCCGGTGAAGAAGAACAAACGAGAATATATACTAACCTTTCCTCCAGGATTTATCCCTCGCCGTTAACAATTCGGGCTTTTGACATCGGGGGAGATAAATTTAAATTTTTAGATTATTCCGAGCCTAACCCGTTCCTGGGACTCCGCGGGATAAGGCTGCTTCTGGAAAATGAAAAATTATTTAAGATACAGATAAGATCAATTTTAAAGGCTAGTAAAAATAAAAATATCTATTTTATGCTGCCTATGGTCTCTACAATTACGGAAATTAGAAAATCGTTAAAGCTGATTGATTTATGCAAAGAAGAACTAAAAACTGAAAAAATATCTTTTGATAAAAATTTAAAAATAGGAATTATGATAGAGGTCCCTTCGGCTGCTGTGATGGCTTATGAGTTAGCAAAAGAAGTTGATTTTGTAAGTATCGGGACTAACGATTTAATACAATATTTAATGGCTGTTGATCGTGGTAATGATTTGGTGTCGGATCTTTACCAGGAATTTCATCCTTCGGTAGTTAGAACCGTAAGCCATGTAATAAGCGAAACAATTAGAGCAGGCAAGACAATAAGTATTTGCGGTGAAATGGCTGCAGATACTTTGGCTATTCCGCTGCTTGTAGGTCTAGGTTTGCCAATATTAAGTTTAGCGCCGATGACGATTCCTTACGCTAAGAGAATAATAAGGAATATTTCTTTTCAAAAAACAAAAGAGCTGGCAAGCGAGTGCTTAGCTTGTTCAACTGAAAAAGAAATTACGGACAAATTAGAAAAGTTTTTTGTCGATAATTCGATTACCAGAACCAGAAATATTATTTAGGGAATAAATGAAAATTACAGATTACGTTAAGAAATATGATCCGCAAAATCAATTTGAAGTATTAAAGAATTCATTCAAACAAATAGAATATGCGTGGAACAATAAATTTGATCTAAATAAAATAAAAAAGGATAATTTTAATAAAGTTGTATTAACCGGTCTCGGCGGCTCGGCAATAAGCGCAGATTTAATGCAGAACTTTTTACGCAGCGAAATGGACTTCCTGTATTTTGTTAACCGGAATTATTATTTACCGCCGTTTGCGGACCAAAATACCCTCGTTGTTGTTTCATCCTACTCCGGTAATACGGAAGAAACTCTTTCTGTTTTTAACGAAGCTATAGATAAAAACTGCAGTATTGTTTGTATCACGACCGGCGGTAAAGCTGAAATAATTGCAAATGGAAATAAAATCCCGGTCATTAAAATCCAGCCCGGCTTTCAGCCAAGATACGCATTAGGATTAAGCTTTTTTTCTTTGCTCCGGCTGCTGCAAGAATTAAAATTAATTCCCGATCAAAGTGAAATTGTAAATAAGATTATTAATATCTGGAAAACTAAAGCAAATGAATTCTCTGCTGAAGATAATTCTGCTTTCAACCTTGCTGAATCTCTAATCGGTTTTATACCGACAATTTATTCAGCTGCAGATATTACTTCTGCTGCCGGTTACAGACTTAAATGTCAATTTAATGAAAACTCTAAACTTCATGCATTTCATAATGTTATTCCGGAATTAAACCATAATGAAATAATAGGCTGGGAATCATTTACGGAAAAACAGTTTCAAACCAAAATAATTACTATACTGGATAAAGAATATCACCCTCAAACTAAAAAAAGATTTGAAATTACTGCCGAACTTGCTGCAAAAAACGGAGCGGAAATTATACGTCTTGAAAGTGATGAAAAGGAATTTAAATTAAGATTGTTGGATTTAATTTATTTAGGTGATTGGATATCATATTATTTGGCAGTACTGAGGGGTTTTGATCCTACTGAAATTGAGAATATTAATATCTTGAAAAAAAGATTAAGCTGAAAAATTAAATTTTTAAATTATTTTTCTTTTGAAATGTTTGTACCAAAATGATATCCCTTTAATTATCTATTTCTCATGTTCTTAATCTTGATCTTAATCTTACAATTTTATATTAAGTACTGCGATTGATTTTAAATTAGTAGAATTGGAAAGTCGCACGTTTGCTTAATAAAACAAAATATTTATTAATACTTTTTGTTCTATTTAGCTGCAGTGTTAAAGCGCAGTATTATTCGTTCGGACGAAATAAAGTTCAGTACGAAAAATTCGATTGGAAGGTTTTAAGAACCAAGCATTTCAATGTTTATTATTACGGAGAAATGGGGCAGGTTGCCAATATTGGCGCTGCAATTGCCGAGCGAACTTACAAAGAGTATAAAGTAAGATTTAATTTAATCATATCGCATCGAATTCCACTGATTTTTTACAATACATCTAATCAATTCGAACAGACAAATACCACTCCCGGTTTATTGCCTGAAGGCGTCGGCGGATTTTTCGAATATATAAAAGGCAGGGTTGTTATTCCTAATACCGGTTCACTTCATGATTTTCGCCATGTAATCCGTCATGAACTTACCCATGTATTTATGGCTGCCAAGCTTTACCGGATATATAAAGACCATAGGCTTCCGGACGATTACTATCCGCCGTTATGGTATACCGAAGGACTGGCAGAATATATTTCAACGACCGAAGATTCTCAAGCTAAAATGGTTTTGAGAGATGCGGTAATAAATAATTATTTTTTTAATCTGCAGAATATTTACCGGATAAGCGGAACATTTTTAATGTACAAAGAAGGCCAAAGCTTCCTGGAATTTGTAGCTAAAGAATACGGTAAGGAAAAAGTTCTGCAGATACTTAAAAATATTTGGATGTATTCAAGTTTCAACAAAGTAATTGCTTATACCTTGGGGCAGTCGATAGAAGAAATCGATAACAACTGGACTTTTTACATGAAGAGGAAGTATTACCCATTAATTAAAGAAGATGTTCCGCCTGAATTTGCATCAAACAAATTAACGAATTTCGGTTTTAATTTTTCACCGGTTACATATAGTGTTAACGGAAAAGATTATTTGTACTTTGTAGGAAACCGGGACGGATACTCTTCATTATACAGGCTTGAATTGAATAAAGACGACCGGACAAAAAAGAAACCTGAATTAGTTTTGCGCGGTGAAAAGTCGGAAGAGCTTGAATCCTTTCATTTATTCCAATCTTCAATAGATATTTCAAAAAGCGGAATTATTGCATTTGTTACAAAAAGCGGCGGCACAGATGCTATCCATTTCTTTTCGATAAATGAAAATAAAATTATACGCAATTATCAGAATCCGTTTTTAATATCTATTTCTTCTCCGAAGTTTTCACCCGATGGTAAAAAAATTGTATTCCAAGCTATCGATCAAAAAGGATTCAGCGATATTTTTATTTTAAATCTGGCAAACGATTATTTAACAAGAATTACAAATGATATTTATGATGACCGCGATCCTGCTTTCGGTTTGAACGACAAACAAATAATATTTTCGTCCGATAGAACAGCCGGAAAGTTTGAAAAGCATTATAATTTGTTTTCGTATAATCTTAATACACATCAAATAAAATATATTACTTATTTTAATTTTAATAATTATTCTCCCGTTATTTCTCCCGATAGAAAAACTTTGTTATTTACTTCGGATTACAGCGGTGTTAGAAATATATGGGAAATGAAAATTACTAAAGGACGGTTTACGCATAAAATAAAACGAATAACAAATTTCATTACGAGTGCTTTTAATCCGGTTTACATTGATTCAAACGAAATATCATTTTCGGGTTTTGAGAATTTTTCCTTTAATTTGTATGATTTAAAACTGAATAAAGAAAAAATTGATTCTGCATTTACTTTAGCTGTAAATACAGATTCGGTATTTGGTAAATGGCAGCCTATATCGTTAAATGAAAGTTCGAAAAAAGAAAATGTAAAATATAAGCGTAAGTACAGTCTTGATTATGCACAAAGTCAAATTTCCACGGACCCTGTTTTCGGAACTATGGGCGGCGCTGTATTATCGTTAAGCGATCTTTTAAGCAACGATAATTATTACTTCCTTATTTATAACACGGCGCAGGTTCAGAGCGATATTTTAAAAAGTTTTAATGTAATGATTGAGAGAATAAACTTAGGACAAAGAGCTAATTATGGCTACGGCGTCTTCCACTTCAGCGGCAACCGGTACGATATTACTGAGTCGGATGAATATTATTATGAAAGAAGCTTCGGCGGATTTTTTACTTTGTTTTTCCCTTTTTCAAAATTTTCCAGGCTTGAGACTAATGTCTCTTTAATTAATTCGGACAAACAGGTATACGCCGGTTTTCTGGAAAGAAAATCGTTACTGGTAAGTAATTCACTTTCCTATGTTTTTGATAATTCTCTTTGGGGGCCAACAGGACCGCTTGACGGGATTCGTGCCAGGGTCCTGCTTGGTTATACAGGAGATGTTAAGTACAGCAATGTGGATTATTATTCCATCATAGCAGATTACAGACAATACTTTAGATTCAGCTACAGTTCTGCGCTTGCGGTTAGGGCAGCGCTTTTTTATAATCAGGGTAAGGAAGCGAGGCGATACTTTATGGGAGGGAGCTGGGATTTAAGAGGATGGCCGCGTTGGTCTATAAGAGGCGAAAAAATGTGGCTCACTTCGGTTGAATTAAGATTTCCGTTAATTGATCAATTAAATATTAAATCTCCATTTATTGATTTGGGATTTGGGGGACTTCGAGGTGCTTTGTATTTTGATGCAGGCAGCGCCTGGGATACAAATTATTTAAGTACTCTGGGTGATGTCGGCGCAGGTATCAGAATAAATTTGTTCGGCGCAATTGTATTGAGATACGATGTGGGAAAGAAAATTGAAAATAATTTTTCTAGATTTCAGTCCGGTTTGTTTTATCAATTCTTTTTCGGGTGGGACTTTTGAAAAAGATTACCATCATATTGCTTCCATTAATAATTTTGAGCGGATGTTTGCCTTCGGTAATAAGAATAGAAGTGAAGAATGATCCGCTGCCTTATGATATGTTCGGTAAAATTCCGCAGAGGGATTTTTATTTCCCGGCAGCAATAGGTGATTCATTAACCGAAAAATGGGAGACAGACGTAAACGGAGGATTAACAAATTCAAGTTTTACTAATTATGATTCTTGTGTCTTTATAAACGATCTTTCCGGCTGGGTAACTTGTTTGGATCTAAATACCGGAAAACATCTTGGGAGAATAAAAAATAAGGGAGCTGTATTTTCTTCCCCGGTGATAAATTATCCTCTGATAATTTTTCCTCTAATAGTAAACAATGATAATTATTCGGAACTTTACTTCTATAATTTTATTTCAGGTAAAACAGAAAGAAAAATTAAAATTGAGGGAAAGATTTTGTCCCAATTAATCAAAATAACCAACGGTGTTATTTTTATAACCGAAGACGGGAAAGTTTTTAGATATGATAATAACGGCAAAAAAATATGGGAAACAAATACTAAAACTAAATGCCATAGTTCTCCATCAATGTTTAATAATATAATCTTCTTCGGAAATGATAAAGGTGAAATAATTACTATCGATTCCAAGAAGGGGAAAATACTGTACAATAAAAAAATCGGAAGTCCGTTTTACGGAAGTTCGGCTATCTCAGGTAATATTGCATACATCGGAAATGACGATGGAATTCTTTACGCATTTAATTTAAGTTCAGGGGATATTATCTGGAAATTCAACACCGGCTCTGAAATAATGGCTGTTCCCGTAATGAATAATGACGACGTTTTTACAGCTAATATGGGCGGGGAATTATTTTCACTCAATAAGTCTAACGGTAAACTAAATTGGACTACTGAAATCGGCGGAGTGATTAATGCTACTCCCTTATTAACTAAAAATTATTTAATAGTTCCCGACCTTGACAGCCGGCTGGATTTTGTCAAAGTTTCAAACGGTAAGATTGTTAAGAGCTATAAACTGGAAGGTCATGTCAGGTTATCTCCTGTAATAATTAAAAATAAATTATTAATTGGATACGATAACGGCATTATTAGGGCTTATGAAATTTTATAAAGAAATATTTTTAATTCTGTTTCTGATTATCTTTTCTATGGAATCATTATTTCCACAAGACTGTAAAGCAAAAGTTACTATAAATACTAATGCAGACAGTTCTTTAATCTTCATAAATAATAATTTTGCCGGTAGAGGAAAAGTTGTGACCGAACTTGCTGAAGGAAATTATTTAATTACTGCAGAAGAATCTTCCTCGTTATGGGATGCAAAAAGAATATCCGATTCATTGAATATTGCCGATTGCAGCAAACCAAAATTTATTACATTAAATTTTAGCAAAAACTTTTATCTGCAAACCGATCCCCAGGATGTATCTGTTTATGCTAAAGATTCGCTTATAGGATTTACACCTTTAATTGTACCTGAATATTTTAATAGTCTTGAATTAAAAAAACCTAATTATAAAGATAAAATATTGTACTCAAACAATATTTCTCCCGATGAGATTGTGAAGCTGACTTATATGGGTATCCCAAACGGGAAAAGTTTCTTTAAAAAAAATCTATTTAAAATTCTGATGGGAGGAATTATTGTACTCGGAAGTGCTACTGCATATTTCAAACTAAAGGCGGATAATAGATTCAGCCAATACCAGGATACCGGGAACGATTACTATTTAACGCAGACAAGAAAATTTGATTTGATAAGCGGGATTACAATGGGAGCTTTGGAAATAAACTTAGGTGTATTATTATATTATTTTTTAAATGATTAAACTCTGCAATTTTTAATTTCAAATTTTTCCGCTTATTCCATAAATTTAAAATCAAAATTAATATATTGAATTTAACAGATGCTTACTGTATTAGAATCGATTAAACTTTCGACGGAATTTTTAACTGACAAAGGTATTGAATCACCGCGTATTAATGCGGAATTAATGTTGGCTAAAATTTTGAGTTGTAAAAGATTGGATCTTTATCTTTCTTTCGACCGTCCTTTAAATGAGTCTGAAACCAATTTATACCGTGAATTTATACGGAGACGAAGCAAGTATGAGCCTTTACAGTATATTTTAGGTTCTGTTGAATTTTACGGATTTGAATTTAAAGTGGATAAATCGGTTTTGATTCCAAGGCCGGAAACAGAAATTTTAGTTGAAACCGTTATAAATTCGGTTGAAAAAAATAATAAGCAAAATATTTTGGATATTGGAACAGGAAGCGGAATAATTGCAGTAAGCCTTGCTAAGAATTTACCTTTTTCTTCCATTACGGCAACCGATTCAAGTGAAAGCGCCCTTGTTATTGCAAAAGAGAACGCTGTATTGAATGGAGTTGAAGAGCAAATTAAATTTAAATTATCCGACATTTTAACAGATGTAGATTATGAGGGGAAACCGTTTGATATTGTTGTTTCCAATCCTCCTTATGTTTCCTTTGAGGAATATCAAAAATTAGCGCCGGAATTAAGATTATTCGAGCCACAATCCGCTCTTACAGATAATAATGACGGACTAAATTTTTTCAGAGTGATTGCCGGGAGTTCGAAAAAATTATTAAAAAAAGGAGGCAAATTATTTTTAGAACTCGGACAGGATCAATCGGCAAAAGTATTTGATTTTTTGAATGAAGAAAATTTTATTAATATTAGTATCAAAAAAGATTATCAGAATATCGATCGAGTAATTTCAGGAGAATTATCTTGAGAGCTGTTGTACAAAGAGTTTCTGAAGGCGGCGTTCATATTCAATCAAAGAATTATTCCGAACAAATTGGAAACGGATTGGTAGTATTACTTGGGATTAAAATCGGCGATAGCGAAGAAGATGTAAATTTTGTAGCCGATAAATGCTGTAATCTTAGAATATTTGAAGATGAAAATCAAAAGATGAATCTTTCGGTAAAAGACATAAACGGGGAAATTTTAATAATATCTCAATTCACTCTTTATGGAGAAACAAGAAAGGGAAACCGTCCAAGTTTTATTGAGGCGGCAAAACCGGATGAAGCAATTCCTCTTTATGAAAAGTTTATAAAAAGGGTAAAACAAAACATCGGGGAGTCTAAAGTTAAAACGGGAATTTTCGGTGAAATGATGTCCGTAAAAATAATAAATAACGGTCCGGTAACTGTAATAGTAGAATCAAAATAATTTTATAACTATCTTTTAAATAACTCCATTAAAATTTAATTATCAAGATAATTTGCATTCAGTATTAATGATATTTTTAGACGGCGTCGGGATCGGCAAAGTCGATTACCAATTTAATCCGTTTTTCAAATTCGGTTTTAATACATTCACCAGAATCTTCGGTCAAATCCCGTCCTTGGAAAACCGGTTGTTAAAGAACAATAATACTTTTTTATTTCCGGCGGATGCAACACTTGGTGTGGAAGGATTTCCTCAAAGCGGTACGGGTCAAACTTCTATTTACTGCGGCATAAATGCGCCTAAATTTGTAGGTAAACATTTCGGACCTTATCCTTATTCCACTTTAATCCCTGTATTAAAAGAAAAAAGCATCCTCAGGTACTTTATTGATAAAGACAAAAATGTATCATTCGCCAACGCCTATCCCAAATTATTTTTTGATTACATAAAATCCGGCAGATCCAGATTGGGTGTCACATCTTTAAGCTGCATATTAAATAATATAAGGCTAAATACTTCAACTGATCTTAGAAAAGGGAAAGCTCTTACGGCAGAAATTATTAATGATAGGTGGAACAGTAAACTCGGATATAAGCTAAAAATTATAAAACCTCAAACAGCAGCTCGAAGATTACTAAGAATTGTGCAAAAGAATTCTTTTACACTTTACGAATATTATTTAACCGATTATCTGGGGCACGGAAGATACGACGGCGATATTGAACCGGTGATAAAAATTCTGGATGATTTTTTGTATACGATAATTACCGAATTAGATAAAAATACTGCTTTGATAATTTGTTCGGATCATGGCAATATTGAAGATTTATCAATTAAAACACATACGTTAAATCCTGCATTAACAATTACATCCGGCAAATATGCAGAGGAATTATTCAATAATATTAAGGACATAACACAAATTAAAAATGCAATTATAAAAACGTTTAAATGAAAAAATACCCGGCAATAAAATTTACGCTTTTGTTTATTCTCGGAATTCTGATTCAAAAGTTTTTTCAGGTTGACGTAAATTTCATCTATTTGCTTTTCGGCATTTTATTCATCATATCATTCATATTGTTTTTCTTTTACAAGAAATTGAAATTTCCGGTTATTCTAAATTTAATTTCTGTTCCTTTATTAATCTTATTAATGGGGATCATCCTTTCGGATTTACATTACAAGAATCAAAATTTTCTTCCGACCAATATTCTTAAAGAAAAAAATTTCACTGCTTACGGCAAAATTTCAAAAATAGAATTGAAAAGAGGAGAGGATATTGTATTCAAGCTAAATGTTGATTCCGTTTCATTTTCAAAAACAAATTTAATCCGTAAAGCAGTATTACTTACTAGACTGAAAGATGATAGTAAATTTAAAATCGATTCACTTTATCATATAATTTCACCCGGAAACTATGTAAGCGCTGCCGGAATTTATTTGAAAGGCAGAAGCAAGAGAAATCCCGGCGAATTTGATTACGGAAAGTATTTATCAGAACAAGGAATTAGCGGAACGCTCAATATTTACAATATAAATGATGTCAAGATAATAAATTATAAAGTTGATCTAATTTCGAATACAATTTTTAAAATAAGAAAAATCCTCGATGAAAAAATTTCCGAATATCATAATCCTCAAACAGCTGCATTGCTCAGAGGTTTGTTATTAGCGGATAGAAGCAATATCGATTATGATACGCGAACGGAATTTATTAATTCAGGCGTTATACACGTATTGGCAGTATCAGGACTTCATGTGGGTTTTATTGCTTTCATATTTATAATTCTGCTCGGGCGTTTTAACATCTATTTGAAATCGATAATCACAATGCTTGGCTTATTATGCTTTATGATTATTACAGGCATCCCGGCTTCGGTATTCAGAGCCACAATTATGTCAGTCGTTATTATAATTTCATTTCTTAGCAACCGAACTACGAATTTATTTAATTCTTTAGCCGTTGCAGCTTTGATAATTTTAGTCTTAAATCCGGGTGAATTATTCCAGGCGGGTTTTCAATTATCTTTTTCGGCAGTCTTATCGATTGCTGCGATTTACCCGGTTTTCCGGGAGAAGATAAATTTAATTCCCGCTAAATATAATTTTCTTAAAAACATTCTACTGTTTATGGGAATTTCACTTGCGGCACAATTAGGAACTTTACCATTCACATTAATTTATTTCGGAAAATTATCAATAGTTGCTCTTGCTGCAAATTTAGTTGTAATACCGCTTATCGGTTTAATAGTAGCGGATGCAATTTTGACATTATCGCTAGCTTTTATATTGCCTTTTCTATCTTCCTATTATGCTGCTGCTAATAACCTTTTTACAAAGTTTTTATTTTTTATTGTTCACCTAACCGGAAATAATGAGCATTCATTTATCTGGATTAGAAATTTTTCAATTACAGATGCCATCATATTCTATTGTTTTCTAATAATAGGAATATTTGGGTTCAGAAAAATCCAAAATAATTTTGCCAAAATTGTACTTATTGCAGCAGTCTTCGGTAATATTTTACTTTATTGTTCAATAGACGATAAAGAATTGCTGCCTTCAAATAAGTTAAGTGTTTTAATGATTGATGTTGGTCAGGGTGATTCATTTTTATTAAAGTTCCCGGATGGTGAAACTGCATTAGTTGATGCTGGTGACGCAACCAAAAATTTTGATTACGGCGAAAGAGTAATCCTCCCGTTGCTGAATCATCTGGGAATTCAAAAAATTGATTACGGGTTTGTTTCTCATGTGGATGCCGATCATTACGGCGGCTTCTTTTCTTTAATTATAAAAAAGAAAATAAAAAGAATATTTAAACCGCAAATAGATTCTTCTTTTTTAAAAGATATTAAGTTTGAAAAATTTTTGAAGAAGGAAAAAATTCCGTTTACTTATTATAAAAAGGGGGAAATGAATATCGGTAACACAAAGGTATATTTCCTTAATGACGGAAAGATCGAATCTAACTTAAGAATAAGCAGTAATAATAAAAGCGGCTTAATGAAATTAGTTTACGGTAAAACAAGCATATTATTTACAGGCGATATTGAAGAAAAAGCAGAAAAATATTATGCTGATGAATATAATACATTCCTTAATTCGGATATTTTAAAAGTATCCCATCACGGAAGCAAAAACGGCAGCCTGCCGGCATTTATCGGAGATGTTAAACCGAAAGTTAGCCTAATAAGCGCAGGTCTGAAAAACAAATTCGGCCATCCTTCTAAATTGATATTAAAAATGCTTGGATCCATAGGATCAAAAATATACAGAACCGATAAAAGCGGTGCGGTAATTTTTTCTTCGAATGGTTATACCTTTTCTAAAATTAATTGGAGAGATTTAGAGTGACAGGGCTCATTGAAATTTTATAAAAAAATTAATTACCAAAGTCTTCTTGAATATTTTTATATATTTAAATTCTGCAGAAGATAAATTATAAAATTTACTATTTAATAATGAGGAAAAGGTAAATATTATGGCTAATAATCCTTTGGTGGGAATTATTATGGGAAGCGACTCCGATTTGGGAGTAATGCAAAAAGCATTTGACGAGTTAAAAAATTTTGATGTCCCTTATGAAGTAAAAATTTTATCTGCTCACAGAACGCCGGAACATCATGCCGAATATGCCAGAACTGCGTCAGAAAGGGGATTAAAAGTTATTATTGCTGCTGCAGGTGGTGCTGCACATCTTCCCGGTGTTACTGCTGCACAAACTATTCTGCCGGTTATCGGTGTCCCAATTTTAGGTGCTTCTTTAAACGGCATAGATTCTTTATTGTCCATTGTTCAAATGCCAAGCGGAATTCCTGTAGCAACAGTTGCAATAAATGGCGCTAAAAACGCAGCAATTCTTGCTGTTGAAATTATAGCAGTCGGTAATAAAGAATTATCGGATAAGCTTGTGAATTATAAGAAAAAGATGGCTGAAGATTCTATGAATAAAAATAAAAAATTAAATTTTTAATTTTTATGTAATGTGTGTGGACGGATAAACAGGTTCGCCGATTAGTTTGTTGAGATCCCAATTTAGTTCATCCTTTTTAGGTTCTTTCCTGACTTCGCATTTTTCGTAGTTGCACATTTTGCAATGTTCAAAAGTACAGTAATCCATATGGATTTTTATTTGTGAATTAGGCACCGTTTTTAAAAGTGCATTTTCAATTTTTTCTTCTTCGAGATGAGATTCCTTTATGCTGAAATAGTAAGGAAGAATTAAATGGAAATCTATAAAAATATTTCCGCCGGATTCCCAGAATCTAAGCCAATGTATATCTATCCAATAATCTTCCTTCATTTTTGTCAATTGATTAACAATTTGTTTTAACAGCTTCGGATCGGTTTCATTCATTAATCCGCCGATCGATTTCCTGACAAGCTTATACCCGGTAAATAAAATATTTACAGCTACAGCAATGGCAAAAATTGGATCGAGAATTACATAACCTGTAAAAATAACAAGAATAATTCCTATAATAACTCCGATGCTGGTATAGGAGTCGGTTAATACATGCTTGCCGTCAGCGATTAAAGTAAGAGAATTAGTTTTTTTCCCGGTTCTAACAAGGTAGGCCCCGAGAATTAAATTTACAACTCCGGCTATACTGATGATTATAACGCCGGTATCCAGTTCTTTTAAATTTGAACCTTTAATTAGTTCCAATATTGCGGTAAAAATTATAAATAATGCTGCAATTACTATTAGGAATCCTTCTATTCCGGCTGAAAAATATTCAACATTTCCATGGCCGTATAAATGCGAATCGTCGGCAGGTTTTGAGCTTAATAAAATGCTATAAAGAGCCATCGAAGTAGCAAGCACATGAACCACTGATTCCGCCGCATCGGAAAATATTGCAGCAGACCCGGTCATTAGAAATGCACCCATTTTTGCTGCAAACATTCCAAAACCGACTAATAGAGAAATAATAGCAGCTTTTTTCTTTATGTTTATTTCATTGCCCATTTTATAAATCTAATCTTTTGGTCCTTGAAACTTAACCAAATATTTTGATTTTTTTTCTACAAAAAACAAAAAATTTAATCAATTTGTACCACTTAAATAAATAGATACTTAACATGAAAATTAATGCAGAAGTAAACCTAATCATTCGAAACTGGCAATTAACAAGCTAAATAGAGCTGTTATATTGTCAAAGTCATGAATGAAATTATATACATTGCTACTTCTGTTTGAATTTAATAACTTTATCAAGTTTAAAAAAATAAATGTGTGGAAAAATGAAAATTTTATATTTTACTTCGTTTATCATAGTTTTATTATTCATTTCAGGGTGCAGCAAAAAAACGGACGATCAATATTTAAATGAAGCAAAAACGAATATAGAAAACCATAATATTGATAAAGCTGTTACAGCATATCAAGATTTAATAAAAGAATATCCTAACAGTCCGAAAGCTCCGGAGGCAATTTTTGAGCTTGCAACTCTCTATCAAAATAAAATGGTCAAAAATATCCCTCAAAACCAATCATTACAAAAATCAATCGGCTTATTCAGAAGCATATTTGACAAATACCCCAAAAGTAAACTGGCCCCAAAGGCGCTTTTCATGTCGGGTTTCATTCAAGCGAACGACTTAAAATCCTATGATGAGGCAACAGCCTCGTTCACTTTATTTCTTCAGAAATTTCCTAATAACGAATTAGCAAGTTCTGCAAAGGAAGAACTGGATAATATGGGATTGACTCCGGAAGAAATATTGCAAAAAAAAAAGCACATAAAGGCTGATGTCTCAAACGTACGTTGATTATAAAAAGTATTTAAATCCGGCAATAATATCTAAGTTAAATTCTCTCGAATTGAGAGCCAGGCTGGTAGTGGAAGGCTTTATGGTGGGTTTACACAAAAGTCCATATCACGGCTTTAGTGTGGAGTTTACCGAACATAGACCTTATATGCAGGGCGATGCTCTTAAAGATATTGATTGGAAGGTCTACGGTAAAACCGAAAAGTTTTTTATCAAACAGTATGAAGAAGAAACAAATTTAAAAAGTTATATCTTATTAGATACAAGCAAATCAATGTTATTTGCATCCGAGGGAAACATTTCGAAATTAGAATATGCTACAACACTTGTAGCCGGTTTAAGCTATTTAATGATTAGACAGCAGGATGCAGTAGGATTGACATTATATTCTGATAAAATAAATAAATATTTCCCTCCGAAAGTAAGCAAACCGTATTTACAGGAACTTTTAAAACATCTGGCAGAATTATCTGCTTCGGATAAAACCAATACTGCTTCATGCTTAAATTCAATTGCAGAAAAGATTAAGAGAAGAGGGCTCGTAATTATAGTTTCGGATTTTTTCGACGATATTAGCTCTATTCTCTCGGCATTAAAACATTTTAGATACCAAAAAAATGAAGTGATCGTGTTTCAGATTTTAGATCCGCTGGAGAGAAATTTTTCATTCGGAAGAGATGCTATTTTCAAAGACCTTGAAACCGAAGATGAAATAACTACACAACCCTATCAAATTCAAAAAGCTTATAAAGAAGCGATGGGAAATTTTGTAAGTAAAATAAAAACCGAATGTTTAAATTCCCATATCGAATATAATTTGATTGAGACCTCGGAACCTTTTGATAAAGCATTGTTCAGCTATATCCAAAAACGCAGTAAGTTGATTTAGCGCTATATTAAAGCCGCAATTTCATCAGAATATTTGCTGCACAAATTTTCAGCCTTAACTTTTTCTTTAGCTTCGGTGATTATTCTGATAATCGGTTCCGTATTTGATTTCCTTAAATGCACCCAGTGATCGGCAAAATCAATTCTTAATCCGTCATCCGTATTGATTTTTTCATCCTTATATTTTTCAATCAGGAGATTAATTACTTCGTCCGGTTTTACATTCCCAAGCTTAATTTTTTTCTTAGCAATAAAGTATGATGGCAGAGAATTTTTCAACTCGGTTAATGTACCTCCAAACTCAAGCAGATGCTGAAGAGTAATTGCAATACCCACCAGAGCATCCCGCCCATAATGAAGTTCCGGGTAAATTACTCCGCCGCTTCCTTCTCCGCCAATAACTGCCTTAACATCTTTCATCTTTTTAACAACATTAGCTTCGCCAACGGGCGAACGAAGAACTTTCTGTCCGAATTTCGAGGCAACATCATCAACAGCACGGGTAGTAGACAAATTTACAACAACGTTACCTTTTTCTTTGGAAAGAATGAATTTAACGGCTTGTGTAATAGTATTTTCTTCGCTAAACGGCTCGCCTTCATTAGTAATTAAAACAAGTCGGTCGACATCCGGATCTACAACAACTCCAAGATCTGCTTTGGATTCTGCAACTGCTTTCATGGTTTCAGTTAAATTTTCAGGCAATGGTTCAGGCAAACGGGGAAATATTCCCGTTCGTTCACAATTCATTTCAACTACTTCACATCCGAAATTCCTTAGTAAATCCGGAATTACATAAACTCCGGCACCGTTCACACAATCTACCAATACTTTAAACTTTCTTTTCCGTATTTCATCTATATTAATATTTTTTAAATGCAGAACATCATTTACATGTTTTTTTAATCCTTCTTTATAATGAGTCAACTTTCCTAATTTGTCCCAGCTTACATAATTGCCTAAGCTATCTTCAAGGAGTTCTATCATCTGTTCATTCTGTTCCGGGGTCATAAATTGACCGGTATTGTTCAGCAGCTTTAAGGCATTCCATTGATTTGGATTATGACTTGCCGATATTGCAATCCCGCCGTTTGCAGCTAACGTTTTTACCGTATATTGAACAGTAGGAGTAGGGCAAATTCCGATTTCAATTACATCCAATCCTTTGGCAAGCAGAGTTCCGGTTACGATTGATTGAACCATATCGCCCGTAATTCTTGCGTCCCGTCCGATAACAACTTTTCCTTCCTTTACGAAGTCGGCATACGCAGAAGTATATTTTACAAGAGTATCAGGATCAAGTCCGTCGCCGATAATACCTCTAATTCCTGAAACGCTTACCATAAGAGTCGACATAGTACCTCCAATAAAATAGTAGAAAGATGAAATGATTCAATAGATTTATAAATCTAAAATAAAATATTTTTAAGAAATATCCTTATAAGGTGAGACGTCCTTTATCTGTAATATTTGTAAAAGTTTCTTTAAGATAAACAACAAGGTAAGAAAATCTTCTGATTGCGGAATTAATTATCAGTTTAGAACTTAAATTAAAGTAATGTTTAATTACGGCAGATTAAAAAACATATCATACATAGATTTGTGTTTAGTAGTGTCCTAATTTGCTTATCCTAGTCGTGGTTCGACTCCGCTCTCCATGACAAATGTATTTAAATTATCATCCCGAGCGGACTTGCCTGCCGCTACCTGTTTACCGACAAGTAGAGGCATGATCGAGGGAGGATTTATTCATTAATAATTTCAGTAAATTAGAATACTAACTTAGATTTGCATTTGTATTATATATAAAAATATGAAATTATATTTGAAAAGGTTTTAGTCCCTATTTATTTTGTCCGGAAAGAGAAATGATATCTAAAATAAAATTGGTCAATCAACTATTAATTAAGAAATACGGAATACCGGGAAGGCCTAAAAATCCGCCCAACCCTGTCGATCTATTAATTGCAACGATTTTATCGCAAAATACAAATGATAGAAATTCGTATAAAGCTTTTAATAATTTGAAAAACAGTTTTAAGAATTGGGAAGAGGTAGCAAATCTTCCAAGGGTAACAATCGAAAAATTCATAAGAGTTGCCGGACTTGGAAAACAAAAATCCAATGCTATAAAAAAATTTTTAGTCTCAATTTTAAAAAAAGAAGGTAAGATTAGTTTAAATAAATTGAAAAAATTAAATAACAATGCAATACTAACGGAATTAACTAAATACGATGGTGTAGGTACGAAAACTGCAAGCTGCGTACTTTTATTTTCCCTACGAAGAAATGTTTGTCCGGTTGATACTCATGTTCATCGTACTACAAATAGAATAGGTTTAGTAGAAACAAAAACACCGGATAGGACCTTCGAAATAATAAATGAAAACATGCCGGATAATATTGCTCATTCATTTCATACAAACTTAATTAGATTGGGGAGAGAAATATGCAAACCTTCAAATCCTAATTGTAATATCTGTCCTCTTTTAAAAATATGTAAATATAAAGGAAAAAATCTGAAGTCAATTTCTTCTTACAAAGAAAATAACTTTCTTCTTTTAGATAGTATAAAATAATTCTCATCAATAAATTCATATCAAATATTACATATTCCATAAAAATTTAGATCACATCTATCCAAAATAAAAATAAAAAGCTAATACAAAATAATAATTTTTTATGTCATCCCTACGATATTTATTATCCTTTCGATTATAGCTTTTTATAATAATATCACGCATTTGGCGTTTGATGTAAAAGCACGAAGGGCTGATATTTTTATAATTGAAAACTAAGCCAGAATGTTTCTAAATCCCCAAGGGAAGAAATTATTCCTAAGCGGAATTGTTATGTCTTCAGTCATTTACAAAACAAAATTTTTAATGCAGACTTATTTTGAACAGAAATTATATAAATCAATTTACATCTATCGTTTCTTGATTAATATTCTGAATATTCTTATTATTACGAATAATATTTGTAATAATATTAAATAAACGAATGATAAACGAAATTGATGCTAAAATACTGAATATTCTTCAAAAAAACTCGAGAACAACAAATGCAGATATTGCACGTCAAATTAATATGGCGCCTTCGGCCGTTCTGGAAAGAATAAGAAGGCTTGAAAAGAAGAAGATCATAGCCAAATATACTGCTCAAATAAATCCTGAAGAAGTAAAACGCGGACTTCTTGCATTTATCCAGGTAAAAGCAAACGGACCTATAGTCGATCAAAAGACTGCAAAAGAAATAGCAAAAATTCCTGAAGTGCTGGAAGTGCACATTGTTGCCGGGGAAGATAGTTATCTTGTTAAAGTAAGAGCTGAAAATTCAGAAGATTTAACAATGCTGCTGCGGACAAAATTTGCATCGATAAAATCGATTAGGACGACAAACACAATCATCGTTTTGGAAACAGTTAAAGAAACAACCGAATTAATATTTTAAAAACATAATTCATTAAGCGGAGTTAATATGGCAAAAAAACTAGAAAGAAGATCCTGGGCGGAGCCTTTTAAAATAAAAGTAGTAGAGCCCATTAAAATGACTACAAGAGAATACCGGGAAAAAGCGGCTAAACAAGCAGGCTATAATACATTCCTTTTAAAATCGGAAGATGTATATATTGATTTGTTAACCGACAGCGGAACAAACGCTATGAGCGACGCGCAATGGGCCGGGATGATGATTGGAGACGAAGCTTATGCCGGAAGTAAAAATTTTTATTATCTGTGGGACAATGTAAAAAAATATTACGGCTTCCCTTATTTTGTACCGACTCATCAAGGCAGAGCAGCCGAACATTTGATTTCAAAAATATTAATCAAACCAGGTGATTACGTTCCGGGCAATATGTATTTTACAACCACAAGACTTCACCAGGAACTTGCCGGTGCAACTTTTGTCGATGTTATTATAGATGAAGCACATAATCCGCAAAGCAATCATCCTTTTAAAGGTAATGTTGACTTAAAAAAGCTTGATAAACTCGTTAAGGAAGTCGGCGCAAAGAAAATTCCTTATATAAGTATTGCAGGTCCTGTTAACATGGCGGGAGGCCAGCCGATTTCCATGGCTAATATTATTGAGTTAAAAGACTACACTAAAAAGCACGGAATTAAAATGTGGTTGGACGCTACTCGCTTGGTAGAAAATGCATATTTTATAAAAGTGCGGGAGAAGGGTTATGAGAATAAAACTATTGCGCAAATTGTAAAAGAAATATGTTCTTACTTTGAAGGAATTTGGGTAAGCGCCAAAAAGGATTTGCTTGTTAATATCGGCGGATTCCTGGCAACAAAAAATAAAAAAGTTTTTGAGGAAGGAAGGAATCTTGTTGTAGTATATGAAGGACTGCATACTTACGGAGGTCTTGCCGGAAGAGACATGGAAGCAATGGCTCGGGGCATAGAAGAGATGACCAATTATGACTATATAAGGTCAAGGATCGGGCAGGTTGAATATTTCGGCAACAAGCTTCTTGAATATAAAGTACCTATTGTCCGGCCAATCGGCGGGCACGCAGTATTTTTGGATGCAAAAAGATTTTTACCGCATTTAAAGCAGGATGAATTTCCAGCACAAACGCTTGCCAACGAAATTTATGTTGATTCGGGTGTCCGCTCTATGGAGAGGGGAATAGTATCGGCCGGAAGAAATAAAAAGACCGGTGAGCATAATTATCCGAAGCTGGAGCTTGTCCGTTTAACCTTACCAAGGAGAGTTTATACTCAAGCTCATATTGATGTTACTTATGAATCTATTGTCTCTGTTTATGAAAGCAGGAAATCCATTAAAGGATTAAAAATGGTTTATGAGCCTAAATATCTAAGGTTCTTCCAGGCTCGTTTCGAAAAGCTCAAAAAGTAGATATATAATTTTAATCAATTAATTTAAGCCGGGTAATTTATCCGGCTTTTTTTTACATATTGAAAATCAATCCAATAGGTTTCTTTTTGTTAATGATTTTACGTATTTAACATTAAATTATATTTATTAAAATAATTTCCTGCCGAATTAATATAAAGTCTAAACAATTCTCTTACCGGCCATAGGACCCGGTTTTAAAGTATGTACTTCGGAAATATTAATTACTGCAACAGCTAATGGTTTAGGTCTGCCAAATTTAGCTGATGCTGCTGCAGCTTTATCATACAGTTCTCCGCTATCCAATAATGATGCTTCCCCTATAAATCTATAGCCGTCAACTATTTCACGGTTAACCACGGCAACAGATACTTTCGAACCTCTTTTAATGTTAGCATAAGTAGCTCCGCCGGTTCCTTCGGTAAATATTAAGGATTCGTCCGAAAGTACGCGGGTAGAACGTTTAGGAGCGACATTGGGTGTGCCGTCTGCATTTACGGTGCCGATAAAACACTGCTGTGCTGCAACCATGTCTTTCATTTCTTGAGTTAATTTAGCCATTTTATCCTCCATAACAGTAAAAAGTAATTAAC
>CAZCFZ010000066.1:0-16835 GCA_964498065.1 uncultured Ignavibacteriaceae bacterium
ATTATTATAGGATAAAATGACGAACAGAGCAAAAATAAAAACTATAAGTATTTCCGGCGAAACAAAATACAAAGAGAAAGGATCGGTTTTTATAGCTAAGTCGTTCAATATTAAGTCGATTGAAGAAGCCGATTCGTTTTTAGAAAATATTAAAAAGGAATATTACGACGCAACTCATCATTGTTCTGCATTTAGACTGCAGGACGGAAATTTTAAATATTCCGACGACGGTGAACCAAACGGTACAGCGGGCATTAGAATTCTAAATGCTATAGATCATTTTGAATTAACAAATATTTTAATAGTTGTTATAAGATATTTCGGCGGTGTAAAATTAGGTGTCGGTCCGTTGGGAAAGGCTTATTATAACTCAGCTTATCAAGTTATCGATGCTTCGGAAATAGTTACGTTAAAACATTATAAAAAAATTTTTATATCAGCAGACTTTTCTTTTATTAGTCATATTCACAGAATACTTTCCAAACACAAAGCAATAATTGAGAATTCAACATTTGATACAAAAGCAAATTTCGAATGTTTATCAGGGCTTAAAGAAATTGAAATCATTTCAAATGAATTAAATGAAATTACCAAAGGGGAAATTTTAATTAGTGAATCAGATAAAGACTATTTTCTATAGCAATATTTAATTTATTAAAAATATTGTTTACACTTGATTAAATCATTATCATTGACGATATTTGCTATGAGCAACAATTATTAATTAAAGATGGAATACAAAGAAGAAATCGGGAAAAACGCAAACAAACTAGCTGATCTTACTTTCAGCTTACTGGCAAGCTGCCAGGAAAAAGAAAACCGCTTAGCAGAACAGCACGGACTTACCCAAGCCGAATTCAGATGCTTAAGATTATTCAGTGCAAATGAGAACGTGAATAACAAGCAGATTGCAGAAAGAATGGGTTTAAGCCCAAGCAGGCTAACGAGAATCATAGACGGACTTGTTAATAAGGGTTATATAAATCGAGAAATTGACAACTCCGACAGAAGAAATATGCGTGTATATCTATCAGGTAAAGGTGTTGAAATAGTAGAGCTTCTTAACAAAGCTTACGTCAATATCCACCAAGAAATTCTTGAAGATATAGATGAGTCGCAGCACCAGCCTTTAATTACGGCAATGACAAACTTACTGTCTGCACTTGAAAGGTGGATTTCCAAAACATAGTGCTTCTGTTGAAACAGGCTGCCAGATTCAATAATATTTTTAGAATATATTTTAAAGCGATCGAGAACTTAATTTTGGTTTCTCCGCGAATCGTTTAAATACATTTTTGTCCATTCCAAATCGGCGAGAAGTTCCGCAAGATTTACAAATCCTTGCTGGGACATTTCAAAGTATGTCTGTTCAAAATGTGTTTTCATATTTTCATCTGCAGATGAAATAATCTCTTTAATTTTTGATACTACCTTATTCATATTGTCCGTAAAATCTTTTTTAATACTGTCGATGTTTTTTATATCGGGATTAACCGATCCGCTTTTTACAATTCTCATTAAACCCTGAACATATTTAGCGGTAAATGTTAAATCGTCAAACAACTTTTCTTTGCCTGATTTAAGCGCTTCTTCATAAATTCTTACCAATTCGGCTTTTCTGTTTAGTTTCGATTTGGAAAATTTTTCAACATCATTTACGAAATCCGACGATATTTGAAAATATGTTTGTTCCATTCACTTATTTTTTGTTAATGTAATAAATTTTATTCCTTAACTCCGATACCGATCCCGTCACCGACAGGCAAAACCGTTGTTTTCAATTTTGGTTGAGTAACAAAACCTTTGTTAAACTCTCTGATAATTTTGGTAGATAATTTCATATCTGACGGAACTTTGCTTGCAGCGGTATATCCGTGCCATAAAAGATTATCTATAAAAATAACACCGCCTTTCTTAAGGAGAATAATTGAATAATCAAATAATCTTTTATAATCGGCTTTGTCGGCATCTAAAAAAATAAAATCATACTTCTTTGCAAGTGTGGGCATTATTTCAACCGCATTACCTTCATAAATAATAATTTTATCCTGGAAACCGGATTTGGCAATATTTTCTTTAGCAATAGGAATATTATCCGCACTTTTTTCTATCGTATGAACTACACTTTTCTTTTTTAAATTACGGGCTATCCTTATTGATGAATACGCAATGGCAGTACCTAATTCAAGCACTCTTTTAGGCTTAACCATATTTATTAACAACTCTAAAAATTTAGCGGAATCTTTGCTTAAAATCGGAATATTATTTTGATTTGCAAATGTCTCCATTTCTTCGAGCAACGGATCTGATTCTTTATTCAAGTTTTCCAGGTACCTGGATTGAGCCGGGTATAAAATTCTATTCATGATAATTCAAATTATTCTTAAACCTATTTATAATTTAATAATAACCTGATTAAAATGTGAGTGTTATTAACGATTAAAAACTACAAATAATGTTACCATTACCTAACCAGAATCATTTTTTTTGCATACATTTTTCCGTTAGTTTTTAACACATAAAAATACATACCGCTTGCGCATTTTACCCCGCTGTCAGATTTGCCGTCCCATAAAACAGGGCTTTGAGGGTAAGAAAAAGATTTTACTACTTGCCCGATTTCATTATATATTGTCAAACTTATTACAGCGCTTGAACTTGCATCAAACTTAATTGTAGTTGATTTACTGAACGGATTTGGGAAATTCTGAGTTAACGGTTGGACGCTAACGGCAGATTTATCCGACAATCCAATAGAATCAATTTGTCCGCTGAATATAAATGAATAATAATTGCTCTGCGGCTCTCTTATAGAATTGCCAAGACTATCATTATATGTAAAATAAAAATATACAGTTTGCCCGTTTTGTAATGAAGGAAATTGAAAACTATACTTTAAAGTATCATCGTAGCTTAATACGGAAGTAGTGAAATTTAAATTATCAATTGCGTAATGAATATTAGCTGAACCGGCCTGTATTCCGTTTTGAGAAAAGAATATTTTATTTACCTGAGCAGTATTGCTTGTTTGATATATATTTGGAAACGAAAGTGCTTTTTCAGCAGACATTAAGCCGTATCCCCTATCGTTATTAGGATTATTATAATTATCTGATGTCTCAAGTAAAATATTTCTTGCTTGTATATTTGTTAATTTAGGAAACGCCGATAATAATAGCGCTCCTATTCCGCTTGCGATTGGTGTAGCACAAGAAGTGCCTTCTTCGTAGTAATAAGCATTGGGTGCAGCAGCATTAGCACCGTAAACATTTACTCCCTGAGTTACTACATCCGGTTTTATTCTTCCATCATAGGTGGGGCCTCTGGAACTAAAACCTGCAACAACATTACTGTTATAAACTGCTCCAACCGCTATAACTTTATATGCATCTGCAGGCGCATCAACATAATGCCAGGAATCAGCTCCTTCATTACCGGCTGCAGTAAAAGTGAGGACACCGCGCTGGAAAGCTAAATTTACTGCCTTTGTAACTATTGTTGTATTACCGTTCATATCCTGATATGTATAAGAATATGTAGTATCGTCAAAAATATTATACCCTAAGGAACTAGTTGTTATATCCACTCCTTGACTTTCCATCCATTCCAAGGCCGCCGCATAATTATCCTCTTCAATATGGGACTCGCTTCTATCATCTTCGGTTTTAGCCAGAATAAAGCTTGCATTATAAGCCGGCCCAATTATCGAACTGTCTTTATATCCCGCAAGAATTGAAAAAACATAAGTTCCGTGTAAACCGGAAATTGAAGTATCTCCCGGCTGCGGTGTAGTTGAGGTTGTATGAAATACGTAATTATATTCCGACAATACATTTCTTGCTGCCAGCGATTCATGCGTCTTCCATCTAAAACCGTCATCCAAGATTCCAATTACAACACCTTTTCCGTTTATCCCTTTTGCTTGAACAGCGGGAATATCACACAATTCATATTGCGGGTAGGAAGGGCCGTAATCTCCCGACGATAATGCTTTAGCCATTACATAAGATGATGGTATTTTGACAGGCATATTGGGTTTTATATTAAAAATCTTTACCGGATTTACCTTCTCAACGAAAGGTAATTGTAAAATTTTATTAACCTGATTCGTTGTTAAATATGCAGATACGGCATTAAACCAATTAAGCTTATTTTCAATCTTCACTCCAAGACTTTCTATCGCAGTTATATAATCCGCTTTTATCGGAATATCTTCGTATGTAACCAATTGGTTTGGATTCATTACTTTCTCTCTGCGGGCAATACAGCGAGCAGTTAAAGTACTTAATGCTTCTTTATAAAGAACACTAGTTTTCCGTAATGATTGACGGGGAATAATTCCTTTATCTTTGAAGTATATCAAATACTTGGTTTGAGAATAAGTAAAAGGTATTATTATTAGAACAAGTAGAATTATTTTTTTCATTTATTTTACAAATTTGTTGAATGTCTTTTATTGCTTAATATTTTGGTTAAATCATTCTTTCACATTAACGAACAAAAGGACTTATTATACACTCAAGTTAATGAATAAGTTTGAAAACTCTGTTCCATCTTATCGCTTTAAATATACTAAATAAACCATTTGTATTACTACTACTATTTATTGACCAGTAAATTATAACAGCTTTTCCGATAATATTATCTCTTGGTACGAATCCCCAATAACGGCTGTCCATACTATCGTCACGGTTATCGCCCATTACAAAATAATAATTATTTTTGATAATATATTTGCGCTTAGGTTCCCCATTAATATCTATAACAGTTCCCTCTACACTCACAGCATATTTATTAAATTCCCTGTCAATCAGCGGTTCCCATTCAATTACATTTTCAGCATTTAAAGAAATTGTCATCCCTTTTTTAGGAACGACTATGGGCCCGTAATTATCCCCATTCCAGTCTTTACCGGGGGGAAATATCCGATCATCTTTAACACCCTTTTTAACAAATTGGTTCGGATTAATTAAAGCAGTCGAGGGGAATGGTAATACCTTTCCGTTAACATAAACTTTTTTATCTATTATCTGAACCGTATCACCGGGTGTTCCGACAATTCGTTTTATATAATCTATATTTTCATCGGGATTTATTTCACCTTTATATCCCGGAAACTGAAAAACAATTATGTCATTTACTTTAGGTTTGCTAAAATCCACCAGGTCAATCCAAGGTATTTTTACATCGGTTAAAGGAAAAAATCTAGGCGTATAAAGATTATATGCTGCTCTGTTGACCAGAATAAAGTCTCCAGGTAATAGTGTATTTTTCATTGAAGCTGTGGGTATTTTATCCGCTTCAATTAAAAATGATTTTAATATTACAGCAGTTAATAATGCAATAATTACGGAACGAAGAAAATGTTTCGACTTAAAGACAAATTTGGAATTATCTTTATGTAAATTACTTTCACTTTTATTTTCAATATTTTCGGATAGGGACAATCTTGATTCCTTAATCTTCTATTTGAAGCACTGCCAGGAAAGCTTCTTGCGGGATTTCAACGTTTCCAACCTGTTTCATTCTTTTCTTTCCTTCTTTCTGTTTTTCAAGAAGTTTCCTTTTTCTTGTAATATCTCCGCCGTAACATTTTGCAAGCACGTTTTTACGCAAAGCTTTTACAACAGATTTAGAAATTACTTTTGTACCGATTGCTGCTTGAATATCTATTTCAAACATCTGCCGGGGAATCAAATCTTTAAGTTTGCTGCAGACTTTCCTTCCCCAATCATAGGACTTGCTTCTGTGTACAATCATTGATAATGCGTCTACAGGTTCTCCGTTCAATAGAATATCCAGCTTAATTAAGTCCGATTCACGATAACCCAAGTATTCATAGTCGAATGATGCGTAACCTCTCGTAGTTGATTTTAATTTATCATAAAAATCAAAAATTATTTCGGACAACGGAAATTCATACTGAATATCAGCGCGTGTCGGATCCAGGTATGTTGTATTTTTATAGATTCCGCGTTTGTCCGTCGATAGTTTCATAATATTTCCAACGTATTCGCTCGGACAAACAATTTGAGCCTTTACATATGGTTCTTCAATATGCTCGATGTCTCCAATAGGAGGCATCATAGCAGGATTATCGACAACAATCTTTTCGTTTTTTCTGTTATAAACAAAATATTCAACATTAGGCAGCGTTGTAATAATTGATTGGTTATACTCCCTAAGCAATCTTTCCTGAACAATTTCCATATGCAGCAATCCCAGAAAACCGCATCTAAAACCGAATCCCAAAGCAGCAGAAGTTTCAGGCTGATAAACCAAGGCAGAATCATTCAACCTAAACTTTTCCAATGCATCACGAAGGTCTTCAAACTCATCGGCATCCGTCGGATAAAGTCCGCTGTACACCATAGGTTTAACTTCTTTATAACCGGGAAGAGGATGTTCGGCACCTTTTTTTGCATGTGTTACCGTATCTCCCACTTTAATATCATGAACGACTTTTATTCCCGATATTAAATAACCGACATTACCCGCAGACAATTCATTTGTTTTTATTTTTCTTAATCCAAGAATTCCTATTTCTTCAGCTTCAATTTCTTTATCGACTGCAAAATATTTTATTTTATCGTTGGTTCTTAATGTGCCGTTAAAAATCCTTATGTAAGCTATTGCCCCGCGATAAGAATCGAAAATCGAATCAAAAATTAATGCCTGCAAAGGAGCATTTGCATCACCTTTAGGCGGAGGAATTTTATTCACCACTCTCTCAAGTATTTCATCAATTCCTGTTTTAGTTTTGGCGCTGGCCAATAGTATTTCACTATCCTCGCAACCGATCAAATCTATAATTTGACCTTTAACTCTTTCAATTTCAGCACTCGGTAAATCAATTTTATTTAAGACCGGAATAATTTCCAGACCGGCTTCAATTGCTAAATAAAGATTACTAATGGTCTGCGCTTCGACACCTTGCGAAGCATCTACAACCAAAAGAGCACCTTCGCAAGCAGCCAATGACCTGGAAACTTCATAAGAAAAGTCAACATGTCCGGGAGTATCAATTAAATTTAAAATGTAATCGTTGCCATCCTTTGCTTTATATTTCATTTGAATGGCATGCGATTTAATTGTTATTCCGCGTTCTCTTTCCAATTCCAAATCATCTAGTACTTGTGCTTTTGATTCACGTTCACTGACTGTTCCTGTTTTCTCTAATAAACAGTCTGCAATTGTGGATTTCCCATGATCTATATGTGCTATAATGCAGAAATTTCTAATACTATACATTAATTCCCTAAAAATTTACTTTAAATATAAATACCGAAAAAGAATATATAAAGGTATTTGAAATATGATGTGCTTGGACTTAATTATAAGACATTAAAATTACTTACCCATTTTATCCAGCATTTCCAAAATTATTCCTTCTTTTAATGCAAACTCTGAAATCATGATATTTTTTAAATTAAAAAGTTCAAATGTTTTTCGAAAGGATAGAATTACAGATTGAATAGACATCCTCAACGGAAATATCATCAATCAGGTCTGATTTTCGTATAAAAAATTTATTTGTACCTATTGGTGCCCAGTTAAACGGATTGGTGGGTCCGAAAATTGAAATTTGAGGAGTATCGGTAGTTCCTGCAACGTGCATTATACCTGTATCATTGGAAATAAATAGATCCGACTTTGAAATTAATGCAGCAACTTCAGGTATCTTTTTATTTATAAAACAACCAATTTCTCCCCGAATATTTTTTTTAATGTAATTTATTTCCTCCATATCGGCTGAACTTCCGGTTAAGTAAAATTTTACTTCGTATTTCTCTTTTAACTTTGCCATTAATGCAATAAACTTTATTAATGACCAGCGGTTAGGAATTTTGCCCGCACCGGTATGAAAACCAATCAGATACTCATTTGATCTCAATTTTAAACTTGATATAAATTCATCGGCGACTTTTTTATCTTCATCGTCAAAGGTTATTTCCGACTTATAGTTTGTCGTATTTATCCCGAACGGCCTCACAATGTCCAGGCTTCGTTCGGCAACATTTGAATCCGGATGCTTTCGCCAATCAATTTCAACTCTTCTATCAAATAAAAAAATGCTTTTATTCTCTTTGCCGTTAAGGCTTTTGGCGCCGATTCTAATTTTGGAATTTGAAAATCTTGCAATCAAATTACTTGTAAACGATATTGATACCGTCACCGGAACAATTGCTAAATCGTAAGACTCTTTAAGCAATTTAAGAAAATTTTTCAGATAAATCGGATTGAATAATTTCTTTTTGTCAAAGATGAATAAATTATCTATAAATTTATTCTTGATAAGGCCTGGATAATTGAACGGACTTGCAACTAACGTCAGATTGCAGCCGGGAAATGTTTCTTTTAAAGCTCTTAAAAGAGAGACCCCTATTAATAAGTCTCCGAGCTGGTTATGCTGGCGAATTATTATTATTTTTTTTGGAATACCAATATTAAGACTTTTTTCTTCTTCTACCGCAAATATTTTTTTGAAAAAACTATAAGTCAACCTGGTTAAGATTTTATTATCAGCCATCCAAATTATGCTTGTTCTTTGTGTTTTTTTGAATCCGATTTAATTTCATAAAATTCAGCTTCCTCAACATCCTTGTATTTGGATTCTGCTGCTTTATAATCACCGTTATTATGAATATTGCTGACAGGCTTCTTTTTTACTTCCGAAATAAAATACCTAAAAAATAATTGAATCCCTTTATACAGTACATAGAACAAAACAAATAACAAAAACAATCTAAGCATGATCATTCAATCCTTTTTGATTCCGGTTTAAAATACTCAATTACTCCTCTATCTTCTCTAAAAATTTGGTTATATAATTCTTCAAAATCTTTTTCACTATTTACAAAATCAATTTCCGTTGAATTTACAATAAGCAAAGGTGTTGAATTGTACCTGAAGAAAAAATGGTTATATGCTTCGCTTAATTCTTCAATATAGCTTCTTGTTAAATTTCTTTCAACCTTTCTGCTTCTTTTTTTAATGTTATACATTAATCTATCTATGCTTGACTGGAGATATACTACGAGATCAGGCTTCCTTAAATTTCTCGAAAGATGCGGAAAAATAGACTCATAAAGCTTTAACTCTTCGCCGCTGAGGTTTAAATAAGCAAAAATCCTGTCTTTTTCAAATAAATAATCACACACGATAAAGTCCGTAAAAAGATTTTCCTGGTTTAATTCTTCCTGCTGCTTAAAACGGTTTATCAAAAAGAACATTTGAGTTTGAAATGCAAACCGTTTTCTATCCGAATAAAATTTTTCTAGAAAAGGATTCGCCTCGAATTGTTCCAGCAATAATTCTGCGCTTAACTTTTCTTTTAGTTTTCGAGCCAGCGATGTTTTACCTGCCCCGATTACACCTTCTATTGCAATATATCTTACTTCCGAATTTTCGTTCAATGGATATCCCGTAATGTTAAAGGATTTTATCGTTTATTTTTCTGAGAACACACTTTTCAGAATCATCAATACAAATATCACAAATTTTTATCTTTAATGCAGGATGAATAAAATCCGGGGCAATTTCGCATAAAGGAACCAGTACAAAATCTCTTTTAGCTATTTCTTTATGAGGTATTGTCACTCTTTCATTTGAAAATATCAAATCATTAAAAAATAATAGATCAAGATCGATTTCACGGGGCCCCCATTTTTGCGTTCGACTTCTGCCAAGATCCTTTTCAATAGATTTTAATATTTCCAACAATCGAATTACCGAAAATTCTGTTTTTATTTTTATTGCCGCATTAAAAAAATTATCCTGGTCTTTATACCCGTAAGGTTTCGTTTCATAAACAGACGATGCTTCCAAAACACTGCAATTTTCGCTTCTATTTAATTCATTAATAGATTTTCTTAAATAGTTAATCTTATCACCTTTATTTGAGCCAAGTCCTATATATGCCGTATTTCGGATAAATCAATCCTTCTTATTTTTATTTAACAAAAATGCTAATTAACCGAAATAATTATTATTAACTGAAGTTACGCAACTGTCATGCTGAACTCGATTCAGCATCTGAAAATAGCTTAATTATGCAGATTCCGAATCAAGTTCGGAATGATAATGGCTGATTTTTTCTTGTTTTGCGTAACTTCAGTTATTAAGTAAGATCTTCTCTGCTTTTTATAACCTCAACTTCAACGCAATCAACAACTCCTCCGAGAGGAGGATTATTTTTCCTAATTCTTACTGCAACTTTATTAATATTAAGAAATTTATGTAACAGTTCATCGGCTATTTTTGTGGCTAGTGTTTCAATTAAATAATGTTTTTCTTCAAGCACCATTTGATACATAAATTTATAAGCTTTGTCGTAATCTATAGTCCGTTTTAAACTGTCTTTTTGAGCAGCCTCACTAAAATCGGTATATATATCTACATCAGCTTCAAATTTGCCGCCTACACTTTGTTCTTCGGAAAGAACACCATGGTATGCATAGAAAACAGCTTTTTTAATACGAATAATATTGAGCATTAGAAGTCCGAATTACTTTTAAAAATTAAGGTATGTAATTTAACAATTTCTAATTAAAGTCTTTCATAGCAATAACACCCAGGGCTCTTCCGGCATGCTTACCGTCCCGCCTAAAAGAATGTAGTAAATTCTTCTGATCATAAGTGCATAAAGCAGAAACCTGAATATTGCTTTTTTTTAGACCAAAATTAAGCAATATATCTCGATTTACCTGTGATATATCAAGTAAGTACTTATCATTAAATAATGTGCGGTATTTTTTATCAAAAAGCTCGCCTACTTCTTTACCGACTTCATAATTACCTTGAGTTATTGAGGGTCCGATGTATGCCAGTAAGTCATCCGGGCTTGATTCAAACATTTCATTTAATTTTTTAAGCGTCTTTAAGACAATTTTTTTTTCAGTTCCCCGCCATCCCGAATGAACGCCTGCAGCTACTTTATTTTTTTTATCATAGATAAATATTGCGGCACAATCTGCAGTACTGATTGCTAGTCCGAGGTTTTTTTTATCGGTAATCATTGCATCGCTGTCGCCGCAGATTCCCCCATTTGTTACATATGTAATTGTATCACCATGAACCTGTTTCTGAAAAGCTATGTTTTCAGCATCAAGGCCAAGTGAATTGAAAAAATTACTCCTGTTTTCATCAACAATTTCTTTATTATCCCCTACAGATTGGGAAACATTAAAAAAGTAAGGCGCTTTTCTGCCAGCACCAACTTTTGTACTGAAACCAAATTTAATTTCAGGATATTTATTAAAGATGTGCGATTTAACAATTAACATAATACAGGGTATATTTTATTTAATTTATTTGTCTCACTATAATTTAATGATTTTTTTTTGAAGAAAATGGGGAAAAATACAATAGCGGAATAATTTGAATTCATTAGCAGCTTAGCTTTAAGAAATACACTTTTCATTCAATTGAGACTATAATTAGTATATGTTATATTGGCACACTAAATTGAATTTTTTATAGGCAATTAACTTGAAAATTTTAGTTTGCAATGATGACGGAATTGATTCGCAGGGAATTTATTCTCTTGTTGAATCATTAAAAGAAATAGGAACAATTACCGTTGTTGCCCCGCTTAAAGAACAGAGCGCCGTTGGACATGCAATTACAATGCAGATTCCTTTAAGAGTAACAAAATCTTATAAAGACGGAAAATTCTTCGGTTATGCTGTAAACGGCACTCCTGCCGATTGTGTGAAGATCGGAATACGAAATATTATGAAAGAGCCACCTGATCTTGTCGTATCGGGTATAAACCACGGTTCAAATACAGCAATAAATATAATATATTCCGGAACAGTTTCGGCAGCCAGAGAAGCGGCTATTATGGATATTCCCGCAATGGCTGTTTCCGTAACAAATCATGATGTTACGGACTTTAGGTTTGCAGCAAAAGTTACAAAATTATTAGCAAGTGAATTAGCCGGTAAAGATATTCCTAAAGGAACTTTGTTGAATATAAATGTACCGGATGTTCCTGAAAAAGAAATCGCCGGAATTATTTTAACAAAACAAGGAAAATCCAAATGGGACGATATATACGAACAAAGAATCGATCCATACGGAAAGGATTATTATTGGCTGACGGGCAACCTAATGGAAGTCGATACGGAAATTGAAACAGATCAGGTCGCTGTAAAGAAAAAATATGTTTCAATTTCTCCAATTCATTTCGACTTGACCGATTATGAAACATTTGATAAAATGAAAAATTGGAATCTGGAGCATTTATTAAATGGCAAAAAACATTAATATTTTTCAAATCGACGCTTTTACAGACAAACCTTTCACGGGAAATCCGGCCGGTGTAACTTTCGGCGACGGATTAATTAAAGAAGAAATGCAGCTTATTGCAAGAGAAATGAATTTGGCTGAAACTGCATTTCTTACAAAGTCTGACAAAGCAGATTATAATTTAAGATGGTTTACACCAAAAATGGAAGTTGAACTCTGCGGCCATGCAACTATAGCCTCGCTTCATTTTTTAAATGAAAATAATCTTATTCAAAACAATGCCAAAATAAAATTTGATACCCTCTCCGGAATTTTGAAATGCCGGATGGAAAATAACCGGTATTATATGCAGATCCCGATTTTTAAAATCAATGAATATGAAGGCAACCATGAAGATATTTTGAATGCATTGGGACTAATTGAAAAAGGTAAGCAAAATTCAATTCCTTTCCTTCTGCTCAGCAACAACTATTTATATATATACATTGAAAAGTTATCCGTTATAAAACAGTTAAAACCTAATTTTAAAGAGCTTCTTAAGCTTTCAAATGAAAATAAAATCGGAGGTGTTGTTGTTTTTACACGGGAAACATATGAAAAAGGAAATTCCGCTCATCTAAGATTTTTTGCACCTTATTATGGAATTGATGAAGATCCGGTTACGGGTTCGGCAAACGGTCCTTTAATGCTGGTGTTAAATTATCTGGGATTTGTAAAATTCGAGAATGAAGATATCGAGCTTACTTTTGAACAAGGTGATGTTATAGGAAGAAGAGGAAGAATAGGCGTTAAATATTCTCCGGTAAAAAAAGAACTTTTTATTTCAGGTAACGCTGTTACAATAATTAAAGGGGTTATGTCTTTTTAATGTTTAATTTTGAAAAAATCAGTTTGAATCTTTCCTTTCCGCCGTTTTATTTTTTTTTGTTTTTGATTTTATTAATCGGTTATACTATTTATGTATATAGGTATACAATACCAAATATAAATACTTCCAAAAAGATAATTTTAGTTTCATTAAGAGGACTTTCCTTATTAATATTATTACTTGTTTTTTTTGAACCTATTGTTACTATTGCCAAGAAAAAAATATTAGAGCCCGTCAATTTAATTTTTCTGGATAACTCCAGATCAATCCGAATAAAGGATGGAACTGAACGCGAAAAAACTGTTCTAGATTTTGTAAAAGGATTAAAACAAAATAATCTTTTAAATAATTCCGAATTATTCACCTTCGGGAATAAAACTGAAAAACTTAATTATGATAGTCTGCAAAAGTTGAACTTTTCCGAAGGAAGTACAAACTTTGCAAAAATTTTTTCTAACATAGGAAATACAGATAGAAATATTTCTTCAATTACTATTGTAAGTGATGGTGTAATAACAGAAGGCAGCAATCCGCTGCATACTGCCGAAAAACTAAATGTCCCTATTTTCACAGTAGGGGTGGGCGATTCAGCAGCCAGAAATGATGTTGAAGTAAAGAATGTTCTTTTTAACCAAATGATATATGCTCAAACTCCGACAGCAATAGTCGCTGCAGTAGCAAACACAGGCTTTGCAAACAAAAATATTACCATAACTTTATATGAGAATGATGCGGTTATTGAGCAGAAAAATATCACTCTAAGCGAAGACGGAATTCAAAATGTGAATTTTACTTATACACCCAAAACCGGCGGAGAAAAAAAACTTGCCGTAGTTGTTTCCAATTCCCGCGGAGAGTTTACCTATGCAAATAATAAAAAAGTATTTTACATAAATGTTTTAAGCAACAAGGTAAAAGTATTAATTATTGCCGGCAGCCCGTCTTCCGATTTATCTTTCATAAAGAACACTTTAAAATCCGATAAGAATTTTGAAGTCAATTCAATTACACAATTTGCCGCGGATAAATTTATTGAAAAGAATAATAGGCAGGAATTAATCGACAGTGCAAAAGTACTCTTTCTAATCGGCTTTCCTTCCAAAGAAACATCACCGCAATTGCTGCAAAGTGTTCTAAATAAAATTTCGAATAAAGATACGCCTTATTTTATTACGTTATCAAGCGGAGCAGATTTCAATAAGCTGAAACAGCTTCAAAATGAACTGCCGTTTGTAATAGGAAATATTAGTAGTGATTATATTGAAGTTCAACCGGACATCTCTGCAGATCAAATTGATAATTCTCTGCTTCAAAATAACGCAGCAAATGTAATTGATGCGTGGAACAATCTTCCGCCTGTATATCAGCCTAATGTTAATTTAACGGCCAAACCGGAAAGCCAGGTTATTTCGAAGGTTAAAATTAATAACATCCCGATGAACAGACCTTTGATCTTAACCAGGATATTAGGCAGTAAAAAATCAATAGCTGTTTTGGCTAAGAATATCTGGCGATGGAAACTTGAAACCGCGCCTAAAAATCTTGATTTGTTCGACAGATTTATCATCAGCAGCGTTAAATGGCTTAACTCGAACGAAGCGCATAAAAGAGTTACCATTAAAACTTCAAAAAAATTATATTCTTTAGGGGAACAAATAGAATTCAACGCGCAAGTTTACGATCAAGCATTTAACCCGGTTTCCGGCGCTGATGTGAAAATACGAATTACCAACGGAACGGAAAATTATAATGTTAATCTTAATTCCCTCGGCAACGGATTATATGACGGAACATTCCAAACCAGTAAAGCCGGTAATTATTCGTTCACGGGAGAAGCGCTACAAAACAATAAGAGGCTTGGCAGTGATAAAGGCAAGTTTAATGTTGGTGAAGTTGATATTGAAATGATTAATCCCAGAATGAATTATAATTTTCTTTCTTTGCTTTCAAACCAGACAAACGGAAAATTCTTTTATAATTCAAATTATAACCAACTTTTCCCTCTTCTGAAGGCATTGAATAAAAAATCATCCAAATATAAAGTTGAAGTCAGCGATATAAATCTTTGGTCGAATGAGTGGCTGCTGATAATTGCAGTATTTTTATTCGGGTTAGAATGGTTTCTAAGAAAAAGATCGGGAATGCTTTAATTTTATTTATTAAAAGGGATTATTTAGAAATTTATTACTAATTTATGTTACATAAGAACCCTTAATCTTTTTCCTAATCATAATCTTAATTTGATTTGGAAACCGATTGGGAGTAAGAATAAGATAATGATACATAAGTAATATTAGCCATTAAGTTTACAGCAAAATCAAAGGGGATATTCGTGCAATATTTAACTGAAATATTTGATTTCTTCTTACCGCGATTTTGTTTTTCATGCAAAAGGAAGCTTTCATCAAACGAACAAGTTGTCTGTCCTGAATGCCTGTGTAAAATCAAATTAGCTGATTCAAATCGTTTAGCTCAAGAGTTTAATAGAAAGTTTCTAGATAAGAAAATCATTTCAGGTTTTACTTCGCTTTATGTTTTTGAAAAAGATAAAGAACTGCAGCATATTATCCATTCGTTAAAATACAATCAAAGATTTTTAGTCGGAAAATTTTTAGGCAAAAAGCTCGGTGACTCCATTAAATCAACACTAAAAGAATGGTCAATAAATACAATAGTTCCTGTTCCGCTTCATCATCTAAAAAAAGCCGAGCGCGGATACAATCAATCTTTTTATATTGCAAAAGGAATTAGTGAAATAACCGGGCTTCCTATAAATGATAAAGTAATAAAGAGAAAGCGATATACTCAATCACAAACGACCATGAATCTAAAAGAAAGGCAGGCAAATATCGGTAATGCCTTTAAGATAAATAATAAGAATAAATTATCGGGTAAAAATATTTTAATAGTTGACGATGTGATTACAACAGGCGCAACCACAAGTGAATGCGGAAAAGTTATTCTGGATAGCGGTGTAAATAAAGTTTATGCAGCTTCACTTGCAATTGCTGATTGAGTGGCTTTCAGCTTAGTTTAAATATCGTTAAATGTTCAATTTAAGATTGAATAATATTTTTCCCTGAGTTATATTTAAATCGAGAATGAATGAGGTAATTAATTATGAGTGGTAATATAAACAAAGATTCAATTGAAAATATAAAGAAACTAAGTATTGCAGAACGAATTTTAATAGTAGAAGATATTTGGGATAGCATAATGCTGTCCGAAGAAGATTTACCTATCTCAGATGAACAGAAGAAAGAATTAGACTTACGTCTGGAATCGTACAATAAAAATCCTGATGAGGGAAAATCATGGAAAGAGGTTAAAGACAATATACAATCTCAAATATGAATTTTAAATTGATAATTAGGCCTGAAGCAGAATCAGAACTATTAGATGCAGTAAAATGGTATGAAGAAAAAGTTAAAGGATTAGGATCAAATTTATTATTAAATGTTGAAGCTACAATTGAATCGATTCTTAGAACACCTGAGTCATACACTCCAATCTATAAAAATACGAGGAGAGCATTAGTCAGAAAATTCCCATTTGGGATTCATTATATATTTGATAAAGATAGAATAGTAGTATTGGCAATTTTTCATGAAAGCAGGAATCCTAAAGAATTACAGAAACGCTTACTTTAATTTTACAAAAGTTCTTATCATTAAATTATTCACTCACGTTACTTATTCACTAATTAAAACCATAT
>CAZCFZ010000066.1:16935-21140 GCA_964498065.1 uncultured Ignavibacteriaceae bacterium
GTTCTTATCATTAAATTATTCACTCACGTTACTTATTCACTAATTAAAACCATATCTGCCCCAACTTGATGTTCCAAAATAGAAATTTAAGTTAATAAATTGAATTAACAACATCGAAAGTAAAAAGTTTTAATAATAAAAGATATCTTCTTCTCTACATCCTTTCAGGTGCATTAACTCCTAAAATGGTTAAACCATTTTTCAAAACAATTTTGGTTGCCGATGCAAGTGCAACTCTGGCTTCAGCTAAATTTCTTTCACTTCCTAAAATCCGGCAGAAAGTGTAAAATTTATGAAACGAAGCAGCCAATTCTTCAAGATAGCTGCATATACGATGCGTCTCGAAAGCTTCCGCACTTAATAAAATTTCATCTTTAAATTGATGAAGCTTCTTTAATAGTTGAAGTTCTTCATTTGTAGTAAGAAGATTTAATTTTTCAGTTGAAGCTTTTAAATTTTCTTTTTCAATCATTTTAAGAATAGAACAAATTCTCGCATGAGCATACTGCAAATAAAATACAGGATTTTCGTCGGATTGCTTTTTGGCAAGTGATAAATCGAAATTCATATGTGTGGTTATATTGCGCATGTTAAAGAAATAGCGGACAACATCGGAACCAACTTCTTCTTCAAGCTGATCAAGCGTAATATAATTAGCTTTCCTTGTCGACATTTTAACCACTTCACCGCCGTCCATAATTGTTACAAACTGGTGAATCAGAACTTTAACTTTCTCCGTATCATAACCTAACGCTCTTAAGCCTGCAAGCACATCAGGGTAAGTTGCATTATGATCCGAACCGAAAATATCAATCATTAAGTCATATCCTCGCTTAAATTTTGTTACATGATAAGCGATATCAGGAAGTCTATATGTAGGTTCACCGGAAGATTTTACAATTACCTTGTCTTGTTCGTTGCCCAATTCAACCAGTTTTAGCCATGTTGCTCCTTCCTTTTCATAAGCTAAGCCTTTTTCTTTAAAGGCATCAATTGTTTCTTTTATTTTTCCTTCTTCATAAAGTGAATTCTCATTGAAGAAAATTTTATGTTCAATTTTTAGCCTTTTTAACGATCGCTTAATATCTTTGAATATTTCGCTTTCTGCTTTTTCTTTAAAAATTCCTTCGGATGAAATGAATTTTTTAAATTCAAGAAACTTTTCAATCACCTCAAGTCCATGATCAGTTATACAGTAAGTTCCCTGTTTTATACGTTCGATTATTTTATGGGCTATAAGTTTATCTAGGTCATATCCATTGTTATGATATTTATATTCATCTTCAGAAAGACCAAAGTCTTCAAGATGTTGATGATAAATATTATCACGAGTAAATTTTTTAGTTTCACACTCAATTTTATACAAAGTTTCCAAAAGATGAAGTTGTCGTTCTTTAATTCCAGAAATTTTCTTTTTATCGATAAGAACAGACTTTCCAAGGTAAAATTCTTTGTCAACAAAAAATTCTTCTTTTAAACTTTTACCATAAACTTCAAATAAGCTTTTAGCAATATCCTTGATATATTCACCTTGATAATGATCTTCCGGGAATTCAATTTTCTCGCCCAGCAATTCCAAATAACGCAATCTTACGGAATCTCCAAGAACCCGCATTTGTCTGCCGGCATTATTAAAATAATATTCGCGGTCGACCGTATAACCGATCCATTCCAAAAGATTGGCAATTGTATCTCCGAATACTGCATTTCTTCCGTGACCGACTGTTAAAGGACCGGTAGGATTTGCGGAAACAAATTCAACATTTGCTTTTTTACCGGCAAATTTATCCGAATGTCCGTAATTATTTCCTAAAGATAAAATATCTTTTGCTATTTGGGCTACATAAGAAGGTGTGAAAAAAAAGTTTATAAATCCGGCTCCTGCAATTTCCGTTTTCTCAACAATATTAGAATCTAGTTTTAATGATTTAAGAATTTCTTCTGCAATGTCTCTAGGCTTTCTTTTTAACTGTCTGGCTAAAAGCATAGCAGCATTTGAAGATAGATCCCCGTGAGATTCCATCTTCGGAACATCGAATGTAATATTAATATCATTTAAATAATTTAACGTTTCAGCTGCTGCGTTAAATATCGTATATAAGTATTCTTTCAAATTATAATCACGATCAAAAATTAATTAAACCATATAACTTATTTGGAGAAGTATTAATCCTTTTGAACTTTTTTAGGTCTTCCCCGCTTCTTTTTAGGAACTACAGTTTCTATTTCCGCCGGGTCTTTTACATCAATTACCGGCGCATCGCCCCACAGCTTTTCGAGGTTGTAAAATAACCTTGCATCTTTTTTAAATATATGAACGACCACATCCACATAATCCAGTAGAACCCAGGACAGCGCTTTGTATCCTTCTTTGTGCCAGCTCCTAATACCTTCGTCCCGCAAACTCTTATCTACTTCGTCTGCAATAGCTTTTACCTGCGTATCCGAATCAGCACTGCAAATAATAAAATAATCAGACATTGTTGTAAGTTTACGAAGATCGAGTACTTTTACATCATAACCTTTTTTATTAAAGATTAATGACGTTATTTTTTCAGTCAATTGTGTTGAATCCAATATATACCTTTTTTTATTGATATGGTTTTAAACTATTAAAATCTTTCCCAATAATAAATGAAACATCTAAAAAATAATTATTATTCTTTTGCTGAATAACATTTTTTCTGCTGACTCCTAAAATATCCGCCACTTTATAAGCATTAACCATATTTCCGGTTCTGTCGATCACTATGGATTTTTCCACATCAAACGAAATATAATTGCCCATCTGTACAACATCAAAATGGTGCAGTCTCAAATAATTAGTAAATTGATCGGCAACTCCGGAAACTCCGCATCCATTTAAAACTTCGACCTGTATAACTGATGCGCCGGCATTTTTCCCATTCTGAATGTCTAATTGCCTTTTCCTATCAATTTTTGAAAAAATTGAATAGGACATGTAAATAATAATTACCGATAGTAAAGCAATTATGATGTTTAATGAAATGTTAGCAGTGGTTTGTGGGATATTTAATTTATTAGGTATTTTTTTTAACCACAGGTTTTGTTTCACGTATTACGCCCGGAATAGATCAAAAAATTTTGTGAAATTATCAACCTCCAATTAATTATCTTCCCCAGAACGGATCCATACCGCCATATCCGCTATACCATCCGCCGCCTAATCCTCCTAACGAATATGGTGAATAGTAATTATAAGGCAGCCTGCTGTACTGGAAGGAAATCGAAACATCTTTCCAGGGCCGGTAGTTTACTGCAGCACGGCTCAAATAAATACCGTTTATGCTCTTCTGAAAATCGCTTCCTAAAGTACTATATGGGCTTTGAACAATACTAGCTTCAAGCTGAACATTAAGATTTTTACTAAAGTCATAAGACATACTATTTGTATAAACACCTAAAGCTAAACCTTGATTGCCGAATGTAGAATAAGACAGGCTGTATGATTGATTCATATGGAAATTGGGAGAACTCAAAAATCCGAATAAGGAACTGGAAGGTTTTGCCAAAATACCGTCTCTTATATCTGATGTAGGAAAACCGGAATCTTTAAATTGAGCATATCCCGATATACTGAAAGCCAGAACAAATACAGCCAATAATTTTTTCATCTTAATACCCAATAAATTCTTCTGAATATTAAATAAATCAAAAAACAAAATCAATGAAATAACTCAAATAACTTAAAAAATGTTATTCAAATTACATAATTTTCGATACCTTATTTTTCTTATCTACCAGCACAACTTTAGGTTTGTGCTTTCGCGCTTCTTCTTCGGACATTTGTGAATAAGCAATAATGATAACTTCATCACCGACAGTGCCGAGACGTGCAGCCGGACCGTTTAAACATATCATACCGCTTCCCGAAGGTGCTTCAATTGTATAAGTTTCAAGTCTGCTTCCGGTACTTAAATTTACTACCTGAACTTTTTCATTCGACAGAATGTCTGCAGCATCAAGCAAATCCTTATCTATAGTTATGCTGCCTTCATAATAAAGGTCCGCCATAGTAACGGTAGCACGGTGTATTTTCGAACGAAACATTTCCCTATTCATCACAACCTAATTCATTTTTAGCTTTTAAATATAATCAGATTTGTTTAATAGTTTCAATATTGGTAATTATCTCAAATCCGATATAGAAGCCCCAAAACAAGAAGTTCGTAATAAAATTGTTC
>CAZCFZ010000067.1:0-20068 GCA_964498065.1 uncultured Ignavibacteriaceae bacterium
AATTTATAAGTTATACGAGCCCCTAATTCCTAAATAAAGTACTCTTCCTAACTTTATAGTATTTTTGAATATTATTTATTTCTGAGATGAATTTGTCGTTATTTTAGAAATATCATTTTCTTTGTTAAAACAAATTCACCAGATTGAATTCTATAAAAATAAACTCCGGATGCTAATTTAGAAGCATCAAAATTTACTGTGTAAACTCCAGAATTTTGTTCTTGGTTTACCAAAGTTGCAATTTCTTGACCCAACATATTGTAAACTTTAAGAGTGACTAAACCTTTATTATGAATACTATATTCAATCTCTGTTGACGGATTAAACGGATTCGGATAATTCTGTGATAGTGAAAAATTAGTTGGTATTTGATTATTCTTTTGTTTAACTGAAACCTTAGGGAGATAAGGAAGATAAGTTCTAAGATTGTCAAAAGCTATATTAATCTTACCAGCACCAAAAACTTCAACTCCTAAATAAACACCTTTCAAACTAATGTTTGACCATGAACTGGGATAATCACTCCAAACAGTGGAACGATAAGCACGACCTACATTAACGTGATAGCTTTGTAAACTTGTTGTCAAAGATGGAAGTGAATCAGATGGATACATACCAGGCACCAGGTTCAACTTATTCCCAAGATAATATACTACGTCAGCATTAGACCAGTAACCTCTCCGGTCGTAAACACCATTCGAATCGTCATACCATGGCCATCCTGATGGAGATGGATCTTCATTCCAAGTAGTAGTGATATTGTCATAGTTATCTGTCCTCCAGAGATTAAATTCCAAGTAATGATCACGACCATTCCATACAGCATCAACACCAAGCATGGCACGTTCACGAGATGAACCACTAGTTATAGGTTGGCTTACCAGCATCATTCGAAAATCGATATATACATCATTAATTAGATAAGATAGTGGAAGTGATGGATTAAAGCCAAAAGCTTCACCAAATCCAGCGAAAGTATGTTTATCACGATATTCATTATAGTCGTATTTGTCAATACACCACGAAAGCGAATAGTTTCCGCCACTCTCCTTGTTCCAATAAACAGGCCAAATTTGATCGCCCCATACTACTTGGTCACTATTGCTATTTGTGTAATCAGAATTTTCATTAGTAGTGCTCACTCTCCAGTAGTTTGCAGTTGTATCTGTAGTACTATCTATTCCCATCCAAGTTCCGGGACCTGTTGAAAACATTTGCCTGTATCTTTAGATATAAATTTCAGGATCCCAACTATACTCCACTGATTGTGCAAAAGTTGTTACATATAAAATTAAAAAACTAAAGATTAGTAATAACCTTCTCATATTTTACTCCTATAAATTAAGAGCCTAATATTAAAAAATATGGGTATTTTGTTCTTAGTTTTTAATACTAAAACCTGAGGAGGGTTATATGATTTTTCAATTTATCATATAAGCCCTCCTTTATGACAATTCAACTTTTATTCAATTGATACTATTTCAACAACATCATCTTCTTAACTGAAGTAAAGTTCCCAGACTTAAATGAATAAAAATAAACACCACTTGCTAAATTGCTAGCATCGAAAGTTACTTTATAATTTCCAGCAGATTGTTCTTGATTAACAAGTGTAGTAACTTCCTGACCCAATATGTTATAAATTCTCAATGTTACCATTTGAGCTTTAGGTATACTGTAATTAATAATAGTTGTTGGATTAAATGGATTCGGGTAATTCTGAGACAATGTAAAATTGGAGGGAAGTTCATTATTGTTCCCTTTCGTCTGAATGCCTGTTAAAACAAACTGAGAAGTATCCTCATTCAATATCCATGACATTGCATCAGTCCGGTTTTGCTCCCAGAGCGTTTTTGCCTTGGGAAACCAGTTCAGATCACCTAGAGGTAAGCCTTCGATTGATCCTTTCAGGAGCATTGGATTATTGTAAGCACAATTAATGCGTGGCCAGACTGTTGGATTTCCAAGGTTGTATGTGGAATCCAAACACCAGAACCAGTTACCTGCAAATTGTAAAGGCGGTGTTTCCGGACCAGTTGTGAAATTCCAGATATTCAACTTGGCATTATCGAAAGCGTAGGAAACCAATGAATCTTGATATGCGTAAAACTTTGGATCTGTCCACTGGGGGTCTGTGTTAGGATGGTTTCCCATGGAATTATCCAAATAATGTCCCTCCATAAAGTAAGGGAAGTGAGCTTTATCGCTGCACATTGAGGCTTCTCTATTTACTCCGGCAGAATCCTGTGGCCACATAAGAGGCATCTGGTAATCTTTAGGTATTGGAGTCGTTCCATCGTTATTTACAGTGTGTGTAGCAGCCCAATTTACCAGATTTAGTATAGCTGTATCCGTATACACAGAATTGTATTCGACAAACAGCTTCCTTGGGGAGAGCAGCTTCCCACCTGAAGAGTCTGATGATGTAGTGTCATCATTTACCCAAGCAAAGTATTTACCCACGCCAACAGTGTCACCATCGGGAAACGAGAATTGGGATATAAACGGTGTTGGGCTTGTGTCAAAATCGAAAAACAGATTATTGGTAACAAAGTATTTATTCGTGTGCCAGGCCCAGAGACCTTGTTCTTTGTGAAAAATCCACGTGTTGTGGTTAATCCAAATAAAATTCTCGGAATCGGCTGTAAAGACGCTGTTTATCCCAATCAACATCCCTGTACTAACAAAAGTGTTGTTCTCCAAATAAAGAGTGTCATATCCGTTACCTGGTGAAATCGTGAAATCAATAAGGTTCCCATCATACGGATTGGTCAAGGTACCGGTACGAAGAATAAGACTGTTGGTTATTTTAACCGTAGGCGTTGGCACACTAGTCATACTAATCAATGCCCATAGACCCGAAGGATCAATGGTTGCACTATCGATTACAATTCTTATGGGTTGGTTAACGCTGGAAACAATAGGTACAGGACAAAGATCATTGTTTTGATCTGCTCCAATGATATAGACATTCTTTAATGTGAGATCACCGAGCAAGTTGAACATACTCGCCTGAACTGTTCCGTCTGAATTGACACCATCTTGTATCTCAGCTGGCATTTCTCCTGCTGACGGTTTTGTACCTATGATGGTTAATGGAAATCCATTGTTTTCAATGACCCCATTGAGACCATACCAGCCACCTGCCTCAAGCCTATAAATTACATTACCTTGATGGGCACTGATAGAATCGTTCAGTGTACCATAACCTGGTGGCACATCTAAATAAGTTTGTGCAAAAACGGCTACCGGAACTAGAAGGAACACAATAAGTATAGTTAGTTTTCTCATTTTCATCTCCTAATGAAATAGAATTAAAAAAATTAAAAATTGGTTCTGTTTATTTCAATTTAAACGTCATTACGCTTGGAGAAAGGTCCTCCATCTTATAAATTGCTTTGTTATGTTAAACTCCAAACAATTATCCGCTTAGTGATAAATGTATATGCATTTCTTACCTCCTTAAATATTTTTAAATGGTTATTAATGATAGGTGATTAGTTAAGAACTGGATTAATGTAAAAAATGGTTAAATTAGAGAAAAATTTTGTCAAAGATGATTTTATAAATTATATCTTATTCCGAAGTCCATACTCCATCCATAATTCTCCAAATATGTTGGTCTAGGATCACCAAAATCCTTTTGGGATTGGATTGGATTATTAATGTTTGCAAGGTCGAATAACAAGCTAAGACCTCTCACTGGCAACTTTTGGGTGACTTGTAAATCCCATAATGCCAGGCTGGCTTTACTTGTCTCCAACTCTTTCATGCTTGGTTTGCTTGTTACCATTGCCCCTGTGTACTGATAGGATGCCCATAGATTGAATCCTTTGTAATTGTATCCGAAAGAAAGATTCACTACGCTCTTCGGCTGATTAAGCACAGGCCCAGAGTAAATAGAGTCTACAGTGGCCAAATTATAAATCGGTCTCCCTTTTGAATCCGTGCCTGTTTGCACTGTATGTATGTAAGTATTTTGATATGCAGTTTGGCTTTTCATCAACGTGAAATTTGCATCCAAGGTTATGAAATTAAACGGAGTCGGCAGGTACCACAGATTAGTTTGTATTTCAACTTCTAGGCCCTTTATGTATACGGGAAAAGTGTGATTCTGTGGGACCTTAATTTCAATTGTTGTGTTCGGCGAAAAATACTCACCCGTTCCAAAAGGCCTAGGCTGTCCCCCAACCGAATATTCGGTAGGAATCCAAATAAAATTATTCACTTCTTTGTAGAAAACATCTGCAGATATTAATCCAATCTTATTTCCAAATGCCGCTACCTGGGCATCATAATTTGTCCAGATTTCAGGTTTCAAATTAGGATTTCCTGATTGATATATCGGATATGGTTGGTTGGTAATATTTACAAAAATGTTCGATGCTAACATATTGTAGTCAGGTCTATGTAGTGTACGAGTGAACGAGAGAAGGCCTTGCAACCAATCTGTAGGCTTAATTTTTAAATTGACCATAGGAAACCAATAAGCGTCATTATGAGTTGAATCTATCGAATGGCCCGGAGCGATCCAAGGATTGGGAGTAGAGACTCCTGCTTCCATCCACCATCCGTTTAACTTATCCGTCACATCTTCAAATCTAACACCTGGTGTTAGTATTAGCATATCTCCCAAATTCAACTGTCCCATTATGTAGCCTGCCTTATAGTATCCCGTTAGCTCCTGAGAATTAAATTTTATCGATGACCAGTTTGGGAGTAATCCGAGTTTGTAACCTCCGAATGCGCCTGGCATTCCTGACGGATTGACATACAGATAGTTATAAGAAAAGTTATTCCACCAATCAAACAACTGATTTAGCCGATCTAAATTAGGCATAAATCCAAAATTGAACTGGCCTTTTATAAAATTACTAAGTATGCCACCATAGAAACTGCTAGTTGCTAAGCCGTTGTAGGATGTTACGCTGGCCCAAGGTAGAGCTTTTACCGCAGCCGGAGCAAATCCTGTATTAATCCAATAGGCAACAGTTTGCGATTCATAGTTGGGCCTTTCATTCCTTGAATCTATTTTGTACTCGGCACCGATCTTAATGTAAGCAGAAATATAATTAGTTAAGTTGAAAGGGACTTTGCAATTAATATCGAAATCGGTGTGCTTCTCGAGCAGATCGTTAGAATTTAGACTTAAGCTGTATAGGGAGGTTAAGTTATTTATATTAGCAGCCGAATTGTCAGTTGCGTAACTAAGAATTTGATTTAAAGGCAAACTCTGAGTAAGAATATCGCCATACCTGGAAAGCGCTGGTGATGTAAATTGGAAATACCACTCCCTTGAACCAGGCATGTATGCGTGGGACAACGAGAAACCGATCCCTTCGTCGAGCTCCACTGAACTGAATTTTTGTTTGGCACGAATAGAGCCAACATATAATTCTGTTACATTAGTGGGAGCGTCTGTAACAAAATAATCTACACCGCCTCCATTTAGATCGTATTCCTTTGTAGTTTCCGTAAAATTCTGATTCGCATAGGAGTAAAAGTTAGAGAAAACGAATTTGGTTTTAGAAGATAAACTATAGTCCAAAACTAAAGTTCCGGATGCTCTATGATTTAGTCGGCCTATGTCATTTAAGGTGATTCCGCCGACATATAGTGGAGCGAGCTGCCCCAATGGGGCTATTGTTTTAGTTTGATACCAAGCTCCTAAGGATTGATCACTTCTTATTACGTTTTGCACGTTCGCATTTAACTTCACCCCCAAACTGTTATCAAAAAACCTATCGCTGATATTTCCAGCAAACTGGTAATTCTTCCAGTAGTTATTTAGGTTGTTATAACCTCCTAAGGCTGTAAAGTTGTATCTCAATCCGGTAGGGGCCTGACCTAGCTCAAGATTAACCACGCCTCCAACTGCATCGGCCTTCATATCCGGTGTAATTGTTTTGAACACTTCCACACTATGGACTGCATACTGGGATATACCTGCTATGTCAGTTGCGCTGTTGTCAGAACTAGTAGAAGGTACAAGCATACCGTTTATTTCTACTTGTGTGTATTTAGGATTCATACCTCGGATTACAAGTCCAGTCCCTTCTCCTCCTGATCGTATTAGTGAAATACCAGGTAGTCGTCCAATGGCTTCAGCTAAATTTGCATCCGGGTTTTCTTGAAGGCGATCTGCAGCAACTACATTTTTTATAACATCAGAATTGATTTGCTCATTTATAGCACCTTGTTGACCTGTTCTTTGAGCTGTTACAACTACTTCCTTTCCTTTCACAGCAGTTATTTTTAATGCTACATTCAGTTGAGTAATTCCATTTGGCTTAATAACAACATTGATCTTTTTTGTTTCATAACCTACATATGAAATTGAAATTGTATAATTTCCGGCTACGATATTTCGAATAAAATAATTACCTTCAATATCGGTGGCAGCGCCAAGATTTGTTCCATCGATTACTACACTTGCAAACGGTAGTGCTTTTTTATCTTCTGCTCCAGTCACTTTACCTGAGAGAGTTCCTTTTGCAGAATTTTGAGAATAGAGGTTCACACTCCCGAATGTGCAGACAAAAAAAAGAATTATACAACAAAAGAATAATTTTGTTTTCATTTCAGTCCTCAAAAATTAATATATTATAATTCGAAGGATTCGAATTATTGAATGATTATTAAAAACAGTTATTCTAAATCCATCTTAATACAAAATGCGCACTATGCTTTTTTATTCATCCAAAAAGGTGTGCACAAAAACCAGATAATGGTGCCGATAAGCATAAGTAATTTATCCGTCTTAAGATCGATTAAATTATTAAAGACAAAAAAAGACGGTAAAAGTGTCATGACCAATCCTAGGCCGGATACTGTCTTAAGAAATAAATTCAACTTCATTTTCAACTTTCTTTTGAACAGTTAATTTTTGTAAAATTAGACTTGAGATAATGTATATAACACATGCTATAAACCATCCCGGCAATCCTAAAAAGAAAATTTCCATTCCAAAATATAAATTAATAAAAAGACACAAGGCGAGTGTTAAAATCCATGTAATCATAGCTGCAAAATTTAAGGACTTATTAAAATATTCGGCAAAGTTTGATTTCATTTTCAGTTTAGGCAGGATGTAAACGTCCATCATAATAATAGCGCCCATAGGCATTAATAAAAGTCCGTAAAGTGCAACAAATTCCAGAAGTTTCATAACTAAAGCAGGAAATATTGCTGCAACACTTGTTATCAAGCCTACAATCATAGTAACTTTCCATGTCTTCCATTTAGGTTTGATTGCTTGAAGAGCTAAACCCGCTCTGTAAATAGTAGGATTAGCTGTAGTCCATCCAGCCATAATTACACATACAGCGCCCGCGATACCTGCAGCTCCAAAAGCTATTGGGCCTGGAGAAAATTGTGTAATGTTATGTGTCGTTTGCAAAAAAACCGCATACAAAATACCAGAAGCTATCCACGCAATATAGTGTCCCACATACATTCCTGATGCAGGAGAAAAGCCATGATACCATTTTTTCGCATAGCGTAAAATCGATAAATCTGCCATACCAATATGCATTGCCATATTAACAAACCACGCAAAAAACAGTACATGCCAAAAAGTAAATTGACTCTGACCTGGAAGAGCTTTACCCGTCCAAATTTTTGTTTTTGCTATTTCCCAAAAATTTGAAAATGAGGTTACACCTAATTTCGGTAAAACGGCAACGGCAGCAGCTATGAATACCAAAATCATCCATGGAGCTGCAATGTTTGCAAATTTAGATACTTGATTATATCCAAACATCGCAACTAGTGTGGTTACAATTCCTACTAAGAACACTATAACCACCCATTCAATACTATTGGGCAACCATTGATTTAGAGAAGGCATACCCAAATGAAAAGGTATACCTACAGCAGTGGCCGAGACGGCAATCATTGAACCAGCTAAGAAACAAAACATAATGGCATTAACAAAATTATACACGGCTGTTAATTTGATACCACAAATTTTCTCCAACAGATAATATAATGTTAATCGGAATTTCGTTGCTATAGGAGCGCAAATGAAGGCCCAGCTTAATACTGCTAAAAAATCACCTACAAGAAGACCAAAGATCAAATCGGCTGCACCAACGCCGTGAGCAACGAACAAAGGACCAATAACAAACTCCGTCCCTGCTGTATGTTCACCTATATACATTCCTATAAAGCTCCCCCATCCTTTCCATTGCGATTTAGGTACTGGAGTTTGTTCATATTCTTCTACCGAATTTAAATGACTAAGCAGTTTTTCTTTCAGCATTTTAATTCCTATTTAGTGAAATTACAAAATTTACAAAATGAACGAATTTTATTGAATAAAAATCTATTTGATTTTTTTAGGATTTAAAATTTGAAAATTTAATTTGTAGACGAAGTGGGCGTTTTAATCTGTTCAGAAAAAGAACTATCATAACGTTCGTTTTCTATTTTATTTTGATAATCGCTTTCAAAGTAAGCATTAATAGGATCAACAGGTAAATTTTTATTCATTCTGGCTTTTGCAACTATAGGTCTAACATCGGAATTCATAACAGCATTGTTAAAGAAGCGATTTGCCAGAATTATCTCATCTTCCTTTTGATAATTTGAGAGCTTATTTGAATCAACCAGCAATGCCTTGGCAAATGAAAGTTGCAATGAATCAATAGAATGCAAAATTGCAGGGATTCTTTTCTCACGGCTGCTGCATTGATCTATCATAAGTGCCCAGTTTTTCCTTCCCATTATTCCTCCCCCGGATACCAGTTCGAAAAAAATCCTTGCCAGTTCGGGATTTGGTTCAACGGCGTGATCATCATCTGCAGCATACCTTGTATTGAAATGAAAGCCTCCGAAAATTCCTTCAGCCAAAAGTCTTGCTAAAATCTGCTCGACATTAGTCGAATGATGGTGATGCCCCATATCTATAAGCACACCGCCGTTCTCTCCGAATTCTTTTACCATTAAATAAGCACTGCCCCAATCAGGTATAACCGTACTGTATGTACCGGGTTCAAATACTTTATACTCTATCAATACCTTAACTTTTTTGCCTGTGCTTTTTTTATTGATGGTTTCGATCTCAACAGCAATATCATGTAAAGATTTTTTTGTATTATCAATTGCCTTCATTAACTCAACTTGCCCTGGGTAATTTGAACCGTCCGGCACCCAAACAGCAACAATACCGTTCCCCAGTTCAGATGCTATTTTTGCCGAAAGTATTGTCTGTTCAATATAGCGTATACGTGTATTTTCTTCTTTAGCCGAAAGGCTGCCCCTATAAGAGCCTTTCAAAAAATAAGTTGGATTGATCGACCCTAATTTTAATCCGCGATTTTTAGCCTCGCCTTCGACTTGCTTCGCTAGTTCATATGAGCCCGTTAAACCGTCGTATGAATAATCCCAAAGGATATGAGTAGCTACACCCTCTACAGCGTCTGTAAGTTTATTTACAAAGGCAGCATCATCAAGCTTTTCATATACATCCCTTGCATATCCCGGCGGCATATAATTTCCGAACCTTCCGCCACCGAATTTTCCGAAAACCCAGCTTGGAATTTCAACTTTAAAATTTTCTACAGCTTTTATTGCATTATTAATCCGCTTCTCACCGAATTCACCGGCAAGATATGCGAGCCCATATTCTAATTGTTTTTCCATCATGTTTTTACTCGTGTTGTTTGGGAAATAATTTTATTTCAATAATATTTCTAAAAATTCAATTGGATGATAAACGGGATTATCAATTTCACCGGTAATTTGATCCCGGCATGAAGTACCGCTTGCAATAACAATTTTACTGCTTTTGAATGAATCGGAATATTTTATTTGCTTTATCAGTTCATTGCCTATGCTCTTGCTTATTTCGTAATATTTTTTTTTATACCCAAAGCTGCCTGCCATTCCACAGCATTCAACATTTGATTCTTCAACTTCAATCCCAATTCTTCTAAAAAAATCCGCCGCAGCACTTCCGGCACCTATTGTTTTCATCTGGCAATGAGCATGATAAAAAATATTCTCCGGTATATTTTCTAATTTAATTTTACCTGTCAAATTTAGTTGTTCATCATGCATCATTTTATTTAGAAATTCAATCGGATCAAAACTGTGCATGGAAAGCTTTTCAAAGAGCTTATCGTTATTTATTAATTTTTCGTAATCATATCTGAAAAGAGCTAATACACTCGGTTCAACAACAATTATACTCTTCCCATTATCAATTATATTTTCAAGATAGGCAGCAACAATTTTTGCTTCTTTTTCTGCTTTTTCTATTAGGCCCTGTGATTGCGCAGCTCTTCCTTCAGATAGCGCTTTGCTTAAAATTGCCGGTATTCCTAATTTATCAAATACCTTAATTGTCGCCATGCCTACCATTGGATTATTATAGTTAGTATATACATCGGCAAATAAAACCACTCCATTTGTTGAACCGGTAGATGAAATCTTTAAAGGATTATTTTTTCTATACGATTGATATTGTTTAAGTAAAGTTTGACCAATAAACTTTGGCAGTCTGCGGCGCTTATCTACACCTACAATTTTTTCCATTAGATTTTTACTTACATCAAGGCTGCTAATCCAATTTGAAATTCCCGGAAATATTGAAGCATATCCTACAAGCTTGGAAAAATTTCCGAAGAATTTTTTCTGCAGTGAAAAACTTTTCCCTGCCTGTAGTAGGCGGTGTTTTATTGCTGTATTTAAGCGGGGAATATCGATTTTTACAGGACAATTAGGAACACACCTGCAACAACTTGAACATAATTCCGCAAACCTTGCCTTTTCCAGATCACCTGTCGTACCAATAGTCCATGCACCACCAATCCCGCCTACGTAACATTCCCCACCAAAAGCGTGGCCTCCCACAGTTTGAAAGTTTGCACAGGAATTCATACAGGCGCTGCATCTAATACAATAAAGGGCTTCTTTTAAATCTTTGTCCATCCTCATATTCAACCGGCCGTTATTTATAAGCACAAGATGGAATTCTCTTTGATTATCTTTTCTTCGGTTTAAGTTAAATATAGGAAAACTTGTCGGAGGTTCAATTATATTTGTATATGAAGTAAGAGGCTGGCCGGTTCCACTTGCTGCCAGAAGCTCAATAAATACACCAAAGTCTTTTTTCCTTTCAATTATTTTTTCTATACCTGCAACTGCTATATGAATTGCCGGAAGCTGAGTTGTAAGCCTAATGTTGCCTTCACTTTCCACCAAAAGAATGGCACCTTCATCTGCTGCTATTAAGTTAGCTCCGCTTATGCCAATATCCGCTAAAAGAAATTTTTGTCTTAAAATATCTCTTGCAAACTCTGTTAACTCTTCACCGGTGTCCAGCTTTTTATCTGTTGTAAAGTTTTTCTTAAAGAGTTCAGATATACTTTCCCGACTACGATGAATAGCCGGAGCTACATTGTGAGACGGCTGTTCTTTTGAAACTTGCAAAATAAATTCTGCTAAATCAGTCTCTGCTACTTCAATTCCTACCTTTTCCAGAACAGAGTTTAGTCCTATTTCTTCTGTTGTAATTGATTTTGACTTTACAACAAGTTTAGCTTTGCGCGATATACAGATATTTTTTATGTAATTTACCGCATCGTCTTTAGTCTCAGCAAGGAAAACATTTCCGCCGCGTGCTTTAACAGCTAATGTTAATTTCAATATTAGTTGTTCTAAATTTTCAATAGACTTTTCTTTAATCAAGCGAGCTCTGTCTTTCAACTTTTCATAATCGTCTAACTTTTTAACAGCTTTATATCTATTTGTATTAAACGTTTGAGTATTAAGACGCAATGCGTCTGTCTCAACATCCAGCGCTAATTTAATAGCCATGCAAAGTGAATCTTTTGATGATTTATCAGCTACTTGTCTTGGATGAATTATATAGTCGTTAATGTTTACCATTTGTCATTCTAAAATAATTATATGCAGCTTACCCGGTCCATGAACTCCTCTTACCAGAGGCCCCATATCTGCAGTTGCACTGGGACCAGTTATAATAGAGAATGATTCAGGCAGCGCTTTTCCGTTATAGAAGCTTTCCGAAAAAATATCACGCGGTTTTTCGACAATTACTTTACCGTCGAGAACTACAACATGCTTTCTAGTAAGCATGCTTATCGGAGCAGACAAATTGTTGTTAATTGCCACACATACTGAACCGGTAGAAGCGATTCCGCAAAACGCATCTGTAATTCCGGTTTTTATTTTTAACAGCTGTTCATTTGTAGGTTGGGTAATAACATTTTCATTTAATTTAAATCTTGAAAAAAGATCGGTGTTTAAATATTCAGTTTCGGCAAATAGCAACGTTTCATTTCCCGAAACAGAAAGTAAAGCAGTATTTAATGAATCGGCAGTTGCCCGGATTTTTTCAACAGTAGCAGCAGTTCCTTCTGCATTTGATATAAATTGTTTTATTAGTTCCGTAATCATCTAATTACTCATTATTTTAATGCCTTAAAATATATTTATATCTCTGTTCATTTTCATTAAAATAATCAGCATTCTTTGGTTCGTACATTTTTAATTTGAAAGAATTTGCAACAACCATTCTCCAGGATTTTAAATCTGATACCGCACCTATGGCAATTGCCTGCATCCCGATATTCCCTATTATTGTTCCTTCCAGAGGCCCGGCAAGGACATTACGGCCCAAAGCATCTGCCGTTAATTGTGTTAGAAGCTCATTCTGTATCCCGCCACCGACTGCATGTAAAATTTTTATGCTTTTACCTGTAATTTTTTCTATTTCCATTAAGGTATTTCTATAACTGAAAGCTAGGCTTTCTAAAATAACTCTTATTACAAAACCTACATTATTATCTATTGTTTGGCCAGTTTCTTCCAAATACTCCAAAATCTTTTCCGGCATTCCGCCTTCTTTATAAAATCTATTATCGTCAAAATCTACCCAGGCTTTTGCAGGCCCATTTTTACCAGCCAAGCCAGCCAATTCGTTATAACTATATTGAATAGAATTCTCATTCCAGTAACGCCTGCATTCCTGTACTGGCCATAAGCCTAAGATATTTTTAAGAAACCGGATTGTATTTTCCGCCCCGCCTTCGTTAGAGAAATTGTATTCCATTGCCTTTTGAGAAAGCAGTGGCTGTTCAAGTTCGATTCCCATTAAAGACCAAGTACCCGAACTTAAGAAAGCCCAATTCTTAATGTATGAAGGGATCGAAACTACTGCAGATGCAGTATCATGCGTAGCACCTGCAATAACTGGTATATCAGAATTTAATCCTACTCTCTCTGCGACCGAAGGCAGGAGATTTCCAAGGATAGTACCCGGCTTAACAATCTCGGGGAATATTCTTCTCGGGATCTTAAATTCATCAATTAAATCCCACGCCCATTCCCGTGAAACCGAATCTAACAAGCCTGTTGTTGAAGCATTTGTATATTCGGTTTTTTTCTCTCCCGCAAGTAAGAAGTTTAGGAAGTCGGGAATCATTAACATCTTATCGTTAATGGTCAACAAATTTATTTTATTTTTTTTCTCGGATAAAAGCTGGAACAACGTATTAAATTGTACAAATTGAATACCTGTCCTCGAATAAATTTTTTCTTTTGGAACAGTTTTAAATGCTTGTTCCATTATATTGTCTGTTCGTTCATCCCGGTAATGATGCGGATTGATTAGAATACGTTCGTTCGAATCAATTAAAACATAATCCACTGCCCATGTATCAATCCCGATTCCATTAAATTTTCTGCCAAAATTTTTGCTGGCTTTTGTTAAACCTACAATTATCTCTTCATAAATTGCAAGTATATCCCAGTAACGTCCGGTTTTATCTTTAATGTTGTATGTCGGAAAGCGATGGACTTCTTTCAAGGTAATCTTATTATCATCCAGCACAGCAACAACACAGCGCCCGCTCTCCGCACCAAGATCGATACCTATAAATTTTTTTTCTTTCACCGAAATAAAATATTTAAGTGGGAATAATAAATTATAATTCTGATAATCTAATTCATTTCATTAACGCAGGAAAGCTTCTTTAAGACCAGCATCTACAGGTATAATGTGTCCAGTAGTTCGACTAGACTTATCAGAAACTAAATAAAGACCTGCTTCAACAATATCTGTTGGACGAACATCTTTGTGAAGTAATGTCCGTTTAGAGTAGAAGTTTGCTAATTTATTCTTTAAAAATTCAGTTTTCTCGTCTATATCGTATTCAATTTTATACTTCTCTAAACTTTTTATTACTCTTTCACGAGGGAACATAGTACTACCTTGAATGACGGTTGCTGGGCTAACCCCGTTTAGTCTGAGCACAGGAGAATAACGTACTGCAAGTTCTCTTATTAAATGATTTACTGCTGCTTTACTTACATCATAGGGCTCACTGCCAAGTTTTGGTACAACAGCATTTGCGGAACTTGTTAGTAATGCCACACCATTTGAATTCTGTTTTTTAATAATATTAACAAATTCTTCAACTATGATGTAATTACCAGTAACATTTATATTGAATGTCTTGGTCCATGTATCATCATAATAGGTATTACCATCCTTATCAGCATAAATAAAAATTGCAGCAGTATTTACTAATATATCTAAACCACCAAATTCTAGAACAATTTTATTATATGCATTTACTACCGATTGTCTATCTGTAATATTCAATTGAACTGCTATTGAGCTTTCTGGAAATTTAGAATTCAATTCTGTAACAGTTTTTTCAGTGGATTTTAAATCGAGATCTGCAACAGCTATATGAGCTCCTTCACTAGCAAGTTTAACACAAAATTCACGCCCTATGCCGTTACCTCCACCAACTACAACTGCAATCTTTCTAGCAAATTCTTTTTCTTTTGGTTGTCGTTGTATCTTTGCCTCTTCTAAAGCCCAGTATTCAATTCTAAATGCTTCTTTGGGAGATAATGACACATAATTATTACGTACTCTTTCAGGTTGAATATCATTGTCAATTTTATCCGTATCCATAGATGTAGCTCCTTCCATCACATGAATTGCATTAACATAAAACTCTCCTGTTATTCTTGCTTCCTTTTTATTTTTCCCGAAACTAAGCATACCGACACCGGGAAGCAATACAACAGTTGGTTTTGTGCCTCTCATTGCTGGAGAATCTATTTCCCTATTGCTTGCGTAATAATTTTTATAATCTTCGGCATATTTTTTGAATGCACTTTTCACAGCTGACTTGAGTACATCAATATCATCCTTTTGGGGATTCCAATCTACATACATAGGCCTAACTTTTGTCCTGATAAAATGGTCAGGACAACTTGTTCCCATCAATGCCATCTCTTCACCATTATTACTATTTACAAATCTTAGTACTTCTGGGAAATCTACATAATGACCTAAAACTAATTTTTCTTCGCTTATTCCACCTCGGATTGTTGACATAATCTGTTCAACTATTTTCTCCTTATTCTTTAGTGTTTTATACCTTTGTCCCCCGAATATTTTTTCGCTTTTATTCTGAATTCTGGATATGACAAATTTGCCCAAACTGTCAATAATTTCCAATGTAAGGCGGTAACACTCGTAATGTCCGTTTGCCCAATTAATTAATCCGTGAGAACCAAGGATTACACCTTCCGCTTGAGGATTCCTTTCAATGACTTCTTGAAGCAATGTTCCAAGGTGATAACCTGGTCTTTGCCATGGAATCCATTCCAAATTATATCCGAATTCGGCATTAAACTCCTTCAATAATTGTCGACCATTTGCAGAAGCTGCAATTGCTATAGCCCAATCGGGATGCATATGATCAACGTTTTTATATGGGATCAGTCCATGTAGTGGTGTGTCTATTGATGCCGGTCTTGGATTCGAATTAAATGTACACATTGGATAATAAGCCAACATTTCATCTTCATACTTTTCTCCAGCATATTTTTTCTGAAGTGATATAAACTTATTCATATATAATGTGGCAAATCCGTCTCGTTTTATTGAACCTAGATCCCCGCCACTTCCTTTGACCCACAATACTTCAACCTTTTCATCAGTGAGTGGATCGTCCATAATAATTTTTGAAGAAGTATTACCACCTCCAAAATTAGTTATTCGTAAATCTGAACCTAATAGATTTGAACGATAACGTAATTTTTCTGGCTCATCAAGCTTTTCAGCAAATTTATCATCCCACATGTCTTTTAAATATGTTAATTTTTTTTGTTTCATAAACTTCACATTGTTTTACTTAAGTAAGTATTTTGATTTTATAGATTAAAAGATTATTAAATGATTCCGAAAAAGATAATTTACTTAATCAATTTCGAAAACGTTTAAGTAATTTATTAAAAAATATGCTTTATCTTATACAATTATTTGTTTTCTCTCAATTATCTCCGAATCTATTATAATATCTTCAAATTCCTCATATTCTTTTTTAGATTCAATCATTTTTATCAACAAATCAGTAGACGCTTTACCCATCTCATATGGATTCTGGAATACAGTGTAAAAAGGAACTCCCAAACGGTAAACAATATCATTATCACCAAATTCGCCTAAAATTATATCATTAGGAATCGCCAATTTTTTTTCAATAAGCGCTTTGCCTGCACCATAAGTAATTAATCCTCCGATACTGACAACTCCATCAATTTCTATCCCTTTTTCCAGCACAGTTATCATCTTATTGTAACTGTCTTCTACACTTCTAAAGGATTTAATTACTAATTTAGGATTGAATTCAATTCCTCCTTTTTCCAATGCCTCTTTATAGCCTTGGAATCTATCTTCAAGGACGCGCAAGCCCGTATTGGGCCCTAAAAACAATATTTTATTCCTTCCTTGCTCTATAAGTTTTGAGGTTAGTTTAAATGAGGCTTCCATATCATTAATTTTTACGGATTTAAAACCCAAACCCTCTAAATTTCTATCCCAACATACAATTTTAACTCCTTCATCATATATTTTTTTATATAAGTTATAATTGCCCTCTCCCCCTGCAGCATTTAACAGAATACCATCGGCATGTATGTCAGCAAGAAATTCGATTTTCTTTTTTTCTTTATTTTTGTTTTCATCATGTACTAACAATAAACATTCATAACCTTTTCTGCTTGCTTCTTCATACATTCCTCTTGCTGCTTCAGAAAAAAATGAAATTCGTAAGTCTGGAATGATTACACCCAAAATCCTACTTCTATTATTGATTAAAGATCTAGCTAACAAATTAGGTCTGAACCCAAGTTCTTGACTAACCTTCTTCACTTTTTCTTTTGTCTCGTAGGAAATGTCGCTGCTGTCTCTTAAAGCCTTTGAGACAGTAGCCGGAGTGATAGACAAAACTTTAGCTACATCTTTAAGGGTAACTCTTTTTCTTATTTGTTTTTTGATATTCATTTTTTATTGAATTGCTACTAAGAAGGTATTTTAAATATTTGATCTATTAAGAGTAAATATAGCTTCGCCCAGTCAGTCCCATATATTTAATATTCGAATTTAATCCCTTAATGCTTTTCGAAAACCTTTAAGGAAAATAATTTATTTTTTGGTTATTGTCAAGGAGTTTAATAAATAATTTTCAACAATTTTTTAATTTTTTAAAAAAGTTACAAATTAGAGCCTTTAAACGTTATTAGAACTATTTTCTTTTTCTCTAAAACTTATACATCATTTATTCAGAATTTTAAATTTTATCAATATATTTTTTATTAAGTGGCAATTTCTATGTCCTGAAAATCATAGCTAGAAACTACTATTTAACACTAAACATATTTTATAAATACTGAGAAAAGTTTCAAAATAAATTTCAAAAGTTTTTTAGAAAATCCACCCCATCAGGAGAGTGGACTTTTTATTTTTTCACACCTAAAAATTGGTATAAGAATCTTGTTTATAAATAAACTAGGAGTCTTATACTATGCAATCAACTTCGTTCACTCTGGGGTGCGATCCGGAACTTATCTGCCGCTGTAACGGTAGATTTGTTGAAGCTCATCATTACTTCAAGTCTCACTCTTCTATGGGTCTTGATGGTTGTGAAAGTACGGCAGAGATACGTCCGGGTTATTCTGAAAGTCCGGTTGACTTAACTTCTAAGACCTACCAGATACTGGACTACGGACACGACAAAGAACCCGACCTCGAGTTCTATGCCGGTCATTATCAAGATGACTACGCTATCGGCGGACATACCCACTTCTCAATTGAACCTACCGGTGATATAATAAACGCTCTCAATGTAGTTCTCGGCTCACTAAGCAACTGCATCGATGACAAACAGCAGAGACTAAGAAGAGAACATACCGGTTACGGTAAGAAAGGAGCCTATAGACGAAAACCTCACGGCTTTGAATACCGGACACCGGGATCATTTTTGCTATCGCCTTCAGTAACTCTAGTTCATCTTACTCTTGCTAAGCTAGCTGTTATAGGTGTACTTGAAGATAACATCAATTTTATTGAGCTTAAGAACAGACAGCACAGTCTGACTTTCTTAAGACAGCTAAAGCATTACCTTCATACTATACCTATGGACTGTGAAGAAGGACTGAAAGAGCTGGACTCACTTCTAAGCAGAAAGCTCGACTGGAATCAAGACATTCTCCCAAACTGGGGATTAAGGAGGCTTGCAGCATGAGATGTGAAAACTGCGATGAAGAACTTACAGACGGTGAAGCACACTTTGCTTTTGACGAACCTTACTGTGAAGAGTGCTTTGATAACCAGTTTACTTACTGCTGCAGATGCGATACAGTAGTAAGCAGATCAGATATTACTCATTACAGTGATGACGGAGATCCATATTGTAATGACTGCTGGGATGAGGATTATGATGACGATGCACCTAATAATCCTAACGTTTATGATGAAGACAGAGACTTAATCGTTCATCTGTCAAGAAGCTGGCTTCAAGGAAACAATGAATACCGGCGTCTCATTATTATAAATGAAAATGATCATCATCTAAAAGAGATCAGAAGTAAAGTAGGATATACCTATAAGCCGCTCTATGTATTCGGTTTAATTGATAGAGAAGAATACCAGATCTCAGCTAGTAAAAATATCATTGATGAAGTAAAGGAGTTTGTACTTTTAAACTTCACCGGTGTTAAAGTAAATGAAGGAATAGGAACAAACAGACTGGGTATCAGCTTATCATTAAGGGAGAATCACCAGAAAGAAATCGTTAACCTAATCAAAAAGATTACATCTCTTAAAGAACCCGCGACAGTAGAACAACAATAACAAGAACAAATCAAAAAAATTAAGGAGACAAAATACCATGTGTGGTATAATGGGATATTACTGTTTTTCCGGAAAGAGACCACAGAAAGAAAGAATATCGGATATGTTCAGTTTACTTCAGAGCCGCGGCACAGATGCCAGCGGCTTCGCTTTTATTAAGGAAAACGGAGGACTTTTTGTTCATAAAGCACCAATCAGATCAGCTGAAATGGTCAAATCAAAAGAATGGAAAGACTTAATTCTGCCAAAATTCATGATACTCCATACACGTATGAAAACACAAGGAACGGAGAAGAATAACGCAAATAATCATCCTTTGTTCTCTAAAAACGGATATGCAATTGTACATAACGGAATAGTCTACAACGATAAAGAAATCATAGGGAAAAGAAACCGTGACGCTGAAGTAGACAGTGAAGCTATTCTTGCAGTTATATCTGCAAGAACAAAGGGAGACAACATAAAGAAGCTGTTCGACAAGATAGAAGGATCTTTTGCAGTAGGGGTAGTAAGCAGTGCACAGCCGGATAATTTAATTCTTATTAAGAAAGATAATCCAATTGAGCTTTATTACAATAGTGAAGATGATATTCTCTACTTCTGTAGTGAAAAAGAAATCATGCAAGAGGCACTTAATATAAAGGGTACATCAAAAAGGGGTTTTAATATGGGTGAAGGCAGTTATCATTTCTATGAAATGGAGAATAACCATGCACTTGTTGTAAATCCGGAAGGAGTTGAATCCTACAAGAGATATTACCCAAAACGCAGCAGCTGGTGGGACCGGGGTTTTGGTTGTGTCGGGGACGAAGATGACGATTCAATGATAGTCGAATGTCCCTGGTGCTTTCAGCAGACTCATTATCATGACGGGAAGCTAAT
>CAZCFZ010000068.1:0-19950 GCA_964498065.1 uncultured Ignavibacteriaceae bacterium
TTGAATCGGCTTGAATCATTAAATCCGGTGAAGCTTTCATAGTATTTAATAATGATGACTTTATATAAGATATACGTTTTGATAAATCTCTGGCAGCATTTACTGAACCTAAAACTGCACCGCTAAGTAAAGAGACTTTCTTCTGAAACTGTACTAATGCTGTTCTATTCTCCGCCGGCAGACTTGTAAAGCCCAGTACTTCTGCTTTGAAAGATTCCGGTCCGGCAATTTGAGTTAATAAACCGTCAACATTTTTATACATTATTACTTTATATGTGCCAGGCATTGCCAGCATACCGCTTTGTAATTGATCTGACTCCCCTTCACTTCGGAACTGTTTTAGAGTTGCAGGATCCGGAGAAGGATATTTTAAGTTCCATGTAATTCGGTGAATACCTGAAACAGCTTTAGTCTTTAATTCTCTAATTTCATATCCATTTTCATCGTAGATTTTAAAAAGTAAATACGGAGCCGGCTCTAAATCTTCAGCTGTTAATTCAGCATTACTCGGAAAAGGTACCGGCTTTCCTTCCTTCTCAAGTTTTTTATCTTTTTCACGCCGCAGTTCTTTTTTTGTTTTTATAGTCGATTTAAGATAATAAGTGAAAGTTGCGCCAAATGGTGGGTTTGGTGCCGTAAAATAGGATTCACCTTGAGAAGCTTTTCCGACATCCCCTAAAGGCTGAGAAGGAATATACATTAAAGCATCTTTGACTGGAAATAGCACTGCATCTTTTTTTAGATTTTCATTACCTGCATGTCTTAAAGGAGAATAATTATCAAGAATGTAAAATCCTCTGCCGAATGTAGCCAAGACCAAATCGTTTTCTCTTTTTTGAATTGCTATATCCATTACAGCGATTGTCGGCAAACCGCCTTTCAACTGGATCCATTTTTTACCGCCGTCATTTGAAAAGAAGACACCGAACTCTGTTCCGGCAAATAAAAGATTAGGATCTTCAAAATCTTCGGTAATTACATGAACATATCCGTTTTCAGGCAGATTGCCGCTAATTGATTTCCACGTTTTACCCGCATCAGTACTTTTTAATATATATGGTTTAAAGTCACCGCGTTTATGATTATCAAAAGACGCATAAACAGTTTTCGCATCAAAGTGGGAAGCAGTAATATAACTTACATACGAGGTATCCGGAACACCGGGAAAACTTTCTATTCTTTTCCATGACTTTCCGTCATTTTCGGTTACGTTAATTAATCCGTCGTCGGTACCTGCATAAAGCAGCCCTTTTTTAACAGGTGATTCGGCCAATGAAACAATATTCCCGTAAAACGATGTTGATGCATTTTTCTCAACAGCTTCAACGCCCCAAATTCTTCCCATAACATGAAGTTTATTTCTATCCAACTGTCGGGTTAAATCTCCGCTGATTTCTGTCCATGAATTTCCCATATCGGTACTTTTAAATAATTTGTTCGCAGCAAAGTATATAGTTGTGTGGGAATATGGACTTATAATGAGAGGAGAATCCCAATTCCATCGTAATGGTAATTCATCTTTTCCAGGCTGCGGTTGAATGCCCATAATTTCTCCGCTCTTTCTATCATATCTGACTAAACCTCCATACTGGGACTCTGCATAAACTATATTTGGATTTTTAGGATCAACTCTGGAAACAAACCCGTCACCCCCGCTGGTTACAAACCAATCAGAGTTTACAATTCCCGATGCACTTGTTGTTTGCGAAGGCCCTCCTACACTGTTATTATCCTGCGTTCCTCCATAGACATAAAAGAAAGGCAATGAATTATCAACCGTAACATTATAAAATTGTGTAATGGGAAGATTACTTTTAAAATCCCAATTTTTGCCTCTGTCATAACTTTCGTAAACGCCGCCGTCGCATCCAACCAGGTAGTAATTTGTATTTTTAGGATTTATCCACATTGCATGGTTATCAACATGTTTATGTTTTTCTCCAAGTAAATGAAAAGTTTTACCTCCATCATCAGTAACATGAAGAAAAGTATCCATCGCATAAACACGATCAACATCTTTCGGATCGCAGACAAGTTCATTATAATACTGCGGACTTGTAGTCATATAATTGCTTCGTTTTTCCCAGGAGGCGCCCCTATCAGTCGATCTGAATACACCTCCCTTGCCTTCTGCAGCTTCAATAATTGCATAAATAACATCCGGATCAACCGGTGAGATTGCTAATCCTATTCTTCCCATATCAACAGTAGGTAAACCGTTTTTTAATTTCTCCCAAGTATTTCCCGCATCCGTTGATTTATAAATTGCCGATTCAGGACCTCCGTCAATTAACGTATATGTGTGTCTTTCCCGCTGATAGGAAGAAGCATATAATACATTATGATCTCTCGGATCCATCACAACATCATTTACTCCTGTGTATTTACTAATAGTTAAAACCGCTTTCCATGTTTTTCCGCCGTCAGTGGTTTTGTAGAGACCTCTATCGCCGCCAGGATTCCATAACGGACCTTGTGCAGCAACGTAAACAACGTTTGAATTTTTTGGATCGATTAGAATTTTACCTATATGCTGCGAGGATTTTAATCCCATATTCTTCCAGTTTTTTCCCCCGTCATTCGATTTATAAATCCCATCTCCGTACGAAACACTCCGTTGGCTGTTATTTTCACCCGTACCAACCCAAATTACAAAATGATTATTCGGATCCATTGCAATACATCCGATTGAAAAAGAACCTTCTTTATCAAAAATAGGTTCCCAGGAAGTTCCATCATTAACTGTTTTCCAAACTCCACCTGAAGCTGTTGCAACATAATATTCGCTTGGATCATCCGGATTGACAGCAAAATCCGAAATTCTTCCGGAAGTTACCGCTGGTCCGATACTCCTAAATTTTAGTCCATTGAAGATTGACGATACTGAATCACTTTTTTTGTTTTCATTTTTTTTGTTTTCAGCTTTGACATTTAATAATAGAATTGAAACAAAAACTATTAGAGAGTAGGAAAAAGTTTTCATTGGTCTGCCTAATTTTTAAAATAATTAATTAGTCAAAAATAAATAGAATTTGCAAAAAGACTTGTGCCGTTGAGTATCAAATATCGGGATAAACATAATCTTGATTAAATCGCACATTATAAGAATGTATTAAAAATTTATGATGAGTCCAATTGGATTTAATGAAAGTTAATAATAATTAAAATTATTACTAAATAAATTGATAGAAAAATTATAATCGGGATTATATTTCCTTATTATTAACGAGATAAATATATTAAGATTTTTTCCGTCTAATCGATTTTTTGCTTTTGAAGAAATGTTTTTTACCAACAAACAACCGTTTCCAGAAATTATTTTTCTTACCGTCAAAATAAGTATCGGGATATTGGGTCGAATTTACTGCCATTCTTGATGAATCGGCAAATGCGGCAACAGTAATTCCTCCTAATGAGGAAGATTGTATTGTTAAAGTGTACTTTGCTTTTCTTAAAAGTGATTCCGGGGGATCATCAATAAAATTAGGATCCGTAAGGTTCGATATCGTATTTAAATAATTTGCTGCATTTGATGAATCAACTCTTTGACCTCCTATTTCCCAATGATTTTTTAATTTAGTCAGAACAAATGAGCTGTCACCGGGATATGAAAATGATAGTTTATTCCAATTATTTAGATTATCATAAATCACGTGATCATCTCTAAAATAATCGGCATTGTGGTTGAATTCAAAATTCATAAATCCTAAAACTTCATAAACATTATCATCACCGCCGACCCTAACATATGTCATCATATTATTCGGCCGGTGATATGTAAACTTTCCGATAGTGATATCGGCAGTATTATTGCTTCCTTGATATACTTCTACTCTTGTCCCGGATGTATCTACCTGAAACTCTTTCCATTTATCTTTACTCTGGGCAGCAACACCTACCGGTTGAAATAGTAAAAGCTGACTTAATAATTGATTTATTTTTGATTTCGGAATCTCAACATCTTTTCCATCGGTTAATTTAACTTTCCAATAATTTCCTTCTTTAAAAATGTGGATTTCCTTATGATGTGTTGCTTTTGGATAAATATTAATAGATGTAACTTTAGCAGTATCAATACTAACAAGGGTGTTACGGAAAGATCTTTCACCATGGCTTGAATCATATATTATAAAAATTGCAACTACAGCCAGCAATACAACAAATATAAGGATAAGAGTTTTAGTGGAAAGCTTATTAATCATAGGTTTCGTTCATCCATTTATTTCTGAGTTTTCTTCTGTGTTGATAACGGAAAAATCCGTAAAGAATAATTATGAGGATAGGTAAAAGGAAATTCAAATATTTTACTAATGCTTTGGTGCCGCTTGAAAGATCTGCTTTTAAAGGCCTTGAGGTAATACCTTTGGTTCGTAAAGCAATTAAACCCGTATCGTCTGAAAGCCAATCAATAGAGTTAGCCATTAGGTTGATATTATCTGCTTCAAGTCTCTGAGAATTTTGTCCTGACCCGTTAGTCGCAAAATCACCGTCGCCAAAAATTACCATTTTAGAATATGAATTGCCTGCAATTTTTCCATATACTGCAACGGCTACCGGTAAGGATGATACGGGGAAATCACTTTTCGTCCAATTCTGTGTTACGTTAAAGTATACCGGCGGTTTTTGTATCCCGGTATTTTTTGAGGTAGTTGCCAATGTTACAATATGAATTAAACTGTCTTTATTGGAATACTTTATTGGGCTGCAGAATGGCATTAAAACCGATTCTATCCCTTTTGTAATAGGGTGATCTGCAAAGTTTGTAATTACAGGCAAGTATGGAAATCTGACCGGTGTATTCATTACAAACATACCCTGCTGTTGTCTTACCATAATATTTCCGCAATTAGCATCAATAACGAATCCGTCTTCAACATCTATACCTTTGTTTTTTAACCACATTCCCAGACCTGTAAAAAGACTGGAGCCTCTTGCATTCTGCAGGTTTCCTTTTACTCTATTCAATGCAATAAGTATTCTGCCGCCTTTGGAGAGGTAGTCGTTTAACTGTTGAATATCATTTGGTTTTATCGTATCTGACGGAGCAATTATTATCAATGTTTTATATGTTAAGGGAATTCCCGTGGTATCATTAAATTTAAAGGTATGAATATTATAAAGTATGGATAATTGTTCTTCTAACTGTCTCATCTCAGATAAGGACGGTTCACCGTTTCCCTGAAGAAATGCAATATTGGTTTTATGTTTTAGCGATAATTTTTTAATTGTTGAAGATAAAGCATACTCCATGGCGGTTCCGGGCTGTATAAACGGGATCTTGTCTGTCTTACCTTCATATTGTAAGGTCGCACCCATATACGCCCTTTGCTGCTTCATCTGGTCCCTTTCACGTACATTTATCATTACCGGCTGAATACCGGCTTCCTGAGCTTTAATTTCCGTTTCCCTGTCTTTGTTCGGATTAACAAATTGATAAACGACCTTTCCGCCCGAGGCATTGCTGTATTCAACAAGCATATCTTTAAAATCATTTTTAACTTGAGCAATATTCGGAGGCAGATTTTCCGAGAAATATGCCGTTACGGTAACCGGACCCGTTAAGTCATTCAGAATATTTTTTGTAGCCTGGCTCAATGTAAATTCATGATCTTGAGTGAAGTCCAATCTTACAAAAAATCTGTCTGCTACTATATTCACTAAAACCAGGATTCCGAAAATTAATGCAAGTGATGTTAAAACTTTTTTCTTTGTCAACATAATGTTTATTCTGCTAAGTTTCTTTTAGAAAGTGATGATTCGGCCAAAATTAATCCGAAGATTGAGATACTTAAAAAGAAGATTACATCTTTCGAATCAACTACTCCTCTTGATATAGATTCAAAGTGAGTTGAAAGGCTTAAGTAACTAAAAACCTCTCCGGTCAACCCGGTAAAGTTGCTCGACAATACATTGAAGATAATCAAGAAAAACACACCTATGAACAGCGACAATAAAAAAGCGACTATCTGGTTGTTTGTAACGCTGCTGGCGAACAGTCCTATACTAATATAAGCTGTGCTCATTAAAAGAAGGCCGAGATAACCGCACCAAACCGCGCCGTGGTCTATAGGTCCTAATGCCCAAACACTGAAGTAATACGGGAGTGTTAACAGAAGTGCAATTCCAATCAGCATCAGGCACGCGAGAAATTTTCCCCAAATTACCTGCCAGTCAGTTACCGCCTTGGTAAGCAAAAGCTCAATAGTACCGGATTTATTTTCTTCAGCAATCATGCGCATAGTAAGGGCAGGTGTAAAGAAGAACAATGTCCAGTATGCAACAGAAAAGAAGGGCTGAAGAGTGGCTTGCCCGATAAAGAAAATATCCGAACCGAAAAGCCAGGTAAAAAAACCGCTGAGTCCGAGAAACACTACAATTAAAATATAAGCGGTTAGTGAGTCAAAAAAAGATCTTAATTCTCGAACTGCTATTATCCAAATTTTTTTCATTTTATTAGTCGGTTGTTAATTCTCTGAATATATCTTCAAGTTTAGTTTCTATGGGTGTCATTTCGGTTAATACCCATTTCTGCTGTACACAAAGATTAAATAATGCTCTGCGCGAAGAAGCGCCTTCCTTACTTTGTATTATATATGAATCGTTTGTGTTTGCAACGGGATCAACCAAATTAACCGATTCTAAGGATTGTAAAGAAGAAATTACATTATCCCTATTGTTAGAGTCGGCAATCTGAATCCTGAGTACTTCATTTCCCTGAGCCTGCTTTCTTAATGTTTCAGGCGTACCATCTGCAACTATCTTACCTTTATTAATAATTAATATCCTGTCGCAGGTTGCTTCAACTTCCGGTAAAATATGAGTACTGAGAATTACAGTTTTTTCTTTCCCCAAGTGCCTTATTAATTTTCTAATCTCTATTATTTGATTGGGATCTAATCCGGTAGTGGGCTCATCTAAAATTAAAATTTCCGGGTCATGTATCATCGCCTGGGCTAATCCCACTCTTTGCCTGTAACCTTTGGACAGTTCTCCGATCTTTTTATGTTTCTCTGCGTTTAATCCGCATACATGAACCATTTCCTCAATTTTATTTTGAATTTGACTTTTATCGATACCTTGCAGTTCGCCGACAAAGTCAAGATATTCCATGACAGGCATATCATAATAAAGCGGATTATTTTCAGGTAAGTATCCTATTTTTTTCTTAATTTCTTCCGGGTTATTATGAATAGAGAAATTATTTACTTTTACGTCACCACCGGAAGGGGCCATAAAACATGTCACAATCTTCATTGTAGTTGTTTTTCCGGCTCCGTTAGGACCTAAGAAACCTAATATTTCACCTGTGTTAACCTGGAAAGATATATCGTCTACAGCTTTTTGGGGGCCGTATTGTTTGGTAAGGTTTTCAACAAGAATGCTCATATATTTTACAAGAGGCTATATTTATAAATAATTATTTCGAAAATAATAATTATGCTAACACTGCTATGTGATAGAAAATATATTTTGATTAATAGAATATTTTTAGACGAAATGATTTTTAAAAAGTTCCGTAAAGTAAAATATATTCTTATCAATTTAACATTTCACAGTATCCAGATTTAATTTATTATTATAATGAGTGAAGTTAATTATGATAATTATGAAAATATTCCTCTACTCAGATCGGGATAATAGGATTAAAAAAATAATTTTGTAAATTAGGATACTGCTAACATTTCAAATTTTATTTATTCTAAAAAACACATTTTCTTTAGTTGTTGTAATAAAAAAATTCCAATGATAAAATTGGTTTTATAATATTCACAAAATTATTTTATAAAAAGGGTTAAAAGTATTCTCCTATGAAAGACAAAACAAATACACTTGATAGAAGCTTAGGATTGTTACACGCAACTGCTTCAAATATGGCTACAATGGTAGGTATAGGCCCGTTTATAACAATTCCACTGATTGTCTCGGCAATGGGAGGCCCGCAGGCAATGTTTGGCTGGATAGTCGGTGCTGTTATTGCAATCTCGGATGGGCAGGTTTGGGCAGAACTTAGCACTGCGCTGCGAGGTGAAGGCGGTTCATATATTTACCTGCGTGAATCATATAAAAGATTTTTTGGTAAATTGATCGCCTTTTTATTCATATGGTCATTTTTATTAAGCGGTCCTTTAGAAATTGCCTCCGGCATTGTCGGAATGATGCAGTATCTGTCTTTTATCTGGCCATGGCTTTCGGGAAACAATATTAGAATAATAGCTTTCGCGGCCGGAATATTTACAATAATTCTTCATTATAATAAAGTGAGATTTGTAGGTGTTATTACGGTTGTACTTTGGTCTGTAATGCTTCTAACTGTCGGGTTGACTATTGTCGTCGGAATTATTCATTTCAAACCGGAAATAGCTTTCAACTTTCCAAAAGGATGGTTCTCTTTTTCATGGGGATTTGTAATGGGACTCGGAAGCGCAACTTTAATTGCAATGTATGACCTGATGGGTTATTACAACATTTGTTATGTTGAAGAAGAAGTTAAAAATCCGGGTTATGTTTTCCCGCGCGCAATAATTTGGTCGGTAATCGGCGTAACCATACTTTATGCAGTAATGAATTTTTCAATTATAGGTGTACTACCATGGCATGAAGTTGCAAAGTCCGATCATATTGTTTCGGATATTTTCAATATTTTTTACGGAAAGACTTCTGCAATAATTATAACTCTTCTTGTAGCAGTTACTGCATACGGTTCAATCTATGCTTTAATGATGAGTTATTCAAGACTCCCGTTTGCAGCGGCAAGAGACGGATTCTTCTTCGGCTGGTTGAAAGCAGTTCATCCTAAAAAACATTTTCCTCATTACTCCCTGCTTTTAGTCGGCGGTATTACAAGTATTGCCAGTCTTTTTAATCTTGATTTCATAATTGCCGCAACACTATCCAGCAGGATTTTAATTCAGTTTTTAGGTCAAATTATCGGATTAACAATTTTACGTAAAACCGATCCTAATATGAAGCGTCCTTTCAAGATGTGGCTGTATCCGGTTCCTTCTATTGTTGCTTTTATCGGGTTCAGCTATATTTTCATCAGTTCGGGACTTGAAGCCATAAGCCTGGGATTGGTTTGGCTTTTAACCGGTGTCGGATTCTTCTTATACTGGGCTAAAAAGAACAACGAATGGCCATTTAAACCAAATAATTTTGCCGTTAAAAATTAAGCTCGAATAAATTTTAAAAATGATACCCTATACATCAATCTTTAACTGTGCAGATAACTGCGACTTATCTATATCATAATGACTGCCGGACCATTTTACTTTTCCATCTTTTTTAAGCCAGATTACCTGCGGTGATTGATGCTGAATATTTAATTCTTTAGCAATATACCGGCTAACGGATTTAGCAGAAATTACATCAACTTTTGCACAAACAATTTTTACGTTCTCATTAAGATTTGAAAACCAAGAATTAAAATCATTTTCAACCGAAGAGCTTACGCCGCAAATCGGGCTGTACTTAAAAACTATCAGTTCTTCTTTTTTAGCAGTTTCTTCTCTTAATTTTTCCCATTCATCTACACTTTTTATTTCAACTGAATTCATAAAAAATCCATATCAATTTTAAAATATTTGTACTACAAAAATAATAATTTTCATAATTGTTTTATTGTCGAATTGTCAAATTGTTAACTGTTTTAACAATTTAAAAATCACCTTACTATAATTTTCAAAACGAATTATATACATCATTATTATTTTGCATTGAATAATTTTTTAAACAATTCCGTATCATTCATAGAATCAATTCTTCTCTTTTCTTCGTCATCATTTGTTTTTTTAAGAATTAGTTTTGCGAATTCTTTACTGGATATTACCTCACATCCGCAGACCTTTGCAAATTCCCTAATATTATTGTCGGAAGTAACAACGATCAAATTTTTCCTGTTCTTTTCTGCTTCAATTTCATTTTTTATATATTTATCGGCTATTTTGCTTTTACTGTAATGTATTTTTGTTATATAAGTTTTAATCGGTAAATTTTCAAAACCGTCAAAATGAAGCGAGACTTTTATTTTTTTGTTATGGAAATAATTTTCAACAATGAAGGCTAATTTTTCGCGAGGCGCCTGCTTATCCTTTTTTTGAAGTAAACTTAAAGAAGGAATTTTGCCGATTAAATTATTTCCGTCTATTATGTACTTAATCATAGAATAAATCTTTCACTAAAAATCAATTATTATTTCCCATTAAAGAATTCGCCTCTCTTGGTAATCTTAAGATCCTGTAATTCCGGAGCTTTAACCCTAATCTCCAGATAATAACCGCTGAAAGTACCGACCGGGTTCCAAGTAAAATTCATTATCCAGCAATGAAGGTCCCTTGAAATTCTTATTTGGGGTGCAGAAAATTGATTATGTACAAAATCATAACTGCCTGCTACCGAAAATTTCCATTTAGGAGTTAAGTTAAAATCCAGGCTTGCACTAACATTTGATGATGTATTAGGAGTTAAAGGATTGTATTTTGAAAATGAATAATTATAACTTAAAGATAAATTCCACGGAATTGAAAAATCCGGCTGTTTGTTATTATAAATTCCCTGGTACAAATCGGATTCCGGGGGCTGAACAGCGTCGCTTACCGGCTGCTCCTGTTTTTGTTTTTCTTTCTCTTTCGATTTCAGTTTTTCCCCGGACAAGCTTGTAGAAACTGAAAAGTTAAAATTCCTAAGCCTGAACAATCCCTTTCCTTCATTAATCAAAAATTTATTTATATCGTATCCCTTGCTGGAATAATCATATAAAGAAAAGCTGGATGAACCTGAAAAATTAAGAAACTGCCCAACCTGAGTATGATAGCTTAATCCTAAGTCGGAAAATTTTAAACTGTCTGCAGCAAAGTTATAGCTCATGCTTGCAGATAAATTTAGTAATTGAATTTTTTTTGCTTTTGAAGTTGTATCGGTCGGGTCAACTGCCGTTTTCATTTCGAAAACATTGCCGAGAGAAAAAGAAATACTTTGCTGTTCTCCGGACGGCGGTGAAGAAAAAATTTCTCTTTGATATTTATTATACTTTACATTCTGACCAAGATAATTAATGTAAGAACCGTAATATCCCCATCCCGGCTTTGAAAAATCCGGAGTGAAGTTATACGAAATTGTAGGAGTTACTATGTGTCTAATTGCGCTTATACCCAATATATTAGGCTGAAACATTCCGTAAAATTTAGTCGATGCTGAAACTCCTAATCTAAATGTACGCACTTCGCTTATTTTGTGAATATCATTGGTTATAACCGAATCAGCTGAACTGTCTGCTTTAATACCTGCCGAATACATTTGAATCTGTTTGTTATACCATTCTTCATTATAAGAAAAATTTGGAGAAATATTAAAATATCCGATTTTAGGAGAAGCACTCACATTTATAGTATGTTGAATTCCTCCTCTTATACTTAAATGACCTGCGGATTTATTTCTTGTGTTTTCAAACTGCCCGCTGTAACTGTAACCTATATATTCATACCATTTTTGTGTATTAAACACACCTGTCCTCTTAAACGGGTAATTAAAAGGAATATTAAATGTTAAGTTTGGAAGAATTTCACTTATATTGCCGCTTTCAAGGTCCTGGTTTCTGCTGTAGCTTAAAGTCATACTGTTGCCTGATTCATCCCAGCTTTTATAAAGAGTTGCATTTGAATAAATGTTGTTGGTTAAAGCTTCATTCATATTATATGAAGTTGATTGGATATAATTTTTCCCGGATAAGAACTGCAAGTTGGCATCAAGTCTTAATGTTGGTGTAAAAGTCTCGTGATGACTTAAAGCAATACTCCATTGTTTACTTGTACTTGTACCCAAACCGGCTGCACTTGTAGATCTAAACAATCTATATCCACCTTGGATTGAACCGTTATAGTCGTATCTTTTTACATATCTGAATCTTGTATTGAAGCCGAAGCTTCCCCTGGTATAATAATCTCCCGTTAAATTCAAATCCACATAATCATTTATTGCCCAGAAGTAGCCGAAGTGAGAAAAATAATAACCGTAAGTTCCGTCGTCGCCAAATGCAGGAGCAATAATACCGGACCTCCTGCCTGATTGAAGCGGAAATACGGCAAACGGCAACGGTATTGGGAAAGGAACCCCCCCGAAAAATATCCAGATCCATTTTGCAATAATTTCTTTCTTCTGGATTACCTTCATCTCGGGAGAATAAAAGTAATAATCCGGCGGGACAGTGTCGCATGTAGTGTAGGTTCCGTCTTTAACAAAATAAGTATTCTTATCAACTTTATTAATTATCTCACCGGTATATTTCGCACCTTCACTAGTAGTACTTGCTTGCGTTATCAAACCTTTAGTAGTTTTAAAGTTGTATCTCATCGATTCGCCGTCATATACCTCCCCGTTTTGAGATAATATCGGCGTTCCGCTGTATTTATTAGGAAGAGAATCATTAGGGATACCGTATGCATCAACATTATTGGTATTAAAGTTAATAAAGATTTTTGCGCTTTTAAGATCGGTATCCTTATACTTTAATTCACTTTTACCGTAAAGATCCATTTTTTTTTGATTTACATAGAAAAAAAGCGAGTCGGAGGAACTTGCATAAATTACAGTGTCCACGTCATATTTTTTCCCCTTCGCTGTCGTATCAATAACCGATAATGAATCTTTAGCAGTAACCGAAAGAGAATCGGACTTTTTAAATAAATCGGTACCGGCTTCTTGTGCAAGAATGATTTGAAAGTTTACAAACAAAATAATAAGTATTAAAAGAAGTCTCATAAATAATGATAATTAGCGTTCATTATTTTTAACAATGCAAACTTTAATCATGATTTATAAAAAACAAGTGCCGAAGCGCCTTTAATTCCGGCATCATTTTTTAATTTAGCAGGCAAAACTTTTATCCTTTTACTTAGAGGTTTTAGTACCCTTGTATAAGTATTTTTTTGAATTGCATCAAAGAGCGGCTCGCCGAAACCCGCTACTCCGCCTCCGATAATAAAAGTACCGATATCTAAAGCGTTCCCTGCAGAAGCTAACGCAGTTCCGAGATGAAGTCCTAAGTTCTGAACAACCGATTTTGCATAACTATCGCCTTGTTCGGCAGCCTGCTGAATTATTAAGGGAGTTAAAGTTTCAAGATTGTTGTCTATCAAATCCCAAATTTTAGAATATTTGTTATTAGGAAGTTCTTCTTTTACTCTCTTTACCAGATAATGATTTCCTACATACGTTTCCACGCAGCCGTACGAGCCGCAATTACACTTCGGTCCATTATAATCAATAGAGGTATGGCCTATTTCTCCAGCAGCACCGAATTCACCTCTAAATAATTTTTTATTGAAAATAATTCCTCCGCCGACTCCCGTACCCAATGTTACCATTATGAATGAATCTATTTTTTTACCTGCCCCAAATATCATTTCTCCTATTGCCGCAACATTTGCATCATTTTCAACATGAACATTTATCTTAAATTCTTTCTGAAGAATTTTACCCAAATTAACTTTTTCCCATCCTGGCAAATTGGGCGGATTTTCCACTGTCCCTTTCTTTATGGACACAGTACCCGGCGCACCCACACCAATTCCTTGAATTTTTAATTTATTCTTGGTTAAAACTGCTTTTATGCCCTTTTTAATCTGACTTATAACTTTATTAGGGCCGTCTTCGGCTAAAGTTTCAAGAGAAGTTTTCTTTATTATTTTGCCTTTTTGGGAAACAATACCGATTTTAACATTTGTCCCTCCCAAGTCAACGCCAACAGCGTATTTTTCCGTTTTAGGCATAAATTAATCCTTAAAAAATATTAAATATGGTTGTTTTAATGATTTTACAATAACTTTCAGAATTCCTATCATGAATTTAACATTATAGTTACTCTTATTAAAATTAATGACGAATGATTTATCGATATTGTTACAATAAATAATTGTAAAAGAAGTGCTGTAAAACTTTCGTTTTTCTGTTTTGAAGTCCGCGAATCTTTTTTCTTTAATTAGTAAATTCTTTACTAACTATCTTCAATTCTCCGGGATATGTAATATCACCAATTGGTGAGGTAACAGTAGGTTTTGCATATAAGGCTAGATTTGAAGAATATCCCTTTTCACCGCTGATAGCAAGGGCTAGTTTTATTATCCCTTCAAAGCCTTTATCGCTAAAAAATTTATAGAGATTCAAATTTACCCGGATCGGAATTACCGTAAGTTCTCCGGTTCCCGGCACGGAAACAGGATGGCCTAAATCGCCGGAAATTGTTTCTTTATTTTCAATATATAATTTCCACGGGAAGGCTTTAATCGTTGCATTTGTTTTTGGGTAACCGCCTGTTCCGTCATTCGGATTTTTAGCTTCAACATTAAGAGTAAAAGATATGGGCAAAGATTTATTTGCAACAGCAGCCGTTAATTTAATTACTTCTAATGCATTGAAATCTTTTACGCTTGTTTTTCCTTGAATTGAAATTCCGTCCACTAATACACTGTTTACCTGTCCAAGTTTAAATTTAAGCCTCGAAACATTTACAAGAGTTTGATAAACGCTGCAGCTTAAATTTATAAAAGCGAAGAGAAATAACGATGCAAAAATAATTTTTTTCATAATGAAATTGCCTTTAATGATTCTTCAATCTTTTTTAAAATAATTTCCGCAACCTTAAGTGCTCTTAATCCGTCTTCTCCGGAAACAACCGGAGGTTCGTTCCTCAACACTGAATTTACAAATAACTCAAGCTCATATTTAAGCGCATTTATTTCTTTTATCTCGGGCTGTTCATATACTACGCGCTTTTTCTTCTCACCGATACCAATTTCGCCGAATGAAATAAAAGCCGAATCAACTTTTTCATTTACAGGCACTAAGCGGTAAACTTCCGATATACCGGTTATAAAATCCAAAGCTATATAATTATCTCTCTGGAAAATTCTCATCTTTCTCATTTTCTTTTGAGAAATTCGGCTTGCAGTAACATTCGCAACCGCTCCGTTTTCAAATTGAATTCTGGCGTTTGCTATATCAAGAGTATCCGATACAACAGCAACTCCGCTTGCTTCAATATTCTTTACTTCACTTTTTACAAGACTTAATATTATATCAATATCATGAATCATCAAATCAAGCACAACCGCTACATCGGTTCCTCTCGGATTAAACTGTGCGAGCCTGTCGGTTTGAATAAACATAGGCTTCAATATATATTTATCGAGTGAAATTAATGCGGGGTTAAATCTTTCTATATGGCCGACCTGAAGGTTTAGGTTATTCTTTGATGCGATGTTTACTATCTCTTCGGCTTCCGGGATAGTAGCGGTTATCGGCTTTTCCACAAACACATGAATTTTCTTTTCCAGACATTTTTTAGCAAGCTCGTAATGAGCACTAGTTGTAGCAGCAATTGAAACTGCTTGAACTTTATTTATTAAATCGTCTATGTTATTGAATGCTTTTACTCTAAATTCATCGGCAGAAGATTTTGCAATATCAGTATTATTATCATATACGCCGACAAATTCACAATTATCTATTTGGTTAAACATTTTCGCATGTAAATTACCCAAATGCCCTGTTCCAATTACCCCTACTTTTAGTTTTTCCATTTTTAATTACTCACTATTTTTTTGTATCCTATAATTTTATCATATCCGCCGAAATTTGGATCATGATAATAAAGAAAAATATGATAAACATTCGATGTTTCCCAACTATTTCCTTCCAGTATATACCAATCCGCATTTTCAATATCTCCTGAATTCAAATCACCAACTACATACTGGTAATCATAAATGCCTCTTTTAAGCGGGATAGTTATTGAATATAAGCCGTAGTTATTAGTCAATTCATACGACGGCGAGAGTTTCCAATTATTAAAAGCACCGACAAGAAAAATTCCAGGTACTTCAGACGGCGGACGAATTGTAAACGTAACATTTAAATATGTTGCATAGTTATCATTATAATTAGTAAAAATTGATCCGCCGTTTAAATCTTTAGGTTCTTCTTTATAAAACCTTGAATACTCAACAGTTTCCCGGTGGGCGTTAACATTTTTTCCAGGAAAAATGTTTGTATTTCTTAAATCCGTCTCTCTATATTCATTCCCTGGCCGAATATCCCTGGCGATAAACCTAAAACTCCTGTTTCCGTCCCAGTAATACTGACGTGTATTAGTATTAAATTTCGTGCCGACTATATAAGGATAATCAATTTTATGGTTCTCCACAATTTCAACTTCATCCAAATAAGAAGGTTGAAAATTATTAGGCAGATTGAAGAATGTTGTTATATTAAAGACTTTCTGAAGATCTGAAGGAAAATAAATTTTGTCTTCTAATTGTTCATGTCTTAATGAATCGGATAAAGCTACTTCTTGATAGACCACATAGAATTTTCCTTGGCCGTAAACAATGGAGGTATCTTGAGTGTCCGTCAGATAAAATCTCCACTTACCTGAGAATGGAAATTCAACATTTTCTTTTGAATCTGGAAAGCTGCCGGTGAAATGATAATTTGCTTCTAAAACAGTATTAGGCAATTGCGTAAACCGCAAATTATATGCGGTATTCTTTCCTTGATTTTGGAAAAAGATATTTGAATACGGACTCCAATTTTTATCACAAAATCTAAATACAATATTCATGTTCGGAACATTTACGGATTTCACATCAAATTCAATTATTATTTTTCCCGAGCCATTACCGTTTTGTACAATTACCGGGAGTGAAGTTTCATCATTTCCGGAATAAGCTTTTAAACTCTTCACCTGAATATCATGCGGCAGAGATGGGATTGTAAAAAGTATTAGGAAAATAGGAAATAGTATTTTCAAGGTTTGAATCCCCGGTTAAAAGTTAAAAATTTCAACGCATTTGATGGAAGGGTATGGTACAAATATTTTTACAATAGTATTTTCCCTTTCCGCCTCCAGCATTAAACCTTCATCATACACATTAGTTAATTTGCCGGTTTTAAATACTATTTCATAAATAGGACTGTTAGTCTTTGAATCCATTTTAAGCCCGTAGTTTTCATGCATGGTTATGTTTAAAGTTTGACCTATATATTTGTTCCAATCAAGCTTCATAATTTTTCCTGTAAAAGTTCGTTTAATTTTTGTTTGAATATTTCTATATCATTACATCGATAGTACTTTTTTAAAAATTGAGCCGCAAGAATTTTTTCTCCTGCCGATAAATAATTAGCATATACTGTTGCAACAATCCCTTTAACTTTTACAATTGAATTGCAGTCATTTGTATGAGATTCAAAGTACGTGTCGAGTAAATCGATTAAAGTATCATTTTCGGAAATAAAAATATTGTAAATCTGATCATTGATAGAACTAATTTTACCGTTTTCATAATGCCAGCATTCAATGGGAAGATATTTATCTCCTTCATCTTTATTAAATATATCAAAATTATAATTACCCGTAACGATAATTATTCCTTTATATTCTTCAGATTCTCTTTCCGACGGTTCTATAAAACCTGATCGGATTGAGTCGGCGACATAAAAAGAATCAATTGTGTTATAAATATATAAAGTGTAAAAATTAGCATCCCCTTTTTTATAACTATCAGTAATTAAAAATTCATTCACACCGTCGTCATCAAGGTCGACGAGTTGTTCAACAGGATTATGAAAAGTTTTTTCGTATACCTTTTTATTAGTACTGTCGAAAACTTCCAAATGATTTTTCTCGAACCTGCCGGTAAAAATATTTAAAGTGTAATTTCTCTCCTGACTAAATGATTTTAGAGAAGCAATACATAAAATAAAAATTAATATTTGAAGTTTCATTAATCAAAAGTAGGCTGTTTTAGATATGTTAAATATAACTTATTCTGAATAATTAAACAGCACTAATTTCCCGCTTTTAAAAGAAATTTCATTCCTGTCCAAAATAAATAATTACAAGCTTATCTAAATTATTATTAATAATGTTTCAATTTCATCCCCACGGGATTTTGGATTCGTCTGTTTATTGTTTTTTTAGAATAATTTCACGCCTTCGGCGTTTAGTACAAAAGCCCTTCCAAAGGAATGCCTTTGGCAGAAGGGCTGAGATTATTATAATTAGATTATAAGCCAATATAGTTTTTAATCCCGTAGAGATGAAATTATTCTTAAATGGAATTTTTATATTCTCCGATTATTGGTAACATAAATTTATTGTTGCTGACTTATTTTGGACAGCAATGAGAAATTAAGAAATAATTTTTTTGAGTCTGATTGAGTTTTTTTACTAAAATCAAATAGAATCTTATTAAAATAATTTTAATCTATTTATGAATATTCCCGAATTACAAATTTTTAATCTCATTTGTTAGCTTTGTAATTGCGTCTTTTGCATCGCCGAAATACATAAGAGAATTTGTACCGAAAAATAATTCGTTATCAATTCCGGCGTAACCTACATTTAAAGACCGTTTATTTATAATAACTGTTTTAGCATAATCTACATTCAAAATGGGCATTCCGTATATGGGGCTGTTCTGGTCATGTCTTGCAGCAGGATTTACAACATCATTAGCACCTATTATCAGTGCTATATCCGTATTGTTGAAATCGTCATTAATATCCTCGAGTGCATATAATCTATCATAAGGTACATTCGCTTCTGCTAAAAGTACATTCATATGACCGGGCATTCTTCCGGCAACCGGGTGAATAGCAAATCTTACCCTAATTCCCTTTTTCTCCAAAGCATTCATTAAGTCCCTAACAGCATGCTGAGCTTGTGCAACAGCCATACCGTATCCCGGAACAATTATTACACTGCTCGCAGAATCAAAAATCATTGCCGCCTCTTCCGAATCAACTGATTTTACATCTCCTTTCACACTGGTAGTTGAAGTATTTCCACCAGTTGAACCTGCTGTAGACCAGCCGCCTAAAAGTACATTCATTAGTGATCTATTCATACCTTTACACATAATATTGGTAAGAATAATACCAGAAGCACCAACCAAAGCACCGGCAATTATTAATTCGCTGTTTCCAAGTACAAAACCTGTGGTTGAACCGGCTAAACCGGAATAGGAATTTAAAAGCGAAATTGCAACAGGCATATCCGCTCCGCCGATTGGAAGAACGAGAAGCACGCCTAACACAAGGGATACAGCAGTTATAGCTACCGTTACATTAACTAATGAAGGATAAATTACTACATAAGTTCCTGCAGCCAACACGAATAGGAGTAAAAATAAATTTATAATATGCTGCCCGGGATATTTTATTACTTTTCCTGTAATCCATCCCTGTAATTTTGCAAAAGCTATCATCGAACCGGTAAAAGTAACACCGCCTATTAATAAACTAAGTACTATTGCAACACCAGTGTTAATGGGAATATTTGGATTTATTTTATAATATTCCGATAGTGCAACTAAAGTAGAAGCCCCGCCGCCGAAACCGTTCAGCATTCCTACCATTTGAGGCATTCCAGTCATCTTGACCTTCAATGCCATTATGGTGCCGATACCCGAACCAATTATAATCCCGACTATAATCCACTCATATGTCAAGACATGTTTATCAAGCAGGGTTACAACTATTGCTATCAGCATACCGATTGCCGCATAAAGATTTCCCCGTCTGGCGGTTTTGGGCGAGCTTAGTTCTTTAATGCCGAATATGAAAAATATTGAGGATATTAAATAAGAAATGTCGATTACAATATTCATAATTCAACTCACTTCTTTTTGAACATTTTTAACATTCTATCGGTAACCAGGAATCCGCCTACTACATTTATCATTGCAAAAATTACAGCTACAAGACCAAGTATAGTACTAATAGTGAATTGCTGCATTCCCGCACTAAGCAATGCACCTACAATAGTAATACCGGAAATAGCATTCGATCCGGACATAAGCGGAGTATGTAAAGTTGGAGGGACTTTGGTAATTAACTCGAAGCCTACAAAAATTGCCAGTACGAAAATATATATCAGCATTAATAAATTAATATCCA
>CAZCFZ010000069.1:0-19695 GCA_964498065.1 uncultured Ignavibacteriaceae bacterium
ACTGACATTTCTATTGAGTCGAATCTATGTCATTTCTATGGAGTTATTACATATTTTCAAATCTTTTAAACCATATATTTCAAATTGAAGATTTATTTATTATTTTATAAAAAAGAAAATGCGGGGAAGTTTTGGGTATCGAAGAAAATCTATCTTCATCTCTTCAGGGATTTGAAAAATACCGGCATATGATCGGCTTCTTTTTAGGGCCAATACTTTTTTTAATTATACTCTTCATAAATATTCCCGCAACATTTATTGAAAATGCCAAAACGCTTCTCCCTTCAACAGCATCACCTCAGCAAATTTATGAATTAGCGTACGGGACCAAAATTACTTTGGGATTATTATTGTTAATGGTAATCTGGTGGGTTTCAGAAGCCGTTCCGATTCCTGTAACTGCATTATTACCGGGAATTGTTTTGCCTCTATTTCATATAACCGGTGTTTTTCAGGATAAAATTTTTCAGTTCACTGCAAAAAATATTTTATTAAACTATGCAAACCCGATTATCTTTCTTTTCTTAAGCGGATTTTTACTTGCTGCGGCTATGCAGAAGTGGAAGCTTGATAAAAGATTAACACTATTCATTTTAACTCAAGGAAATTTAGCCAACAACTCAAAAATGGTGTTGCTGGGAATGATGGCTATTTCAGCTTTCCTTTCAATGTGGATATCCAATACTGCCACTACGGCAATGCTTTTACCTTTGGGTATCGGGATAATAAATCAAGGTGAAGGTGAAATTGGCAAATCAAACTTTGGCCGCACAATTATGCTGGGAATTGCATGGGCAGCTTCAATTGGCGGTGTAGGTACAATTATAGGTACGCCCCCAAATGGTATATGCGTCTCAATTTTAGGTGCCTCCGGAATAAAGCAGTTCAATTTTATTGATTGGATGAAAATCGGTGTCCCAGTTGTAATTTTGTTTGTACCGATTGCATGGTTTGTTTTATTAAAAGTTTTTCCGCCGGAAATTAAAAGTATACAAGGAGGAAAAGAATTAGTATCACAACAACGGAAATCACTTGGAAGCTGGACAAGAGGGGAGAAACTTACGGTAATTGCATTTTTAGTTGTTGTAACTCTCTGGGTAACTAATCCATTTTGGAATTTAATTTTTTCAAAGGCATTTTCCTTAAAGCTTTCCTGGTTCGATGAAAATATTATCGCGTTGTTCGGAGTTTTACTATTATTCCTTTTACCTGTTGATTGGAAAAATCAGAAGTTTGTATTGAACTGGTCGGATTCCAAATTTGTCGATTGGGGAACATTGCTATTATTCGGCGGCGGTATTGCTTTGTCAGACGGAATGTTTAAAACCGGATTAGCTAACTTAATAGCTTCATCAACGGTTTCAATATTGGGCACTCCATCAACCTTGGTTTTGGTGTTTGTAATAATAATAATGATGGAGCTATTAACGGAAGTTACATCTAACACTGCTGTTGTTTCAATGATGATACCAATAATAATTTCAATTGCAAGAGGCACCGGCGATAATCCTATTGCACTTTCCGTTGCTGCTACTCTTGCGGCATCAATGGCTTTTATGCTTCCTGTTGCTACTCCTCCGAATGCTTTAGTTTACGGAACAGGTTATGTTAAGATTACCGATATGGTAAAGGGAGGTTTTATTTTAGATATACTCGGATGGTTTTTTCTTATCTTTATTGTTTATTTTGTTGCCGGAAGATTATTTGGTGTATTATCTTTTTAATTTAGCAATTAAAATTTTTACCAAAAATTAAGCAGTTATTCTTTTTTAATCTATAAGTTTTTCCAGCTCGTTTTTTAATAGTTCCCAGGCTATCTCAACGTGCTTTTCTTCTGTCCTTAAACCTGAGACAACCAAACGAATGACAAATTTTCCATTTAATTTCGTATGTGTTAAAAAAACTTTTCCTGTTGAGTTCACATTGCTCATTAATTTCTCATTTAAACTGTTAAGTGAAGCTTCATCATCTGTTCCGGCCGGATGGGCTCTGAAACATGTTGTGCTGAAAGGAACCGGCGCCATTCTTTCGAACGAAGGATGTTCATCCACCCAGCTGGAAAATAATTTGCCTAATCTTAGATGTTCCCTTATTCTGGCTGCTATCCCCTCAACCCCAAAATAGCGAATGATAAACCATAATTTTAATGAACGGAACCTCCTGCCTAACTGTATACCATAATCCATATAATTCTCAACAACGCTGTCCTCGGAAGTTTTTAGATACTCTACAACAAGACTAAAAGCCTGCTTAAGCACTTTCGGTTTTTTAGTGAAAAAAACACTTAAATCAACGGGGGTAAACATCCATTTATGAGGATTTATAACAATTGAATCGGCTTTTTCAACTCCTTTAAAAATATGACGCATTTCCGGAACGATTGCCGCTATTCCTCCGTGAGCAGCATCGACATGAAGCCATATATTTTCTTTTAAACATATTTCAGCAATCTCGTCTACCGGGTCAATGCTTGTTGTGGAGGTTGTTCCTACTGTGGCAACAACACAAAACGGAAGCCAGCCGTTTTTTTTATCATCTTCAATTGCATCTTTTAAAGCAGATGGAATCATTCTAAATTCATTGTCTACGGGAATTTTTCTAATTCCCTCAAGTCCGACACCTAATGTAATAGCGCCTTTATCAATCGAGGAGTGAGCTTGTTCGGAAGCATAGAGTCTGAGGCGTTTGATATCGTTTCTGCCTGCTAATCCTTTTAGCCTGGAATTATAATCAGCCAACTGTTCCCGTGCCGCGGCTATGGCATGCATAGAACTGACCGAAGCAGTATCATAAATAATTCCCCAAAAGTTTTTGCTCAATCCGACCATCTGTCTAAACCAGTTAAGAGTTACCTGTTCTAGTTCTGTTGATGCGGGAGAAGTCTTCCAAAGCATTCCGTTAACATTGAATGAAGCAGAAAGCAGCTCGGCTAAAATCCCGGGCCCGCTGGAAGTAGAATTAAAATATGCCATAAAGTTCGGATGATTCCAATGAGTTATGCCCGGCAAAATAATTTTATCGATGTCTTCAAAAACTTTATCCATAGGCTGAGGCTCAGCCGGCGGATTTTGAGGCAGATTATTTTTGATATCTCCGGGTTTAACGTTAGATAAAACAGGCATGGATTCTATATTGTCTAAATAATCCGCAATCCAATCTATTAGTTCATGACCATACCGGCGGAATTCTTCCGGCGGCATATCACCTAAAGGCTGAATTTGTCGTTGATGGTTTTCATTAAAATTCATTTTAGAATTGTATCGTTTTTTTTAAGTTAAGTAAATTAAGAACTGAAGTTACATAAATGTCATGCTGAATCATGTCATCCCGGGCTTTGCTGCAGGCATTCTTTCGGAAGACCCGGGATCTGCAATTGATTCAGCATCTGACAATAGCTGGTTTTTTCTTGTTTTGCGTAACTTTAGTTAAGTATATAAAAATTACAAATAGAACCAATTATAAAATTTTCATTTCTTAAAAGTAACCGTAAATACCGAACCAAAATTTTTTTTACTTTTTACTTTTATATCTGCCCCAATTAAGTCAATATAATTTTTTACTAACGCAAGACCCAGCCCGTTTCCCTCGTAACTTCTGGAATAACCGGATTCTTCCTGAGTGAATGGCTTAAATAATTTAGGCAGGTATTCTTCGGAAATTCCTATACCGGTGTCAATTACATCCACACATAATTTATTATCGTCATTTTCATAAGTATTAATTTCTATATAACCTTTTGATGTATATTTAATAGCATTACCGATTAAATTTTGAAATATTTCCGTAATAAGATAATCATCTGTAAGTATAGTAGTGTTGCTTGTATTAATTTTAAAATTAATACTTAGCTTTTTACTTTTTGCCGCTACTTCAAACTCGTTTATTAAAGTTTTGATAATATTAACTATATTAATATTTATAGGTTTCAAATCAAAGTAACCGCTTTGTAAAGCAGCCATATTCAGTATTAAATCGATTGTTCTGAGCAATCTTTTCCCTGCGGAATCTATTGAAGCAAAAGAAGATTCCAAAAATGTATCTAATTTCCCTTTTAATTCTTCCTTCAAAAATGAGTTGTAACTTAGTATTATATTTATAGGCGATCTAATTTCGTGAGACATCTGCGCTAGAAATTCCGATTTTAATTTATCCGATTCTTCGGCTTTTTCTTTTGCTCTAATTAGTTCCGATTCTATTTTTTTCCTTTCGGTTATGTCCACCTTTATAGCTAAAAAGTGTGTAATCTTTCCCTTGGAATCAACAATTGGAGATATTGAAGCCTCTTCCCAATAGAGTTCGCCGTTTTTCTTTTTATTATGAAATTCGCCTCTCCATTTTTTACCGGATGTAATAGATGTCCATAAATTTCTATATTCTTCTGATGACGTATAACCGGATTTTAAAAGGCGAGGATTTTTGCTTACAACTTCTTCAAATGAATAGCCCGTTAATTCGGAGAAGTAAGGATTTACATATTCAATATCGCCCCAGATATTTGTAATAATTATGGAACTGGGACTTTGTTCAACAGCACGGGAAAGTTTTCTTATTTGTTCTTCTGATTTTCTTCTTTCGGAAATATCAAGGAGTATACCTCTAAAACCTACGGTAGTACCTTCGCGGCGGATCGGATTAATATATATTAATACAGGAAATGCTGTACCGTCTTTTTTTAATGCAAAATATTCATTTCGAGTTGCATTTATACCGCTAAGCATTTTTTGGATATTCTCAAATGCTATTTGTCTTTCTTCAGGTATTATCATTTGTTCAACTTTAAGACCTCTCTCAAAGTCTTCACGTGTGTATCCGAAAATTTTGAAGCTGGCTTGATTGACAAAAGTGAGTTTGCCGTTCATATCAACTTCAAAAACAGTTTGAGGAAGTAAATCAGCTAAGTCTTGATATCTTTTAATACTTTCCTGTAATTCTTTTTCCGATTTTTTCCTTTCGGTGATATCTAGCAACGTACCTATAACTGCCGACTTTCCCAAATAAATTGTACGGGAACCGTATACTTCAACATCAATTCTTTCTTTGGATTTAGTTATACCCTTAAATTCATAGTGAATGGCATCTATTTGACCGGCTAACCTTTTATTTAGATTTTCATTTACTATTTTATATGATTCTGAAGTAGATAATTCTTTTGGTCCTATTTTGTTTATTATTTCATTTATATCGTATCCGAATATTTCTGCAAATTTTGGGTTTATGTATTTAAAAATACTATCCTGAATTAAATAAACTCCAATCATTGATTTTTCAGCAAGTCTTCGAAACTTGTCCTCGCTTTCGCGCAGCTCAGTTTCTATTCTTTTCCTTTTGGTTATGTCCCTATTTACTCCAATAAGCGCAATTTGTTCGCCGTTTGCATTACGGAAAGGGAAGATAATTGTTTCGGAAATCCCTTTACTGCCGTCCTTTCTTATAAAATCTACCTCGCCTGTCCATTTACCTTCTTTTCCTACTGTATCAATTATTTTCTTTGTTAATGTAAACGGGTAATTATTCCGATTTAGTATTTCAGCGGGTTTATTTAGTACTTCTTCTTTTGAATATCCGTAAAGCTTTGTTGCCGAAGCGTTCCAGTTTAAAATTTTACCTTCCTGGTCCGTTATAATAATAGCATCATATAGGTTATCAAAAATAAAAGCTTCACGTCTTAATGCTTCTTCGGTTCTCTTCCTTTCGGTTATGTCTCTATATATACCTTGAATACTGCTTTGTCCGTTCCATGTAATTTCAGTTGTGTTTACCTCGAGATCTAAAGTTACTCCGTCTTTTGTTAAGCCTTTCATTTCATAACGGGATTCTATTGGAAGCTTATTTAATCTGGCTTTAAATCTTGTTGAAATCAGTTTTTTACTTTCCGGCGCAATTATAATCATAACATCGAATCTCTTCGAAGTAGCTTCTTTAAAAGAATAACCAAAAAGTTTTTCCCATGCAGAGTTTACAAGTACAATTCTATTTCTCTGAAGTACATATATAGCATCTGAAGAAGATTCTATAAGAGCTCTATAATTCCTTTCACTTTCTCTGGTAGTTTCTTCTGCAATTTTTCGATCGGTTATATCTACGCTGATACCGATAATAAATTCAGTTTCTCCCTTTTCGTTTTTTAGGGGAGTCTTAATAGTGTGCAACCATCTAATATTATTATATTTATCTAAATATTTTTCGTCTTTTTCAATTTTTTGTTTTTTGTTTTTAAATATTTCTTCATCATCCTTCAGCATAGACTTGGCTATTTCCCTATCGGAGAATACATCAAAAACCGTCTTACCGATAATTTCCAAAGGATTATATTTCAATTTATACGACCAGTTTTGATTCGTCAGAATAAATTTACCTTTTTTATCCTTTACGTAAATATAGTTGGGGCTGGCGTTGATTACTTTATTTAGAAATTCTTCTTGATCTGTAGTATTCTTCTGATTTGTATTTTTTTTGTCTGTTTTTTTTACTATTTCAATGCAGTAACCGGTTTTATTCATCTTAGTTTTGAAACTAAAAATGTTCACCGGAAAAATTGTTCCGTTTTTTTTGGAATGAAATACGGTGGAGACGGGAAATCGATTTTCTTTGCCGGGAATCTTTTTTGCTTTTAAGCTATTAAAGGATTTTCCTAATAATTCCTTTTTAGGATAGCCGTATAATTTTACAGCGGAAGGATTTGCATCAATTATTTTCCCGGTTTTTTCATTTACTAAAAGCACCGCTTCAACTGCCGAATGCAATAGACTAAGACGACTCTTTATCTTGCCTTTTATTTTTTCAAATGCTTCAAAGGACTTTAAGGAAGTTTTAAGATCCTTATTCTCTTTTTGTAATTGTCTAATTTCCTTTATTAAATCATCTTTCGTCTTATCTTTTATTTTCATTGAATTCAGTTTATTTTTAATCGAATGTTTTGGATAATTTAATCTGCTTTTGTTTAAGCTATTGACTATTCCAATATTTTTTTACTAAATCATTTCACGAAACGGGAAAAAATTATTTAAAAAATACTTTAATTCAAAATATGATAAAAAAGTTAAAATGTTTGTGAGTATATAAATAATTTGATTAATTCTTTTATGAAAATTTACTGCTGGAATAAAAATTTATATATTATTCCAATTTATTGTATTTAAGATTTTTAAACACAAGATATGAATTAAAATGGATTCAAAAGTAAAAAACTTTTTTTATCCGTCTGCTATATGCATAGCCGGAGCATCAACTAAAGAAAAAAGCATCGGATACGAACTGTTAAAATCTATAAAAAAATACGGCTACATGGGTAAAGTATATCCGGTAAATCCGAAAGCCGAAAAAATATTGGGATTTAAAAATTATAAAAGCATTAATTTAATACCTGCCCGAATTGATCTGGCAGTTGTGGTGGTTCCAAAAGCATTTGTTGAAGAAACCATCGATCAATTGCTGCTTAAGAATGTAAAATCAATAATATTAGTAACCGCCGGATTTAGGGAAACAGGCTATGAGGGAGCCGAGGCTGAACAAAAGATTTTTAATAAAATTAAAAATTCTTCCGCAAGACTTGTCGGACCGAACTGCATGGGGGTTATAACTACTTTTAAGGATGTGAAGCTTAATGCTACTTTTGTTGCCGAAGAACCACGGGTTGGCAGAACTGCTTTCCTTTCGCAGAGCGGGGCAATAGGCGCGGCTATTTTAAATTCCTTACGAGAAACAGATATAAGGTTCGGTCATTTTATAAGTGTCGGTAATAAAGCAGACATTTCCGAAAATGATTTATTGGAATTTTGGCAGGAAGATGAAAAAATTTCTACGATCACTTTCTATCTTGAAAGCTTTGTTAATGGCGAAATTTTTATTCGGCCATTTCTTGAAAATAAAATAAAAAAGCCTGTAATTATTTTAAAAGCAGGTCGAACAAAAGAAGGTATAAAAGCCGCATCTTCACATACGGGTGCAATCGGAAGTTCCGATAAAGTTGTCGATTCCGTACTGGATCAGTTTGGAATAATCAGAGCCGATACTCTTAACGAATTATTTAATACTTCAAAAGGATTTGAAAATTTTACTCACCCCAAAGGAAATAAGGTTGCAATAATAACTAATGCCGGTGGCCCTGCTATTCTTGCTGTTGATTCGATAGGTAAAGAGAATTTAACTTTAGCTGAACTTTCCAGTGAAACGAAAGATAAACTAAAAAAGATTGTTCACCCGGAAGGCAGTATCCAAAACCCTGTTGATCTTTTACCCGGAGGAACTGCCGAACAGTTCAAAAAAGCAAATGAAATTGTTGCGGCTGATAAAAGCGTAGACGCAGTCGTTTCTGTTTTTGTTGAACCCGTTATGGTTCCTGCATTTGAAGTGATTGAAAGTATTAATAGTATTAAAAGTGAAAAACCGATATTCCAGGTTGTAATGCCGCTGCCTGAATTCTGGGAAAATTACAGGTTGAATTCAAGATATAAAAAGCCTTTGTTCAGAAATCCCGAAGATCCAGCAAAAGTTATTTCGAACATTCTATTTCATTCAAGAAAATCGGTTAAACGAAAATATTTAATACCTTCTTTAAAAGGAATTAATTTAACAAAAGTAAGTGGCTTTCTTCCAGATGAAATTATTGAAAAAATCTCTGAAAAATATAATTTCCCGTTAGTTAGCTCGCAATTTCTTTCACCGGAAGAATTCGTAAGCAGAAAGATTAAAATTAATTTTCCGACTGTGATAAAAGGAATATCGGCAAATGCAGTGCATAAATCGGAATTTGATGCTGTTAAGTTAAATATTGTAAATTTCGAAGAGCTGCTGGCAGCAAAAAAATCAATTGAAAGAAGCTTTGAAAAACATAATATTAATTGTGATGGATTTGTAATCCAGCCGTATTTAAAACCTAAACATGAACTTTTACTCGGGGGTTTCAGAGATCCTACTTTCGGGCCGATGATAATGTTCGGAAGCGGTGGTAAGTATGTTGAAGTATATAATGATACATCAATGAAATCAGCTTATCTAAGCGAAGATGATGTAAAAGAAATAATTGCTAAGACTAAAATCGGAAAAATTTTAAAAGGTGTTAGAGGAGAAGCATCTGCTGATTTAAATGAACTGAAAAAAATAATATTATCTGCAGGGCAAATGATGCTGGACAATCCGAATATAATTGAATTCGACTTTAATCCTTTAATGGTTCTGCAGAATAATACATTTTTAATTGTGGATGTAAGAATTAAAGTAAATTGAATTTAAAGAAGAGTAAATACTGAGAATTAATAAAAAACTTTGGTTTAAAAAAAAATAAAGCTTCATCCTTTTTGTATAGGATGAAGCGCATTCTTAAAATGTTTTAATCAATTACATATTAATCTTCAATTATTGCGAGAACATCCGAACGCTGAACAATCTTATAATTTTTTTTATCCAAACTAATCTCTTCACCGCCGTACTTTGCAAATAAAACTTTATCTCCCTCTTTAACTTTTTCTCTTAAATCTTCATCCGTTCCTACTGCTACTACTTTTCCCATGATAGGTTTTTCTTTAGCAGTATCCGGAATGTATAAGCCTGAAGCGGTTTTTTGCTCCTCTTCAATTGGTTCCAAAACCAGTCTATCATCCATAGGTTTAATTTTCATTTTTCCTCCGTTAACCTTTAATATTTAGCATTTGATTAATTTTTGGCCTATCGAATCCGACGATAGGACGGTTGTTTATTAATATTACCGGAACGCCGGTTTGGCCTGTTCTTCTTTGAAGATCCCTTGCGGCAGAAATGTCTCTGCTGACATCAACTTCGGTAAATCTTATATTTTTTTCTCTTAAGTATCTCTTTGCAGAGTTGCAAAAACTGCAAGTTGGGGTTGTAAACATTATAACTTTCGGCTGTGTTTGCATCGTCTTTCCATAAAAATATTTGTAATTACGAATATGATGTAAAAATTTATTTTAGGTTTCATAAAAATGAATTTATATCAATTATTGAGCTTGGTTATGTATCGTTCTTATCTTTATATTTTTTTGGTTTTTAAGATAAACCAGAGAATAAACTGTGTATTCTCACAAATAAGAAAAACCGTTGTATCGCTACAATCCTTTTACCTCTTTTGATAATATTTGTTAGATTTAAGCCTACTTTACAATATTATAAGGTTGGTATAATATTTGGCTCAAATTAGGGCACTTAATATAGACTCAAAATTCATTTAAAAATCGGAAAGAAAATGGATAGGAAAAAAGTAACAATAGATGGAAACGAAGCTGCAGCGTATGTAGCTTTTAATACTAACGAAATAATTGCAATATATCCAATTACACCCTCTTCTCCTATGGGTGAATGGTGCGATGCTTGGTCGGCAGTAGGGATGAAAAATTTATGGGACGAAATCCCGTCGGTCAGCGAACTTCAAAGTGAAGGCGGCGCTTCAGGAAGTGTCCACGGCGCATTACAAGCCGGCGCGTTAACTACAACTTTTACTGCTTCCCAAGGTTTGCTTTTAATGATTCCCAACATGTTTAAAATTGCCGGAGAACTAACGTCGACAGTCTTTCATGTATCAGCAAGATCAATAGCAGCTCAAGCATTATCAATTTTCGGAGATCATAGTGACGTTATGACAACCCGCTCTACCGGATTTGCCATGATGGCTTCTAATTCGGTTCAGGAAGTTATGGACTTTGCATTAATTGCTCAAGCTGCAACACTTGAATCAAGAGTTCCTTTCCTTCATTTCTTTGATGGATTTAGAACCTCCCACGAAGTTGTAAAGATTGAACAATTATCAATTGAAGATATGAGAGCAATGATTGATGATAAACTTGTAATTGCTCATCGAAATAGAGCTTTAAGTCCGGATCACCCTGTTTTAAGAGGTTCTTCACAAAATCCTGATGTTTATTTCCAGGGCAGGGAAACGGTTAATAAATATTATTTAGCTTGTCCTGATATTGTTCAAAAACAAATGGACAAATTTGCCAGAGTTGTAGGCAGACAATATCATCTTTTCGATTATATCGGCGCCCCGGATGCAGAAAGAGTTATTATTCTTATGGGTTCCGGTGCTGAAACTGCCGAAGAAACTGTCAAATATTTGGTTGAGCATGAAGAAAAAGTTGGTGTAATTAAAGTTAGACTGTACAGGCCGTTCTCGATTGATCATTTTTTAAATGCGATTCCTGAAACCGTAAAATCAATTGCAGTTTTGGATAGGACAAAGGAACCGGGGGCTTCCGGTGAACCGTTGTATCTGGATGTTGTTAATGCGATTTCCGAAAAACATATAAGCGGTGAGCTGAAATTTAGTTATCCCAAAATCATTGGAGGCAGGTATGGATTGTCTTCAAAAGAATTTACTCCTGCAATGGTTAAGGGAATTTTTGACGAGCTGAAAAAAGATAAGCCTAAAAATCATTTTACAATCGGTATAAATGATGATGTAACTTTTACCAGCCTTGATTATGATCCTTCATTTTCCGTAGAAGCCAAAGAAACGTTTAGAGGTAAATTTTATGGATTAGGCGCAGACGGAACAGTCGGTGCAAATAAAAACTCTATAAAAATAATCGGTGAAGGTACGGATTTTAATGCTCAGGGTTATTTCGTTTACGATTCCAAAAAATCAGGGTCAACAACAACTTCTCACTTAAGATTCGGACCAAAGGAATTAAAATCGACCTATCTTATTGATAAGGCAAACTTTATTGCCTGCCATCAGCAGGTTTTTCTTGAGAAGATGGATTTATTAAAGGATGCTATTGAAGGGGCAACATTTTTATTGAATACTATTGTTCCGAAGGAGCAAGTTTGGGATTCATTACCCGAGAAAATTCAAAAAGACCTTATTGAAAAGAAAATGAAATTTTATGTGATTGATGCTTATAAAGTAGCTGCCGATACGGGTATGGGTCAGAGAATAAATACAATAATGCAGACATGTTTCTTTGCAATATCTAAAATCCTTCCTCGTGACGAATCTATTGAAATGATTAAGAAAACAATTAAAAAAACTTACGGCGCTAAAGGCGATAAAATTGTTCAAATGAATTTTAATGCTGTTGACCAGACTCTTGCAAATTTATTTGAAGTTGAAGTTCCGAATAAAGTAACAAGCAAAATTCAATTTTTACCTGCTGTATCCGATAAAGCTCCGGAATTTGTTAAAGAAGTTACTGCAAAAATTATTGCCGGCGAAGGTGATCTTATACCGGTAAGCAAAATGCCTGCGGACGGAACTTTCCCGACAGCAACTTCGCTTTGGGAAAAGAGAAATATCGGTTTGGAAGTTCCGGTATTCGATCCTGATGTATGCATACAATGTAATAAATGTGTTATTGTTTGTCCGCATGCAACTATCCGGGCAAAAGTTTTTGATGAAAAACTACTTGAAAATGCACCTGCAACATTTAAACATGCTAAGTTTAAGGGGAAAGAATATGGTGAAAATTTAGCATATACTATTCAGGTTGCCGTAGAAGATTGTACAGGCTGCGGAATTTGCGTTGATATTTGCCCGGCTAAGAATAAGAAAGAGACAAGGTTAAAAGCTATAAACATGGCTGCACAAATTCCATTAAGAGAACAGGAAAAAGAGAACTGGGATTTCTTCCTTACATTGCCTGATTTGGATAGAACAAAAATTAAAACTACTGCGATTAAAGATTCTCAATTTTTACAGCCGTTATTCGAATTTTCAGGTGCTTGCTCGGGTTGCGGAGAAACTCCGTATGTTAAACTGGTTAGCCAATTATTCGGAGATAGATCTGTTGTGGCAAATGCAACGGGTTGTTCATCAATATACGGCGGTAACTTGCCGACAACACCGTGGGCTGTAAATAAAGACGGACGCGGACCCGCTTGGTCAAATTCATTATTTGAAGATAATGCAGAATTCGGTATGGGATTCAGATTATCTATAGATAAGCACAATGCACAAGCAAAAAATCTGATTAAAAAATTATCTTCCGACATTGGAGATGAATTAGTTAACGGGCTTTTAAATGCAGATCAAAAAGATGAAGCAGGAATTTATGAACAAAGGCAAAAAGTAGAAACATTAAAAAATAAACTTAATGATTTAAAGAAGACAGCTTCAAATGGTAAAGCTGCCGATATTGAGCATTTATTAAGCGTTGCTGATTATCTTGTTAAAAAGTCTGTTTGGATTATGGGCGGTGACGGCTGGGCATATGATATCGGTTATGGCGGTTTAGACCATGTACTTGCTTCAGGAAAGAATGTAAATATTTTGGTACTGGATACGGAAGTTTATTCAAATACGGGCGGCCAGATGTCGAAATCGACACCAAGGGGCGCAGTTGCGAAATTCGCTGCTGGCGGAAAGCCTTTGGCCAAGAAAGATCTTGGCCTAATGGCAATATCTTATGGTAACGTTTATGTAGCAAAAGTTGCGATGGGTGCCAGCGATGTTCAGACAGTAAGAGCATTTGTTGAAGCTGAAGCTTATGACGGCCCGTCATTAATTATTGCATACAGTCATTGTATAGCACATGGTATTGATATGGGAACCGGGATGCAGAATCAGAAAGCTGCGGTTGATTCAGGTTACTGGCAGCTTTACAGATATAATCCTGATCTTGCCAAAGAAGGTAAGAATCCGCTTAAGCTTGAATCCAAAGGAATGAAAATTCCGCTGAAAGATTATGCTTATATGGAAACCCGTTACAAAATGCTTACTAAATCTCATCCGGAAGATGCAGCAAAACTTATGGAACTGGCTCAAAAGGATGTAGAAGATAAGTGGAAAGTATACGAACAATTAGCTTCGGCTGGTTCGGAAAATCAAAATAAAAAATAAATATTATTAACTTTAATATTTCTCTCACGGTAAGTTCAAACTGTGAGAGAAGATTAATTGCTATTAAAAACAGGATGTATATGGATATATCAACTACGTATTTAGGATTAAAACTATCGAGTCCGATTGTTCCTTCAGCCGGACCTCTCTCACAAAGCATTGATAATATTAAAGCGATGGAAGACTCAGGTGCAGGTGCTGCGGTAATTTATTCAATTTTTGAGGAACAAATTGAAAACGAACAGCTTGAATTTTATCATCACACGGATTCTCATGATGACAGTCATGCTGAAGCACTATCTTACTTTCCGCAGAATGTAGATTTTAGAATGGGACCTGAAGAATATCTTGAACATATTCGAAAAGCCAAAGAGGCAGTTTCAATACCTATAATCGGCAGTTTAAATGGCAAGTCTGTCGGCGGATGGGTAGAATATGCAAAAAAGATAGAACAAGCAGGTGCCGATGCACTGGAATTAAATATATACCGCTTGGCAACGGATATCAAAAAGACAGGCGCTGAAGTTGAACAGTCATATTTAGATATTGTTAAAGCAGTAAGAAATGAAGTAAATATTCCTATCGCTGTAAAGCTCGGGCCATTTTTTAGCTCAATTGCTGGAATTGCAAATCAAATAGATAAAGCAGGGGCTAATGGCCTTGTCCTATTTAATAGGTTTTACCAGCCGGACATCGATCTGGAAAAATTAGAAGTTATTCCTAATGTAATTTTAAGTACGCCGATGGATATGAGAATTCCGTTAAGATGGATTGCAATTCTTTATGGAAGAATTAATGCCGATTTGGCAGCAACCAGCGGTATATATACTGAAAAAGATGTATTGAAAATGATTATGGCCGGTGCAAAAGTTACTCAAATGCTTTCGAGTTTGTTAAAATTCGGTATCGGGCATATAGCAGATGTAACTACTCAATTGATTTACTGGATGGAAATTAATGAATATGAATCTCTCGATCAGATGAGAGGAAGTATGAGCTATATGAATGTTGAAGATCCATCGCAGTTTGAACGCGCAAATTATATGAAGGTTCTGAATTCTTATAAGTAATTGACATATTTTCTCCTTATCCATTGCAGGTATAATTGCACAGAGGAGGTAACTCGGTTTTTTGTTAATAAAAAACATTGAATTAAGTTAACATTGTCTGAAGCCTGCAATGGGCTTTAAATTCACCACTAAAAATATTTTATCTCTTTTTATTTCCTTTTTTTAATTTTAGTTACTCACGTTACGCAAAAGGATAAGTAAAAAGATGACCTCTTTATTCTAAATTAAAAAATCAAAGTGTAGATAGATGTTTATTTATTTAAAAAAGATGTCATCTTTAATTGTTGCGTAACGTGAGTTAGTTATTTACTTTCGACCGATATTTCTCTATTCATCCGACTATACCTATTAATTGCCGAAGATTACAACGTAAAAGAATAAATTTCATTATTAATTCATATAGAAATTTTTTCATTTCCAGCTTATTTATATTGATATAAAATAAATGAGTATAGTAGTTAAAATAAAACGTGCTTATGAAAAGCCTGATAAAGAGGACGGTAAGCGTATTTTAATTGATAGAATATGGCCGAGGGGAATGAGCAAGGAAACAATTAAAATAGATAATTGGATAAAGGATATAGCGCCGTCTAATGATTTACGAAAATGGTTTTCCCATGATACTTTAAAGTGGAATGAGTTTAAAAGAAAATATTTTATAGAGCTAAATGAGAAGAAATCTTTATGTAAAGAATTGCTTGAACTAGGCAATACGATTACATTGGTATACGGGGCCAAAGATGAAAAATATAATCAAGCAGTAGCATTAAGTGAATATTTAAACAATAATTTTTTAAATGATAAATAACCGGAGATAATATAATATCGCAGGAAATAAATACAGCAGCAGAAGAATATTTAAAAGCAATTAAAGAGGATTTTAAAAAATATAAATTGCTCGGAGACAAAACGTTTAATCAAATAGACAATAAAGACTTACATTTTAAAAGTGATGACGAAGCAAACTCAATAGCAATAATTATTCAGCATTTAAGCGGCAATATGATATCCCGGTTTACTGACTTCTTAACAACAGATGGAGAAAAATCTTTCAGGAATAGAGATTCGGAATTTGAAGATCAAAATATGACCAAAGAAGAACTTATTGAAAAATGGGAAAAAGGCTGGGGTATTCTTTTTAATGCAATAAATAATTTGAATGCTGACGACCTAATAAGAACAATCAAAATTAGAAACGAACCGCATTCTATAATTCAGGCTTTAAATAGACAAGTAACTCATTGTGCTTATCACGTTGGACAAATAGTGTTCATTGCCAAAGAGTTAAAAAAGTCTGAATGGAAAACTTTAAGTATTCCTAAGAAGGGGTAAGAGGCATAAGGTATTCGGGTGTAAAGGTACAAGGGTTTATCATGTTTAATTCTAAGAATTTGTACCGAAGATTCTGGATACTCGATCCTGGATAAGAAATCAAGATTCAAGGTTTGAGTAGCTAAAATGTTATTGAACATTGGGTAATGAAAATTTTCAATGCCCAAAAACCAACTTTCAATTTCCTTTTCCTTGTTGTATAATGTACAAAATTCTTAAAATGCGTAAATCTTCGTAAGAAATTTCGTCGTTACATTTATCATGTACATTCTTGAGGGAGGATATTCCTTCTTCTTTGAAAATATTAAAAATTTCTTTCTGGCTTTCAACTGGAAGAGTAAGCCTCTCTTTTAAACCTTCAATTCTTATTTGATTATCTTCTCTTGCATATCTTTCAATATGAGTAATGATAGTCTGAGGTTTTACACCGTATTCTTTGGAAAGTTCATCAATTGATGCACCGTTGTTAAAAGATTTACCGACAGCAACATGACGCAAAGTTGTATTCGTGCTTGTTTTCTTTTTACGGTTTCTAATTAAATTATTTCTGCCCGCTGCGTGCGCAGAGATATTTTTCTTCCGGCAGTATCTTTTAATAATATATAAGAAAACTGCGCCGTAATTTTCCAGCTTGTTATTACCGATCCCGCTAATATTTAGAAGATCATTTTCATTCTGCGGGTAAACCGTAGCCATTTGAGTCAGCACTTTATCCGAGAAAATTACAAAAGGCGGAATATTTTTTTCTGCGGCAAGTTCTTTTCTCTTTTTCCTAAGCAGTTCAAAAAGTTCGTTATCATATTTTTGATCAAACTTTTTAATTTTGCCGGATTTTATTCTTTCTTCCTCAATTGTTCCGAATATCTTTTCGTTATTAAATAAAATATCATTTGCTTTCGGTAGAAGCTTCAATCCGCCGAATTCCAGGTCTCTAGCAATAATATCTTTTTTAGCAAGCTGGCGAATAAGCACCTGCCATTGCTTTTTAGTGTATTCCTTGCCGATTCCGTAGACTGATAAATTTTGGTGCCTGTTTGAAAAAATTCGATCGGATTCTACTCCGTGCAAAACTTCGATGAGATAATTTGCGCCGAAAACTTCGCCTGTCCTTTTTATGGCCGATAAAAATTTCTGTGCTGGTACGGTAATATCTGTTTTCCCTTTTTCGTCTGTTATGCAATTGTCGCACATTCCGCAATAATCTTTCCAATAGGACTCACCGAAATAATTAATGAGTTTATGTCTTCTGCAAAATTCCGACTCGGCATATTTAACCATAGCATCAAGATGTTCCTTGGCGGCAAGTCTTTCAACCTCATCTTCTTTTTGATCGATAAAATAATTTATTTTGGAAACATCCGAATAACTATAGAGCAGCAGGCAATCCGATCTTAAACCGTCTCGCCCTGATCTTCCTATCTCCTGGTAATATGATTCCAGGTTTTTCGGAAGATCATGGTGAATTACAAACCTAACATTAGATTTGTTTATTCCCATTCCAAAAGCTATTGTTGCTACAATTATTAAAACTTCATCTTTAGTAAAAAGCTCCTGGTTTCTATTCCTTTCCTCATCGGAAAGTCCTGCGTGGTACGGTTTTGTTGAAAAGCCAAGATAGGTCAGGTCTTCATGAAGATCGTCAACCTGCTTTCTTGAAAAGCAATAAATAATTCCCGATTGATCGGGATGAGCTCTTAAGAAATCAACGGTCTGCTGAAATGAATCTAATTTTGGCACGACTTCTAAAAATAAATTCTCCCTGTTAAAGCTTGCAACAAACTTTTTATGATTTGTCATATTAAGGTTATTGCAAATGTCATCCTGAACCCGCGGAGTAGCAGTAGCAGTTAAACCAATACAGACCGACGAAGGAAAATGTTTTCTGAAAATGCCTAGCTGCCTGTAGTCTTTTCTGAAATCATGTCCCCACTCTGAAATGCAATGCGCTTCATCCACTGTAATACAATCAACGCGTATGCTTTTAAGCAGATTGAATATTTCTTCTTTCTGTAATGATTCGGGAGCGATATATAGAAGTTTTACTTTATTTTCTTTTACATTATTAAAATTGTCATTATAATCATTAGGCGAAAGAGAAGAATTAAGAAGTGCGGTTTTTACGCCAAGCTGTCTAAGCTGTTCAACCTGGTCCTTCATTAAAGAAATAAGCGGCGAAATTACAATTGTTAAACCTTCAAAAATTAATGCCGGAATTTGATAGCAGATGGATTTACCGCCGCCGGTGGGCATAATAACAAGAGTATCATTTTTGTTTAAAATGTTTTGGATAATCTCGCTCTGCAGCGGCCTGAACGAATCATAACCGAAAACATCCTTTAATATTTGTTTTGGTGAATTCATAATTAAGAATTAGAGCAGAAGAAATCAATTTTAATAAGTTTTATCCAAATAATACAATGATATATACTTTGGTTAAATTCTTCATATTTCCGTTTTCACTTGTAATAATATTTTCAACAAGCTTTTTCTTTTTATTCTGAGGATTTAGAGTTTTGGTAGTGTCCTAATTTATTAATCTAAGTCATGGTTCGACTCAGCTCACCATGACAAATATTTTTGAATTGTCATCACGAGCGGAGCCGAGGGATGATTTATTTGTTAATAATTTAAGTAAATTAGAACACTACCAGAATATTCCCTTCATTAAATTTTATTTTCACTCTTTAAATAGAAGATCCGATAACATCAGCTGAAGCGTTCTTTGCGTTGAATTTTAAATTCTTAGATGAGCCTTTAATAAAATATAAATAACCACGCTGACGGATATGATTTTCAAAAAGTTCATCTAATATTTATTTAAGATGCCTCATCATAAAAAAGATTATTACTTATAAATCTAAAAAATAGTTAAAATATTTTTAATAGTAACGGAGTTTGGAGCAATTATTAGAGACAAAGTATTTTTTAAATACATATTCTTACATCAATTAAAGTGGGCCTTTTAACTTCATGAATCAAAAATAATTTTAACTGCGGTCCTTAATTAATCTTCGTATCTGAATCATTGTGATTAAGCTCTCTTGACTATTTTTTTAAGTACACTTAAATTTAAATTAAAACTTACTTAAATATGGAAAATATATCTAAAGAAGATTACCTAAGTATCATTTATAAAAGCCAGGTTTCTGAGGAAACAATTAAGCCTAATATAATAGCGTCTAAATTATCCGTATCTAATGCGGCGGTTACGGATATGCTGAAAAAGCTTGCAAAAGATGGTTACATCTTGTATGCAAAGTATAAAGGTTTGAAGTTAACAAAGGAGGGGGAAAATTATGCAAAAAATGTTGTTAGGCGCCATAGAATTTGGGAGTTGTTTCTAAATCAGATTGTGGGAATGCCCTGGGGAAAGGTACATGAAGAAGCTAACCGGCTTGAGCATTCGTCTTCCGATGAATTGATTAACCGGCTGGAAGAAATGCTCGATTTTCCGGAATATGATCCGCATGGTGATCCGATTCCATCTAAGGACGGTAAATT
>CAZCFZ010000070.1:0-19634 GCA_964498065.1 uncultured Ignavibacteriaceae bacterium
AAATTGCCTTTCAGTAATATCTTTTATTAAATTACCTTGTAATTAATATTGATATGAATAAAACTATTTTCAAATTTACAAAGGGTAAGGGGTTGACAATATGAAAAAAATACAACTCTTTAATGTTCCCGAAATATCTTCTATTCAGGATATGCTGATTAAATCGGCATCTCTTTATAAGGAAAAATTAGCATTAGAAGATTTAATCACCACTCCGGTTTCAAGGGTAACTTATAACCAATTGCTTGAAAATGTGTTGAAGTTTGGTAATGCTTTGAAAAAACTTGAATTAAAGGAAGGGACACACATTGCCGTTATAGGAGAAAATAGAGTTCAATGGGGAATAGCCTATCTTACGGCAATGTTGTTTAATTATGTTATTGTTCCTATAGATAAAAATCTGCCTACGAATGAAATATTAAATATAATCCATGAGTCGGATTCGGAGTTGATTGTATTTTCGGATACTTTCGCATCAATGTTGAAAGAAAAAAGACATGCACTTAAAAAGATGAAATATTACATCAGCATGGATTTGCTTTCCGAGAAGGACGGATTTTATTCAATGATTGAAATGATTAATAATGCCGGAATAATTAATATAAATGAACTGCCCAAAATTAATACATCTGGTTTGGCGGAAATAATATTTACATCCGGTTCACTGGGAAGAGCAAAAGGAGTAATGCTTACACAGGGAAATCTTACATCTAATTTAACAGCTATGACCAGTATGATAAGAATAACCTCAGAAGACAGATTTCTTTCGGTGCTTCCGATACATCATACATACGAATGTACTTGCGGTTTTATGTGTCCTCTTTATATGGGCTCAACTGTGCATTATGCCCGGTCGTTAAAAACAATTGTTGAGGATCTTCAAAAGGTAAAAGCAACGATCTTCTTAGGAGTTCCTCTTCTTTACGATAAGATGTTTAAAGCTATTTATAAATCAATTAATGAGGATAAAGTAAAATCCAAAGTCGTACCTTCATTAATTAAGGCTACAAACCTTATCGAAAAAGTGGGGTGGAAGAGTTTAAAGAAGAAAATATTTAAAGAGCTTCATGAAAAATTCGGAGGAGCAATACGATTATTTATTGCGGGCGGCGCAGCGCCGGATCCAAAAGTAGCTAAAGGTTTAAGGGAATTCGGCTTTAATTTTGTTCAAGGCTACGGATTAACTGAGACATCCCCGATAGTAGCACTAAATCAATTAAATAATTTTAAGGATAATGCCGCAGGAATTCCCTTGCCGGGAGTGGAGGTAAAGATAAATAATCCTTCATCTGATGGAGTAGGAGAAGTTTTTGTTAAAGGTCTTAATGTTATGCTTGGTTATTACAATAATGAAAAAATGACAAGCGATACTTTTGAAAACGGCTGGTTTAAAACCGGCGACTTAGGCTATATGGATTCGGATGGATTCCTTCATATTAGCGGGAGAAAGAAAAACGTGATTATTTCCAAAAATGGAGAGAATGTTTTTCCTGAAGAAATTGAAGACCTTTTAAATAGAAGTCCATATATTCTTGAATCTTTTGTGTATGGTCAAAAAGATGATAAGCAGGATGAAATAATAGCAGCACAAATAGTTACTGATGCGGAAACATTTATAGAATATTCGGAAAATAATAACGTTAAGATTACCGATGAGTTAATCAATAATATAATAAAAGGTGTTGTTAAAGATATAAATAAAGACCTTCCTTTGTATAAACAGATAAAAAAGTTTTATGTCCGCGATAAAGAATTTGAAAAGACAACTACGCAAAAGATTAAAAGACATTTGGTAAATACACAGGGATTGAATGAAGAAACCGATCCATAATTATTATTAAGAATTAAGATTTTTTTGCTCCTTTAATATTTTTTGCAATCTTCTTATAAAAGAAGACAAAGAGTAAAATAATAATTGCAGCTAACGTTAGAAGAATAATATGATGATTAATTATCTCCAATACAATCGACCATTTCTCACCAAAAAAATATCCTACTGAAAGGAAGGTAGCAGTCCAAATTAATCCTCCCGTGTAGGCGAATAACGCGAACTCCCACATCTGTAATTCGGATGTTCCGGCTAAAATGGCAATTATATGTCTTACACCGGGTATAAAATATCCAATGAGTAAAGCCCAACGGCCTATCTTTTCAAACCAGTTGTGTGCCTTTTGAAGTCTTTCCCCGTTAATATGAATATATTTACCGTACTTTGTTAAAATACGATGACCGAATGTACTTCCAATAGCATAACTAATGGAAATTCCTGTAATACTCCCCAAATAGGCTGCTAAAAACGTCGGAATCCAGTGCAGGGTTCCCTTATAAATCAAAAAACCGGATAAGGCTAATAATGTTTCATCCGGTACAGGCAGCCCTATTATTCCCAAAACAAGCAGTGAAAAGATACCCAGATAACCGTAATGAGAAATCCAGATTAATAATGTGTCCATTTTTAAATTTTTTAATTACTTGTTCAATAAGTACAAAGATATGAAAAATCATTATGTTTAATTACTTTTATTTATAAAGATAACTTTTAGGTAAAGGAAAGTAATAATAATAACTTATTATTTTACTTTTTTGAGAAGTTTAGCTTTTATATATTCGCATCAGTAAAGTAAATTAATAATAATTGAAATTGGGAATTTTATGAGAATTGTTAAATTCATTTTAGTTTTACTCGTTGTAATTGGCTTATCGGCATGCCAAAAGAAAGAAGAACCAAAAGTACCTGCTGCTAATCTTCCTTCAGGTGTCATTACTGCAAAGGTTTTGGATTTTATAAATGTACCGAATTACACATATTTACAGGTTTCGAAAAATGGAAAAGAATATTGGCTTGCTGCTCCTACCACAAAAGTTGAAAAAGGAGAAACTATATATTATTCACAAGGTATGGAGATGAAAAATTTTCACAGCCAAACTATAAATAAAACATTCGATTCTATTTACTTCGTTCAAGGAATATCAACATCACCCCAAAAAGAAACGGTTGCTGAAGCTCATCAACAAACGTACAATAATACGAGAGAACAAATATCCGTAAAGCCTTTAAATGATGGGAAAACTGTGGCTCAAATTTTTTCAAATAAATCATCATTAGCTGGAAAAATAGTCAGAATTCGAGGTAAAGTTACAAAATATAACCCTAATATAATGGGCCGTAACTGGATTCATATTCAAGATGGAACCGAATCGGGAAAAAATTACGACTTACTTGTAACTAGCAACGATAAAGCTGCAGTGGGACAGACAATTATAGTTCAGGGAAAAGTGGCTGTTGATAAAGATTTTGGAGCTGGTTATACTTATCCCGTAATGATTGAAAATGCCAAAGTAAAAACCGAATCAAAGTAGTAATTTGAATTTTTTTTATTTAATAATAAAAAATATTTATAAATATTCAGTTTATTTTATTGTTTTAATTGATTATTATTGCATAAGAAAGAATTATTTTGCAAAATTACACTGGTTTTTTATTAAAAAAAGTTGAAAATTATTTTAAAGACAGTAAAATTTTTATTAACTTTTAAAAAATAATTTGATATTTCACTTGTTTTTGTAATAAATTATTTCTAGCATATAAATCTTTTAAGTAGGTTTTTAATTAAAAATATTTTTGGTTATTGACTTTAAATTAGTTTTTTAAGACGTTAAAGTTGTTTTTTGAATAAATATAGTAAAAAACTATTTTTTATTAATCGAAAGAGTAATGTTTGATTAAATTATACTATCTCCAATGAGTTTTTTTCAAATCACTAATTCACATATTACCCTCAACATTTATTTGACATTTTCATTTAAAATGAAAATATGTAGTTATAGTGTTGGTCAAGTTAAAAAAATATTCCAAGGATATTAAGAGAGATTATATGAAAAATTTATACTATCCAAAGTAACTTCCCATCATAGAATTTTAATCTTCCCTGAATATTGACTTAATTCATTTATTAACAGAGTACATTTTATTTGGGTCAATTTTAATTACTAATTATTTATAGGAGAGAGAATTATGATACGAAAGATTACCGTAATGTTTTTCTTGTTGTTACTACCGATATTTATTTATGCAGGAACAACGGGAAAAATAAGTGGTAAAGTTGTTGATCTCCAAACTGGCGAACCATTAATAGGTGCAAACGTTATTGTCGTTGGTACTTCTTTAGGTGCTGCCACTGATACGCATGGAGAATATGTTATCAGCTTTCTTGACGCTGGTGTGTATGAGGTAAAAGCTTCGTACCTGGGTTATAAGACCGTAACAATTTCCAATGTCAGAGTGAATGCCGACTTAACAACTGAATTGAATTTTAAACTTCCCTCAACCGGAATTTCGGTTGGTGAAGTAACTATTGTTGCTCAACGGCCTTTAGTTAATTCCAGTAACACAAATGCTATCCGCACTACTACAAATGAAGAAATTCAATCTTTACCGGTAAGAGGTGTGGACAATATCGTTGCTCTTACGCCTGGTGTAATAAAGCAGACCAACGTTATATATATAAGAGGCGGTCGACAGGATGAAGTAGGCTATTATCTTGAGGGAGCGGATATTACAAACCCGATGACAAGCCTTGCATTGGGTATTCGCCACCAAGCATCGCAGGTATATATTCCTCAGGATGCTATTGAAGAAATTCAGGTTCAGGCAGGCGGTTATACGGCTGAGTTCGGTGGGGCTAATGCCGGTATAGTTAAATCCGATTTAAAAACCGGTGGCCGGAAGCTAAATATAACAGCACAATACATTACAGATAACTGGACATTTAAGAGCCGTAATAATAGATACAATGGCGTGCAGAATCTTGGTGCTTACTCTTACGGCTATAACGAATTTGATTTCTCTATAAGCGGTCCTATTTTGAATAATCACATTAGACTATATGGATTATTTGATAACCTTTCGAAGGCCGATGCAAACCCGGTGTGGGGTCAAAACGGATTTAATTTTGGAAACGTAGTAGACAGCATTACACACCAAGGGACACCAATATCGTTAAAAAATGTAGAAATACCTGGTGGTCCGGTTCCGGGCAACGGTTCCAATCAATACTCCGGGGTAGGAACCATAACGTTTGATTATAATCCAACTATTGTTAGAGCTTATGGCACGTATACTTTTAACAGGTCAAGAACTGGCGGAAGTATAGCCACTATTTATGATAATAACCGGCTTCCTATCCAAGATAATTATAACGGTGTATTTGGATTGAAGTTAACAGAACTCCTTGGCTCCAATGCCTATCTGGAATTTAACGGAAATTATACAATTAACAGTGGAAAAACGTATGATCCTTATCTTGGGGATAATTTCTTAGCTTATGGCGATAGTGTGGCGAATGCTAAAGCAGGAGCTGTATGGCATCGTTCACCCGTAGATAACAATTACGGACGATATAATGTGCCGGAAGTATACAATATATTTTCTACTTTTAACTTTAATGTTCCAAACCAAGTTCTTACAGTTTATAATAAGTTTGAATTTGATAATATTAACCTAAACCTAACTTTTTCCGATCAGCTAAATAAGCAGAATACACTGAAAATTGGCGGTGAATTTCAACAATATACTATTAGAAGTTTCACCGGAGAGAATCATAACACAGGTAACTCAACTGGTTTAGCGCCTCTTGTTGCAGGTGTTTCGCAAGATTCGATTCGGTCAATTTTGATATCCCATGGTATTATCAATTACGGGTATGACGTTTTTGGCAATAAATACAGCGGTTCAACAAATTATTCAACCGGTTCTATTGCACCGTTCAAGCCTATATTCGCCGGCGCATATGTGCAAGATAGGCTTGAATACAAAAACCTAATTGTAAATGCCGGATTAAGATTCGATTATATTAATACGGATAATCTTACATTTAAAAATCCAATGCGGCCCGGGGATGCTTTTAACTCGTCTACATTAATGGTAACACATCCCGAAAATTTAGTGAAAGTAAAACCATTCACTTCTGTTAGCCCGAGGCTGGGATTTTCTTTCCCTATAACCGACCGGACAATGTTTCATGCACAATATGGTAAGTTTGTTCAGCAGCCAAGTTTAGCTAATATATACACTGGATTATATGAGCTTGCTGCTACTTTAAGTCCTGTTACCGGTGGTACTTTCAATGCCCATCCTGTGGGATTGGATGTAAGACCTACAAGAACAACACAATATGAAATCGGATTTACTCAGCAAATCGCCGATTTTGCTTCATTTGATATCACTGCATATTATAAAGATATCGCAAATCAGGTCGTTTTTGGAGTTCAAAATACCGATGCTTCAACCGGCTGGAGACCTTATTCAGTACTTACTAATGGAGATTATGCAACAACTCAAGGAATTGAAATTGCATTTAATATGAGGAGAACGGAAAGATTCCTTGTAAACGGTTCTATTTCGTTTTCAAGTGCACGAGGAACTGGAGATAATCCATTCTCGAATTCCGGTGAATACGGAAGTCCTATTACGACAACTGTTCCGATATCACTTCAAGTTCCTCAATATATTATTCCTCTAGCTTTCAACCATGCTGTAACCGGCAACCTAAATATTGATTACCGTTTTGGAAAAGATGACGGTCCTTCTATTCTGCATGAATTCGGAGCTTCCCTATTATTAACTTTTTCAAGCGGGCATCCATATACGTTGTCAACTATCAACAATGCTAGTGTTAATTTTACTAGTAATCCTGATCAAACTTTTTTCTCTGATACAAGAGACAGAACTGCAATTGTACCGCTTAATTCGGCGATTACACCCTCAACATTTAACGTTGATTTAAGTATTGACAAGAATATTGAATTTATGGATAATTTATCTGCCGATATTTTTATTCAAGTAATTAATGTTTTTAATATAAAAAATGTTCAAGATGTTTTCACTACTACAGGTTCAGCTTCTTCCAATGAATTCTTAACGAATCCCAACCTTAACGGTGGTGCAAATGTAGCAAAGTATGGTCCTCAATATGCACAAATTTATCAGGCTTTAAATTATGAATATTCCGGTTTGTATGGAGTTCCGCGGCAAATTAGACTCGGAATCCGGTTGCAATATTAATAGGTAATTTGACTGGAAAAACAATTTCAATTAGGAGTTGAATATGAAATATAAAATAAAAGTTTTAAAGTATATATGGATTCTAAGCGCTGTCTTTCTATTTTGTCTGCCATCCGTTGTAGGTGCAAAAGGCATTGGCAACGGCGGTAAACGTAAAATTGCAAAGACTTCGGCCAGTCAAAATGCTACTGCGCCAATTAATATAAATAATATTAATGCTTTGCAGCAAAATAATGGATTCAGCGATTTCAATCCAAATAGTAATGCCGAAGGAACAGTATTCCCTATTGGTACAGCAAAGAATATTTGCTTTGAAGGAGGATTTTTATGGGGAGGATTTGTCCGAGGCGATACAGCAGTTAGAGTAGGCGGCTCAACTTATAATTCCGGTCTTGAACCCGGACCTCTCGGATCAGACGGAAAGCCGGCAGATCCAACTGATGCACAATGGTCTATCTATCGTGTTCGCCAGGATGTTTACCCTGGAGGTCCATCGGTAGATTTAAGCGGAGACGCTGCGGCGTTTAGTTTCTGGTATCCGGGTAACACGATTACAGCGGACCAGGTAAAAGCTCAATATTTAAACGATTGGAATAATTGGCCTGCCAAATATGGCGCACCTTATACGGATGCTAATGGTGTATATCATCCTGTTGGCGGTGATACATATGATCCCAAAACATGCATTCCGGGTGTTAAAGGAGCTGATCAAACAGTTTACTATATAGCTAATGATGAAGATCCGAACCTTACACAGGGTTTATATGGCGCACTTCCTTTAGGTCTTGAAGTGCATGTTACTATGTGGGCTTATTCTCAAGCAGGCGCGCTTGGCAATATGTATTTCAAAAGATGGCAGATTATAAATAAAGGATATCAAGGGTATACTATTGACAGTATGTATGTTGCATACTGGACTGATGTAGACCTGGGCGATGCTACCGATGATCTTGTTGGCTGCGATTCTGCCTTAAGTTTGTCTTATACATATAACTCCAAACCGACGGATGCAGTATATGATCCGCTTCCGCCTCCTAGTATCGGCTTTGATTTTTTTGAAGGTCCAAAAGTTACTGGTTCTCCAACAGATACGGCAATTTTCCTCGGGAAAAAGATTGGCGGTTATAAAAACTTGCCTATGTATTCCGCCTTTACATTTACTAATCCCGGAAGTGGAACTTACGCACCCTGGGATGATCCGGACCTTGGTGTACCGCAGGGTTCAAGACAGATGTACGATTTCATGCTGGGATTGGACAGAAACGGAGCTCCAAATATAGATCCTATAACTGGAAAGCCTTCAAGGTTCGTTTTTTCCGGTGACCCCGTAAACTTTACCGGGTGGGTAGATGGCGGAAAATTACCCGGAGGAGTTAGCGGGATATCTTTCCCGGGAAGAGATGTTAGACAAGGAATGTCTGCCGGTCCATTTACTATGGCTCCGGGCGATACGCAAGAAGTTGTTGTCGGCGAGATATGTGCTGGCGCAACTCCCTCTGTAGATTATCATCAAGCAATTACTTTGATGGAATCCTATGACGTTTTGGCTCAAAAAATATATAATAACTTTTTTCAGATAGCATCGGCTCCTGCCACGCCTATTGTTGTTGGGACGGCCCAAAATAATAAAATTATTTTAGATTGGGGTGAAAATTTAAAGAACGTGGAAAAAACCGAAACTTCTGTTAGCCCTGATATTTTAGACGGTGGTGATTATACCTTTCAGGGTTATAATGTATACCAAATTTCACCTTATGACGGAACAACAAAGCTGTTGGCTACATACGATATCATAGATTCGGTAACTTCAATACCCGAGGTAGATCGTGCTACCGGACAAGAAGATCCCGGTATTTATGTTGAATTCGGCAGTAACTCGGGAATAAAAAGGTATTTTATAGATTCAACGGATGCGTTTAATGGGAATAAACCTTTGAACAACGGAACGCCTTACTATTTTTCTGTTACAGCTTACAATTATAACCCTAAAGGTATTCCAAGAGCTCTGGAAACTCCTATTTCTAAAATTACCATTATTCCGCAAAGCAATGCTCCCGGAGTGAGGTATGCTTATGGCGTATTAGATACTATTAAAACTCAACATAGTGGACCAAGTAATGGAAAAGCATTTGCGTTAGTTATTAATCCGGCAATATTGACTGGAGATCAATATAAAGTCACTTTTGACACAACCGGAGGTGCAACAACTTGGTCTTTAACAGATGTGACAACGAACAAAGTTCTTCTTTCTAATCAAACCAATCAAACTGGCGATATTAATTATCCAAGCGTAGACGGAATGCAGGTGAAAGTTGTTGGGCCGGCACCAGGTATGAACCCCGGCGGAGAGGGAGTTGGCTGGGATATCCCTTCTGGGACAAGAAGATTTACATGGGCAGGAGGTGCTGACGGTTTAGGACTAGAAGGTTTTTCTGGAGCTATCGGCTGGGCGGCACCTAGTACTTTCTTCGGTGATGGTATTGAACCTGTTCCGGCAGCTGATCTTCCAAATACATTACTAACGCTGGCTCAAGTAACCGATACTTCTCTTTATAATCCTAACTTTCCAGGTGCTTCAGATGTTAATATGTCTTATGGATATAGGTATGGAAGAGGTTTTGCAAATCCACCGGCTCAACCTCAGTTTGCTCCATATATTGTAAATACTGCAGGTACTGGATACGATTTCCAGGACTTTAAACTTGATGTTCCGTTATCTGCTTGGAATGTTGACGATCCTGCACATCCAGTAAGATTGGCTGTAGGCTTCCTTGAAAATAATGCTGCTGATGGATTAGTAGATGGGAAATACTGGCCACCTGATTATTCTCAGAGGGACAACGTTGCAGGTACAGGTCCACGTGAATGGCTCTGGATTTTTAATGCCCCATACAGCGAGACAGGTAATCCGGCTTTTGAAGTGGAACCAATAAGTAATGATTTACCAATTATGTGGTTCTGTACATATGCTCGTAGAGGCCCTGTACCATTTTCATCTGGAAGTACTGGAGAGGATCAATTCCTCATTTATTCTAATCACGTTAATAGCTTAAAAGATTCATTTACATTTACAGCTACTGCACCTACTCAAAGCGATGCTCTTGCAAAGGTGGATGTAAATAAAATAAATGTATTCCCGAATCCCTATTATGGTGCTAATTACCTGGAACCTAATAAATATCAGAAGTTTGTAACCTTTAACCATCTGCCGAGTTCTGCTACTATAAGAATCTTTAACCTTGCGGGAACACAGGTTAAGGTTATACATCATTCCAGCGGAAATTTTGAGCAATGGAGTTTAACTAATGAATCGAACTTGCCTGTAGCGAGCGGGTTATATATAGCATATATCGATATGCCGCAATTAGGTGTCACCAAGATACTTAAGTTCGCTGTTATTCAAGGAGAACAGATTCCAGATCGTTTTTAATGAAGTATAAAACTCAAGGAGTAAAAATGAAAATTGCAATAAAATTTTTAGTGATCTTGGCTGTCTTTCTCTTTGGGATAGACAGCGCTTTTGCTGGCGGTGGTAGTAGGAACGGAACCGGTGGTGCAACGGAATTATTGATACCTGTGGGTGCATCAAGCATTGCGTTATCCGGTGCAAATATTTCAAGCATATCAGGCATTGACGCTTTATATTGGAATCCTGCAGGCGTTGCGTATATGACTAATTCTGCAACTGCCGTATTCTCTCATATGAACTATATAGCAGATATAGGGGTCGAATACGGTGCTGTTTCGGCTAATTTTGAAGGATTTGGTATTGTCTCTTTAGGTATCAAATCATTGAATATAGGCAGTATTCCTATTACTACTAATGAGCAGCCAGACGGAACAGGACAAACCTATTCGCCTGAGTTCTTAGTTGCCGGAGCTACTTATTCAAAAGAATTAACTGATAGAATAGCTATTGGTTTAACCTTGAACTATATCTCCGAAACAATATCTCAAGTCAGCGCATCAGGTTTTGCTTTTAATGCGGGTTTACAGTATAAAAACCTTGGTGATATTAATGGATTGAGCTTTGGTCTTGTTATAAAAAATATAGGGCCGCAAATGACATATTCCGGACCCGGTTTGTTAATTAAAGCTCAAGCTAATGGTACAACATCCGATCCCACACAGAAGTTACTTTATTCAAACTTTTACTCAATAAATGCTGCGGCATTCGATTTGCCTTCATCATTTGAAATGGGCTTCGGTTATAATCCGGTAATTGATGAATCAAATATTGTTAAAGTTTCGTTAGATTACCAGAATAACAATTTCTCCGGCGACGTATATAATGTTGGTGCCGAATATGGATACAACAAAACGTTCTTTTTACGTGCCGGATATTCATATTCTCCGAAAAATCAGGATCCAAATTATATTTACGGATTTTCTGCAGGTGCAGGAATAGCTTATAATTTGGGAACAATTGATTTACATGTTGACTATGCATACCGAACAACGAAATATTTCAATGGTAATCATATTTTTTCAATTGCCTTAGGGTTCTAATTTAGTCCTTTTATATTGGTATCCTTCAAGATTCGATAAAACGATCTTGAAGGATACTTGAATTTAAATACCAAACCCTGCGTAAAAAATTGAATCTTAAAAAGATTGGGAAAGTCTTTTTTTTTGACTTTAAAGATATCCTTTCATTGTAATGTTATAAAAAACATAAGTTAATTCTTAAATGGAAAAATATTATAATGAGGATATTTTATGAGTTATGCTATTAAAGAATATTAATCATATCTTATAGTTTACACATCATATATTACTTCTTTAAATAAAAAATTAAAGGAGTGCTATTTATTTTCCCAAAATGATTTTAATGAGATGCAAATAGATAAAAAGACGGTTATGCTGTTTTATTTATCTAAAAAGTAGTCAACCTTTTTATATAGGTCATCATGATGAGTTTTTTTATCCGATAATATAAGAAGTTTTCCTTTGGTCCAGAATTTTCGAGACTCAACGGTTTTAGTCTTATCATCAGCAAAATCAAAGGAAATTATATTTTTATTTATTTCGTAATTCCCTTTTTCAATAGTAATAGGTAATCTAAATATCCAATGTTTGTTTTTTGTAAATTTTGAAAATGCTGTGTGGCCATTAGGGTATTTCCAAGTGTAAACTCCTACTATATTTTTATCATACTTTATACTGCCGGGTATTCTAACCATAATAGTTTTTTCCAATTTCCCTTTTCTATTAAATACACTTTCTAAAGTATCCCCTTTCAATTTAATGGATAAAGTATCAATAATTTCTTTTCCCGTATGCAGATTTAATAATTTTGTAATCATTTTATTTTTTTTAATCTGGTAAGTATAATCAGCTGATAAAACATTCTCAATTATAAAAGTTTTATTGCGGTTAAATTTGATCATAATCCGGCGAGCATTTTTGCTGTTTACAGATTCCCAATTCCCAATAATAGAATTAGTTTTTTGCTTGTTAAAAGAAAACGACAAAACTAAAGAAAATGTTAAAAATATAAGTACGAAAGGTTTCATTTTTCCCAAAAGATTGTTTGATAATTTCCGGAATTTTATTTTAAAACTAATGATATATAATATTGAATTTTTAAAATCATTGCAAGTTAATAAGATTAAAAATTATATATATTCTTATTCCTCTCATATCGCCCGCGACTTTATTCGTCTTTGTATAATTGATTATGAGTTAATGAGATAATGGTTCATATTTTAATAATTTTAACCCGTATTTCTTACTCCCGCCGCAATTCCATTCACTGTTGATCTTAAAAGTTGGAGCATTAAATTCTTTTGTACTTTTGGCATTCTTTTGTTTCTAAATTGTTCTATGAATTTTACCTGTATGAAGCTAATCGGATCTATGTAAGGATTGCGAAGCAGCAAAGATCTTTGGAGTGATTTATTTTTATCAAGAAGATTTTCTTCCCCTGTAATTTTTAAGATAGTTTTACATGACAGTTCATATTCATGATTGATTATTTTAAATATTTCTTTTGCACTATTTTGGTCTGATGCCAACTTTAAATATTCTTTACCTATAATCATATCCGTTTTTAGCAAAACCATTTCAATATTGGACACTAAAACCTCGAAGAATTCCCACTCATTATGCATATTAATTAATTCTTCCCAGGAAGTTTGATTTTCAACCAAACATTTATTTATGGAGCTTCCAAAACCGAACCAGCCGGAGATTGTTTGCCTGTTTTGTGTCCAGGAGAAAACCCAGGGAATAGCTCTTAAATTTCGAAGGTCATTACTTCTTTTCCGAGAAGCCGGTCTTGAACCTATTTCAATATGTTCAATAATATCAATTGGTGTTACGGTTCTAAAATAATTAAAAAAGCCCGGATGGTTAATCAGATCTCTATATGAAATTAAAGCATTTTCAGATATTTTATTAAAAACTGAATTGTAACGTTCAAATTCAATTGATTTATTTGCCGTTTTAGATTTTGCTGTAGTAATTATAACTGCTGAAGCCATAAGTTCAAGGCTGGTTTCGGCAATTTGGGGTAAAAGATATTTTGATGAAATCATCTCTCCCTGTTCTGTTATTTTTATTTTCCCTTCGATAGTACCTAGCGGCTGTGCTAAGATTGAAGTATTTACAGGACCGCCGCCTCTTGAAATACTTCCCCCACGTCCGTGGAAAAGGATTAATTCAATATCCTTGTTGTCGCACAAATGTTTTAAATTTCTTTGAGCCTTATATAATTCGTAATTGGATGTAACAATTCCTCCGTCCTTATTGCTGTCTGAATAACCTATCATTATTTTTTGCACTTTGCCCCTGTACTTTAAATGCTGGGAGTATGCTTTATTTTCCAAAAGCTTTTTCATTATTTTATCGGATTTTTTTAGATCGTCGATAGTTTCGAAGAGAGGCAGTACATCAAAATTAGAGAAAGTTATTTTTTTATTTAAAACTTTAATTAAACCCGCTTCTTTTGCAAGAAGAATTGTACTTAAAACATCACTTACTGATGAGCAATTGCTGATAATAAAGTCGTTGCATGCGTTATGTGCTATGTTTTCCTTTCCCCATTTAATAATTCCTAATTCACCCAAAACTTGTTGCGTTATAGAGCTAAGTTTGCTGAATGAATTTTTAAGCGGCCTTGTAGTCAAAATTTCTGAAGTAAGTATTTCAATTTTCTCTTCTTCGCTATATGTATGGTAATTCTCACAAACTTCCGAGTATTTTAGTAAATCAACAATTGCTTCATTAATTAGCGATGAGTTTTGTCTAATATCCAAGGCAGCTAAACGCAAGCCGAAAGTTTCGGCTTTGTATATTAAAGGAAGTACTATTGCTTGGGCAATGATCTTTCCGTTATTATTTATTAGGCTGTTATAAATTAAATACAGATCATCTATAAACTCAGCAGAATTTTGATAACCCAGCCCCGAATTCTGTTTTAATTCTTCGAGTTTCATTGAAATTGATAAAAGTTTAGAACGGTATATTTCCGAAGGATCGCGGAGAATTCCGTCCGTATTTCCCATCCTTAACTGTGCATTATCCAGTTCAACAGATTTTATTATTTGCCTATTGGCTTTTATAATTTGTATCGAAGAACTTAATTCAGTATAAAGCTTTTCCAAATCCTGCTGATACAAATTTATTATCTGCTTTTTATTATTGATCATAGTTTGTTTAGTTAAGTCTACCGTAACAAAAGGATGACCGTCCCTATCCCCCCCAATCCATGATCCGAAATTAATTAGAGAAGGCGACGGATCTTCAATTTTAAATACGGATTTAAGATTGGAGTTCAACTTAAGGTAAAATTTGGGAATGACATTATAAATAACTTCTTTAAAGAAGAATATTCCGTGTTGAATCTCATCGTTTACCGTAACCTTTTGAAATCTTATTTCGTTTGATTGCCACAATAACGTTATTTCTGTTTGAAGATTGAGATTAATCGATTCGCTCTCTTCCCATGTGTTAATTGATAGTTCCCTTTGTAGAAGCAGTCTGCTTATCTTTAAAATTTTCCTCAAGATAGTCTGGCGTGTTGCTTCCGTGGGATGAGCGGTAAATACGGGAATAATTTCAACCTTATTCAAAATATCTTTTATTTTCTCTTTACTTAGTCCCGCCTTGCTAAGTTCTATCAAAGCATCATGGACCGAACCTTGGAGAGGCTTATCCTTTTTAATTAAATCATTCCGCTGAACTCTTATTTTATGAACTTCGTCTGCTGCATTTACAAGTATAAAATAAATTGAAAATGCCCTTACAACTTTATACGCATCTTCAGCGGTTAACGAGTCGATTAACGTTAGAATTTCTTTCCTTGTTTGTTCGTTATATTCCGTACGAAGCTTTTTAGTTAAATGTCTCAGTTTTTCAACCATTTCATAAATGTTGAATCCGGCTTGTTCTTTAAGAACATTTCCTAATATTATCCCGAGCTCACGTATATCTCTCTTAAGAGGTTGATCTTGGTCCGTATATTCAAGCTTATTTAGTGATTTCTTGTTCATATTAAAATTTGCCGTATGAATGTACTTTTTGATTATTCTTTTTGAAAAACAATTATTTCAAAATAATAATTAAGCCGAATGAAATAACTATCTGCCGCACTGCAAATATAAAAATGAATAGATATAATGTAAATTTTTAACCCGGGCGGAAGTCTAGTATATTAAATAATGTGATAACGGTAATTAAATGTTGTTAAGTGGAATATTCACATTATTAATGTGACAAATTATTAGTTTATTTATTCTTAACGCTGGTATATTTGTTATAATATTTTATGGAATATTTTTCGAGTAAAATTATGAAGCATTATTTTGTTCTTCCGGTAATCTTTTTTGCAGCCGCACTGATGTTTTACAGCTGCAGTTCGGGACCAATTATTAAAAATATATTTCCCGTTAAGGAAAAAAAGACAGTCTTTGATAAAGCAAATGAATTTGAAATTGATTTTAAAGGTAATAATCTTGCATTTAAAATCCCCCGCGGCGCAAAGATCGATACGATAATGATCGATACTGCCGCAAAGTCGGTAACCATAGATTTTAACAAAGACTTTTCGTACATACCTTTTAGAGATAGTAATGTTGCTTTAATGTATAAAACCGTAAAGAATATTTTCGGTCCTTCATTTAATAATTACAAATATTCCATCAGAACAATGAATTACCCGATTGAAACACTGATCCCGAATTATTTTAGAAAGGATTCGTCAAAATATGATTACAGCCGGTTGCCGAAGCTAGTTAAGCAGCGGCCTCTACCTTTAGTTAGGGATGCTAGTAAAAGTTTTATTCCTGCTAACGGATTATATAATAGAAACATAGTTGTATGGCCCAGTCACGGCTGGTATTACAATAATAAAAAGGACCGCTGGGAATGGCAGCGTCCGAGGTTATTTCAGACGGTTGAAGATAAATTGCCCCTTTCATTCGTTGTTCCTTATTTAATTCCGATGCTCCAGAATGCCGGTGCGGTAGTTTTTGATCCCCGCGAGAGAGATATCCAAAAATATTCGGTGGTTGTGGATAATGACTCAAAGCAGGATTTGAAATCCAAGTTTTATGTTGAAACCAATGAATCAAAAAATAATAAATGGCAAACAGGTAAAGGTGTAGGTTTTGCAATCGGCAATCCGCCATATCCGAATGATTATAATCCTTTTAAAAAAGGCACTTATAGAACAATAAAGGCAGATACCGCTGTTTCAGCAACGGTAAGCTGGATTCCGAATATACCTGCTGCGGGATATTACTCAGTATACGTTTCATATAATGCTTCCGTTGAAAATGTTCCCGATGCACTTTATGTAATTTACCATGAAGGAATTAAAACCGAATTTAAGGTTGATCAACAGATAGGGGGAAGTACCTGGGTATATCTTGGTGAGTTTAAGTTTCAGAAAGGATATAATCCCGAAACAAACAAAGTAGAGCTTGTTAATAAAAGTTCCGAGCCGGGTAAAATTATTTCGGCGGATGCGGTAAGGTTTGGTGGAGGAATGGGCATAATTGCCAGAGGAGGAAGAGCAAGCGGGCGTGAAAAAATATTTGAAGGTGCGCGGTATTATTTGCAGTATGCAGGTATGCCGGATACGCTGGTATATGATTTAAACAAGGGAGAAAATGATTACAATGATGATTATCAGAGCCGCGGTGAATATGTAAATTATCTTTACGGAAGACCGTTTGGTCCGAACAGTGATAGGGATGCAAAAGGCCTGGGAATACCTATTGATCTTTCTATGGCTTTTCACACGGATGCCGGTATTTCACATAGCGATACTACTGTAGGAACATTAGTAATTTACAGCATAAAAGATGCACATTTTAATACCGTCTTTCCGGATAGTGTGTCCCGTTTGGCAAACAGGGATTTAGCAGATATAATTCAATCTCAGGTAGTAAACGATATAAGAGCTAAATATGATCCTACATGGAATCGCAGAGCTCTGGAAGATGCAGATTATAGTGAATCGCAAAGACCAAATGTTCCTTCCTTATTATTGGAACTTTTGTCTCATCAAAATCTTTTGGATATGAAGTTTGCACAGGACCCGCGGTTCAAATTCGATGTTGCAAGATCAATATACAAAGGTATGCTTCGATTCCTTTCGGTGCAGGATCATTTTAAGTATGTAGTAGAACCGCTGCCGGTAAAAGATTTCAGGAGCGAACTGAAAGGAGACAGTGTATTCCTTAGCTGGAAGCCGGCAACTGATTCTTTGGAGCCAACTGCAAAGGCAGAAAGATATATCGTTTATACAAGGATAGACTCAGGTGATTTCAACAACGGCAGAATAGTTGACAGTCCTTATGTAAAGATGGGTGATATTAAAGAAGGAAAAATATACAGCTATAAGGTAACTGCAATAAATTCAGGCGGAGAAAGTTTTCCGTCGGAAATTTTATCCGTATGTAAAATGCCGGATGAACAGAAAAAGATATTGATAGTAAACGGATTTGACAGGGTATCAGGACCGGCGGTTATATCCATACCGGGGTATGCAGGCTTTTTAAATGGAGAAGATAGAGGAGTACCTTATAAATACGATATAAGCTTTACCGGCAGACAATATGACTATGACTCAACTTCGCATTGGAAGACAAATGACGATCCCGGCTGGGGCGCCAGCAGGGCAAATTACGAAGATAAAGTAATAGCCGGAAATACTTTTGATTATCCTTATATACACGGCAAATCTTTTATGGAAAACGGTTATGGTTTTGAAAGTGCCAGTGCAATGTCTGTTGAAAATGGAGAAATCGACTTAAGAAAGTACAGCCTGATTGACCTGATTCTAGGTGAACAAAAAAAGACTGAAAGACTTCGAGTTAAGGAAGATACTTCCGGTGTAGAATTTAAAACAATGCCCGCAAAACTTCAAAAGGAAATAAAATACTTTTTAGAAGGAGGGGGCAATATATTTGTCAGCGGCGCTTATGTGGGAAGTGATTTGTTTAAGACAGCCCCAATAGACAGTGCTGATATTAAATTTGCAGAGAATGTTTTAAAGTATAGGCTGGATACCGATCACGGATCCAGTGAAGGAAATGTATATTCGGCGGATTCTGCTTTTATGACTAAGTTTAAAGGATTTGAGTTTAATACCAAGCTAAACGACAAGATATATGCAGTTGAAAATCCGGACGCAATTGGTGCTATTGACAGCAGCAATGTTATATTGAGATACGGAGAGAATGAGTTTCCGGCAGGTATAGGTTACAAAGGGAAATATGGAGTAATAGTTATGGGATTTCCGTTTGAGACGATTTTGGGAGAACAAACGAGAACTGAAGTTATGAAGTCGGTTTTGAGTTATTTTGGTCTATGAGAGATATTTATATTTGAACTTTAACTCTGTGCCTTTGTGTCTCCGTGGTGAAGTTCTTTTTTACCACAGAGACACAAAGGAAAATAATTTTAAAATTATTGGTATCTAAAAAATAATCGAATTCAATCCTATCCTAAAATTATTTTCTCCCCTGTAATTCAACCGCCAGCTAAAACTTAAATTTATAGGGAATAATATTTGTCCGATACTGAAACCTGCCTCGAAAAAAGGATGCTTAAAAGTTTTTATAGGATAAGGCGATATTGCTTCGGATTTGCTGCCTATATCCGAATAAGCAATATTAAGATAAGTATTAAGCTGAAGTTCCCAGTCCTTTACATATGGTATATTAAGCAGCCGGAAGAGTTCATCGCCGAAATAATGATCTATGTAAATTGTTACTACGCGGTCGCCCAATATTTCGTTTATGTTTAAAGTTCTAAAAGTGTAATCTTCTGCGGTCAGATTAATATTACCCGGCAGTGAATAAAGCATTTGATAAGGCAGTTCGCCGTTCGTGTACATCCCGGAAATCCTAAAGTCCAGCTCGGCGGATTTGAATGTATGAATAACGCCTAATAATCGTGCTCTGTATCGGGTAAAATTCAAATCGCTTTTTAAAAAACTTTTATTTGAAATGCTTACATCGCCGCCGAAAGTAAAAAATGATTTACCGAAAGAAATCCTTCTCCTAAAATAACCGTCCTCTATATAATCCCTGAAATCAAAATTTACACCGAAGTTTAG
>CAZCFZ010000071.1:0-19464 GCA_964498065.1 uncultured Ignavibacteriaceae bacterium
TTACTGACATTTCTATTGAGTTTTACATACTGACATTTTTAAAGAGTTAATACAAAAAGATTTGAAAATACTTTTCGAAAATAGAAATAAATAAGTTGGCAGGCCTAAGCCTGCCAAGTAAAGCTCAATTAGTCGATAACTTCTCCATCACCGTTTATATGTTTTAGTTCATAACCTAATTCCTTAATATTATTTTCCTCCTTAGCGGCGTCAGTAACTACAATCCAGATTAAGCTATCGGGATGTAGTACTTTTTCAGCCGCTCCTTGAATATCATCTAAGCTAAGACTCTTAACTTTACCGGAATACTTTTCAAAATAATCTTGAGGTAAATTAAACTTCACCATTTCCACCAAAGAGTTACCAACCGACCGATTTGTTTCCCATGAACCGGCTAAGCGCTGTGTCTGGTTAAGCTTTATCTTTGTTAACTCGTCTAAGGTCGGGGGTTTTTCATTTAAAATACCTTTCACTTCATTATACATTTCCTGCATTGCCTCTTTGGTTTTATCCATTTGAACCAATCCGTAAAATAAATACGGCCGTTGAGCAACAGTACCAAATACAAAACTGCCGGAACCGTACGACCAATGTTTATTTTCTCTTAGGTTCATATTAATTCTGGATGTAAAAGTACCTCCCAGCATATTGTTCATTGATTCAACGGCTATTTCATCCTGATCTTTCGGCGGCACAACATTTCCGGCAAAAACAATTGATTGCTGTGAACCAGGCCGGTCTAATAAATAAATAATAGGTTTTGTCCTCTGTACAACAACACCAACATTTATTTTAGGGATTTCTCCCTTTTTCCAACCGGAAAATAATCTTTCCAATTTAGGTTTTAACTCATCCATAGAAATGTCGCCAACAACAATTAAAGTTGAGTTATTAGGTTTAAACCATGTTTTGTGAAATTTTATCATATCGTCTTTTGTAAATTTCTCAACAGTTTCTTCATATCCCGATCCGCTGAGGGGAATACCGTAAGCATGATTTTTTCCGTAAAGATGAAGCGGGAAAACTCTCAATCCCATTTGAATAGGTGAAGCTTTTTCCCTTTTGATTTGAGCAATTCTTTCACTCTTCAATCTTGTAAGTTCATGTTCCGGAAAGGAGGGATTTAAAATAATATCAGAATAAAGGTCAAGTGATTTATCTATATTAGATTTTAAAGTAGATAAAGAAACATAAAGATGATCCGGATCTGATCCCGTGCCCATTTGCGAACCAAGCATTTGCAACTCTTCATTTATTTGAAGTGAATTTCTTGTTTTTGTTCCTTCGTCCAGCATATTCATTGTCATGCTTGCTGTTCCAGGTGCAGCTAACTGATCTGCAGCATATCCTGCATTAATCATTAAATTGAAATTGATTATAGGAATAGATGAACGCTTTGCCAAAATTATTTTTAATCCGTTTGACAACTCATCTTTTTGTATCGCAGGAAATTTAGCGTCAGGAGGAGTACCAGTCTCAGGTAATTTACTCCTATCTACATTTGAAGTTATAGCCTTAAAATCCGGATACGGATGGATCTCAAGAATATATTCACCATCGGACAGCCAATCAACAGCCGCATACTTAAGATCATTTATCTTGGCATCCCTAAGAATTTTTAACTTTGTTTTATAAAAATCGGGACTTCCGCCGTATACTTCGCTTTGAGAAAGAATATCTGATTTTCCTCCAAATCCCCCTATACGTTCAATGCCTCTTATAAAGTTAGAGAAATATTGAGTTTTAACTCTTTTTAATTCATTTTCTGTTGGCCCTCCTTTTAGAAATTTAGAAAGTTCTTCATTAATTGCTGTTTCAACTTTTGCTAAATCTTCTCCAGGCTTTGCAGTGGCTTGAATTATAAATTGACTTCCAATTTCTTTACCGTCATAATATGCATTAACGTCTGTCGCTATTTGATCATCGTATACAAGTCTTTTATATAATCTTGAATTTTTCCCGGAAGCTAAAACATCACTAACAAGATCGAGATAAGCAAGATCTTTTGAACCCCATTCGGGAACATTCCAAACTTTATATATTCTTGCTTGCGGTACTCTATCTTCAGCTATTTGTCTTCTTGTACCAGTCATTTTTGCAATCCACGACTGATGTTTTGCGATTGGCGGCCCCGGAGCAATATTTCCAAAATATTTTTCCACTTTTTCTTTCGCTTCTGCCGGGTTAATATCTCCGGCAATTACCAAAACTGCATTGTTAGGGCCATAATAAGTTTTAAACCAATCTTTAACATCATTTAATGAAGCTGCATTCAGGTCGTCCATTGATCCGACAACTGTCCAGGAATACGGATGTTCTTTTGGATAAGTCCCTTTTGTAATTAGTTCTTCACTTAAAGTATAAGGTTCATTTTCAGAAAGTCTTTTTTCATTCTGAACAACCCCTCTTTGTTCATCTAACTTTCCCTGATCAATTGCACCCAATAACTGTCCCATTCTATCAGATTCCATCCATAAGGCTACATCGAATGCTGAGGTTGGTACGTTTTGAAAATAATTGGTCCGGTCATTATTCGTTGTACCGTTAAGATCAGTAGCACCGATTCTTTCCATAGCTTTAAAGTAGTCATCATTATAGTTTTCACTTCCGTTAAACATTAAATGCTCAAATAAGTGAGCAAAACCGGTTTTACCGCTTTTTTCATTCTTAGAACCAACATGGTACCATATATTAACAGCAACAATTGGAGCTTTGTGATCTTCGTGAATAATTAAGGTTAAACCATTCTTCAGCACATATTTTTGGTAAGGTATGTCAATATTATCAATGTCCTGAGATAATAAATTTGTCGAGGAGAGAATTAGTGCTATCATGATGAAAATAGCTCTTATTTTCATATGCATCTCCATTTTTATTTAAATAATTAATAAGTTTCGGCAGGATTACTTTTCAATTTGATTATTATTATTGGTAATGTCAAGTGAATACTGAACGGTTTAAAAACTTCACCTTGAAAAATTTTTGCTGTATAAATTCTGTCTCAATTGGAAATAATTTTTATTCCTTTGCAAACAACAAGTATTTTAAAACTACTTTTTTATTCCACATAAGAATTTATAAATGGAAGAGAAATCTTTTTCACTAAAGCCATATCTATTTGCGAGAGCATATAATTCTTTTGTTTGATTTGTCATTGGCAGTGCTACGCTATTTTCATAAGCTGTTAAAGCCGCCAATTGGAAATCTTTATACATCCATTGCAGGGGAAACTCGGGATCAAAATTATTTTTGGTTATCTTTTCTCTTTTCCCTGCCAGAAAAGGAGCAGTTACCGGTCCCCCGATTAAGATATTAAATAAATCATCTTTTGAAAAGCCCAGCGATTCGCCTAAAACCAATCCCTCGGAAAAAGCAATCATTGCCTGCCCGAGTATAAGATTTATAACCATCTTCATGGAAGTACCTTTTCCATTCTCTCCCAAATGCAATATTTTTTTACCCATTAATTCCAAAAGCGGTCGGATTATCTCAACGTCTTTTTTATCCCCTCCGACAAAAAATGTAAGTTCTCCCTTTTCGGCGGGAGCAATAGTTCCGGCAACCGGTGCATCTATAAAACGCAAATTTAATTTTTTTACTTTAGCCGCAGTTGATTTTGTAAATGAAGGATTGACTGTACTGCAATCAATCCATATTGAATTTTGCTTTAAATTATTTAAAAAACCGAATTCACCGAAAGCAACATTTTGTATTGCCGGCGGATCGGAAAGCATTGTAAAAATTATATCTACTTGCTTTCCAACCTCTGAAGGTGAATCAGAAAATACGGCGCCTTTTTTTATTAAAGGCTGCGCTTTATTCTTTGTACGATTATAGACTACCAGCTCATCCCCGTTCTCAATTAAATTATTAGCCATGCGTATACCCATTAATCCAAGTCCTATAAAACCTATTTTCATATTTATACTCCTAATTTATTTTGGAACTGTATTTCACTAAAAATTTTAGTTCTGTTATTATATATTAGGAATAATAAAAGTTTAATTTCATATTACAAAATTAGGTAAAAGCTGTTGTGATTTTTTGCAATTTAGGAAATGACTATTACCATTGTGCAACAGCATAATGGAAGCAGCTTCCAATTAAAACTTGTTTCTTATAATGAAACAAGATTTTTATTGTGATTTATTTTGTTACATCCACTAATTAGAAAGCTGGCGAAAGTATTCATTATTTTTGGCATAAAATTTTATATATATAAAGTGAGTGATTGCCCACTTAATGTGGGTTTAAAAATATTTTCTACATATCAAGATGTTATGCTTATTTAGTCCTTAATTGTTATTAAGGAAAAACTTCCAATAAGTTGATATGTTTTATTTAATTAATAATTCATTGGAGGGTAAAATGGAAGTTTCAGCTTCGACTTTAGTGATGCTATTTTCTATTGTCGTTTTTATTTTATTTTTATTTGATTTTATCTGGAGCAACAAATGATAATATTGTCATATACTTTAACAATAATATTTTCTATTGTTATTACATTTACATTTCTTGCCGGTGGATTGATTTTATCAAAAGATGTAAAGTAACTGTTAATGAAACAGGAAAATCTTGATAATTAATATTTCCCCGTGCTGATATTATTTGTCTTTTTCTTATCTAAAAAACTCTAGCCTTCTTCTATCCTTTTAACTTTTTCCAAACGTCTTTTAAATCGACCCTCATTAATAAATTTTGCATTTAAAAAAGCATCCGCTAATTCTTTTGCAATTTCAACCCCTATAATTCGAGCTCCAAGACAAAGGACATTCATATTATCGTGTTCTACCCCCTGATGTGCGGAATATGTATCATGACAGACACTCGCTCTGACTCCTTTTGTTTTATTAGCAGCTATACAAGCGCCAACACCGCTTCCGCATATCACAATGCCTTTTTCTACTTCGCCTTTGGAAACGGCTTTTGCCAATTTATCCGCAAAGTCCGAATAATCATCTTCCTTATCAAATGCATGATTACCCAAATCCAAGACATCGTAATTTTTTTCCTCAAGCCATTTTACCAAAGAACTTTTTAATTCGAATCCGCCATGATCGGAGGCAATTGCAATTTTCACTTGCTTATCCTTTCCAGTAATACTTTTTACATTTAAGTTTGTTTTTGATTTAAAACTTTTTACTATTGTGAAAACTTTTTCTTTATTAAAACAAATATAATTTAAAACTTAAAATTATTTATATAAATTACCGCTAAAATTACTATTTTATAATTTAATTGGAGAGACCTGATTTTACCGGCCGGTTTTATGCGAAAATTGGTTAAGATCAATAAAAATGATTTAACAATTTCATTTAAACTATCTTTTACAAATATTAAACTATGGGAACACATTATAAAGGAACAAAAACAGAGATTTCGGCTTTAAATACTTTTATAAAACTGATTAGAGCCTCAAATTCAGCGACAACCAGAGTTAATACTGTTCTGTTAAAAAGTAAATTAACGGAAAGTCAATTGAATATTCTTGACGCTTTGTATCATTTAGGCCCATTATGTCAAAAAGACTTAGGGAAAAAATTATTGAAGAGCGGAGGCAATATAACTTTAGTTATCGATAACCTTGAGAAACAGAATCTTGTAAAGCGTGAAAGGGGAAAAGATGATAGAAGACTTTTTAATGTTTCAATTACTAAGAATGGCCGAGATTTTTTTGAGAAAATTTTTCCCGAATATCTAAACTCAATAATAAGTGAAGTAAATGTTCTTTCAGAAGCGGAGCAAAAAGAATTACAGCGTTTATGCAAAAAAATCGGCTTGGGAAATCAAGATATTAAAAAACAGATAAAATATTTCGATAAGAATAAAATTACTTAGCTTAATTTATTTTTTACCTCATTTAATAAATCAGGTAAGATATCCCCTGCCTTACCTAACAAAGAATCATTCACAATTCCGCTGGCTTCGGTTGGTTCTAAGTTTATTTCAACCATGTAAGCTCCATTCTCTTTAGCAGTGTAAATTAATGAAGCCGCCGGATAAACAACTGCAGAAGTACCGACAATAAAAAACACATCACTATCTTGCGCCGCTTTTTCGGAAGCAATAAATTGTTCCTGCGGTAAATACTCACCAAACCAAACAACGTCCGGACGAATTAATCCACCGCATTCACATCGCGGGGCCGAATCCTTTAATTCAATTTCTCCATTATAAAACTTATTACACTTAATGCAATAATTTCTTTCAATATTTCCATGAAGTTCGTAAACATTAGTACTTCCCGCCCGCTTATGCAGATTATCAATATTTTGTGTTACCACAATAACATCAGGTAAAATTTTTTCGAATTCTGCAATAGTCAAATGACCTTTATTAGGTTCAGATTCATGAATAACTTTTTTCCTGTGATTGTACCATTCCCACACTAAGTCGGGATTTTTTAAAAATGAATTGAAGTTTGCTAATTCATCCGGTTTTAATTTATTCCATATTCCATCTTTCCCTCTAAAAATAGGAATACCGCTTTCTGCCGAGATACCCGCCCCTGTAAAGAATACGACTGATCTTGCAGAAATTATTTTATCTACGGTGTTTTTAGAAATATAGTTTCTGCTCATATATGAATTTCCAGATCACTCATTTTTAATTTCTTCTAAGAGTTTTTTAGCTTCCGCAAGTATCCCATCATCATTCTCATCTCTTTTGGGACTTGAAATTACCTTATTCAAATTTTCCCTTGCCTTAGCATATTCATCCTGCCTAATATAAGCCTTAGCCAGATCGAGATAAAACATTCTAAAATTCGGGTAGAGTTTGATAGCAATAATGTATTCATTAATTCCTTTATCCAGATCAGCCCACCCTAAACCAAGAATTGCCCTTGCAGGCGCCCACTTTTCACTTACTTTAGCATTTGTCCTTCCCAAGACATAGTGCGCCAATGCCTGCACATAATTACCGCCATTACCTAAACCAATTGCCTTATCACAATCCGCTTTTACCGAGTTAACAACACCCGCTACTGAAAAAATCCCCTTAAATAAAGCGATCCTTCCATTTGCTATTGCTCTTCTTACATATGTAATCGATTTATCCGGAGCAAGCTTCACTGCTTTATCGGCATAATTATAAGCCTTTTGATATACTGCCAATTGTGCATCTTTTTGATCACCGGTGCTATCGGGCATATTTTCCGCCATATAAACATAAACACGACTTAGTCTCCAATATACTTCCCAATTATTCGGGGAAATTTTATCTGCTTGATTATAGGCATCAAGAGCTTTTTTATTATTGAATTCCACATCAAGATAATCATCACCTTGTTTTAAAAGTTCCTGAAGTGTCTGTCCGAAAAGTAAATTAGACGATACAATAATTATTGAGAGAATTACGATTGATAATTTTCGGAAAGTTTTCATTTTTTTCTCCCTAACAAATTAATCAAAAAGAGTTTTATTAATTCCTTCATCATCTTCTTGCGGAATACCATGATTATATAGATCCGTTGAGGCTAAAGAGATAAATTTGGTCCATTTGCTGTCTGAAACTGAATTTGATGATAGAGCATTTTTGTAGGCATTAACTTTTGCACTTAATTCGTCTGCTTGATAAAGAGTAATCGCTTCCAAAGTTTTTGGCACTACAGGCGAGGCATATTCAAGTTTTCCCTGATGGCTTAAAATCAAGTGAAGCAGACAATTTTTTATCTCTTCGGGAAAATTAGATATTTTTTTTGCTTCTTCATTAATCAACATTGCAGAAATTACAATGTGCCCTAAAAGTTTGCCTTTATCGGTATAATCAAAGGAAGTTTCATAGCTAAGCTCCTCTACTTTGCCAAGATCATGAAGCATTGCTCCGCTAATTAAAAGGTCTCTATTAATTTCCGGATGAATGTCACACATAAGATCACATATCTTAATTATTTCAAGAGTATGCTCATTTAGGCCATGAATATATGAGTGGTGCCATGATTTGCCTGCCGGTGCTTTTAAAAACTTTTCAAGGTTTTCCCCGGAAAATATTTGCTTCATCAACGTTCGAAGGTAAGGATCTGAAATTTTTTCCATCCTATCAAGAATTTCCCTTTTCATTATTTCAGGATTACGTTTGGAAACGGGGAGAAAATCTTGAGGCAACACGTCATCCTTTCTATTAGATTTTCTAATAGAATTGATTCTTATTTGAGGAGTACCCTGAAATTCGTCAATACTGCCGGCTACTTTTACAACGTCACCAGTATTGACTTGCTTATAAAATTCCTCAAAGTTATCCCACAAATTTGCATTCAGAGAAGCCGTTTTGTCGCCAAGTTCTAAGTATAAATACTGCTTATTCGTTTTAGTATTTCTAATCTCGCATTTTTTTAACAGGAGGAAGTGGTTTACCGGCTCACCTTTTTGTAATAAATTTAAATCATTCTGATTAAGCATAACATGATGCAAAAATATTTAATAAATTTATTAACGCTAATATTAAAAAATTATATTGCGTAATGCTAATCTTAACTAAATTTTATTTGAAGTTACTTCTGTAAAACTTCAAAGACACTTTCCTTCGGAAGACGGGCGATAACGGATCTATTCAACAGATCAATTGAGACGGCGATAGTTTTTCCGCCGGCAGTATTTTGAACTTTTCCAATAACACCTTGAAATGGCCCGTCGGTTATCATTACTTTTACACCCGGCAATAATCCTTCTTCGATAGTAAGTTTTGAATTTGTTTTTAACATTGTTTTTAAATTATCTATCTGCCATTGAGGAATTTTTGCAGGCTTACCCAAATCGAAGACACATCTAACAATGGCCTTTTGTTCTAAAGAAAGTATACGCTGTTTTTCGGACGCGTAAATCAGGATATAACCCCGCAGCAGCGGTTCGGTAATTTTTTTCTTTCTATCGCTCCATTGCTTTAATCTGGTAATTGTGGGAAGAAAAAATTCTACTCCTAAAGACTCAATCTGTTCAGCCGCTTTAAATTCATTTCTAGGTTTTGTATATAATGCAAACCAGGCTTTATTTTGATCTTTAGAATTATTTTCACTTTTTTCTAGATTCATAAAATACTTTAAGACAAATTTCTTATTTTTGGGGAAAATTATAATACAACCGGAACTCTTCCGATCGAATAATAAGTAAACTGTTTTTCTCTCATCTTTTGCGGATCATAAAGATTTCGGCCGTCGAAGATTAATGATTCATTTAATAAGGTTTTTATCTTATCGAAATCCGGTGTCCTAAATTCATTCCATTCCGTTACAATAATTAAGGAGTCGGCATTTTCCAGAGCGTTATAAGAATTCTTGGCATAGGTGATTTTATCACCTAAGATTTTTTTACTTGTTTCCATAGCTTCAGGATCGTAAGCAGAAACCGAAGCGCCTTTTTCTAAAAGCTTTTTAATTAATGATATTGCAGGGGCATCTCTAACATCATCGGTATTCGGTTTGAATGACAACCCCCAAACTGCAAAGTGCTTCCCGGAAATTTGTCCCTTGTAATGATTAACTATCTTTTGAAAAAATAATTCGACCTGATATTTATTAACTGAAATAACGGATTTAAGAATTTTAAAGTCATAATTATTTTCGTTAGATGTATTTACCAGAGCACTAACATCCTTTGGGAAGCATGATCCGCCGTAACCCACACCGGGGAATAAAAATCTTTTCCCGATTCTTGAATCAGAACCAACGCCAATTCTTACTTTATCGACATCTGCCCCGGTTAATTCACAAAGATTTGCGATCTCATTCATGAATGAAATTTTAGTGGCTAAAAAAGAATTCGCTGCGTATTTTGTAATCTCTGCAGAACGTTCATCCATAAAATAGATCGGATTTCCCGAACGAACGAACGGTTCATATAAAAGATTCAGAAGAGTTTTTGTTCTTTCATTACCGGTTCCTATAATAACTCTTTCCGGTTTCATAAAATCATCCACCGCCATTCCTTCTCTTAAAAATTCAGGATTGGACGCGACATCAAAAGTAAAATCGGGTGCATGATTCTTAATTGCCGAACGCACTCTGTCACTAGTTCCAACCGGAACGGTGCTTTTGTCGATAAGAATTTTGAAGCCTAAGTAAGGTTCGGCTTTAAATAATTTACCGATATCATCTGCAACGCCTAATACATACTTTAAATCCGCACTGCCGTCCGCATCCTGCGGAGTAGGCAGGCAAAGAAAAATTATTTCCGAATATCTTACAGCTTCATAAAGATCGGTAGTAAATTTTAATCTATCTTCTTTTATATTTCTTTCAAATAATATTTCCAAGCCAGGTTCGTAAATAGGTACAATCCCGTTTCTCATTTTTTCTACTTTTTTCTCGTCTATATCGACACATAAAACATTATTTCCTGTTTCCGCAAAGCAAGTTCCGGTAACCAATCCCACATAACCAGTACCCACAACTCCTACTTTCACGTTGACCTCCTAAATTTATCATATTCAGATGTTAAAAGAGAATAAAATTTAAGCATTAAAAATAAAATTGAGTTTTCTAAGAATAATCCAGAACCGTTTGTATTTTTTCACTAAAAACATCTTCCGCTAACGGCTTCTGCAAAATTATATTAATACCGAAATTTTGATAGGATATTTTTAAATCACTTGTAACTTCAGATGCAATTGCAATAATCGGAATTTTATGTCCCCTGTCTTCTCTTCTAATTGATTCAACAAATTGAATCCCGTTCATTAAGGGCATATCATTTTCCGTAATTATTAATGACGGAAAATATTTGTATACCAGGCCCAATGCTTCATAACCGTTCGGGACTCCCAAGACATCATAGTTTGGAAATTTTTCTTTAATAATTCTTTCAATATTTTTTCTATCTCCTTGGTTATTTTCAATTAAAAGGATAGTATTTGGAAAAGAAGGAACCGTAAAATGAAATTCACTGCCCTTATTTCGTTCCGAATAAAACCAGATTTCGCCTTCGTGCTTTTCAATAATTTCTTTAACTAGTGAAAGTCCTAAACCCGTACCGCGTTCTCCTTTAGTGCCTTCCGTTGTATACATTTTTTCTATCTTGAAAAGCTTTATCTTATTTTTTTCTGAAATGCCTATTCCCTCATCCTTAACTACAAATTCAATAAATTTATCATTAAAAATATCTGCAAAGATTTCAACAGTTTGCCCTTCATTAGAAAATTTAATTGCATTACTTAAAAGATTGGTAATAACAAGAGTTAAAAGCCTTTCATCTGCCTGGATATACAAACTGTCTTTAACCGATATTTTAATATCTATATTTTTCCTAACAGCATTTCCCGTAAGCGACGAGATACAATTAAAGACCAGAGTTTGTGCATGCAGTCTTTCAGGCTCAAGTTTTATTCTACCTGTTTGAAGTCTGGACCAATCCAAAAGATAGTTAATTAATTGCAGTTGATTCTGCGAAGAGCCGTTAATAAAATTTAAGTATTCCGCTTTATCCTTTTCAGATAAATTCGGCTCGTTAAGTAAAATTTCGGAGAATCCTAAAATGCTGGTAAAAGGCGCGCGAAGATCATGAGATAACATTGAGATAAACTTATCTTTTGTAGAATTTAATTCCCTGTATTTTTCTAATGCGTTTTGGATGGAAATTTCTTCTTCTTTTAATCGAGATACATCTGTTACTATTCCGAAAAATTCATTTACTTTACCATCATTGTCCCTTGTTACCGCTACACTTTCTTTTATCCAAACAATTTTTTTTTCTTTTTTTATAATTCTATATACAAGCGCAATATGATTCTGTGTGGGATCGGCTGCAAATTCGGAAAACAATTTTTTTACCCTTTGTAAGTCTTCCTCAATAACAATAGCAGTTCCCCGGCCGGGAAAATGTTTCACTTCCTCGCCGGTATATCCGGTTACGCTAAGAATATTTGCCGAATAAAATACTTCCTCTTTATTACCTTTCTTTTTAAGAGACCAAAGGAACGAATCTTCAATCTTGGAAACAAAATCTTTAATAGCATCAAAGTTTTTATCTTTTTTAAACGGCTTGCCGGATTTTGTTTTTGCGGATTTAGAACCCTTAATTTTCTTTGAAGTCAACTTCACATCTTTTTTAGGATTTATCAAACTCTTCTTTTTATTCACTTCGCTTTGTTTTTTTAACATGCTGGGATTGTTGGACAAATTTTTGACCCATTCAAATATAAGAAATTAGATAATCATTTAAAATTTAACAATTTTAAAATTAAGAATTTAAATGCGGTTTTTAATAATACAAGATTTCTTTAATTGCTTTGTTTTCGCATGCTGAGAGTAAATGTCGGATTTTATTGAATAATTCTTTTCAAAAACCAACTATATCATCCCTTATATTTTATAACTTAATAATCTTTTAGAATAAATTAATAAAATGCTAAATGCAGTTACATATCACAAAAATTGGCATGTTTAATGAATATTCTACAAAAGGTGGTTATTTGTTGTTATATTTAGTCGGAGGAAATCATTATGTGCGGATAATACAGATTATATAAAGCTATTTTTTATTATAAAATAAAGAATTAAAAATAGGAGTAATAAAATGAAAATCGGGATCATTGGCTCCGGGATTGAAGGCCAACAGCTTGGTTTGGGCTTTATTAAACTTCGACATGAGGTAAAAATCGGCACACGTGATGTTTCCAAATTAAATGAATGGAAAAAAACCGCTGGAGAAAAAGGAAGTGCGGGAAGTTTTGAAGATGCTGCTAAATTCGGAGAAGTAATTGTATTAGCAACTGCCTGGGTTGATACCGAAAATGCAATTTCCATGGCAGGCAAAGAAAATTTTAAGGATAAAATATTAATTGACGTAACCAATCCGCTTGATTTTTCTATGGGAACTCCGCCACGGCTTGCTTCTTCTTTAGGTAATTCTGCAGGTGAACAAGTTCAAAGATGGCTGCCGGATGCAAAGGTAGTTAAGGCTTTTAATATCGTTAATGCCTATGTAATGTGCAATCCAAAACTGGAAGAAGGTACTCCCGATCTCTTTATAGCCGGCGACAATGAGGCTAAAAAGTTTGTTGCTTCTTTAGCAGAAAAATGGGGCTGGGCAAGCGTAATAGATCTTGGAGACATTTCGCAGGCTTACTGGCTGGAAACACTTACAATGCTATGGATAAATTTTGCCTTCAAAAATAACCAGTGGTCACATGCCTTTAAACTTTTAAGAAAATAAATTCTAAAGCCCCGATCTGCAGATTAAAGGACCGGGACTTATTTTGATTTTCTTTTCGATTAATATCTTCTTTCCTTCATTTCAATCTGCAAAGATTTTTTAGAAAAATTCTAAGAATTAGGTTTATTAAAAATTTTTTATAGATTAGCATTTAATATTCAAAGTGATCTATAAAATCACATGAAAGTAATGGAACAAAATACATTCAGGCTGCCTTTAACCGGGAAAACTTATTCGCTTTACGGCGGTCAAAATAGTACGGATGATTATTACAAAACTATTGAGGACATTGCCGAATATTATATTAAACAGTTTCAAAATCCCGCTCAGCTTTTACAATTAATTAAAACCGTAAGTAAAAAGAAAGGTTATTTCAGAAAGAAAATAAGCTGGGAAAAAGATCCCTTAATTGCTTCTTTATTAAGTGATCTTGATTCAAAACTGTCAATATATACAGGAATGATAGAATCACATTTGGAATCACTTTCAATAATACAAAGGGCAGATAATATAATAGCGACAACAAGAGAGCAGTATTATTTATACATGCTGGAAATAGAATTAGTAAACCGAATTAATAGAAAAAAATTTTCATCTGCTAATTATAAAATTGCGTTTCTTCCTCATTGTATTAGGGATTTAAGCAGGGAATGTCTATCCAAACCGGATGAAATTGATTATGTGTGTAAGGGATGTTCAAAAATCTGCAATATAAATATGGTAAGCAATTTGCTTAAGAAAAAAGGAATAGCGCCTTATATATGGATGGAAGCCGAACTTGGTCCTTTATTTAAAAGTCTCAAAAGGAAATACGGACATTTCGGAGTGCTGGGAATTGCCTGTATACCTGAACTTGTTAAAGGGATGAGAACATGTTCAGATAAAAATATCCCCGTAACCGGGATACCGATAGACGCAAACAGATGTGCTAGATGGATGGGAATATTTCACGATAATACTATAAATTTGAAAAAACTTGGAGATTTATTGCTGTAATTAGCTCTACTGCTATACAAGCCCAACCTTTTTTAACACTTAATAGTCAAATAACTTATAGGGAAAAATATTATAAAATGTAACTTTAATTAAAGTTTTTTAGTCTAATTTGTACTGCTTAAAGAACAAAAACTATTTAAAGAGGTGAATTATGAAAAGAATAACAATACCTGTATTAATTCTATTTTTTTTATCAATGTCGGCTATAAACGTTTATAGTTTCGATAAAGTTACCAAAACATATAACATTAAAGATTTTTCTTCAATTGATATTAGTTCTGGAATGAACCTTAATGTAACTCAATCAGATACATATGGCATAGAAATAAAAGCAGATGAAAGTGATTTTAAATATTTAAGAGTGGAGAAGAAAGGTGAAATTCTAAAAATATACTTTCATCGAGACTTTTTCTCCTTTTTTAAAAGACATCATAAAGTGGAAATAAATATTCAAATGCCTGCTCTTACCGGTTTGGATTTAAGCGGAGGTTCAAATGCAAATATTAAAATGGATAATGCATCAAAGTCGTTTTCAGCTGAATTGTCCGGAGGTTCTTACCTGAAAGGTAATTTAACATGCGGTGATGTTAGCTTTGATTTTTCAGGCGGAAGCAAAGTAAATTTAACCGGAAAAGGAAAGGATATTAAAATAGAAGGCTCGGGCGGAAGCAAATTTAATTTGAAAGATTTTTCAGTTGATAATGTTGAAGCCGACATGTCCGGCGGTTCGCACGCGACTGTTACAATGAACGGTACACTAAATACTGAACAAAGCGGAGGCTCAAGAATTACTTATTATGGAAACATGAGTTTAGGCCAAACAGATTTCAGCGGAGGATCAGGTGTGAGCAAGGGCGATTGATATTTAGTTCATATTATTTTTTGTAAAGCCGAAAATCTAATAGGATATTAAGCCCTTAGGATTTTCGGTTTAATTTTTATTAGAAAATTACTTAATTTAATTATCGTACACCTCTAATAAGCTTTAATCCAAGACTACAATTCCATAAGAATTATTTTTATTCGCTTTAAGTTAAACTAATATTATTATATTTTGTTCAGCGGAATAAATAAATACGGATAAAATAAAATTCTAATATGAGAAGGGCCATAATTGGCTTTACATGGTCATGGTTTGACTCCGCTCACCTTGACAAATAAAATTAAATTATCATCCCGAGCGGAGTCGAGGGATGATTTATTCATTAATAATAATTTCGGCAAATTAGGATACTACAATAAATTTGAGGATGAAATTAATTTATTTCTATTTTATGCTCTAATTACTCTTTTTATACTAGCAGAGAAAGATAAGGACAAAATGGAAGAAGAATCAAAATCAATTAAAGAAACAGCAACATTCGGTTCAGGATGTTTCTGGTGTACGGAAGCTGTATTCGAACGATTAAAAGGCGTGCATGCAGTTGTTTCTGGTTATGCAGGCGGAAATGTTCCTAATCCCACTTACGAAGCGGTTTGTACAGGCAAAACAGGACATGCCGAAGTTTGCCAAATAACTTTTGATCCTAATGTAATTTCGTATGATGAACTTCTAAAAGTTTTCTGGAAGACTCATGACCCCACAACTTTAAACAGACAAGGTAATGATGTAGGTACACAATACCGTTCAGTTATTTTTTATTATAATGAAAAACAAAAAGAGCGCGCAGAATTATATAAAAATGAATTGAATAAATCGGGGGCCTGGAATGATCCTGTTGTAACTTCAATTGAACCTTATAAAAATTTTTATAAGGCCGAAGATTACCATCAGCATTATTTTGAAAAAAATCCTTACCAGAGTTACTGTTCCTTTGTAATAGCGCCGAAAGTTGAAAAGTTTCAAAAAGTATTTCAAGATATACTAAAATAAAAAATACAATCCGTAATATTATTTCTTCAAAAATTAAAAGCCCTCTTTACTGAGGGCTTAAACATATACATATTTTATTTTACGGATGGTTAACATCATTGGGCTCACCATGTACATTCGGATTATACTTTTTAAAGATTCCATCCGGATTATTGTACCAAACCCAGGCATGGCATTCCCACTTATCTATACCTGAATCATATTCCCACACATCATCATCTCCGGTAAATCCTTCTGGTGCATGACCCTCATTGGGAACCGCATATTCAGCAGCAACCAATCTCATTTTACCGGTTACAGAATTTTTTGAATAAACAAGCAGCGCCGGTTTTCCAGGATCGAATGCATCCCAATTTTTAGTATTTAAAAGATGATAGCCCATATTTTGAACGACAACATTAATGTCTACATAACCATTCTCATCATTTTCCGCCGTTTCTATATCATGGTATTTGGCTGTGGCAGACCTTGCAATAGCCAATTCTTTTTGCAGTTCGGATCTATTCTTGTTGAGGTTTCCAATGTCATTGCCTTGATTCGATATAGGATTACCTTATAATTTCTGCGAATTGCAGCCTGCCATTACCGCTGCAATAATTACTATGGAGAATAAAAATAAATAAACATTTTTCATTTGAGCTTCCTATTATTTGTTGGTAAAGAAATATGGATTTAATACATTTATTTCCGTTATTTTACCAACAGGGGTATTGTTTTCTTTCGCTGCCTTTCTTATTGCTTCAGGAGAAGGAGCTTCATAGATACAAAATGTTTTTTTCTTGTCTACACTCACGTATGATTGTATCCAAGTAACATGAGCTTCAGAATTTTTTGATATCACACCTTGAATAATTCGACATCCTTTTTCATTCATTGGTATATCTAATTCTTCCGGAAAACTTCGTTCTACCAAATAGCGTTTCATTACTATTTTTTCATTGCTTTTATTTTGAGCATAACAATTCATTACTAATAAAAATGATAGAAAAAACAGCAATGTTATGAATCTGCCCTTCATTTTAACCTCCATTAAATTATTTTATATTATTATAAAGTAGATTGGGATAATTGGATTTTTCCGCTATTCAGTTTCTAATTGCAATATTAAGTTTTACAACGGTTTCTTTCTACCTCATTTAATTCAAATGATAGAACATTTGTTTCACGTTTGCAGAATTATTATGAAAAGTCAGTTAGTTATATGAAAAAGTTTAATATCTCCTTAAATTTTTAATCACAGGTACTATCCCCTCAAAGGGATAGTACCAATTATGGAATTATTATTGAGCTGGATTATTTGAGTTAAAGCAGTCCCGGTGCACGTACCATTTACCTTGTACCTTTTTCCAGACCACAATGAATTTTCCATTGTCAATATTTTCTCCATTCAAATAGAGAGTCCACAACCCGACTTCTGCCACATTATTTCCATCACCATAAACTTCCAGAGTCTCGATTGTTAAACGATCAAAACCCGAAGTAAACATTGAACCCCAAAAAGCTCCTATGGCAGCATTACCGGTTATAAAATCACCGTTGGGTGGCATAAGCTGTGCATCTTGTGTGTATAAAGCAGCCATAGCCTCTGCATCCTGTGTTGAAAATACATCCACAAGGTTCTGATGAGCTTCAACTATCTTATCTAACACTGGTTTTTGCAGTACTCCTGGACTAGAATTGCTTTGCATTGTTGTTAATGGTTCTGTAGCTTGGCTTTGCTCACATCCCAGAGCAAACAAAAATGAGATAACGAAGAGAGGAATAAACACCTTTTTCATATAGCACTCCTTTTTTATTTATTTATGAATATGTTTTGGGGATTCCGATACCAATAAACGAAATTTGAAAACTTCTCTCTATCAAGTAATGTTTTATTACTATATTATTCTTCTTTTTATTTTGTGCATAATAATTCGTATTTAAGAAAAATGTTAAAAAATAATATGGTAATGATTTCACTTTTTATATTAACCTCAGTTAAATTTTTTTTTATACAATTATAAAGTAGATTGGAATAATTGGATTTTTCCGCTGTCCAGTTTCTAACTGCAATATTAAGTTTTAGGCCGGCTTCTTTCTACCACATTTAATTCAATTGATGGAATAAAAAGTTCATTATGAATTTATTTGATAAAACTACAGGCAGGTATTAAGTAAAAACTTCTAAGATATAGTATTAGCATATTCAGAGGGAAGTACACCGAATTTTTTTTGAAAGCATTTTGAAAAATAAGAAGGATTATTAAAACCGGATTCAAAAGCTATTTCCGAAATGTTACCTTTCATCTTTTCTATTAATTTCAATGCTTGCTTTAACCGATATTCTCTAATGAAAACATTTGGCGAACATCCGGTTAGTGAGGTAATTTTGCGATACAATTGGGCTTTGCTCATCCCGAATTGTTTAACTAAGCTGTCTATATTAAATTCTTCCTCGTTCCATTTTTGTTCAAAGGTTTCAAAAAGTTTGTTTAAGAAATTTTCGTATTGCGAACTTAAAACTTTTATTAGGCTATTTTTTAAATCAGCCTTAAACTTAAGATCGTTATAAACTTTTCCTAAGGATGATGATATTAGAATTCTATTTTCCCCGGCAATAAATCCCATTTTTTTTGCTAAATTAATAACATCTCCGAATAGATCGCTGCTTTCTGTAACCGGAGCCCCAAAGTTTAATCCCATTGAAACACTAAATTTTATGTTTTCTTCTTTCGAAAGCTTAGTAAATTTATTTTGTATGACAACAGCACAATTTATTGCGTTTTCTTCCGATAAAAAAGATGCTAAAATACTATTGTTTTCCCATGAGATTTCATTGCCTTCAAATTTCAAAAAAGAATCTTTTATTATTTTTTTTTGAAGTTTTAATAAGTCTGCAAATTTACTTTTACTGATTTGCAGTTTTAATAATAAAGGATTTACAATTTCAACACACAGAATTGTCCGATGAACAGTTTCATTAATATAACCATCAAATGGGGAATTTTTATTTGACCAAGCAATATTAGCTATCTTACCCAAGAAAAATTCTACTTCGCTAAGCTCCACCTCTATTATTTGATTAGGCGTATGTCCATGGGATGCGTTATGCAAATTAATTACAGACTCTTTATCCGGGGCTTCAAATACGCAGAAACCCGTATTATTTGGAACGTCATGCCAGAAGTAAATAAATTTACAATTGAAATTATCCTGTATGGCAAAATCCTTATGATGATCAGACGCAATATCTGCTGCTGTTGCTCCGGTTGTATCATGTATATCCATATATACTGGCATGACTTACTCCTCTTTTATTTAAGTTAAAACAAAATGCGTTTTTCTATTTTTAGAAAAAAAAGCTATTAATAATCTTTGAGAATTAGAATTTCCGCAGGTCTGTGAATTGCTAAAAAGAATTTATTGATTAATATAACCTTTGTCAAGAATTTATTAATTATATGCTAAACG
>CAZCFZ010000072.1:0-19408 GCA_964498065.1 uncultured Ignavibacteriaceae bacterium
ATGGTTTTGGACGGCAAAGATTAAAAGAAAAAATCCGGCAGTACAAAAATTTCTTCCTACTGCCGGAATTTACATTAAATTGAATCCAAACTACAAAATAAATTTACTCAAGTCGCGGTTTTTAACGATGCTGTCCAATTTTTGCTTAACAGTTCTTGCGGTAATTTTAACTTTGCTCGAGGGAATTTTATCGGGCACGTTGAACAATATTTCATCTAGCAATGTAGTTAAAATCGTATGCAATCTGCGGGCCCCGATATTTTCAACTTGTTCATTTACTTCGGAAGCAATTCTGGCAATTTCCTTAATTGCGTCCGGTGTAAATTCAAGACTTACTCCCTCGGTTTCTAATAACGCATTATATTGTTTCAGCAATGCATTTTCGGGAGTTGTTAAAATCTTTACAAAATCTTCCTGGGTAAGACTTTTCAATTCAACTCTAATGGGAAACCTGCCTTGTAATTCGGGAATTAAATCGGATGGTTTTGAAACATGAAATGCCCCGGAGGCTATAAACAAAATATGATCTGTCTTAACCACACCGTATTTTGTATTAACGTTGGAACCTTCCACAATCGGAAGAAGATCCCTTTGTACGCCTTCCCTGGAAACATCCGGGCCCTGCCCTTTTCCGCCGCCTGCTACCTTATCAATTTCATCAACAAAAACAATCCCGGAATCCTGAACTCTTTCTATTGCTTCTTTTTGAACTGCGTCCATATCAATTAATTTTTGTGCTTCCTCCTGAGCGATTACTGCTTTTGCTTCTGCTATGGTAGTTTTTCTCTTTTTCTTTTTTTTAGGCATCAGGTTGCCCATTATTTCCTGGAAATTGATACCGAGATCATCCATACCAAACGGACCCAGAACCTGCATACCAACCGTATTTTGAGCATTAGTATCGAACTCGATCATCTTATCGTTTAATTCCCCGTTTTTTAGTTTCTGTTTCATCCACTCACGGGTTTTTTGATTTTGATATTCCTCGTTATTTACTTCTCCCTCAGCTTCTTCATTAACATGCGGAACTTTCTTAACCGGGGGTATAAGAAGATCTAATATTTTTTCATCGGCAAGTTCTTCCGCTCTTGCCTGGACTTCTTCAGTCTTTTCGGATTTTACCATATTAACGGCATAATCAGCTAAATCCCGGATCATTGATTCAACATCCCGTCCTACATAACCGACTTCGGTAAACTTAGAAGCTTCTACTTTTATAAAAGGAGCTTCAGCAAGTTTTGCCAGTCTCCTAGCAATTTCAGTTTTACCAACACCGGTTGGGCCGATTAATATTATATTATTGGGAAGAATTTCTTCTCTTAATTCGTTGGAAACCTGACGGCGCCTCCATCTGTTCCTTAATGCAATTGCTACTGCCCTTTTAGCCTCATTCTGCCCGATTACGTATTTATCCAACTCGGTAACTATTTGAGTGGGAGTTAAGGTCTTCATCGATTTATTTTTCATTTTCCGATTCATTCTTTTATTTTAAATTACTTCAACATTAATTTTATCGTTAGTGTAAATACAAATTTCAGAAGCAGTTTTCAGTGCTTCCTCAACAATTTCTTTTGCACTAAGGCTGCTGTATTTCTTTAACATTTTTGCTGCTGAAAGAGCATACATTCCTCCCGAACCGATTGCTACAATTTTATCATCAGGTTCAATAACATCTCCGTTTCCGGAAACAACTAATGCCTGACCTTCAGCAATAACGGCAAGCATTGCTTCAAGTTTCCTAAGATATTTATCCGTTCTCCAATCCTTGGCAAGTTCTACGGCAGCACGGTTTACATTTCCTCTATATTGTTCGAGTTTATCTTCAAATCTTTCCATCAATGTAAATGCATCTGCAGCTGCGCCTGCAAAGCCGCATAAAACTTTTCCGTTACCGAGCTTTCTAATTTTTACAGCATTATGCTTCATAACCGTATTTCCGAGTGTAACCTGGCCGTCCCCGCCAATTGCAGATTGCCCTTTATGTACAACTCCCAAAATAGTAGTCGCGTGTATATTCATATCCATATTTAAAACTCCATTATTCTATTTAATTGATCCATTATAAATACATATTCTTCAAAATTCAAATTTTTAATTAAACATGAACCTAAATATTGCAATAAGTTGAACTTAAAGAATTCAATTATATAAATAAAAGTTATTAATTAATGCGTTAAGGTAATATTTTTTTCCGTTCTTTCAATGGCTTGACCCACACAATAAGATAAGGGATATCCGGAACAGTTACTATCTAACCGCCGAATTACAAGCGTTTATATGCATAGATATTGTTTTATTGATACGTTATAATTTTCTTCGACTTAAAAACTCATGATTAACGGATTCCGGTTTGTACGGATGCAAAAATTTATACGGAAATATTCTGGGAACAACATCCCTGTACTTTTTGTAATCGCTGCCGAACCTGACAATTAATTTTTTCTCTTCATAAAAAGATCCGATATAAAAATAAGCAATTATACAGAGAAAGAATGTTAAATACGATAAATCCATTTCCGGTCTAAATAGTAAAAAAACGATTGAGAAAAAATACAGAGGATGACGGCACAATTTATAAGGACCCTGTATCCTTAAAGTAAGCTGTTCATCCAAATCGTTTACATTATAATTTTTATGATACCACCTGATAATCTGATTTATACCTAGAAATTCACGAACGGAAAAATATTTTAACGTCCAGATAAATCCTATAATACTTAAAAACTGCGGAATTAAGACTATGAAGTCATACGGATATTGTAAATCATAAATAGTCGTATGTGAATCGGGTGCTAAAATATAAATTATATAAAACATTACTACTGAAAATAATACATAAAAAAAACGATAAAAAGCGATTAAGTTTCCCGCATATCTTATAAAGAATGTCTTTACTTTGTTGGATGCAAGAAAGGTATGTACTAAGCCAAAAATAGAGAACATTACTAATATTATAAAAACTTCGGCCACATAAAGGATCATAGTTCTCTGCGCAGCCTGGCAATCGGAATTCTCAATTGCTCACGGTATTTTGCTACAGTACGTCTTGCAATGTGAATCCCTTCGTCATTCAACATCTCTGCAAGTTTATCATCGCTGTAAGGAGAGTTTTTGTTTTCACCTTCAATAATTTCTTTTAGCCTTTCCTTAATATGCTTATTTGAAACTTCTTCTCCCGAATCTGTACTTAAACCTTCGCTGAAAAAATATTTAAGTTCATGTATCCCCATCGGGCTCTGGACATACTTCCCGTTAACTACCCTGCTTATAGTAGAAATGTCCATATGAATTTCATCGGCAATATCCTTATAAATCATCGGCTTAAGCAGCTTCGGACCTTTTTCAAAAAACTCGTATTGCTTTTCTACAATTGCCTGCATTATTTTCATCAGCGTCTCCCGGCGCTGCTGAATACATGCAATAAACCATTTTGCCGATTCAAATTTTTCACGTAAAAATTTGTATGTATTTTTATCTCTCTGCGATGACTTTTTCGTTTTCTTATTCTGATCAATCATCTCAAGGTATGTTTTGCTTAAAGTTACGGAAGGAACACTTTTATCATTTAAAGTGATTACAAAATCGTCGTCAATTTTCTCAACTAGAAAGTCAGGTGTAATCTGATTCATCTCCACAGAATCAATGTTCCCTTCGCCGGGCTTAGGATTAAGACTATGAATAAGATCAATAGTAGCTTTTAAACCTTCGTCTGTCAGGTTCATTTTCTGTTTAATTACATCGTACCTCTTCTGGGTAAAATCGTTAAAATGATTTTCCAGCAGCTCTTCGGCTAAAAAGCTGTAATAAGGGTCATGAGATGAATTTTTTAATTGAACTAGCAGACATTCCTGCAAGTTTCTGGAAGCAATTCCGATAGGATCAAACGTTTGTATTTTCTTTAGAAGCGTTTCCGCATCTTCATCACTTATTTCTGTATGTTCAAACATATTCAGATCATTTAGAATATCGGAAAGGCCACTTTTAAGATAACCGTCCGAATCCAGATTGCCGATTATTTCTTCTCCCAGCATATAAAGATTATCATCAAGATTCATCATACTAAGCTGATTTCTAAGATGTTCACTCAAAGTTTCTCTGGCAGGAGTTAACGGCTGATAAACATCATCATCCCTGCTCCTGTTTAATTTATCAGAATCTATATCGGTATCGTTCATGAAATCTTCCAATTCAAATTCATCTTTTGAATAATCTTCAAATTCATCATCGACTTCCGAAGAATTATCTTTTTCATCCGAATCTTGGGTTATATCAATATTCTCTTCCATAATCTCTTCCAGAATTGGATTAAGCTCCAATTCCGTTTTTATTCTTTGTTCAAGGGCAAGAGTATTAAGTTGAAGCAGTTTTTGATACTGAATCTGCTGAGGTGATAATTTTTGCTGCTGCGAAAGTCTTTGACTAAGAGTTAACATCATGTTTACCAATAATTTCTTTTAATGTTGAATACCATTTATTGCCGTATAATCTTTTAAGTGAATCTTCACAAAAATTAACAAGCTTAATATTTTGCTTATCTCCTTTTTCCAAAGCAGGAGAACATTGGCTAAATTTTTCATACCTCAAAACATCACCTCCGAATTTGGAAACCCTGATAGGAAAAAGATGACATGAAATAGGTTTTCTAAAATCTATTTTTCCATCTAAAAAAGCACGTTCTATTCCGCATTTAGCAATATCATTTTCATAATAAACAAATACGCATGCTTTTTTATCAACACTGTTAGTCATCAATTCACCGTCTTTAACCTCATAAAATCCGTCTTTTTTAATTTTTTCCTTATGATTTTCAGGTATATATTCGGATATAATATTCAAAATTTTATCAATTTTTTCAACTTCTTCTTCCAACAAAGGAGCACCGTACTCACTCTCTAATGTACAGCAAGCACCTTTACATTTCTCCAAATCACATGCAAAATTCTTTTCTGTAATTTCAGTTCGAATTAAAACATCTTCTACTCTTATTATGTTATTTGCATACATTGGAATAATTTTTGATGAAAAGATAATAATTTGTAGTATAATACAAAAGTGTAAACAGCCTAAATAGAAAAAAATTACTCTGTTTAAGCGTTTAGTACTTTATTTTTTACAATAGTGACATTCAATATTCAAAGGTAAAAATATTTTAATATTTAATACAAATTTATTTTGTCTCAATATAGTCCATATTTTTTAAGAAATGTTACAATTTTTTTAACAAGGTATAAATTAAAATGCAGTCCATGAGAAAGAAAATATTGGTAATTGACGATATGCCGGCCAATAACTATGTGCTTCAGCAGAGGCTTGAAGAAGAAGGATTCGAGGTAAGCACTTCAACAAACGGGCTGCTGGGGCTGCAAATTGCTTTAACGGATACTCCGGATTTAATAATTTGCGATATAATGATGCCGGGCATGGATGGATATAATGTTATGAACCAATTAAAAGAAAATCCGAAGACTGCGTTAATACCGTTTATTTTTTTAACAGCTAAATCGGACAATTCGGATATACGCGAAGGTATGAAACTCGGCGCGGATGATTTTCTAATAAAGCCTTACAGTCATAAGGATCTTTTAAATACAATCAATATGAGATTGCGGAAAATAGAACTTCAGGAGAAAAGAATCGAAACACTGCGCAGAAGCATATCTTATTCGCTGCCGCATGAACTGCTTACTCCGTTAACCTCAATTTTAGGTTTTAATGAATTATTAATTAATGATTACGAAAAAATGCCGCGTTCAGAAATCCTGGAAATCGCCTTAAACATGCAGGATTCTGCTAAGCGCCTAAACGAATTAATTCAGAATATTCTTTATACAACAAGATTGGATTTTATTCTTAGGGATCATCGACATGTAAAAGAATTGCAGAACAATTTAACTTTTGTTACGAATAAATTTGTAAAAGATATAGCATTCGAGTTAGCTAAAAATTATAAACGCCAGAACGATATTGTTATAAACATAAATTCAGTAACGTTGAAAATTTCGAGAGAACATTTTAAAAAATTAATTAGCGAAGTTATTGATAATTCTATTAAGTTCTCGAAGAAAGGGAGTAAAATATTAATCAATTCTCTTTCCATCGGCGATAACTATGTTTTGCATTTTACAGATCACGGTTTGGGTTTGACAGAAGAGCAGACTTCGCTAATAGGAGAATTTATTCAATTCGACAGAATATTATTTGAAAGAAAAGGAACCGGACTGGGTTTGTCAATTGTAAAAAAATTAGTCGAAATTTATAACGGCAGGCTTTCTATAAACAGCATTCCTTCCAAACAAACATTGGTAAGTATCCAGCTGCCTATCAGCAGAGAAGAAATAAATTAATTTTACTTATATTTCCTTTCAAATTTATTTCATCTATTCAACATTATAATAATGAATTTTAATAAAAAGACAATTTTAATCACCGGAGCATCCAGCGGGATTGGCCGGGGGCTTGCAAGCGCATTGGCGGCTGAAAAATGTAATTTGGTTCTGCTTGCCAGAAGAAAAGAACTGCTTGACCAATTGGCAATAACTATAAAAGATAAAGGCAGCAGCGTTTTAACTTTAAAATGCGATGTTGCAAATAAAGAAGAAGTAAGGTCGTGCATAAATGAATCCTTAAAACAATTTGAAAATATTGACATAGCAATTTTAAATTCCGGGATCGGGAAAAATATAGAAGTTCAAAATTTAAATGCTGCAGATGCTAAAAACATATTTGATGTCAATTTTTTTGGTGTTATCAATTTTGTAGAATTATTTATTCCGGAGTTTATTAAAAACAAACAGGGAATGATTGTCGGGGTTTCCAGTCTGGCAGAGACTAGAGGTTTTGCAAAATCAGGATTTTATTGTGCCAGTAAAAGTGCTTTGAGTATATTTCTGGAAAGCCTTCGGGTTGAACTTAAACAGTATGGGGTAAAAGTTATCACGGTTAAGCCGGGATTTGTACGTACCCCAATGACCGATAAAAATAATTTTAAAATGCCTTTTATAATAAATCTGGACAAAGCAGTAAGAATTATTTTAAACGGAATAAAAAAAGAAAAGAGGATTATCCAGTTTCCTCTTCCAACAGTAATAGGTGCAAAGCTTTTAAAAATCATGCCGGATATATTATTCGAATACTTGGCACAGAAGGGGCAATAGATATCAATAGTGTATTAACTTAGCAAAATTATTATTAACAATTAAAACATCCCTCGACTCCGCTCGGGATGAAAAACTTAATACATTTGACATGGCGGACAGAGTCGAACCTGGCAAGAAGGAACAAACTAGGACACTACTTAAGTATTTATAAAATTTTTTTTCTCTAAAATTTTTTATATCTTTGATTCAACCATCAAATAAAGGGGATCAATTTTGATGCTTAAAATTATTATCACTTTCCTTCTTATTCCTTGCGGTATGCTGTTTGCCCAATTAAAATCATCGCTGGTATTTAGTGAAATTATGTTTAACCCGGAATCGGGTAATAATGAATTTATTGAAATCTATAATACCAGCAGCAACGACAGTGTAGATCTAAATGGTTTTAAAATAAAATATTCATCTTCAAGTCCGGATGTTATTACCGGAGGAGCCGGTAGCACAATTTTACAGCCGAATTCATATGCGGTAATATTTGAAGGTGATTATGATATCGGTAACGGAATATACAAAGATCTTGTTCCAAACAATGCTGTAATCCTGAAAATTTCAGATGATGCTTTTGGCTCAACAGGTATGGCTAATACTTCCGACAGAGATGTCCTTTTATTAAATCCTTCGGGGGATACTTTAGCAGCGTATCTTTATTCTGCAAATAATGGGAAAGGCATCTCAGATGAGAAAATATTAATAAATAACGATAACTCATCTTCAAATTGGGGAAACAGTAAAATCTTAAATGGATCACCAGGATTTAGAAATTCAATAACTCCGTTTAATTTTGATCTGACTTTAACATCCATAAGCAGTCTCCCGCTTATACCTAAAACAGGCAATGGCGTTGATATATATATAATCGTAAAAAACACCGGATTGAAGACTGCCGGCAGCTTTACAGTAGAATTATATAACGATGTAAATAATGATTCATTGGCCGCCGAAAGCGAACTGATCGATAAAAAAACTTTTTCAAATCTGCAGCCGGATGATTCCTTAACTCTAAATTCTGAAATGCCAGAGCTGAACCAGGGCAGTTATCATGTTATAGCTAAAATATTATTTACAGCAGATGAAAATCCGTTGAATAATGTTATGAATTATTTATTCAGAGTATATCCTCCTCCGGCAAATTATAATGATGTTGTAATAAATGAAATTATGTATGCACCTAGTTCAGGACAGCCGGAATGGATAGAATTATTTAATAAGACTTACAAAGAGATTAATTTAAATAAATGGGAAATATCGGATAATAATACAACTACGAATATTACTACCAATAATTTTTTTATCCCGCCTCAATCCTACATTTTAATAACTAAAGATTCTACAATAAAAGAATACTTCGCTATAAAGTCTCCTATAATAGTAACTAATTTCCCATCTTTAAATAATACCGGCGATGCAGTTGTAATTAAAGATTCTTTAAATACTCTTGTAGACAGTCTATTTTACCAGCCGGATTGGGGAGGCAATAACGGAAATTCTCTTGAGAGAATAAATTTCGACAACCCTTCGTTTGATTCATCAAATTGGAAAGCTTCCGTGAGCAAATCAAAAGCAACACCCGGATATATAAATTCCGTAACCAAAAAACAGTACGATATTGAGGTTTCAGATCTGATTTTTGAACCTAAGAAACCTAACTTCGGAGATGATGTTAAAATCAGAGCGAAGATAAAAAACAACGGAAATCTTAATGCTTCTTATTCATTGAGATTATTTGAAGACACCAATAATGATTCCATACCGGATCTTTTAATTAAATCGATACAGAATTTATTTTTGGCACAAAACGATTCTTCCGTAATTGATTTTGATTATTCGATAATGAATTTATCAAATGAAAAGTATTTTTATCTTGAAGCATTTTTCAATAATGATGAAGATACGAGCAACAATTATATTTACAAATCAATAGCTCCCGGTTATCCGGCAGAAACAATTCTTATTAATGAAATAATGTATGCACCTTCAGGCGGGGAGCCCGAGTGGATTGAAATTTATAATACTTCGCAAGATTCCGTCAACTTAAAAAATTGGTCTGTAACAGATGTAGTTACAACACCTGTTACATCGGTAATCAAAGAAGATATTTTCATTCCTTCAAAGAGTTATTTAGTGATAGCTAAAGAGAATAATGTTGAAAATTATCATAGAATAATTCCCGCAAAGATAGCTGTCTTAAATCTGCCAGTTCTTAATAATGACTACGACGGAGTCGTACTAAAAGATAACAGGGGCATTGTTATGGATTCTGTAATTTATAATAATAATCTCGGTGGAAAAAATGGATTTTCTTTGGAGAGGAAATCAATTGGAACAAGTTCGAACCTACCCGGCAATTGGGGTTCTTCAAGGGACATTGAATTAAGCACTCCCGGAAGAATAAACAGCATTACAACAAAACAACACGACCTGACAATATCGGAAATTACTTTTAATCCCCGCTTTCCAACCGACGGAGAAAATGTATACATGAATGCTAAAATTAAAAATTTAGGAACTTCAATAGCCGAAAATTTCAGCATTATTTTTTTATATGATTCCGATTCCAACAGTACTGCAGAAAAAATATTGAGTACGGAATCGGATTTAAGCTTAAACCCGGATGATTCATTAGTCGTTTGTTCTTCTTTTTATTTACCTAATTTAAATTCTAAAATTCTAACTGCTGCACAGATAATGTATAATGCTGACCAAGATCCTTACAATAATTATTTGGAAAATTATGTTGAGCCTGGTTATTCTTCAAAATCACTTCTTATTAATGAAGTAATGTACGCACCTGAAAACGGTATGCCCGAATGGATTGAATTGATAAATCCGGCCAAAGATACAGTGAACTTAAAGAATTGGTCCGCAGGAGATATTTTACCTCATCCTACAAAAAACTTTATTACTAATGAAGATTTTTTAATTCCGCCCGGTGAATTTTTAATTCTTACGCCAGACTCGTTATTGTCTGAAGCTTATCCATCCGTCAAATCTCAAATGAAAATCGTAAATTTCGGAACTTTAGGAAACACACAAGACGGGATTATAATTTATGATTTTAGAAACGGAATAATAGACAGCTTGTTTTATAATTCAAGCTGGGGAGGGAAAAACGGTTATTCCCTGGAAAGAATTTCAGCTAAAAATTTAACAAACGACAGTACAAATTGGGTAACATCTTTGAGTTTGTCCAAGGGTACGCCAGGAGAAGAAAATTCTATAATAAATATTCCTTCCTACAAAAGAAATGATTTAATAATAAATGAAATTATGTTCGATCCGGGATATGATAACAATGAATTCATTGAATTCTTAAATATCAGCAATTCGCCTGTTAACATTGGTGGCTGGAAAATTGAGGATCTAACGAGCCATTCATTAAAACTATCTGAGACAAGCTTCATAATTCCTTCCGGTGCATATTTTTTGTTAACAGCAGATTCCTCAGTCATTTCAAAATATAACCTTTTCAATCTGCAGTATAAAACTATTTTAAACTCTCAAAATCTGGGTTTAAATAATTCCGAAGACCTCATTTTATTAAAAGATATTACCGGAACCGTAATCGATTCGCTTTATTATTCTTCAAAATGGCACAATAAAAATTTTATATCCGCTCAAAACATTTCACTGGAAAGGATTAATCCTAAACTGAATACTAACGATCCTTCAAACTGGAGCAGCTCGGCAGATAAATCAGGCGCAACGCCGGGGAAACAAAATAGTATTTATGCGGCTCTAACAAACAGTGAATCTAAAATGTCTATATCTCCCAATCCGTTTTCACCGGATAATGACGGATTTCAAGACAACACTATAATTAGCTACAACTTAACTCAATCTACCTCGCAGGTAAGAATAAAAATCTATGACAGTCAGGGCAGACTGGTACGAACGCTGACTAATAATCAGCCGAGCGGCGGAAAAGGCTCAGTTATTTTCGATGGATTGGATGATCACGGGAATTCTCTCAGGATTGGAATTTACATTGTATATCTTGAAGCATTAAACCAAAGCTCCGGTGTTTTGGAAAGTTTAAAAAAAGTCGTGGTTGTTGCCCGAAAGTTGAATTGAAATCCTTCTGTTTTTATTCTACAACATTTTTGTTCCAACACCAAATTACTTTATTGACTATAAATTTTAATAATTATAAGTTCAAATAACTTATTTAAAAAATTCAACCTAAGGATGAAACCGGTTCCATAGTTATTTGATAACATTGCGGATAGCCGTCATAACCGAACATAAAAAAAATATATATAAGGAAATTTAAAATGTTGAAAGATGCTCTAATTGAAATCTTCGAGAGGGATTTAAATAAATTGAAAATTGAAATAAGCTCCTACTCCGATGAATCAAAACTGTGGATAATCGAAAAAAATATTAAAAATTCTGCCGGAAACTTATGTCTTCACCTTATGGGAAATTTGAATCAATTTATATGCGGAGTTATAGGTAAAAGCGGATATGTTCGCAACCGGGATGCAGAATTTAGCGATAAAAATATTCCTAAGAAATTATTACTTAAAAGTATTGATGATTCTATTGAAGATATAAAAACAATTCTAAACTCTATGGGAGATGAAGAATTTCAATCTATTTATCCCATAGAAGTATTTAGCAAAAAAATGACAACCGAATTTTTTCTGATTCATTTAGCAACACATTTAAATTACCACCTGGGACAAATTAACTATCATAGAAGAATAATAGGAAGCTGATAAAAATATTAATTCGAAAAATGAATTATGGAAAAAATTAATATAGCCGAAAAGTTCGAGCTTTTTCAAGACTATTGGAACCCGAGAATAATCGGCGAATTGAACAACCAGTATGTTAAAGTGGTTAAGTTAAAAGGCGAGTTCGTCTGGCATAAGCATGATGATGAAGATGAAATGTTTTTAGTCGTTCGAGGGAAATTAAAAATAGAATTTAGAAAAGGTTCAGCAATTCTAAATGACGGTGAGTTTATAATAGTTCCGAAAGGAGTTGAACATAGACCGGTAGCAGAAGAAGAAGTGCATGTCCTTTTATTTGAACCTTCCACAACTCTAAACACCGGAAATTTAAAAAATGAAAAAACCGTATCTGATCTAAAAAGGATTTAATAAAATAAAATTTTTTTAATTATTCCATTGTAGGTTAAATTCGTCTTCCAAATCACATCCCCTTTTAATTTATTACCAATCTTGAAACCTCGGTATGGTTTATATCGTCTAACAAATGAACTTAATAAATATATTACAGGCGGGTTCATTAATCAAAATATTTAAAAATGATTCCGGGCAATTATAATAAGGTAATGTTTTGAATGTTTAAAAATAGGAAATGATGTAACAGGTTAATACCGGAGTCATTTTGAAAGCCATAAGAAAATTCTTATGGCTTTTTTATTTACAAAAGGTTCAAATATATTATTTGCGAAGAGTTGCAAAATTTCGAGCTTCACTGCTCCATTCAGGCGAATTTTTAATTGCATTAACAACTTCGGAAGAATCATTTACAACAGTCCACATGTTTCTGCTCCGTTCATCCATAAATTTTTCGGAAATTGCTCTATCAAGCAAATCGATACATGTGTCAAAGAAACCATTTATATTAACAAAAATAATAGGACTTAAATAAACCCCGAGTCTTTTTTGAGTAATAGTCTCAAAAAGTTCTTCAAAAGTTCCCGAACCGCCCGGTAATGCAATTGCAGCATCGGTGCCGTTTCTCATTAATTCCTTTCGTTCGTTCATACCGTCAACTATTTGGAGATCGGTTAAGCCGTTATGTCCCCACTCAAGGTCGTACATAAATTGAGGTATAATTCCAACAACCGTACCTTTCTTAGATAATGCACCTTCGGCTAATTTACCCATTAGCCCCGCAGAACCGCCTCCGTATACAACAGTAATGGATTCTTGTGCAAGAATTTCACCAAGCTTGTAAGCTGCATTAAGATAAACAGTATCCGAATAATCGCTTGATGCACAATAAACACATACTTTATTTATCTTCATAAAAATTCCAAATTATGTTCCACAAATATAATCCTTTCACTTTACAAAATAAGAGAATCATTTTTAATATTTTATTAATTTTGAAAGATTGAACCCGGCAATTATGGTTTAAAACAATAATAAAAATGGTTCTTTTAATTAATTTAGGGTAATACAGAGATAAATTTTATTTTATGAAACTTTTTGAAGCAGCAGTTATAGTGTTACTTTTAAATCTACCGTTTGGATACTGGAGAGATAATGTAAAAAAATTTTCCCTTCAATGGATCCTGGCAATTCATGTACCGGTGCCTTTCGTTATTGCTTTAAGATTCATCCTGGGCCTGGGATTTGCTTTTATAACTTACCCCATATTAGTCGGGGCTTTTTTCTCAGGACAATTTATCGGAGCAAGAATTCGTAAATGGCTGTTAAAAAATCCGGAATTTCCCGCATCATCTTGTTTAGCTTGTGATTTAATAAAAATTGTGAATATTAAAAAAAACAGATAAAACTTTTATCATTTTAAATAAACTGTATTTAATTTCATTTTGTTTTTATTTTATTCATTAAAACTGTAAAAAGTACTTTAAATATAAGTTGCGTTCGTTCGGGAAATTGATTATTTCTGAATATTAAAACTATTTTATTTTCTTAAGCCGCAAAAAACTGTTTCCAAATAATATTTTAATAATCTGATTTTTCAACACTGATACGGGTAAAACCGGAAAAAGATTTTTAGTAACAAAATTTAAAATTTTAAGTCTAAACAGATATAAAACAAAAAAGATTTAATGAAAAAGGAAATCGAAAAAGAAGTTGTTAATGCTTTTTGCCCGTATTGCTTGAAAGATATTTCTACGGTATGGGTTTGCAAAATTGAATCTATTATAGGATTAAGATATATCTATTTTTGCGGTGAGTGCCAGAAAAGTTTAGGCACATTTCAGAATAAAATTAAAAATATCGGAAGAGTGTTTTCTCATCCGTCACAAATAAATTCTGAATTAAAGAATCCCCTTTCTTAAAATACCTCATAAACTAAATCAATCTTAGTTATTCGGCACAAAAATTATTAGCTAACACCAGGCCGGTTAATTCATACTGCTAATGAAATTATAGCATTACATTTTTATTTGTTTTTTGTAAATTATTATACATGAAGAATTAACAAATATTTAAATGAAAGTTCTATTTAAATACAGCGCTATTTTTCTTCTTTTCCTGCAATCTGCTTTATATGCCCAATCGGTAAATTCTAACGATCCCGATTATTATATTCAAGGCATGAGGGCCTTACTAAACAAAGATACTCTTTCAGCGGAAAAATTATTTAAGAAATCTATAAACGAAGACTCCAACCCGGAATCTTTATATGAACTGTCAAAAATTTATTTTAACCGGAATACCATTTATAGAAGGGCTATAGCACGCGAATTACTGCAAAAAGCTATTTTTAAAAAGCCGAAGAATATTAAATATAAATATCTTATGGCGAAACTTTTAAATAAAATTAGCGACGGAATGGCTTATAAAATATATAAAGAAATAGTGGAAATCGACAGCACACAGGCCAACGCTTTATACCATATGGGTAAAATAAAAGGAAATAATTTTAATGAATACCATGATTCTTATCTCAGGGCCAGTGAGTTCGTATCCTTAAGTTACGAAAAATACGCACAGGAAGATTTTAATACAGCAAAAAAGTTCTTGCTCAATGCTATAAAGTATGATTCATTATTATCGGACGCATATTTGCAGTTAAGCTTTTTACATGAAGACAACGGGGAACCTGCAAAAGGAATTCCGATTTTAAAAAAACTTGAAGCATTATATCCAAATAATAAAGATGCTCATTTATATCTCGGATTATTATATTATGAGAATAACAAAATCGACAGTGCATTCAAAGAATATCAAAAAGCGATAAGTTTAATGACGGATTCCGAAAGGGTGGATTTTACATTTAAATCCGTAAAGAAATTACTTAGCCCGGTTTTAAGTGAAGTCTTTAAAAAATACTCGGTTGATGAATTACATGAAATCATTAACAAATTCTGGGAAATAAATGATCCGCTGTATCTAACAAACTATAATGAACGGCTTCTTGAACATTATTCTCGAGTTGCATACGCTAACCTTCGATATACGGTTAAATTTAAAAATCTCCCGGGCTGGGAAACCGATAGAGGTGAAGCAATAATCAGATACGGAGTGCCGTTAAAAAAATTTCGCTATAGGCCGTCAATTAATGCCGGCGGACGCACAGTGATTTTTATGAAAACCGATGTGTGGTATTATAAATATTTTAAACTGGGATTTTACGATCAATTCATGAACGGCGATTATGTTTACAGCGAGCAGATGCCGGGAAGCAGGTTTATTTCGCAATTCGGCGGTGATACTCCTATGCTTGTCGACTATCTAAGAAAAGACTACTTTGAAGAATACACGCCGAAATTCAACGGGCCGAAAATAACTGTTCCATTTGATATAGTTCAATTAAAAGATGAGAATTATAATTATACCGATGTTTATATAAACTATGGATTAACTCCAATAGATTCTTTAAAACGGGGAAATGCTTATGACTATAATCATGAATTAGGGCTGTTCTTTTTTGACTCTCTTTACAATCCGATTATTCAAGAGAAAAAAGAAATTGTGCTGTTGCCGGATTCTCACATTGTTCATGTAGAAAAAGATTCCGCTCTTTTAGTCAATTCAATAAAAATGACTGCTTATCCGGATTCGGGAACGCTTGCATTTGAAATCATTAGAAAATTCGATAAAGGAGTTTCTTCAAACCATTTTAAATTTAAAGCAAAAAAATTTGAGCCTTACAAACTAGGCATGAGTGATTTAATTTTAGCATCAAAAGTCGGATCGAATGATCCGTCTTTTGCTGCCATAACCAGAGGTAATATAGGACTACTTCCCAATCCTACAAATACTTTTACAAACAAGGATCCTTTTTACATTTACTACGAATTATATAATCTGAAAGTAAACGAAAACGGACTTAACAGCTACGAACAAAAACTAATCCTTGAAAAAGAAGACGATAGTTCTTCACTTAATAAAACAGTAAACTCTATTCTCAACATTATAGGTTTGGGTAAAAAGAAAGAGGAAGTAATAGTTACAACCAAATACCAAACACAAGGGCCGGATTCACAAATGTATTTTCGATTGGACATGAGCAATTACCGGCCTGGAAATTATATCCTAACAATTAATGTTAAAGATAATCTTACCGGCAATGAAGTTAGTTCTCAAACAATTTTACATTATAAATAACAGCCCAATGAAATGTTTTATATAAGTATGGACAAAAATTTGAAAATATTTTAATTATCTTTATGTACCGAATATTAAATATTTTACATTTACTAAATGATTGAAATATCAAATCTTCATAAAAAGTTTGGCGAAAATAACGTTTTAAACGGAGTTAATCTTAAGATAGAAAAGGGTGAGACCATTGCCATTATAGGAAAAAGCGGCTGCGGTAAGAGTGTCTTAATTAAACATATTGTCGGATTGCTTTATCCCGATGCCGGCTGGGTAAAGGTAGAAGGACAAATTGTTAGTGATCTAAATACCAAAAATTTATATGAATTAAGAAAAAAGTTCGGCTTCCTTTTTCAAGGGGCCGCATTATTTGATTCGATGACTGTAGAAGAAAATGTTTCTCTTTCCTTGGTAGAATCCGAAAACGATTATAAAAAATCGGAGATACAAAAAGTAGTTGCCGAAAAACTAGCCCTGGTCGACTTGCCCGACATCCAAAATTTAAAACCTTCCGAACTTTCAGGGGGAATGAAAAAGCGAGTCGGTTTAGCGCGGGCTTTAGTTACAAATCCCGAATACATTCTTTACGATGAACCGACTACAGGATTAGATCCAATTATGTCGGATTCAATTGATAATTTAATTAAAGAACTTGGTCACAAATTAAATGTTACTTCCATTGTTGTTACTCACGATATGTACAGTGTAAAAAATGTAGCAGATAAAGTGGCAATGATGCATGAAGGAATCATTCACTTTACGGGAACTCCCAAAGAATTACTAGATTCAACAGACGAAGTTATTCTTGATTTTATAAAAAGAACATGGGTTTAAATTTTTCTATTAGAAGTTTCAAATCATTTTTATGTAAGTACCAATCATAAAATCCATCGCATTTGTCTTAGGACACCGGTTATAGAAATATCACAACAAAGTCTTGCAATCATTTTTACCTTTCCACCGGCTTTTTATTAATTATTTGGAAACAGTTTTAGAATTGAGTTTTTACGGCGGCAATATTTATGAGAAAAATAATTTTTATTAATGCTGGAGAGAGAGATAATTTTATTATCAAGGCCGGTAAGAAAATTTTTGACTCAAAATGTATTTATTTGTTTAACTCAAATGAAACAATAAAAATAATAAAACAAGAAAAGCCGGATTATGTTCTTATTAATTTAGAAAAGCCCGTAAACGGGAATGAGGATATGATGAATATGTTAAGTCACTATGATTCGAATGTCCGTTTACGGGTTGCTTTTTTAGAAATTAGCCTTCAGAAAATTATTCTTTATCGAAACCTTAAAAATTGGTTAATAAACCTTTATAATAATTTCTTTCATATCCATCGTAATGGCGGAGGAATGAAAGAAGCTTTTTTAAGAAGGTAAACGCATTAAAAATTACAAAAGCCGAAAAGCATGCTTTTGCGTAAAACTTTTCAAGTATTACTAATTCCCTCTTTATTCATTCCTTTCGCATCTAATTGTTTAGTAATGCCCTTATTTAGCATAATTATTTTTAACAGATAAATCATCCCTCGACTCCGCTCTGGATGACAATTAAAATTCATTTGTCATGTTGAGCAGAGACGAAACATAACTTAGATTAGCAAATAAGAACACCACTAATTGTTTATTTAAATATTTCATTTAAAAATTTTATATAAATTTAGTAGGCTTTTCTCTAAAAATTTATAATATAAAGCCGGTTAGGAGGAAAGCGGCTATTGAGAAATAGTCCGGCATGCAATTAAAAGCAAAATTCTATTAAATAATTTTTAATTACACTTACATAAAAAATATGAAAACCGAAATTTCAATTGTGCAGGTAATTCAACTAATGCTGGCACCAGGCTTAATGATTTCCGCCTGCGGCCTTCTGCTTCTGGGGATGAACAACAAATATTCACTCGTCGTAAACCGTATTAGACTTTTAAATGAAGAAAAAAGAAAATATTTCACCAAAGCCGGTGAAAAAGATTTTAATTATGAAGAAAATATAAGATTGGAAAGCCTTTCGCTGCAGCTAGACGGTTTAGCTTTTCGAGTTAAACTTGTCCGTAACGCAGTACTTTCATATACTATTGCTGTTGCTTTTTTTGTTCTGACTTCTCTGTTTATCGGATTACAATATCTTTTAGGAAACGAGAGCTTAAATTTTTTGGTAACCGCATCGTTTTTAGCAGGAATGATTCTGGTTTTGGCGGGAGTCGCATACGCCGCCTACGAAACAAAGAAAGGACATGATATAATTCACCTGGAAGTTAAAATTGATGAATAATAAATTCATTTGAAAATAATTCTTTCATAATTGTATTACAAAATTTTGAGGAAACCGCATATACTCAAATGACAAAAAAAGATGAATTTAATCAGGCAGATTTATTAAAGCCAAACAATATGCTGAGGCTTTATGCAAGCGGTGCGTTTCCCATGGCTGATGAATTTACGGGTGAAATAAACTGGTACATGCCGGAAATAAGAACGATAATTCCTTTAAACAATTTTAATATACCGCGTTCATTAAAGAAAGAAATACAGACTTCTAAATTAGAAATAAAATTTGATTCTGATTTTTTGTCTGTTGTAAAAGGATGTGCAGATCGCGAGAAAACCTGGATTTCATCAGAGTTGATAAAAGCATACTTAAGATTAAAAGAATTAGATCATGTTCACACTGTTGAAACCTGGCTCAATAATAAGCTTGTCGGCGGTTTGTACGGAATTTCATTTAAAGGAGCTTTTTTCGGTGAGTCGATGTTTTCACGGGTTACACAGGCTTCTAAAATTGCCCTCGTAAATTTGATCAATCATCTTCGAGAAAAAGAATTCGTTCTGCTTGATGTTCAATATATGACCGATCATTTAAGAATGTTTGGCGCAAAAGAAATATCTTTTATGGAATACAATAATTTATTGATAAAAGCTTACGAAAAAGACTGCAGCTTTTAAATGAGTAGTGAAAAGATGA